>UQDA01000013.1 GCA_900539715.1 uncultured Lachnospiraceae bacterium | reverse complement strand
ACGACCTGGGACGGGATGGATTTTTAAAGCGCGCATGGGAGTGGAAGGACGAGTTCGGCGGCCGTATCATCAATCAGTTAAAGAAGCTGGGTTCCTCCTGTGACTGGGACCGTACCCGTTTTACGATGGACGAGGGCAGCAATAAGGCGGTTACGGAAGTATTTTGCCGGATGCATGAGAAAGGATGGATTTATAAAGGAAACCGGATCGGTAACTGGTGTCCGGTATGTAAAACTTCTATTTCTGATGCAGAGGTCATATATGAGGAGCAGGCAGGTCATTTCTGGCACATTAAATATCCTCTGATAGAAGAGGACGGCAGCGTGAGCACGACCCGTTTTGTAGAATTTGCAACGACCAGGCCGGAAACGATGCTGGGCGATACCGCAGTTGCCGTAAATCCTGAAGATGGAAGATATCAGGATCTGATAGGCAAAAAGCTGCTGCTTCCTATTGTAAACAGGGAAATTCCTGTCGTTGCGGATTCCTATGTGGATATGGAGTTTGGTACAGGTGTGGTAAAGATAACACCCGCCCATGACCCGAATGACTTTGAGGTAGGAAAACGCCATAACTTAGAGCAGATAAATATCTTAAACGATGATGCGACCATCAATGAGAACGGCGGCAAGTTTGCGGGCATGGACCGCTATGAGGCGAGAAAGGCTATCGTAAAAGAGCTGGATGAGATGGGACTTCTCGTTTATATCGAGGATTACAGCCATAATGTAGGCATTCATGACCGCTGCCGCACGACGATAGAGCCGATGATAAAGAAGCAGTGGTTTGTGAAGATGGACGAGCTCATAAAGCCTGCGGTAGAAGCGGTTCAGAATAAGGAAGTCCAGCTTATCCCTGAAAGGATGGAGAAGATTTATTATAACTGGACGGATAATATCAAAGACTGGTGTATTTCCAGACAGCTCTGGTGGGGACACCGGATTCCGGCTTATTACTGTGATGAGTGCGGAGAGACCGTCGTTGCCCGTGAGACGCCGGGCGTATGCCCCAAGTGCGGATGCACGCATTTCACGCAGGACCCGGATACTCTGGATACATGGTTTTCTTCTGCGCTGTGGCCCTTTTCCACGCTGGGATGGCCGGAAAAGACAAAGGAGCTGGAATATTTCTATCCTACGGATGTGCTGGTAACCGGTTATGACATTATTTTCTTCTGGGTTATCCGTATGATATTCTCCGGATATGAGCAGATGGGAGAAAAGCCGTTTAAGACCGTTTTATTCCACGGACTTGTGCGCGATTCCCAGGGACGTAAGATGAGTAAATCCTTAGGAAACGGTATTGATCCGCTGGAAATCATCGACAAGTACGGTGCGGATGCGCTGCGCCTGACGCTGATAACAGGAAATGCTCCGGGTAACGATATGCGTTTTTATATCGAGCGCGTGGAGGCGAACAGAAACTTTGCAAATAAGGTATGGAACGCATCCCGTTTCATTATGATGAATATGGATGGTAAGGAAATACCGGCAGATGCGGATAAGCATCTGGAGCCTGCGGATAAGTGGATTTTGTCCAAGTTAAACAACGTGGTGCGCGAAGTGACTGATAATATGGAAAACTTCGAGCTGGGCGTTGCAGTACAGAAGGTTTACGACTTTATCTGGGATGAGTTCTGCGACTGGTACATTGAGATGGTGAAGCCCCGCCTGTATGCGACAGACGATGCGGACAGCCAGAATGCGGCTCTGTGGACGTTAAAGACAGTTCTGATCGATGCATTAAAGCTGCTTCATCCGTATATGCCTTTCATTACGGAAGAGATTTTCTGCACGCTGCAGTCTGAAGAGGAATCCATCATGATATCCTCCTGGCCGGTATATCAGGAAAGCCGCTGCTTTGAGCAGGAAGAGCATGAAACGGAAATCATCAAGGAAGCAGTGCGCGGTATCCGTAATGTGCGCAGCGATATGAATGTTCCGCCGTCCAAGAAAGCCCATGTATTTGTAGTCAGCGACAGACAGGAGATTCTGGATACCTTTGAAAGAGGAACCCTGTTCTTTGCGTCTCTGGCGGGAGCTTCCGAAGTGACATGTCAGGCGGATAAAAACGGCATTGCAGACGATGCGGTTTCCGTTGTTATCCCGAACGCAACGCTGTACATCCCTTTTGCAGAGCTGGTCGATTTGAATAAGGAAATCGAGCGTCTGGAAAAAGAGGAGAAGCGTCTGCAGGGCGAGCTTGCCCGTGTCAACGGCATGCTGCACAACGAGAAGTTTATGAGCAAGGCGCCGGAGAGCAAGGTTGCAGAGGAGCGCGCAAAGCTTGAGAAATATACGCAGATGATGGAACAGGTGCGGGAGCGTCTGGGACAGCTTAAGAAATAAGAACAGGAAAAGTTCCTGTAGAGAAAACGGACAGCCCGGAGGCGCATTTTGACAGCGCTTCCGGGCTGTTTGAATATTTTTCCGGTATAAAAAGTCGAAAAATACAGTCCACTTTTTGAATTCAGGGAAAAATTCGATTGATTTTTTGCCGTAGTCTGCGTATGATAGTGATATTAAGAAAAATCCACATGAAAAGTTACAGGAAAGAAACATCAGCCGCAAGGCTGTGAGCGATATGGAGGATACGCATGATCAATTTTGAAGAAGAACTCAAAAAGTTTCATCCCAGCCTTGAGATAGATGAGGCAGAGGACGTTATCATAAACCACAATTTAACGGATTTCACGGATATTCTGGTGGAAATGGTCAAGGAGCAGGAAGAAGAATTAAAAAACAGCGACAAGACCGAACACGAAGAATAAAGGGGTGAAGTTATGCAGTGCTATAATTGTGGCGCAGATCTGACGGAGAAAAACTTCTGCACGAACTGTGGGACAGATGTTGAACGATACAAAAAGCTGATGAGCTTTTCAAATTATTATTATAATGAAGGACTGGAGAGAGCATGCGTGCGTGACCTTTCCGGGGCGCTGGACAGTCTGAAGCTGGCGCTCAAGGTAAATAAATACCATATTGATGCAAGAAACCTTTTAGGGCTTGTGTATTTTGAAATGGGAGAAGTCGTTCCGGCGCTTTCTGAATGGGTAATCAGTAAAAACCTTCGTCCGGAAAAAAATATTGCGGACGACTACATAGATGCTGTTCAAAAGAGCCCGTCGCAGCTGGAGTCCTTTACCCAGATGAGCAGGAAATACAATCAGGCGCTCTCTTATTGCTATCAGGATAGTAAGGACCTGGCGCGCATCCAGTTAAAAAAGGTACTTTCAGATCATCCGAACTTTGTGCAGGGGCATTTGCTGCTGGCTCTTTTATATATGGACATGAAAGAGTGGGAAAAGGCCCGCAAGGAGTTAAACCGCTGTCTGCGTATTGACCGTGCGAATACGACAGCTCTTCGGTATATGAAAGAAGTCGAGACAGCTCAGAAGGCTGAAGACGATGGAGGAAAGGCGCGCAGAGCTTCCCGTGCGGACGATGTGATAAAATATCAGAGCGGAAATGAGACTATCATTCAGCCGGTCGGGCATATGATGGAGCCGAAGAAAAACATCGGATGGCTTTGGGGAATATTGGGCGGTCTGGCCGTAGGAGTAGCCGTTTCGTGGTTCCTTATCTTACCGGGCAGGGTATCTCTGGCACAGAAGGAGCTGAACAGTAAACTGACGGCAGTAGGCGAAGAATCCGATAAAAAGAGCACCGATATCGTGAGCCTGACGCAGCAGGTAGAGACTCTGACAGCTCAGAATAAAGAACTGAAGACCCAGAATGAAAAACTGACCGGAGTAGACGGCGGTATTGGAATGATGGAGGCACTTCTGAATGCAGCATATCTTTATATGACAAAACCTAACGATACGGCTGCTCTTTCAGAGGCGGTGGACAAGATAGACCGGGATACGATGGAGAGCACGGATACTGCAGAAGCGGCAAAGAAGCTTTATATGCAGCTGTTGGAGGAGACGGGGACCGACCTGGCATCTTCTTATTATGAAACAGGTTATAAAGCATACAAGGCGCGGGATTATGAGACTGCCATCGAGAATCTGACGAAGGCGGTTTCCTATGATGAGGAAAACAGCGAAGCACTGTATGCTCTTGCGAATGCATATCGGGACAACGGCAATAAGCGTCAGGCGCAGGAGACTTATGAGAAGGTAATAGAACTTTTTCCGGATACGGAAAAAGCAAAGCAGTCCCAGCGTGCGATAGACCAGTTGGAAGAATAAAACAGAATAAGATCACGATTACAAAAGAGGACAGGAAACAGATGGAATGTTTCCGTGTCCTCTTTTTTTATCCGATAGGAAAGTTCATTTCCTATCGGATAAAAAAACACGATTATGCGCACTCGCGCGCGGCGAAATTATCGCTGACGCGACCGCGCTCGGCGCGGGTGTGCGCCGAGGCGCACACTTTTTCAATAAAAAGCTCAAGGGAGGAAGGATATGGAAGAATATAAGGTCATCGACCATTACCTGATGATACGTCTGCCGGAGGAGATAGACCACAACAGCTGTAAAAATATTTCACGACGGGCGGATCACATGCTTTTGGACAATGAGGTAAACCATGTTGTATTTGATTTTTCAGATACAAAATTTATGGACAGCTCAGGCGTCGGGGTACTTGCGGGACGTTACAGAAAGATATCGTGCTTTGGCGGAAAAGTCTATGTGATACATGCGGATAATCGGATATTAAGAATACTGAAAATGTCAGGGCTTGAAAAAATAGTGGAGATTATGGAGTAGGAGGAGCGGGATGAGAAACAGGATGAAGGTGGAATTTGAGGCTCTGCCGGAAAATGAAGGTTTTGCGAGGGTGACGGTGGCGTCTTTTATTACGCCCGTTAACCCTACGGTGGAGGAGATTTCAGACATTAAAACGGCGGTTTCAGAGGCGGTAACAAATGCAGTGATACACGGATATGAGGAAAAAGGGGGAATCATATCGATAACCTGTGTGTTGGAGGATGATATTTTACATATGGAGATCGAGGATTTTGGAAAAGGGATAGAAAATGTGGAACAGGCTATGGAGCCGCTGTTTACAACACGTCCGGATTTGGAACGGTCGGGGATGGGATTTGCATTTATGGAGGCGTTTATGGATGGGCTCGAGGTGGAATCCGAACCGGACAGGGGAACGCGGGTTATAATGGAGAAAAAAATAGGAAGCATGCCGTGGGCAAATGAGGAATAGTCCATGGAAATATCCGCATTGATTCAAAGGGCGCAGTCGGGGGATGACGGCGCAAGACAGACACTGATTGAGGAAAACCTCGGACTGGTCCGCCATATCGTGAAGCGGTTTACAGGAAGGGGATACGATGCGGAAGACCTGTTTCAGACAGGAACGATAGGCCTGATGAAAGCGATAGACCATTTTGATCTGAGCTATGACGTAAAATTTTCAACGTATGCGGTACCGCTGATCGCAGGGGAGATACGGCGTTTTCTGCGGGATGATGGAATGGTCAAGGTAAGTCGGTCTTTAAAAGATGCGGGTTATAAACTCAAACAGGCGGAAAATGAGATACGGACAAAAGAAGGAAGGGAGCCGTCGCTGGATGAATTGTGCCGTGCGACAGGTATTTCAAGAGAGGATGCGGTCATGGCTCTGGATGCCGCGGCAGAAGTGGAATCACTTTATAAGCCGGTATATGAAGGGGATGGAAAACAGATTCAGCTGTTGGACCAGGTGGCGGCAAAGGCCGGGGACGGGCAATGGGAGGATACGGAAAAGAATAAGCTTCTGGACAGAATGCTTTTGAGGCAGCTTTTGGAGGAGCTGCCCGAAAAGGACCGGCTTCTGATACGGATGCGTTATTATGAGGACAAGACGCAGACGCAGATAGCGCAGCAGATGGGGATAAGCCAGGTGCAGGTGAGCAGGATGGAAAAAAGGATACTCATCCGGATGCGGGAGCGGTCGGGGGTGCGGTAAAGCACCCCCCTCTTTTTGTTATTTCCTGATAAATACGGACTTGGGCTGTCTGCATATCGGACAGGTATAGTCTTCCGGCAGTTCTTCAAAAGGCGTCTCTCCATCATAAATATATCCGCAGACGCTACATACCCATGCGGATTTTGCGGAAGTATCCTCTTCGGGAAGGTAGGTGGGGGCGTTTTTGGGGCTCTTGCCTTTGACTACCTTGTGATAGTAGGCGTAGGTCATTGGCTCCTGGCCGCTCAGCTGGTCTGCGTCCAGCACCTTGCCGAGAAATATGGTATGCGTGTCGGTTTCCATTTTATCGATGACTTCACAGGAAAGGAAAGCGCAGGCATCCTTGACGATAGGCAGATTTCCGCGTATCTCAAAAGGGACGGAATCGAATTTGTTCACATCTTTTCCGGACTGGAATCCAAAGGTACCGATGATGGACGGGTCGGATTGCTCGGAAAGGATGGAGACTGCGAAATGTCCGCTTTCCATAATGCATTTATTCGTGTAATTGTTATGGTTGATACTGATGGCAACAGTCGCGGGATCGGAAGTTATCTGCATTGCGGAATTGGCGGTGCATCCGGTAGGGCGGCCGTTATCCCAGGTTGAAACGATATAGACCCCGTAAGACAGTTTTCTGAACGCATTTTTGTTCATAGACAAAATCCTCCTTTAATGATAGTTTTCCCCCTTATCCTCAGTTTATTTTAAAATCAGCTTCCCGTCAATCCCGGCAGGAAAACTTACGGAATTGGCATCTTCAAAACGTTCCGACAGCCATGCCTTTTTGGAAGTAACCGGAATGTCATTGGTGTTGGAAAGTGCACAGCTTACCATACCGCCATGAATAAATCAGCCTCAGAGCAAATATACGCCGGTGTAAAAATGATTGAATATTTTGTATGAATATGATATATTAAACAAAATTAAATATGTAGTAATCAGGTGTCGGAGCAGTTTTGTAAAAGACTGGCTCCGGTGAAAAGGGAAACAGGTGCAAATCCTGTACGAACTCGTCACCGTAATTAGGGAGCAGAAGCCGCTATATCACTGGGAAACTGGGAAGATGGCCAATGTGATGATCTTTAAGCCGGGAGACCTGCCTGAATGCTGTACAGAAACGATTGTTTCAAGCCACGAGTAAAAAGGTTGTACGTTATGATTTGTCGGATTTGATTTGTTATAAGAAAGATCCGATAGATTTATTTTGTGTGAAAACCCTTTACCTGTAATGCAGTAAAGGGTTTTTTTATGTGTGAATGAAATTATATTAACTTGTCAGGCAAGTCCCCGTTTTTGTCAGTGATACATATTTGATAAATAAGAAGCTGAGAACAGCAGAAACGAGGAGTGTATGAAAAAAAGATTAGTGGCAGTGTTAATGGCAGGACTTATGACAGCCGCATATGTAACCGGCTGCGGAAGCAACGCAGAGGAAACGGCGGGAACGGCGACGGAGCAGAGTACGCAGACAGATGTAGAAATAGAAGAAACAAAAGCAGAAAATAATGATCAGGCGGAAGCAGACAAGGTTGCAGCTCTTATTGACGCAATTTATGTACAGGAAAGAACTGATGAAACAGATAAGCAGTGTGCAGATGCAAAAGCGGCCTGGGATGCATTGACAGATGCACAGAAAGAGCTTGTAGCAGGCGAAAATGCAGATCCGGATTATTTTGGAAGATATACGGGCGACGCTTCTAAGGATGACGTACGTAATCAGGATGAAATCGGCGAAAATGAAATTTTAGTAGTCAGCTTTGGTACGTCGTTTAATGACAGCCGTGTTGCGGATATCAAAGGAATAGAAGATGCATTACAGGAAGCATATCCGGACTGGTCGGTAAGAAGAGCATTTACAGCGCAGATCATTATCAATCATATCCAGGCACGTGAAGGCGCATGCATTGATAATGTAGAGCAGGCATTAGAACGTGCGGCTGCTAACGGCGTGAAAAATCTTGTGATTCAGCCAACCCATTTAATGCATGGGGCAGAATATGATGAAGTAATGGAAACAGTAGATACCTATAGAGACAAGTTTGAAACTGTAAGCGTAGCAGAACCTTTGCTTGGTGAAGTGGGAAATGATGCAACTGTAATTAACGAAGATAAGAAAGCGGTTGCTGAAATTGTTACTGCTGAAGCTGTAAAAGATGCCGGTTACGACAATATAGAAGCGGCAAACGAAGATAAGACAGCCTTTGTATTTATGGGACATGGCACGCATCATACGGCAATGGTTACATATGCCCAGATGCAGACGCAGATGAATGAGCTTGGTTATGATAACGTATTTATCGGAACCGTGGAAGGCGACGAGGCATTTTCGGCAGATGCGATTATTGAGAAAGTTGCGGCAGCAGGTTATACCAAAGTGGTGCTGCGTCCTTTAATGGTAGTAGCAGGTGACCATGCGAATAATGACATGGCAGGTACAGAGGAAGATTCCTGGTATGCGATGTTTACAGCATCAGGAAAATTTGAAAATGTGGACACACAGATTAAAGGTCTTGGCCAGATTGAAGCGATTCAGCAGATATATGTAGATCATACAGGCGCAGTATTAAAATAATAAGGATATCATTATGAAGAAAAAACACATTTTAATCATAGGGACACTGGTATTAGCAAGTACTATATTCGGAGGATGTTCCGATAAGGACAGTGAAATGGAGTCTGCGCTTGAAACAGACTCTGCCGTTTACACAGAGGCGGTAACAGAAACAGCAACAGAGGCGGTAACAGAAGCAGAAGCAGAAGAAAATGCACTGCCGGATGGAATTTATCTGGCGGCATTTGATACCGACAGTTCCATGTTTCGGGTGAATGAAGCCCATGATGGCAAAGGAACGTTAACGGTGGAAGATGGGAAAATGACGATCCATATTTCACTTGGTTCTAAGAATATCGTAAACCTTTATCCGGGACTTGCGGAGGATGCCGAAAAAGAAAATGCCGTACTTTTAGAACCGTCGGTGGACAGCGTTACTTATAGCGATGGCCTGACAGATGAGGTATATGGTTTTGATGTTCCTGTTCCGATGATTGGAGAAGAATTTGATGTTGCCTTAATTGGAAAAAAGGGAAAATGGTATGACCATAAAGTAGTAGTTTCTGATCCGCAGCCTTTAGACTCCGCAGATACATCTGAAGTAAGTGGTAACGAAACACAGATAGATTTAGAAGACGGCAGTTATGCGATTGATATTATTTT
The DNA here is from genome assembly GCA_900539715.1 of uncultured Lachnospiraceae bacterium. Taxonomy (GTDB): domain Bacteria; phylum Bacillota; class Clostridia; order Lachnospirales; family Lachnospiraceae; genus Gallintestinimicrobium. The sequence continues at coordinate 70,800 of UQDA01000013.1, read as the reverse complement.
TGAAGGCGGAAGCGGAAAGGCTGAGATTTTATCACCGGCTATTATTACGGTATCAGGTGATGAGGTAATTGCTGTTTTGAAGTGGAATAGTCCGAATTATGATTATATGCTCGTCGGAGATGAAAAATATCTGCCTGTTAATAAAGAAGGAGATTCGGTATTTGAAATCCCTGTTACAGTTTTTGATGAAGCGATAAGTGTTATAGGTGATACGGTAGCAATGAGCAGACCGCATGAGATAGAGTATTCAATTACTTTCTGCTCAGATACAATAGAGGCGGTTCAATAAGAGGATGAATCAATGACAGGAAGAAAAAGGATAACAACAATATGCTGTTTACTTTTGATGGGACTGCTTGGGCTATGTAGCTGTGGCAGTCCTTCTTCCGATTCTGTGGAAAATATTTCATCCGATATAAGTGAGGATTCCGCAGTATCGGGATCAACAGAAAGTATTGATGAAAATAGTGCAGAGTTTGTATATGAAAGCAGCATGGAACTGAAATATGCAGAGAATTTCTCTGTTGATTATTATACAGGCGGTTATAAGCTTCTGACGGTAATGGATGGGACAAAACTTCTGGTTGTCCCGGAAGGGAAAGCGGTTCCGGAAAATCTGGAAGAAGATATGTACATAATGCGGCAGCCTGTAGAAAACCTGTATTTGGTGGCAACTGCGGCAATGGACATGTTTGATTCCCTGGATGCAGTTGATACCATCAGACTTTCCGGACAAAAAGAAGGTAATTGGTATATTGAATCTGCAAATGAAGCAATGGCTGATGGCAAGATGTTGTACGCCGGAAAATATAACAAACCGGATTATGAGCTGATTGTTTCCGAGAACTGTTCTCTTGCCATCGAGAATATGATGATTTCTCATTCACCGGAGGTAATTGAAATGATGGAGGATTTTGGAATCCCCGTCATGATAGAGTATTCCAGTTATGAATCTCATCCGCTCGGAAGAGTGGAATGGATTAAATTTTTTGGAGCATTGCTGGGAAAAGAAGCAGAGGCGGAAGAAGCATTCGAAAAACAGGTTGCCATTTTGGAAAAAGTAACCGCGGATGAAAAAACAGATCAGACAGTTGCGTTTTTCTTTATTACTTCCAACGGTTTGGTGCAGGTAAGACAGAGTTCAGATTATGTACCTAAAATGATCGAACTGGCAGGCGGAAAGTATATATTTGAGAATTTAGGCGATCCGGAGTCAAGCCGTTCTACCATGAATATGCAGGTAGAAGAGTTCTATAACAGTGCAAAAGATGTTGATTTTATCATTTATAACAGTTCTATTGATGGCGGGGTGAATTCGATAGAAGAATTGTTGGATAAATGTGCAGTATTGGAAGATTTTAAGGCAGTGCAGAATGGTAACGTATGGTGCACCACCAATGATATGTATCAACAATCCATGTCTATTGGCTATTTGATTGAAGATATACATACTATGCTTCAAGGGGACGAGGAAGGAGAAATGGAATACCTGTTCCGCTTAGAGTAGAGGAGGAATTATATGCAGCATAGCAGAAAAAAGAGATATATTATTGCATTTCTTTTGCTTGGCATTGGTGTGCTTGTTTTTGCAGCCATAAACGTATGTATTGGAACTGTAAAAATTTCGCTGGAAGATATCAAGGCGTCGATAAGCGGTCAGCAAATTAACAATGGCAGAATCCTGTGGGATATTCGAATGCCCAGAACCATGGCCGCAATGATTTTGGGGGGAGCATTGGGTTTGGCTGGATATTTATTGCAGACTTTTTTTCACAATCCTATAGCGGGTCCTTTTGTATTGGGAATTTCTTCTGGAGCCAAAATGGTTGTAGCGCTTGTGATGGTGTTTTTGATGGGACAGGCTATCCGGGTAAGTTCAGTGATATTGATCGCCGCTGCTTTTTTGGGAGCGATGATATCCATGGGATTTGTTCTTCTGATGTCCCGTAAGGTGGATAATATGTCCATGCTGGTGGTAAGCGGTGTAATGATCGGTTATATTTGTTCGGCTGTTACAGAGCTGGTGGTGACCTTTGCAAATGATGCGGAAATTGTAAATCTGCATAATTGGTCAAGGGGCAGTTTTTCCGGAATGACATGGGACAACGTGTTTGTTATGGCAGTGGTCATAGCAGTAACATTTGTTATCGTTTTTTTTATGTCAAAGCCGCTTGATGCATATCAGTTGGGAGAATCATACGCGCAGAATATGGGAGTAAATATCAGACTGTTAAGAGCAGCGTTGGTCATTTTATCCAGTATTTTGTCGGCATGTATTGTAGCGTTTGCAGGTCCCGTTTCTTTTGTGGGTGTTGCAGTACCTCATTTGGTAAAAAGCCTTTTGGGAAGCGTAAAGCCGATTCTGATGATCCCGGCCTGCTTTCTTGGAGGAAGTGTATTTTGCCTGCTCTGTGATCTGTTGGCAAGAATTTTGTTTGCACCTACAGAGCTTAGTATCAGTACGGTTACAGCAGTGTTTGGAGCTCCGGTAGTACTGTGGGTTATGATAAGGCGAAGCAGGGAGAAGCGGGCATGATGAAATATTATTTCAAGACAGAGCATTTAAGCGTAGGTTATCATAAAAATCCCATTATAAAGGATATTGAAATTGGTCTGGAGAAAGGCGAGATACTGACCCTGATAGGCCCTAATGGTGCGGGAAAGTCCACGGTTTTAAAAAGTATAGCAAAACAGCTTGCAGTTATTGCCGGAACAGTTTATCTGAATGAACAGAGTGTGGAAAATATGTCGGGGACAGAACTGTCACAGAATATGGCAGTGGTACTGACCGAGAAACTGCGAACGGAAATGATGACATGTGAAGATGTAGTAGCAACGGGCAGATATCCTTATACCGGGTATTTTGGCATTTTGTCTGAGGCGGATCGTCGGGTGGTAAAAGAAGCAATGGAGCTGGTGCATGTGACAGCCGTTAAAGATCAGGATTTTACTCGTATCAGCGACGGGCAGAGACAGCGTGTAATGCTTGCCAGAGCAATTTGCCAGGAGCCGGAAATTATTATTTTGGATGAGCCGACCTCTTATCTGGATGTAAAGTATAAGCTGGAATTTCTTTCTATTTTACAGGAAATGAGGAAGAAAAAAGGACTGACAGTAATTATGTCTCTTCATGAACTGGAATTGGCGGCCAGAGTTTCTGATAAAATTTTGTGTATTGACGGAAAGTGCGTAGACCGTTTTGGAAAGCCGGAGGAAGTTTTTGAACAGGGATACATATCAAGGCTGTTTTCTATAGAATCAGGCAGTTTTGATGAAGAAAACGGAAGTATGGAGCTGGAGCCTGCAAAAGGGGAGGCAAAAGTTTTTGTGATAGCCGGGGGAGGAACCGGAAGAAATGTATACCGCAGATTGCAAAGACAGGGGATTCCTTTTATTACCGGGGTTTTACCGAAAAATGATCTGGACTATCCGGCAGCAAGGGCATTGGCGTCAGACGTGATCGCAGCAGAGGCTTTTGAACCGATTACGGAAGAACATATGCAGAAAGCAAGAAAAAAACTGGCTGTTTGTGAAAAGATTATTTGCTGTAAAGAAAATTTTGGCACATTGGAGCAGGTGAATTGCAAATTGTTGGAATTTGCAAAAGAATCCGGCAAGGAAATAGAAATGAATTGTAAATGATGAAGAAAGGCATGAAGAATCTATGTCAAAGGTGATCATGGTACAGGGAACCATGTCTAATGCAGGCAAAAGCCTTTTGGTAGCTGGCTTATGCAGGATCTTTAAGCAGGACGGATTTAGGGTGGCTCCTTTTAAATCTCAGAATATGGCGTTAAATTCCTTTATTACATCAGAAGGACTGGAAATGGGCAGAGCGCAGGTGATGCAGGCGGAAGCAGCGGGAATCCCACCGATGGTGTGCATGAATCCTGTTTTGTTAAAACCTACCAATCATACAGGCTCACAGGTAATTGTAAATGGTGAGGTACTTGGAAATATGAGTGCCAGAGATTACTTTGCCTTTAAGAAGACATTGATTCCGGATATTAAAAAGTCTTTCAAAAAGCTGGAAGAATATGCCGATATTATCGTGATAGAGGGCGCGGGAAGTCCGGCGGAAATTAACTTAAAACAGAATGATATTGTAAATATGGGAATGGCTGAAATGGTGGATGCGCCGGTCCTTTTGGTGGGAGACATTGACAGAGGAGGCGTGTTTGCACAGCTCTTGGGAACTTTGATGTTGCTTGAGGAAAAAGAAAAAAGGAGAGTAAAGGGACTGATCATTAATAAGTTTCGCGGGGATAAATCCATTCTTGATCCGGGAATTGAAATGCTGGAAGAAAAGGGGAATGTTCCGGTGGTAGGAGTTGTCCCATACATGGAGCTGTCTTTAGAGGATGAGGACAGTCTGACAGAGAGATTTGATAGAAAAAGCGAAGGTTTGATCGATATTGCGGTGATCCGATATCCCAGAATTTCTAATTTTACGGATTTTAATGTATTTGAACAAATGCCTGAAACAGCAGTGCGATATGTGACATCCATTAGTGAATTGCGCCATCCGGATATGATTTTTTTGCCCGGAAGTAAAAATACCATGGGTGATTTGAAGTGGATGCGTCAGAATGGTCTGGAAGCTGCTGTTAAGAAGCTGGCAGAAGAGATTCCGGTATTTGGGATTTGTGGTGGCTATCAAATGTTAGGGCAGGAGATTTTCGACCCGGAAGGTGTGGAAGAGGGTGGACAAATGCGCGGAATGGAATTGCTCCCTGTGTCAACGGTACTGATGCCGGAAAAAAAACGTTGTCAGATTGAGGGCAGGATTGAAAGATTAAGCGGACTGTTCCATGTACTTTCCGATTGTACTTTTAAAGGCTATGAAATACATATGGGAAGGACAGGTACAGAAGAAAGGATTGTGGTGACATCAGATAAGAATGAAAACATTTATGGTTCCTATGTTCATGGACTATTTGATGAGGGAATGATTGCCAATGCAATGGTACAGGCGCTTGCAGAGAAAAAAGGGATTGAGATGGAAAATGGAGAGTTCGAAGATTACCGGACTTTTAAAGATAAACAGTATGACAAGTTGGCGGATACTCTGCGTATGTATCTGAATATGGAGGAGATTTATGGAATGCTTGGAGAAGCCCATCTGGAATGATTATACACGGGAAGAACTGAAAAAGCTGAAGGTTGACAAACCGGATGAAATATGCAGGAAGAAGGTACTGAAGAATTGGGATACCATTGCAAAACCTTTGGATGGAATGGGAAAATTTGAAACGCTTATTGCAAGGATAGGTGCCGTTACAGGAACGGAAGAGATTGATATTACCAAAAAGGCTGTCGTTATTATGTGTGCCGATAACGGGATCGTAGAGGAAAATGTCAGTCAGTCCGGGCAGGAGATTACAGCAGCGGTAGCAAAATCCATGGGAAAAGGACAGTCCTGCGTAGGGCAGATGGCGAAGGCGGTAGGAGCAGATACGATTCCGGTAGATATTGGTATTAACATAAAGGATACGATTCCTGGAGTTGTTTCCAGAAAAATAAGATGTGGTACAAGAAATTTCAGTAAAGAGCCTGCCATGCTGGAATCAGAAGCAATCCGGGCTATGGCAACGGGAATAGATATGGCATTTTGGTGCAAAAAAGCAGGATATAAAATCCTTGCCACGGGAGAGCTGGGGATTGGAAATACGACAACCAGCAGTGCGGCTGCTGCAGCTTTGTTAAAATGTGAAGTATCAAAAGTGACAGGAAGAGGGGCAGGATTAAATGATACCGGTCTGATCAGAAAGCAGAAAGTAATTGAAGAAGCAATTCAGAAATACGGCTTGTACCATGCAGATGCCTTAACGATACTCTGTACAGTAGGAGGTTTGGATATTGCAGGTCTTGCAGGGCTCTGTGTGGGCGGAGCGATGTGCCGTATTCCTGTTGTTTTGGATGGAGTCATTAGTATGGTAGCTGCTTTGTTGGCAGAGCGACTGGTGCCGGGGACAAAAGAGTATTATATTCCTTCTCATAAGGGGAAGGAGCCGGCGATTGCAATGCTTACAAAAGAATTGGATCTGGAGCCGGTGATTGATGGGAATATGGCGTTAGGGGAAGGAACCGGTGCGGTAATGATGTTTGCTTTACTGGATGCAGCGCTGAGTATCTATCAGGGAAAAATAACCTTTGATGATGTAAAAATAGGACAGTATGAAAGGTTGAGTTAAATGTTGGTATTGATCATGGGGGGAAGTGGAAGCGGTAAATCGTCTTATGCAGAAGATTATATTACGAAACTTTCCGGAGATTGCAGAAAATATTATATTGCCACCATGCAGGTGTATGATGCGGAAGGACGGGAAAAGGTTTTCAGGCATCGGAAAATGAGGGAAGGAAAAGGATTTTTAACCATTGAACAGTCAACGGATATTCAGCAGGCTGCGCATAAAATGGAAAAGAAAACTGCCATAGAGAATGCCGGATTACTGGAGTGTATGTCCAATCTGGTGGCAAATGAGATGTTCCGTGAGGATGAGATAAGGGACGGCAAATTGGTACAGAAAAGTATTATCGGCGGAATAAAAGAGGTATTAAAAACGATAAAAGATTTTATTATTGTTACAAATAATGTGTTTGAAGACGGAATTATTTATGATGAAACAACCATGAATTATATCAGGACGATGGGATGTATCAATCAGGAACTGGCCAAGATGGCGGACAGGGTGATTGAGGTGGTTGTCGGGATTCCAATCATAGTGAAAGAAGAAAAATAAGCCTGACAGCTTATTTTTCACACAGCTGTTTGTGCCGGAGCGTCACAAACGGCTCGTTGCCTCCTGCGCTCCGGAATGGAGATTCATATGCGGATTGTAAAAGCAATGATAATCGCATTTTCAATGTATTCCAAAATTCCTATGCCACAGTTTGAGTGGAAGGATGAGGATATGAAATATATGCTTTGTTTTTTTCCATGGATAGGGGCAGTGATCGGCGGCTGTATTTATTTTTGGGGAATGATTTGTGAAAAATATGAAATTAGTCTGCTGTGCTATACATTGATAGGAACAGCAATTCCTTTATTGATTACAGGGGGATTTCATGCAGATGGATTTATGGATACCATGGACGCCTTTTGTTCTTATCAGCTGCGGGAAAAGAAGCTGGAAATATTAAAAGATTCCCATATTGGTGCATTTGCAGTTATCGGGCTTATTGTCTATGGACTATTGTATATGGCTGCTTTTTCCGAAATACAGGACAAAAATTTGTTACAGATTGTTTGCGCCGGCTTTTTCTTATCCAGATGTCTGAGCGGAATCAGTGTAGTATCATTCCCGTCGGCAAAAAAGGAAGGCTTGCTTTATTCTTTTGCCAGTAAGGCGGGGAAGAATACTGTGAAGATAGTCCTTTGTCTGCAGGGAGCATTGTGTGTGTTGTTTATGTTATGGCGTTCCTTGACCGGAGGGATGATCGTGGCAGCAGCGGCACTTGGTGTGTTTGTGTATTACGCTTATCGCAGTAAAAAAGAATTGGGCGGAATTACCGGTGATACGGCAGGATATTTTGTATTGCTTTGTGAGTGCGGCATGCTGGCTGCAGCAGCGGTAATAAACGTGGTTTGTATGTAAGGAAGAGGTGGATCAGATGAAGCTGGTAATTGGCGGATATGCTCAAGGAAAATTGGATTATGTACTTGAGGGAAAAAGAGTAACAGATTTTTGTATTGTAGACGGTGAATTTCCGGATGCAGAACAATTACAGGAATCAAAGGATAACGGAAAGACCGTCATTCTGAATCACTTTCATGAGTGGATGAAGGCAGGTATCAGGCAGGGGGAAAATATAGAGCAGGAAGTACTGGAATTTATAAGCAATGCTCCCGGCTGTATTGTGATTAGTGATGAGATTGGAAATGGAATTGTGCCTATAGACAGTTTTGAACGGGAATACAGAGAGCGGACAGGAAGGATTCTGATAAAACTGGCGGAGCAGGCAGATGAGGTGGTGCGGGTGATATGTGGAATCGGTCAGAGAATCAAGTGAAATTAGTAATGATTCGCCATGGAGCTACTCCTTCCAATAAAGAGCATAGATACCTTGGAAGAACAGATGAAGGATTAAGCAAGGAGGGAGAGCAGGCATTATATAAAGCCAGGAATACCTATCCGCATGTTGATCATCTTTTTTCGAGTCCAATGAGACGTTGTGCGCAAACTGCCCGGATACTCTATCCTGAACAGGAAATTTTTATGATACCGGAGTGGGCGGAAATGGATTTTGGAGATTTTGAAGGAAAAAATTATGTGGAATTAAAAGGAAATGAATATTATCAGAAATGGATTGACAGTAATGGTACATTGCCTTTTCCAAATGGAGAGAGCAGGGAAGATTTTACAGAACGCTGCAAACAGGGATTTTATAAAATGTTATTACAGCTGAAATGTCAGAGCAGGCTCAACAGCGCCATGACAATAGGAGGAGTGATGCATGGCGGAACAATCATGGCTTTGCTGAGTACTTTTTGTGGTGGCGGATATTTTGATTATCAGGCAGAAAACGGACAGGGATATATCTGTACCCTAAAAGAGATACAGGGATATCTCAGAATGGCGGATGTTCAGAAAATAGGACAAGATAGAGTGTGAGGAAATAAATGAAATATCATATATTAGCTTTTTTCTCTGGTTTTCTTTTGGATTTACTTTTGGGAGATCCTTATTGGCTGCCTCATCCTATACGTTTGATAGGCAGTTTGATAAGTGGTTTGGAAAAGAAACTGCGAAACGGGAAGGCGGAGAGAAACAGCAGGAATGAATTAAAAGATGGAGCGCTGCTGGTTTTCTCAGTGCTTACCATAACTGTTTGCGTAACTGCAATTCTTATATTTGCAGCGTATCATATCCATCCATATTTTGGGGTCCTGACAGAAACGATTATGACGTATCAGATTCTGGCAACGAAATGCCTGAAGGTGGAGAGTATGAAAGTCTGTCATTGTCTGCAAACAGAAGGGCTGGAAGCGGCAAGAAAAGCAGTCTCTATGATTGTGGGCAGAGATACGTCTGTTTTAGATGAAGAGGGAGTTGCGAAAGCCGCTATTGAAACTGTTGCGGAAAATACCTCGGATGGAGTCATAGCTCCCATGCTGTATACTGCATTAGGAGGCCCTATAGCAGGGTTTTTCTACAAGGCTGTGAATACCATGGATTCTATGGTGGGATATAAAAATGAGAAGTATCTGTATTTTGGGAGAGCGGCCGCCAGACTGGATGACTTGGTTAATTACATACCATCCAGAATCAGCGCCTGGCTTATGATATGTGCAGCTTTTATAGGCGGAAAAAGTTATAGCGGAAGACAGGCTTACAAAATATATAAGAGGGATAATCGAAAGCATGCCAGTCCTAATTCTGCCCAGACGGAATCGGTATGTGCCGGAGCATTGGGAATACGCCTGGCAGGAGATGCCTGCTATTTTGGAAAAACAGTAAAGAAACCATTTATAGGCGATGCATGCAGAAGCGTAGAGTATGAAGATATAAAGAGAGTAAACAAGTTAATGTATATAACCGCGTGGTTGTGTGAAATGATTTGTTTAACATTGATGGCAGGTTTGATTTGTTTATAGAAGGGAAGTGAGCGGCTGGTGCAGGTTATACACGGCGGAGATATTTATACGAATAAAGTAAAACTGGATTTTTCGGTCAATGTGAATCCTCTCGGAATCCCCAAAGGGGTAGAAGAGGCTCTGCATCGGGCGGTGGTGCGATGTCAGGAATATCCGGATATACGAGCTCTTGAATTGACAGAAGCGGTGGCAAAGCAGCTGGCGGTTCCAAAGGAATATTTACTGTTTGGAAACGGCGCTTCAGAAATTTTTATGGGGATCATGCATGCCCTTAAGCCGGAGAATGTCCTGATTCCGGTACCCAGCTTTTACGGGTATCAATATGCTGCAGAAGCAGTGGAAAGTAAAATCAGCTATTATTTTCTGAAAAAAGAAAATTCCTTTTTGCCGGGCGAAGATTTATTTATGATGTTGACGGAAGATATCGATATTCTCTTCCTGGCGCAGCCGAATAATCCGACAGGAAAACGGCTGGAGCGCGATTATCTTGGAAAAGTGCTCACTGTATGCAGAGAGAAGGGCATCTATGTTGTTTTGGATGAATGTTTTATTTCCTTTTGTGAAGGGGATGCCTCCTTTGTATCAGAGATAGAGGAGTACCCTAATTTGCTTTTGGTACAGGCTTTTACAAAACTATATGCGATTCCCGGAGTAAGACTGGGATTTTTGGTTAGCGGTAATGAAGGGCTTGTTCAGAAGATTGGACGGCAGCTTCCGGAGTGGAATTTATCCGTTTTTGCACAGGAGGCAGGGATAGCATGTGCAAAGGAAAAAGAATTTGTAGAGCAAACGGTATGGTATGTGCAAAAAGAGAGAGCATTTTTAACAGAGCAACTGCAAAAGATGGGGCTGGAAGTATTTGACGGAGAGGGAAATTTTATTTTGCTGTATACAGAAAAACCTTTGTATGAGTTATTACTGAAAAGGGGGATTTTAATAAGGGATTGCCGGAACTTTAAAGGATTGAAAAAGGGGTATTATCGACTCGCTGTAAAAAGCAGAGAAGAAAATAAAATATTACTGAGAGAGATAGGTGAGTGTCTTGCATAATATAGAGCATTTATTGCCGGAAGAAATTGAAAAAAGAAGTTTTGAGATTATCTCCAGGGAGTTGGAGATACAAGGAATAAAAATACCAAAAGAGCAGGAAATGGTGACGAAAAGAGTCATTCATACCAGCGCGGATTTTGACTATACAAAGACTCTTGTATTTTCTGAAAATGCGGTACAGATCGCAAGGGAGTTACTGATAAGCGGTGCCGATATAGTGACAGATACGAACATGGCATTAGCAGGGGTCAATAAGAAAACGTTGGCAAGGTTTGGCGGAGAAGCACATTGTTTTATGGCAGATGCGAAGGTTGCGCAAATAGCAAAAGAGAGAGGGACTACCCGGGCGGCAATTAGCATGGAGATGGCTTCTATGATAAAAAAACCGGTAATTTTTGCCATTGGAAATGCACCTACCGCATTGATCCGGCTATATGAGATGATGAGAGAAGGAATATGGAAACCGGCATTTATTATTGGTGTACCGGTGGGCTTTGTGAACGTGGAAGCCGCAAAGGAATTGATTATAGGGACAGATGTGCCGCATATTGTAAACAGGGGAAGAAAAGGCGGCAGTAACGTTGCGGCAGCAATCTGTAATGCTTTGATGTATGAACTGGGCAGAGATTAGAGCGCGCAGGATGTTGGAGGAAGGCTATGCGGTATGGCTTTACAACGGGAAGTTGTGCGGCGGCGGCATCAAAAGCGGCGGCATATATGTTATTAACCGGAAAAAGAAAAACAGAAATTACAATAGAAACACCCAAAGGAATCCCCTATACAGCGCAGCTCATTGATATTGTCAGGAATGAGAAGGAAGTAAGCTGTGCGGTGGAAAAAGACGGGGGCGATGATCCTGATATTACGACAGGAGCATTGATTTATGCAAAAGTTTCTTATGGCGCTTTGCCTTTGAAAGAAAAGCAGGAAAGGTCTCAAATCGTGATAGATGGAGGCATGGGGGTAGGAAGAGTTACCAAACCCGGACTGGATCAGCCGGTAGGAAATGCTGCGATCAATCATGTGCCCAGAGAAATGATAGAAAAAGAAGTATTACAGGTATGTTCTCTGGTGGATTATACGGGAAGCCTTATGGTAGAGATTTTCGTCCCTGAGGGAGAAAATCTGGCAGAGCATACTTTTAATCCGAGACTTGGAATTGTGGGCGGTATATCCATACTGGGAACCAGTGGAATTGTAGAACCTATGAGTGATCAGGCAATTCTGGATACGATCAGGGTAGAGTTAAACCAGAGAAAGGCACAGGGATTTGATCATGTAGTGGTTTCTCCGGGAAATTACGGGCTGGATTTTATGAAGAGAACCTATGGATATGATTTGGACAAAAGCGTAAAGTGCAGCAACTTTATTGGAAATACCATTGACATGGCGGTGGAATTGGGATTTCAAAAAATGTTACTTACCGGCCATATCGGAAAACTGATCAAGCTGTCAGGAGGTATCATGAACACCCATTCTAAAGAAGGGGACTGCAGGATGGAACTGCTTGTGTCATCAGCCGTAAAATGCGGGGTGGAAGTAAAATATCTGAATCAGATACTGGAATGTGTGACTACGGAAGAGGCGGTGCGCATTTTAACCGAGTGTGGAAAGCGGCAGGAAGTAATGGATTATGCGATGGAGCGTATTTGTTACTATTTGAATAAACGGTCAAAAGGAAAAATGAAGATAGATTGTATTATGTATGCCAATGAATTTGGAGAATTGGCGAAAAGTGAGGAGGCATCAGAATGGTTTTCTTTGTTGGAGCAGGAACAGGAGCAGCAGATCTGATTACAGTAAGAGGAATGCGCTTGCTTGAGCAGGCAGATGTGATCATCTACGCCGGTTCCTTGGTAAATCCGGAGCTTTTAAAATATGCCAGGGAGAACTGTGAGATTTATAACAGTGCGAGGCTGACGCTGGATGAAGTGATCGATATAATGCATAAAGCAGCGGTACAGAATAAAAAGATTGTTCGGCTGCATACCGGCGATCCAAGCATTTATGGAGCGGTACGGGAACAAATGGATGAATTGGACAGATTAGGAATTGCGTATGAAAGTTGTCCGGGAGTCAGCGCCTGCTTCGGAGCAGCAGCCTCTCTTAATTTGGAGTATACTCTGCCGGAGGTTTCACAGTCTTTGATCATTACCCGTATGGAAGGAAAAACCAGGGTGCCGGATAAAGAAGGTATCGAAAGCTTTGCCGCGCATCAGACATCTATGGCGATTTATTTAAGTACGGGGATGCTGGGGGAACTGAGCAAAAGGCTGATAGCAGGCGGTTACCGAAAGGATACCCCGGCAGCAATTGTGTATAAGGCAACCTGGCCTGAGGAAGAAAGCTATATTTGTACGATTGAGGGTCTGGAAGAAACGGCAGCGGCACATGGGATCACAAAAACAGCGCTGATATTAGTTGGTGATGTGATAGCGCATCGGGGATATGAAAAATCCAGATTGTATGCTCCGGATTTTTCGACAGAATTCAGACAGGCAAAGGAATAGCTTTATGGAGATCAGATGCATCAGCTTTACAGAAAAAGGAATAAGGTTGTCGCAAAAGGTAGCAGAGGTTTTGAACGATGATAATGTAGAACTGTTTACAAAATGCTCTGCGGCAAAGGAAAGGACAAATCTGCCCATGACACAATATGTAGAAGAAAATGTGGTGGAGTGGGCAGGAAAACAGATGACAGAAAAGCATACGTTGCTGTTTGTTGGAGCCTGTGGGATTGCCGTCAGAGCAATTGCGCCGGGTGTCGTGGATAAATTGCATGACAGCGCTGTCCTGGTAATGGATGAGGACGGAAATTATATTATTCCGATTCTATCGGGGCATGTGGGAGGAGCGAATGAAATAGCGATAAAGATTGCAGAAAAAATGGGCGCCATTCCTGTAATTACAACGGCAACGGATATAAACTGTAAATTTGCAGTGGATTTATTTGCGAAAAGAAACGGGTTACATATTGAGAATAGAGACGGGATTGCAAAGGTATCGTCTAAAGTGTTGTCCGGAAAAGAAATTCATTTGGCAGTAGAGCAGGGACATTTGGCTGAGAATATCAGAATACCGGATGGAATCGTTGTTTCTGAGTTTCAAACTATGGAAGACAGGAAGGCAGATGTGGTGATTTCTGTAAAAACGGAGACAAAGGGAGCATTATTAACCTTAAAGCCGAAAGAATATATCATTGGAATAGGATGTAAAAGAGGAAAAGAAGAAGAGAAAATAAATCAGTTCATTTTGAAGAATCTGGACAATTGCGGGATTTTGACAGAGCAGATTATGGCAGTGGCGTCCATAGATAAGAAAAAGGATGAGGCAGGATTGACTGCATGGTGCAGAAAAAAACAAATTCCATTTTGGACTTATACTGCGGAGCAGTTACAGCAGACGGATGGTGACTTTAGCGCTTCAGACTTTGTAATGGAGCAGGTAGGAGTGGATAATGTGTGTGAGCGGGCGGCGCTTTTTGCCTGTCAGGATGGCGGCAGTCTTGTATATAAAAAGCATGCCGAGGATGGCATGACCATTGCCGTTGCGAAAAGAGAATGGAGCGTAAGATTTGATGAAAAGTAAGATATATATCATAGGAATAGGCCCGGGAAAAGAAGAAATGATGACCGGAGAAGCAATTTGGGGTCTGGAGAATTCAGATGTTATCATCGGCTATACTGTTTATGTGAAGTTACTGGGGGAGCGTTTTGCAGGAAAAGAAATGCTGGTCACGCCCATGCGGCAGGAAACGGAGCGTTGCAGGCTATGCTTTGAAGAAGCGGCGAAAGGGAAGAGGGTAGCATTGATCTGCAGCGGCGATGCAGGAATTTATGGACTGGCATCTTTGATGTATGAGATGGGAAAAGAATATCCGGAAACGGAGCTTATTGTAATTCCCGGTATTACTGCAGCGAACAGCGGAGCGGCAGTTTTGGGGGCGCCGCTGAATCATGATTTTTGTGTGATCAGTTTAAGCGATCTGCTGACACCCTGGGAGAAAATAGAGAAACGGCTGACAGCTGCGGCAGAGGGTGATTTTGCCATGGCAATTTATAATCCGTCCAGTCATAAAAGAAAAGATTATTTAATGCGGGCCTGCGATATTCTGCTTCGTGTGATAGAGGAGGACAGACCCTGCGGATATGTGGAAAATATTGGCAGGGAAGGGACAAAGGCAGTAACCTGCACCTTGAAGGAATTAAGAGAAACACAGGTGAATATGTTTACCACGGTTTTTATAGGCAATTCCGGTTCAGAGCTCGTAAACGGAAAACTGATTACGAAACGAGGTTATCAACTTGAAAGAAATACTGATCTTTGCAGGAACAACGGAAGGTAGAGAATTATCGGAGTATTTGGCGGCGGCAGGAATCGCACATACCCTGTGCGTGGCTACCGAATATGGTAAAATTGTGTTAAAGGAGCATCCCTGTGTAAAAGTCCATGAAGGCAGGATGGACCGGGAGGAAATGGAGATCTATATTAAGAACGGCAATTTCGGGGCTGTAGTAGATGCCACTCATCCTTATGCGGAAGTGGTAACACAGAATATCAGACGTGCCATGCAGGATATGGATATTCCTTATTTGCGTTTAAAGAGAGAAAGCAATGTAACCAGCTCTTATGAAAAAATACAGTATTTTAAAGATAGCGTTTCCTGTGCAAGGGCTTTGGAAAAAACAGATGGAAATATTTTACTTACAACAGGCAGCAAAGAACTTTCTGTTTTTGTTAAGTTTATCGACAAAAAGGAACGACTCTATGCCCGGGTTTTACCTGGAATAGAGAGCTTGCAGCTTTGTATGGATTGCGGAATTGCAGGCAGGCAGATTTTAGCGTTGCAGGGACCGTTTTCTACGCAGATGAATGAAGCGATGCTGAGGCAGTATCAGATAAAATGGCTGGTGACAAAGGCAAGCGGAAATGCCGGAGGATATCAGGAAAAACTGGATGCGGCACAAAATCTGGATATTCCGGTATTTGTGATAGGGTGTCCGGCAGAACAGGAATGTCATACGTTTGAAGAAGTCTGCGGGCAGCTGGAAAAGATTTGCGGTCAGGTGATCAGGAGAAAAACCGGATTCCGGATAACTCTTGCAGGTATCGGGATGGGAAATCCGGATTGTCTGACCAAAGAGGTTGAAAGGGCAATCGCAGAAGCAGATATTTTGCTTGGAGCAGACAGAATGATTGCAGGGTATCAGCCTAAAATAGAGAAGATGCCATATTATACCTCAGAACAGATCATTCCCTATTTGGAGAAAATGTCAAAAGGAACAATCGGCAGGGATGATATAAAAACCGTGATTCTTTTTTCCGGAGATACCGGTTTTTATAGTGGCTGTCAGAAGCTGTATGACGCATTGCTAAGGGCGGTAAATGATGGCAGACTGCAGGCGGACGTTACGGTTATGCCGGGAATCTCTTCTGTTGCCTACTTAGCGGCATGCATGGGGGAGAATTATCAGGATGCGGTGATTTGCAGCATGCATGGAAAAGAGTTGCCTGATCTGGCAAAAAAAATCCGCAAGGGAAAGAGGCTCTTTTTGTTAATGTCGGGACTGAGAGACGTTCATAAACTGGGAAAGCTGTTGCTGAATGCCGGATTGACGGAGTGTACGGTGACCGCGGGATATCAGTTGTCATACCCGGAACAACGGATCATGGAACTTAGACCGGAAGAATGTATGCAATTACAGGAGGATGGTTTGTATATCTGCTGTATCAAAAATCCAGATCCGGAAAGAAAGACGCTGACTCATGGAAGGAAAGATGGGGAGTTTATACGGGATAAGGTTCCTATGACCAAAGAAGAGGTAAGAGAAGTAAGTATTTGCAAGTTAAAATTATATGAGGGCGCGGTGGTATATGACATCGGAAGCGGAACAGGTTCCGTTGCGGCAGAGATTGCCGGACTTTCTGATGAAATTAAGGTATTTGCCGTGGAATATAAGGAGGAAGCGGTTTCCCTGATTGCTCAAAATAAAGAAAAATTTGGGCTGGATAATATAGAAATTGTTTCAGGTAAAGCCCCGGATGGATTAGAAGAATTGCCGGTACCAACGCATGCATTTATCGGTGGCAGCAGTGGGAGGATGAAAGAAATTCTTTCGGCATTATATCAGAAGAATTCTCAAATGCGTGTCGTGATCAATGCGATCAGCATGGAAACGATTTGTGAAATTAAAGAGGTTTTGTCTGCGTTTCCCATTCAAAATGAGGATGTGGTACAAATACAGGCAAGCAGGGCAAAGCGTGTTGGAACGTATCATTTGATGCAGGCAGAAAATCCCGTGTGGATTTGTTCATTTGATTTTTGCGGATAAAAGACCGGAAGGGATATTACAGATGCCGGGTATAGGAAAGGAGGAGTGTTTGAAATGAAACTGGATCGGGTTATGATTGCCGCACCCGGGAGCGGGAGCGGAAAGACAACCATTACCTGCGGTCTGTTGCAGGCTTTTAAGAATGCAGGGAGAAAAGTGATCTCCTATAAATGCGGACCGGATTATATTGATCCGATGTTCCATCAAAAGGTGATTGATGTTCCGGCTAAAAATCTGGATACGTTTTTTACGGATGAGGAAACAACGCGAAAGTTATTTCTGAAAAACAGAAAAGAAGATGAGGTCGTCATACTGGAAGGGGTTATGGGGCTTTTTGATGGACTGGGGGGCATCAGGGAGGAAGCTTCATCGTATCATTTGGCGAAGGTTACGAAAACACCGATTATTTTAGTGGTAGATGCCAAAGGAATGGGGCGCTCCGTGGTTTCTCTGATTGCGGGATTTCTTGCGTATGATAAGGAGAAGCTGATCAAAGGTATTATTTTAAACAGAATGTCCAAGTCCTATTATGAAATGATAAAGCCCTTGATAGAACAGGAATTATCAATTGCTGTTTTAGGATATTTTCCTGATCATAAAGAGTTTCATGTAGGAAGCAGACATCTGGGATTGATGATGCCGGATGAGATAGCGGATATCAGAGAGCAGTTGCAGGAGAGTTCTGAACAGTTGCAAAAAACTGTTTCTTTAGATGCAGTGCTTCAACTGGCAGAAAATGCGGAAGAGCTGGAAGGCTTCCCTGTGATTACAGATACGCAGGCAGGTGCGGCAGAGGGGGAAAACAGACCTGTGATAGCGGTGGCAAAGGATGAGGCTTTTTGTTTTTACTATGAGGATAATCTGGATTTGCTGAAAGAATGCGGTGCAAAAATAGAGTATTTTTCGCCGCTTCATGATAATGGTTTGCCGGATGGCTGCTGCGGAATTCTGCTTGGTGGGGGATACCCGGAACTGTATGCAGATAAACTGGGCCAAAATGTAACGATGCTCCATGCTATCAAAAAGGCAGCGGAAAATAATATGCCTATTGTTGCAGAATGCGGCGGATTTATGTACCTTCATTCAGCCATTGCAGATAAAGAAAACAAGGAGTATACAATGACGGAAGTTTTGCCTGCAAAATGTTATAATACCGGGAAGCTGGTTCGTTTCGGATACATAGAATTGGTAGGGGTAAATGGTGATTTTTTACCGAAAGGCGAAATGATACGGGGGCATGAATTTCATTATTATGACAGTGAAGATAATGGAGAGGATTGTCTGGCGGTAAAACCGGTGACAGGAAAAAGTTACCCCTGTATCATAGAAAAAGGAAACTGTTTTGCCGGATTTCCGCATTTGTATTATCCCTCTAATCCTGTGTTTGCAGAAAAATTTGTAAAGAAGGTCAGAGAATATAGAGAAAGGAAAGCAGTGTAAAATGGAAAATTCATATCGCTTTTTTGAAAATAGAGAATGTAAATATTTCCCCTGTCATGAGGGAGCGGATGAGTTCAATTGTCTGTTTTGTTATTGCCCGTTATATCATTTGGAGAATTGCCCGGGCAATCCGGTTTATAAAGAGAAAGAAGGTAAAAAGATTAAAATATGTACGAATTGTAGTTTTCCGCATCAACCGGGAAATTATGATGTGGTGATAGAGTATTTGAAAAACAGAAAGTAATATAAGCGGTTAGGAACGAGTGGATATGGTTTGTATCCATTCGTTTTCTGATTTTTAGAGATAGATTGAGACGCAGTATAAAAAGCGTTGCGAAGCAAGCTGTTTTATATTGGAGTGAGCAGTTGTTCTGATAAGTTGTTAACAGGATAGTTTCAGTTTGATTGCAGGCAGTGGCTTCGGTATGATATACTGAAAGAAAGCAGAAAAAAAGAAGGATAGGCGGATGCTGTTATCAAAGGAACGATACAGACACTTATTTGAGATGAAGAGGAGCGGGACTGATGGCAGATTCCGGGAAAGATAAAAAGAATTTGAAATATGGCAAAAAAAAGAGAGGACGAAGAAAAAGGAGACGTCCGGCAGAAGCTGTCCTGATGTTTATCTTTGCGGGAATATTTGTGTTCAGCGCTGTTCAGCTATTGCTGATATTTGGAGAATATAAACAGGGAAGTTCCGAGTACGAAAAACTGGCGGAAGAGTACGTGCAGTTTGAAGAAAAAAAGACGGCTGACGCAGGAGAGCAGGCGGGAGATTTTCCGGCGGTCGGGATAGATTTTGACGCACTGGAGTCGGTGAACGGAGATTTTCGGGCATGGCTGGAGGTTCCGGTGCTTTCTCTGGGATATCCGGTTGTACAGGGGAAGGATGACTTGTATTATCTGACTCATACCTTTGAAAAAAAGGAGAACAGTTCAGGGGCTATTTTTATGAATAAGGGTGCGGCTGATGACTTTTCGGACTGGAATACGTTTCTGTACGGACATAATATGAAAAACGGAAGCATGTTCGGCAGATTAAAGCAATTGATACGGGATGGCAGCCTGTGTGACAGCGACCCTTATTTTTACCTGTTTACAAAAGAAGCTGCATACCGTTACCGCATCGCGGCATTTTATGTGACGGAGGACGGGAGTGACGCATATATGCTGCCGGAAAGTGCGGAGCAGGCTGAAAAGTATCTGGAAAAGGCAATGGCAGCATCGCTGTATCGATGCAGGGAGGTTCTGCCTGAGGATGCGCCGGTCGTAACATTATCTACCTGTTATGGGAAAGCGGGAGGTACGCAGAGGTTTGTGGTACACGGCGTGCAGGATAAGATGAAAGAATATTGATAACCCCATCCGTCCATACTATGAGACAGAAAGAAATGGATGGAAGGGATATAAGATTGAAAATAAACCCGATGGCTTATTTTCAATCAACAGTTTTGTGCCGGAGCGTTTTAGCTCCGGCATGGAGGTGAAAATGCAGAAGGAAACGCTGTATCTGAAGCTGGAACGAAATGTGAAGCTGCCCTCGGAAGAGGTGTGCATGAAAAATCTCGGGAAATTTTATTGTCGGGATGAAAAGATACTTGCGAGGATAAAAGTAATGAAGGTATGCCGGTTTCGGGAAAAAGACGGCGGAAGGAAGGTCATCAGCGCGCTGTATGTGATACGGCTCTTGCAGCGGGAATTTCCGAATCTGGAGGTGGAGAGCATCGGGGAAGCTCAGGTGATCGCAGAGCTGGTCAGAACGGACAGGAAAAACGGGCTGCTCAGATACGGGAAGATATTATTCGTGTGCGGCATCTGTTTTTTCGGAGCGGCATTTACCATCATGGCGTTTCATAATGATATCGGGATACGGGAAGTGTTCGGACAGGTATATGAGCTTATTTCCGGGCAAAGAGCCGGGAAAATCACGGCTTTGGAGATTTCCTATTCGGTCGGGCTGGCGTTGGGCATCATTCTCTTTTTTAATCACATCGGAGGCAGGCGCATCACAAAGGACCCGACGCCGATAGAGGTGGAGATGCGCAAT
Source organism: uncultured Lachnospiraceae bacterium (assembly GCA_900539715.1). Taxonomy (GTDB): domain Bacteria; phylum Bacillota; class Clostridia; order Lachnospirales; family Lachnospiraceae; genus Gallintestinimicrobium. The sequence continues at coordinate 50,333 of UQDA01000013.1, read as the reverse complement.
TATGAAGACGATGTAAATAATGCGCTGGCAGAAACGGCAGACAGAGAGAAAAAGACGCTGGATGTGGAATAAAAGTACAAAGGAACAGCTGCGTTGGCAGCGGAATGAGAGGGAAGATGTATACAATTGTAGTTGCAGATGATGAAGAGGAACTGCGCAGTGCGATCGTGCGGCGTATCAACTGGGAAGAGATAGGATTTTCGGTAGTCGGGGAAGCGGAAAACGGAATCGAGGCGCTGGAGCTGGTGGACAGGCTGGAGCCGGATCTTTTGCTGACGGATATCAGGATGCCGTTTATTTCAGGGATAGAGCTGGCGCGGCAGGTAAGGGAAGTGCGTCCTGCGACCCAGATTGCTTTTCTGAGCGGATATGATGATTTTACCTATGCACAGCAGGCGATACAGTACAACATTATCAGCTATCTGTTAAAACCTATCACGATGGCAGAGCTGACGGCGGAACTCGTGCAGATAAAGAGGCGGCTGGATACGATATTTGCGGAGTTTGCACAGCGTAAAAAAGAGTCCGGGGGCGCAGAGGAATTCCTGCTGCCGCTTTTGATGGATTCGTCTCAGGACAGCTCGGATAAGGAACGGGAAGAACGTCTTTATAAGACAGCGCGGGAGCTGGGGCTTGTACAGGCGGGAGAGCGGGTCAACCGCTTCGTTGTCATGGCGGTAACGCTTTTGGATGAAAGCGGGTCAAACCGTACGGAGACGGGGCATGTGCATGCGATGGATACGATACTGGAAAAATATGCGCGGCATAAGGTGTTTTTTGCGGAAAACCGTATCGTGGCGCTTCTGATCGCAACACCCGCTTCTTTTGAAAAGTATCTGCATATTCTGTGCGACGATATTTTGCAGAGCGTAAAGAGGATATTGGGTCTGTCGTGTTGCATGGGCGTAAGTCGTGAGACTGCGGAGCTGGGAGGGCTTAACGAAGCCTATCGTGAGGCGGTCAATGCGATGCGCTATACGGGACGTACAGGCGGAGGAATACGTTACATCGCGGACGAGGAGCCTTTCGGCGGAACGGATATGGAAGAGGTCATGCGGATAGCGGCTCTGGCAGAGGAGCTTTTGCGTGCGGGAAACAGGGAAGCGTTAGAAGAGCTTCTGGACCGGGAATTTGCAAAGCTTTCCACGGAAAAGGCGGCGCGGGAAAAAAGAAGCTACCTGCTTTTGGAGCTTTTGTCGGCGGTGTGCCGCGTGCAGTATGCGGTTTCCAGTGAAACGGAAGGCAGAGGGCTTTCGGGCGAACTGCTGGCGCGTCAGCTGACACTTCTGGACAGACCGTTTCCGGAGGCGGCAGAGGCATTTAAGAAGTTTTGTCTGATGTCAATGGAACAGATAGACGAGGAAAAGCAAAAGAGCAGTATGGATGCCTGCGACCGGGCGCTTTTGATGATACGGAACGGGTTTGCAGATCCGGACATCTCCCTTGTTTCCGTGAGCTCGCAGATAGGGGTGAGCCCGAACTATCTGAGCGCCCTTATTAAAAAGCGGACGGGTTCGAGCTTTGTGGATTATCTGACCGGACAGCGGATGGAACAGGCGCGGCAGCAGCTTTTACATACGGACAAAAAAATACGGGAGATTTCGGAAAGCTGCGGCTACAGCGATCAGCATTATTTCAGTTATTGCTTTAAAAAATATGCGGGACTGTCTCCCAATGCGCTGCGCAGACAGATGGCGGAGAGCGCTGGGGAGGAGATATGAAAAAAGAAGGAAGAAAAAAAATATCCAGTTCGGCAGTCATGATACTTCTTGTGATGGGGATGGTATCCGTATCGCTTTTGGTCGGGATGCTCGTATTTCTCGCAGTATACCGGACGAGCGTGACGGAAAACGCCAGAATTTCAGGAGAGCAGGCGGTCAAGCAGGTATCCGGCATCATTGACAACTATATGGAAGAGCTGGAGGATGGGATAGGTCTGGCGGAAAGCATTTTTTCACAGTCCGAAAACCGGCAGGAGGAGCTGAACCATCTGGTCTCGTCAAGGACGGATGTGGTGGCGGTCACGAGCTATGATCTGGAAACAGGCAGGCTTTTGGAGAGCTGGACAGGAAAGCAGAAGCAGAAAGAAGTGCTGCTGAGTAATCTTTCCTGGGGGCCGGAAATGGCGGAGAAGACGGAAAACGGCAGCCTTTATGTTTCCAGACCACATGCGGAAAGCCTTCTGGTCAATCATTATCCGTGGGTTGTTTCGGTTTGCAAACGGATGAAGGATCCGGACGGCACGGAGCGTCTTGTAGTGATGGATGCACAATTTTCCGCTATTGCAGGATATGTGGACAACGTGGGTATCGGATATCATGGCTACTGCTTTATCATGGACAGGGACGGAAATCTTATTTATCATCCGCAGCAGCAGCTTATCTATGCGGGGCTTAAGGAAGAGCAGTGGACACTCCTTGAGGATTATGAAGGGGAGACACTGACGGAAAACGGGACGATATGTACAGTATCCGATGCACAGGGAAATGGATGGAAGGTAGTCGGAATCAGCTTTGTCAGTGAAATGGTAAATGATAAGCTGTGGGAAGTGACGGCTCTTGTGGCAGCGCTTCTGCTGGCAGTCTTACTGGCGGCATTTGTGAGCAGTCTCGTATTTTCAAGGATGATATTCCATCCCATCAGGGGACTTGCGTCTGCGATGCAGCAGTTTGAATCCAATGCGGAGGATTTTTCCTATGCGCCGGTGCGAGGAGCAAGCGAGATAGAAACGCTGTCCGTATCATTTGCGCACATGGTGACGAGAATACAAAAGCTGATGGAGCAGGTAAGAAATGAAGAGGTAACTTTGCGCAAGACGGAGCTGCGGGCGCTGCAGGCGCAGATAAATCCGCACTTTTTATATAATACGCTGGACTCCATTGCATGGATGTGTGAAGAGGAGCGAAGCAGGGAGGCTGTAGAAATGGTCAATGCCCTGGCGCGCCTGTTCCGTATCAGCATCAGCAAAGGTCATGAGCTGATCCCCATCGAGAAGGAACTGGAGCATGCCCGCAGTTATTTGAAAATACAAAATTACCGCTACAAAAATCAATTTACCTATTCATTTGAGGTGGATGAAAACTGTTTATCCTATTACTGCAATAAGATAACATTGCAGCCGCTCATTGAAAACGCGATCTATCACGGGATAAACCGCATGATAGATGAGGGGGAGATAATCGTGCGCATTTACGAGAGGGGCAGCGAAGTCATCTTTGAAGTGGAAGATAACGGCGTCGGGATGACAGAGGAACAGTGCAGCCAGATATTGCATCACGAACCCGGAGATAAGTCGGGCATCGGCATTAAAAATGTGAATGACAGGATAAGGATATATTTCGGGGAGCAGTACGGACTTTCAATAGAGAGCGAGCTGGACGAAGGGACAAAAATAATCATCAATATGCCAAAGATAAGGGAGGATACAGTTGAATGAATAAAAAGAGGGCAGCAAAGCTGCTGTTCATCATAGTGCTGCTGATGGCCTGCGCTCTGGTCCTGTTCGGTTATGTCCGGAAAAAGTCAGGACAGGCGGCTCAGAAATATAAGGTGGCGGTCATTGCAAAATCTACGGAATCGGCATTTTGGAAATCTGTATTTGCAGGCGCAAATGCGGCAGGAACGGAATATAATGTAGAACTCAGCTTTCAGGGACCGGAGACGGAAGAGGATTATGAAACGCAGAACAGGATGATAGAGCAGGCTGTTGCTGACGGCGTTTCGGCAATCGTTTTTTCGGCGGTGGATTACAATGCAAATGCAAAGGCCATTGATGAAGCGGCAAAAAAAGGGATAAAGATCGTGGTGATCGACAGCGATGTGAATTCTGATGCGGTATCGTGCCGCATCAGTACGGATAATTATGCGGCGGGACAGATGGCAGGCAGGGCAGCACTTTTGTGTCCGGAGGAAAAGCTGTATGTTGGAATCGTCAATTTTGATGAAAAGACTGCAAATGGGCAGGAACGGGAGGCGGGCTTTCGCGATGTGGTGGAAAAGGATGAAAGAGTAGCGTATATCGAAACCAAAAACGTACTTTCCACGACGGAGGATGCGCGGCAAAAGACATCGGAGCTTTGGCGTGAGCGCCCGGAGATAAACGTTATCGCGACCTTTAACGAATGGACGAGCCTCGGAGTGGGCTGGGCGATTCGGGATCTGGGGATAAAAGACAAGACGACGGTGGTGGCGTTTGATTCAAATGTAGTCAGCGTCGGAATGCTGGAGACCGGCGAGGTGGACGCGCTTATCGTGCAGAATCCCTACGCGATGGGCTATCTTGGCGTGGAAAAGGCATATCAGATTCTGACGGGGCAGAAGCTTTCAGGTGAGAAGCTGGACACGGCCACGACGATGGTAAACAGGGATAATATGTTTTCAGAGGAGTGTCAGAAAATACTGTTCGCGTTCGATTAGTGAGAGAGAGGTGTAAAAAACACCACTCCCGACCTGGTCATAGGAGAATTTTAAACAAAATATTTCCAAAATATGAACAAATCATTGAAATTTATAAAAAAGGTTGTGGATTATTCAATTTACTTTTTTTCATACAATTTTTATAATATGACTTGTAAGATGCAAGAACGCAAAAGACGCATCTTACAGGTCATTTTTTTTAGAAAACAGCGGGGAATCCCCGCAAAATATCAAGGAGGACATAGTATATGAAAAAGAAAGTTTTGGCACTGGTTATGACAGCAGCCATGGTAATGGGACTTGCAGCCTGCGGCGGCAACGCACAGAGCACAGGTAATTCCGCGGCTCCCGCTGAAACAGAGGCAGCAGCTTCTACAGCAGCAGGCGAGGCTGAGTCTGTAGCAGAAGCGGTTTCTGAGGCTGCAGAGAAGGTGGAAGACTTAAATGTAGGCGTGTTCTACTACACATACAGCGATACTTACATCACAAGCGTTCGTACCGCACTGGATAAAGCTCTGACAGATGCAGGCATCACATTCCAGAACTTTGACGGTAACTCCAACCAGACAACACAGAACGAGCAGATCGATACCGCTATCGTTCAGGGCTGCAATCTGCTGGTAGTTAATATTGTAACCTCCGGTTCTGTTGACGCTTCTCAGTCTATCGTTGACAAGGCAAGCGCAGCAGGCGTTCCGGTAATCTTCTTTAACCGTGCGGTTGAAGGTGATGAGGACGAAGGCAAAGTACTTGGCAGCTATGACAAGTGTGCATTCGTTGGAACAGATGCTCCTGAAGCAGGTCATATGCAGGGCGAAATGATCGGTAACTACCTGGTTGAGAATTTTGATACAGTTGATTTAAACGGCGACGGCAAGATCAGCTATGCAATGTTCATGGGTCAGCTGGGCAACGTTGAGGCGATTTACAGAACCCAGTACGGCGTAGAGGATGCAAACAAAGTGCTGGTTGAGAACGGCAAGCCTGAACTGGAGTACTTCGATGCTTCCAATACTGACTGCTATCAGGTTGACCAGGATGGTAACTGGAGCGCTACCGCTGCAAACAACTACATGAACACAAACCTGGCTCAGTACAATGAAGAGAACGGCAACATGATCGAGCTGATCATCTGCAATAACGATGGTATGGCAGAAGGTGCAATCTCCGCATTAAATGATAAGGGCTATAACCTTGGAACAGAAGACTGCACAACAATTCCTGTATTTGGTGTAGATGCTACTGATGCTGCAAAACAGCTGATCGCTGACGGCAAGATGACAGGTACCATCAAACAGGATGCAGAAGGTATGGCAAACGGCATCGCTCACCTGGTAGGCAATGTAGGCGCAGGCAAAGAGCTGATGGCTGAAACAGAAGATTTCAATATCTCTGAAAAAGTAAGCAACAAGATTTTCATCCCTTATGCAGCTTATACGGGAGAATGACCGTAATCCAATATTGAAGTGTCAAAAGGAGAACGGCTGTCGGGGACGGCAGCCGTTCTTTTATACGAGAGGAAGTGTAATGCTTCTCGCGTATAAAAGAATATAGCCATACGCACTATTTTATACGGAAAGGAGGCGCATTTTTGATGGGACAGGATATTTTGCTGGAAATGAAGGATATCTGTAAAGAATTCCCGGGCGTAAAGGCGCTGGATAATGTATCCCTGACAGTGAGGCGGGGAACTGTACATGCGCTGATGGGAGAAAATGGAGCCGGCAAATCCACCCTGATGAAATGTCTGTTCGGTATCTATCAGAAAGACAGCGGACAGATTTTGCTGGAGGGGAAAGAAGTAAACTTTAAAAATTCCAAGGAAGCGCTGGAGAGCGGCGTTGCCATGGTACATCAGGAATTAAATCAGGCGCTGAAAAGAAATGTTATGGACAACATCTGGCTCGGCCGCTATCCGAAAGTGGCGGGCGTGATGGTAAATGAGAAAAAAATGTATCAGGATACCAAGGATGTGTTCAAGGAGCTGGAGATAGATGTGGATCCGAAAAGGGTCATGAGCACGATGCCCGTATCCCAGAGACAGATGGCTGAAATTGCAAAAGCGGTATCCTTCCATTCCAAGGTTATCGTATTTGATGAGCCTACATCGTCCCTGACGGAGCAGGAGGTAGAGCATCTGTTCAAGATTATCAACATGCTCAGGGACAGAGGCTGCGGTATCATTTATATTTCACATAAAATGGCGGAGATTTTGCGGATAGCGGACGATGTGACCGTTATGAGAGACGGAACATGGGTTGCAACAAGGCCTGCGGCAGAGCTGACGACAGAAGAAATCATCCGTCTTATGGTAGGGCGCGAGCTGAACAATCAGTTCCCTCCCAAAACAAACAAGCCCGGAGAGGTTGCGTTGGAGGTAGAGCATCTTACAGCACAGTACTCGCTGTTAAACGATGTGTCCTTTAAAGTAAAGAGAGGCGAGATTGTCGGTCTGGCAGGATTGGATGGTTCCGGCAGAACCGAGACACTGGAAAATATTTTCGGTATTGCTACGAGAAAGAGCGGAACCATCCGTCTGGACGGTAAAGAGGTGAAAAACCGTAATGCGCGGGAATCCATCAGGAATGGATTTGCGATGCTGACGGAGGAACGGCGTGCGACCGGTATTTTCGGAATTCTGGATATTCGGGAAAATACAGTAATATCCAGTCTGAAAAAGCATTTGCGGGGAGGATTTGTCCTGAGCGACAAGTCGATGGCGAAAGATACGCAGTGGTCTATCGACGCGATGCATACGAAGACGCCGACACAGCAGACCAAGATACGGACACTTTCCGGAGGTAACCAGCAGAAGGTCATCCTTGGACGCTGGCTTTTGACGGAGCCGGAGGTGCTTCTGTTGGACGAGCCTACAAGAGGTATCGATGTGGGCGCAAAATACGAAATTTATCAGTTGATCATTGATTTGGCGAACAAAGGAAAGATCGTGATGGTGGTATCCTCCGAAATGCCGGAGCTTCTGGGCATCTGCGACAGAATCCTTGTCATGTCCGGCGGCAGGCTTGCCGGTGAAGTCAACGCGGCAACGACCTCTCAGGAGGAAATCATGACGCTTGCTGCGAAATATGTATAAAGGGGGTTTTTCAGGATGAATGCGATCAAAAATATGCAACTGAAATACAGCAATTATAAAAGTCTTGACGCTAAGGACAAAAGGACCTTCTGGAAAGAGACCGCGATCAATAATGCAATGTATGTATTGCTGATCATTGCGATCATTTATACCTTTACACAGAATCATAAGTTTTTGTCCACGAACTCTATTGTAAACATTATCAGCCTTTCTGCGGCAAACCTGCCGATCGCCTGTGGTATTGCAGGATGTATCGTTCTGACAGGTACAGACCTTTCTGCAGGACGTGTGGTAGGTCTGACAGCATGTATCAGTGCATCTTTACTGCAGTCTCTGGACTATGCGTCAAAGATGTTTCCGAACATGAAGCCTCTGCCGATTCCGCTTGTTATTCTGGCGGTTATCGCAGTCGGTGCAATCGTCGGATGGGTTAACGGATTTTTCGTGGCAAAGTTCCAGCTGCATCCATTCATTGTAACGCTGGCAACACAGTTGATAGTATATGGTATCCTGTTGATGTATATCATGATCAACGGTAATAACGGACAGCCTCTTTCCGGTCTGGATGATTCCTTTAAGCAGTTCGTAAACGGAAGTATTCTGAAAGTGGGCGGAGTTGCGATTCCGAACTATGTATGGATGGGTCTTGCAGTCGTTGTGCTGATGTGGTTTATCTGGAACAAGACGACCTTTGGTAAGAACATGTTTGCAGTGGGTTCCAATCCGGAAGCTGCAAACGTATCCGGCGTAAATGTAATGCGCACGACTATCCTTGTACATATGCTGGCTGGTATGATGTACGGTATCACAGGTTTTATCGAGTCTGCGCGTATCGGTTCCAATACGGCTGCTACCGGATTAAACTATGAGTGTGACGCGATTGCGGCGTGTGTTATCGGCGGCGTATCGTTCGTCGGCGGTACCGGTAAGATAAGCGGCGTCGTGATGGGCGTGTTCCTGCTGCGTATCATCTTCGTTGCGCTGAACTTCCTGTCCATCAACATGAACATGCAGTATGTGATAAAGGGTCTTATCATTCTGGTTGCCTGTGCAATCGATATGAGAAAGTATCTGGTAAGAAAGTAAAAATCAAACAGACTCCGGGGAGCGCAAGGAATGCAGACTCCGGAGTCTGTTTGATTCGATAAGCCGGTCCGCACAATGCGGCGGCGTTTGATGCAAAAAGAGAAACGGCTGGGAGTTTGATGAAAATGGATTTGAAAGAAAACGGACTGGAAGAAAAAGAGGAAATATCTGACGTACAAAGCGTTCCGGAAGAAAATCCGATGATAAAAAAACGCTGGTTCGGACGTGGGATATACGGGAGCAAGGATGTCCCCATCAGACTGTTGGACGGATTTATTGCAGTCGTGGTCGTTGTAATAGTGGGGATGATAATCTTTTTTACGATTACTGGTGGATTTTATGTAACCTTTGAAACGGGCGGCGGGAGCGAGGTTGCGCAGCAGAAGCTGCGTCACGGCGAGCTTGTGACAGAACCGGAAGAACCGATGCGCCCGGGATATGATTTCGGCGGCTGGTCAGTTGGCGGCGAAGAACCCCTTTTCTGGGATTTTGGGGCGGATAAGGTACAGGGGGATATGACGCTGACCGCGGTGTGGACTCCGGCAAAGATTCCGGTGCGTTTTGATACGGACGGCGGAACGGTAAACGGCTCTGAAACAGTGGAAATGGCAGAGGTGGTTTTTGGGGAAAGCTATGGGGAGCTGCCGGTCCCTGAAAAAGAGGGAGCTGAATTTGCCGGCTGGTATTACAGCGGTGAAAAGATTACGGCGGAGACGGTCGTGACGATGACCGGAGAGCATGTTTTGACGGCGGTCTGGGAATAAAGGATTAAAAAAAGCGGCAGCTTACGAAGAGATTCGTGGCTGCCGTTTTTTTAACAAAGCAAGTACAGCGGAGACAAGGAGCAGTCCGATGATCGCACCAGAGACGTCGATGAACACATCTCCAAAAGACGGGCTCCTGCCGAAAGAGAAGCGCTGATGGAATTCGTCCAGCGCCGCATAGACAAGGCAGAAACACCATGCGCTGATGCGCGGACATGGGATATGCCAGAGCCGGAACGGCAGGAAGAGTGTGACAGCGAGGGCGGCATATTCCGTCATATGAGCCAGCTTGCGCACGAACGAATGATAGATGCCGGAGGCGGCGATAAGCTCCGTTTCGGACAGCTCCAGTGAAAAGAGTCTGTCCAAGGCAGTGATCAGCCCTTCTGTGACAGGATAGCTCAGCTGGCTGGAAAGGGCAGCGTTCTGGCTGGAAAAATAGAAGATCAGTCCCATGACAGCCAGTGCCGGGGCAAAGGAAAAAGCGATGAGGACAAGGCATCCGGGGCGTGAAGATGAAATCTGCAAAAATTTTTTTCGGATCAAATCCATATTATTCATTCCTATATCAAACACTACAAACAATATAATGATGCGTATCTTTTTATGATAATTATGCGCAGAAGCAAGGGTTATCATAACGTGGGGAAGAAAGTTTGTCAAATTTTTTGCGGAATTGTCACATGCATAATCGGAAGCGGCATGGTGCATACTGAGAGAAGAAAAAGGGCTATATCCGGTAAGGGCAGAAGAACATATCAGGAAAGGCTGAAAAATATGGCGGACATTGGATTGTGGCGGCAGACAATTGTATGCATTGCAGGGCTGGGAGCGGGGATACTCGTCTCGGCTGGGGTGTTTACGGTGCTGCTTTCTGTGGGACTTGTACCGAGGTTTGCGGGAAAGACGCATACCGGCGAAAAAATATTTTTATATGAAGAAATGATTGTTTTGGGAACGCTGACGGGATGCTTCTGGAGCGTTTATCCGGAAATATCACGGAAGGGATTCTGGCTTGCCGGAAGGTGGCTTGGCAGGGCTTTTGGAGAAGGCTTCCGGGGGAGTGCGGTCGGTGTTTTATATATTTTGCTCGGGCTGTTTGCAGGCGTATTTGTAGGCTGTCTGGCGCTGGCGGTGGCGGAGATGCTGGATTCTATCCCGATATTGACAAGAAGGATAGGTTATCGTCACGGTCTGGGATTGATGGTGCTGGCAGTCGCGCTGGGAAAGCTGACGGGAAGCCTGCTGTATTTTGGCTGCCGGATTTTTACGGGCGGATGAGGACTGACAGCGACTGTCAGAGGAGTGTTTTTGCCTACATGAGGGACGGAAAAGAAAATCATAATCTATAGGAAGGGATTGGAAAATGGAAGAAAATGTTCAAAAAGAGTATCGGGAGTATGTAAAGCAGGTGACGCCGGCGCACAGTTTGATAAAGCAGTTGCTGAGGGCATTTCTGACGGGCGGAGCAATCTGTACGATCGGACAGGTGATTTTGAATCGGGCGGCTGCGATGGGAATGGAAAAGGATGCTGCGGGAAGCCTGTGCTCTCTTTTGCTTGTATTGATCAGCGTAATTCTGACGGGACTTAATATTTACCCGTCCATAGTAAAATGGGGCGGTGCAGGGGCTCTCGTGCCAATTACCGGTTTTGCAAATTCGGTGGCAGCTCCGGCGATTGAGTTTAAAAAAGAAGGGCAGGTATTTGGCGTGGGATGTAAAATATTCACAATCGCAGGACCGGTGATTTTGTACGGGATTTTTACCAGCTGGGTGCTGGGGGTGATATACTGGGTCGGACAGCTTGCAGGGTGAGGAAGTATTGGTAAAGTCCGTATGGGAAGGATATCAGCTTTGCTATATATGGAATCAAGTATTACGGGTTGCTGATTATATTGTGGTTCAGCCATTTGCGGGAATGGAAGCGCCAGGAAAAGACGACGGCGCGTACAGACCAGTCCGCAAACATGCCGATCCAGACTGCGATCGGACCAAAGCCGAGGACACGGCATAAGAAAACGCAGAGACTTACACGGCACAGCCACATACTCAGGCAGGAGGTGATCATGGAAAATTTTACATCTCCGGCGGCTCTCATCCCATAGGCAGGAATAAAGGAAAGAACCCATGAGATGGGTTTTGTGATCGTGATGAAAACGACCATCTGGAAGCAGAGTCGCGCACTTTCCGGTTCCATGCCGCCGATAACGGTGATCGGCTTTGTGAGAGCAAGAACGGTAAGACAGCAGATGATGATGACGATTTCTGCAAGCCAGGACAGTTTTTTGATATAGTAAATCGCCTCGTCCTTCCGTCCTGCCCCGATACATTGTCCGACAACCGTCATCAGACCGATTCCGACCCCCATGGCTGCGACACCGTTTAGAGCCTCCAGGATATTTGTCATTGCCTGTGCGGCGATTGCGGCTGTTCCGAGGGTGGAAACTGTGGATTGGATCGCCAGTTTACCAAACTGAAACATACTGTTTTCGATTCCGGATGGGATGCCGATCAAAAGCACACGTTTGATAAGAGAAAAATCAGGGCGTATGTTCGCATAATGGCGCACACTGATGGGCTGTAAGGGACTTCTGAGCTGCCAGAGAACGACAACGGCGCAGAAAGCGCGGGAGATCAGCGTAGAGATCGCGGCACCGGCAACACCCAGATCAAAGCCGAATATAAGGATTGCGTTTCCGGCGATGTTCATCACATTGGAAATGACAGAAATGATCATGGGAGTCCGCGTGTTGTTTTCTGCCCGGAAAATGGAGGCCCCTGCATCATAAAGCCCTATGAATGGGAAGGACAGCAGGGTGAACAGAAAATAAGTGCGGGAGTTATTCATAACATCCGGATCAACCTTGCCAAAAATAAGACGCAGCATAGGATCGCGAAGAAGAAGGCAGATGACAGCCAGGACAGTAGAAAGTATGGTCATGACAAGAATTACCTGGCCGGCGGAGCGGTTTGCTTCTTCCTCATTTTTACTGCCCAGATATTGAGAACAGAGGATCGCGCCTCCGGCAGCGAGGGCAGATAATGCTTGGATGACTAAAATATTGATGGAATCTACCAGAGAGACGGCAGAAATGGCTGCAGAGCCTACATTGCTGACCATCATAGTATCGATTGTGCCCATCAGAGAGGAGAGCAGCTGTTCCATCATGACAGGGATTAGAAGCTTTCGTAAATCCTTATTGCTGAAAAGATGCTGTGAGGCGGTTTTCACGGGGGGACTCCTTTCGGGTGCTGACTTTGTGTTACTAGATTAAAGTACTAAAAGAATACGACCGGAAAGAGGGAATGTCAAGGCAAAAGCACGATATTACTGCGGGCGGAGACAAGGACTGTGAAATTGACATTTTGGGCGGAAATGATATAATAAAGGGCGGCTGTGCCCGGCAGGCGATGAGAAAATGCAAAATGCAGTTTCTGAATAAAAATCTATATGGGGCAAGAAAGAATGAAACGGGTAATAAAGAGCTGCGCACGATTGAAAAGGGTGTGGGTGTGGCCTGAATCATATTAAATGAAGAGGTATTATGATTAAAAAAGCAGGAAGAAAAAAAGGATTTGGAAAAGCAGCGGCAAAAATGGCGGCATTTCTGTGTGCGGCAGTAATGGCGGTATCTTTTTTGGCGGGGTGTGGAGAAGGCACGAAGGTTGTATTGACAGCAGGACTGAAAAAGAACGAGGTATTCCGCATTGAAGGGGCATCCTGCACGCTGCCGGAAGCCATGGTCTATCTGACAAACCTCCAGAATCAGTATGAGGCCGTTTACGGAAGTGAGATATGGGCGGCGAAGGAAAACGGAAAGTCGCTGGAGCAGGAGGCGAAGCAGCAGGTTCTGACGGAGCTGGCGCAGATAAAGGTTATGAACCTTTTGGCAAAGCAAAAAGAACTTAAACTGGATGAAAAGGAACAGGAGCGCGCGGCAGCGGCGGCAAAGGAGTATTTTTCTTCACTGAGTGAGACGGAGATTTCTTCCCTGAACGTAACGGAGGAGCTGCTTGCGAAGATGTACGGGGAATATGCGCTTGCATCAAAGGTCTACCGGCAGATCGTTGAAAATGTAAACCCCGAGATAAGCGACGACGAAGCCCGCACTATCACAGTGGAGGCGATACGGGTCAGCGACCGCACAAAGGCACAGGAGCTGTGTCGGACTGCGAAAGAAGAGGGAACGGATTTTGAAGCGCTGGCACAGGCAAACAGTGAAGATCCTTTTGTGACGATATCCTTTGGAAAAGGGGAGGTAGGCGAGGCGCTCGAGGCAGCGGCATTCGATCTTGGAAAGGATGAGATCAGCGGTGTTGTGGAAGACGGCGGCAGCTTTTATGTCCTGAAATGTATCAGCACCTTCGACGAGGCGCAGACGCAGGCAAATAAGGAAAAGATACTCCAGCAGCGCCGAAGCGAGGCGTTCGACAGCGAATATAAGACGTTTGAAGGGACGCTCGTACGTCAGCTGAACGAGGAGCTGTGGGACAGCGTGACGATGATACACAAGGAAAATGTGACGACATCCGCATTTTTTGAAGTATATAATACGTATTTTCAGGTAGAGCAGTAAACAGTTCATAAAAAGTTTATAAATACCGGAAAGCCAGTAAGTATGCGGGCTTGAGGATGATTATTAGCACTCGTTTTAAACGAGTGCTAATTTTCTGTTGACTTTTTGGAAGTCTGGGACTAAACTGAGGATAAAGCCTGATTGGTCAGGCATATGTACAGAAAGAAAGGATCGTGATTTTCATGGCAAATAAGCATGGAGCATTATCAATCAACAGCGAAAACATTTTTCCGATAATCAAGAAGTGGCTGTATTCTGACCACGACATTTTTTACAGAGAGCTGATATCTAACGGCTGCGATGCTATCACCAAGCTGAAAAAGCTGGATATGATGGGCGAATACGAGCTGCCTGAAGGCTATCAGGCAAAGGTACAGGTAATCGTTGACCCTGATGAAAAGACAATAAGATTCATCGATAACGGCGTCGGCATGACGGCGGACGAGGTGGAAGAGTACATCAACCAGATAGCATTTTCCGGCGCGACCGATTTCATCGCAAAGTACAAGGACAAGACGAACGATGACCAGATAATCGGACACTTTGGTCTGGGCTTTTATTCTGCGTTCATGGTCGCGGATGAAGTACATATCGATACGCTTTCCTGGCAGAAGGATGCAAAGCCGGTTCACTGGGAGTGCGACGGCGGTACGGAATTCGATATGAAGGACGGAGAATGGGATCAGGTCGGCACCTGCATTACGCTGTTTTTAAATGAGGACTGCCTGCAGTTCTGCAATGAATACAAGGCCAGAGAGGTCGTAAAGAAATACTGTTCCTTCATGCCGGTTGAAATCTATCTTTCCAGAGCGAATACAACAGATACAGAGACGATTCTGTTGAGCGAGAAGCTGGATACCGACCAGGTTGTGGAAGAGATTAAAAAAGAGAAAGAAGAAGATCCGGACAAGGTAAAGATAGTAAAACGTCCTGAGCTGATAAACGATACTCATCCTTTGTGGATGAAAAATCCCAGCGAGTGCTCAAAAGAGGATTACGTTGACTTTTACCGCAAAGTATTTATGGATTATAAGGAGCCGCTGTTCTGGATACATCTGAATATGGATTATCCGTTCAACTTAAAAGGTATCCTGTATTTCCCGAAGATCAATATGGAATACGAGTCCATCGAAGGCCAGATAAAGCTGTATAACAATCAGGTGTTCGTAGCGGACAATATCAAGGAAGTCATTCCGGAATTTTTGCTGCTGTTAAAGGGTGTGATAGATTGTCCGGACCTGCCGCTTAATGTTTCCAGAAGCGCGCTGCAGAACGATGGTTTCGTGAAGAAGATTTCCGATTATATCACGAAGAAGGTGGCGGATAAGCTGTCCGGCATGTGCAAGACCGACAAGGAAGAGTACGAGAAGTATTGGGACGATATCGCTCCGTTTATCAAGTTCGGCTGCTTAAAGGACGAGAAGTTCTGCGAGAAGATGACGGATTATATCCTCTTTAAGAATCTGGATGGCAAATATATGACACTGCCCGAGTGCCTGGAAGTAGGCAAGAGCGATCCTGACGAAGTTTCCGAGTCTGCTGTGGATGAAAACGGCGAAAAGGTGGAAGCTGAGGTTGTAGAGGACAAGGTGGAAGACGGCGAGGATTCCGAAGAAGAAAAGAAGGAAAAGACGATATATTATGTGACCGATGAAAATCAGCAGAGCCAGTACATCAACATGTTCAGATCTGCGAAGATGGATGCGGTGATGCTGACAGAGCGTATCGACCAGCCCTTCATCTCTCAGCTGGAGGCTAAAAATGAAGGCATCCACTTTGCACGCATTGATGCGGACCTGACCGAGGCGTTCAAGGCAAAGACGAGCAAGAAGGCGCAGGAAGAGATGAACGCTCAGGCGGAGAAGGTGGAAAAGCTCGTTCAGAAGGCACTGAAAAATGACAAGATAAAAGTAAAGATAGAGAAGCTGAAAAATAAAAAAGTATCCTCCGTCCTGACAGTCTCAGAGGAGACCCGCAGAATGCAGGATATGATGAAGATGTACGGCGGCGGTATGGATATGTTCGGCGCAGAGGGCGAGACGCTTGTGCTGAATGCGAACCATCCGCTCGTAGGCTACATTACAGAGCATGAAGAGGATGACAACACAAAGATGATATGCGAGCAGCTCTATGATCTGGCAAAGCTCCAGAATGCTCCGCTGTCTCCCGAGGCGATGACCAAGTTTGTGACACGCTCCAATGACATCATGATGCTTTTAACAAAATAACAGAGGTTCTTATCGCATAAAAAGCTCCCCGACGCGTATTTATACTGCGGAGGGGAGCTTTTTGCATGATTGTAATGGATTTATTTTACAGCGGTCTGGGAAGAAGCCCGGTCAGCTATCTTTTCCAGCGCTTTTTCAAAGAACCACGCAAAAGCGAGGGCGTAGACGGCGCCCAGAACATTGTTGAAAATACGGAAGAAGATAGCGCCGGGAAGCGTCAGAAGCTCTGTCGCCACATAGATGGCTCCAAGGGAGTTAAAGACAGACTGCCAGCCATAGGTTGCGGATAATCCGACTCCGACGCCGCCCAAAAGCCCGATGAATGGATGCAGGGAAACGGGCATGACAGAGTAGATAAGGAAAAACAGCGCGCCGCCCGCCAGATTGCCGGGAATCCGGGCAAATGCCCTTGCTTTCTGGTCCTGACGGAAGGGGGCGAGTACCGACATCGCGGCGATACCTGCCCACATGGGACGGGGAAGGCCGAAGATGCGGGATACAAAAAGCAGTGTGGAAACTCCGAAGGTCAGAGTCAGATACCAGCGAGTCCGGGAAGAGGTCAGGTCAAATTCTTCAAACAGATGCTGCATGTTCCTTTTATAAGGCCGGTTTTTGTGATTGCGGTAAAAAACTGCCGAGGTCAGAACCAGACCGGATAAAAGCCCTGCCAGCCGGTACAGGTAGGCAGTCCCGGAAACATCATAGCCAAACAGCAGCAGATAGGACAGCACAAGGGTCGCATGATTGAACATGACGACATTGTGACAGCCCAGGAACATGAGGGCAAAAATGCTTCCCAGATGGATGAAAAAGGAAAGGGCAGGTCCTGCCATATTTGCGGCTTTCGGGGCAAATGCGAGAATGCCGAAGATAACGGAAAGCGACAGCAGAGAATGTTTCGCGTCTATGCCAAGGTCAGCCTGCCGGAAAACAAGAAGACAGAGCAGGACGACAACGCCTACGATACTGTTGTCATTTTGAAAAATTGCACCGTACGCCATGACAAAGACCATACAGAAGGCTACGGTGATAAAAATCTTGAACAGGTAGATAAGCAGATGGCGCAGCTTATCCTTCCGGCTCTGCGCTTTTTTGATAAGCTGCTTTGAACCTGCCTGATTGAGCTGCAGTTCATCATAAATGTTCATAAAAATCTCTCCTTTACGCTCGAAGATAATTGTCAAAGACAAAGCGGAGAGAAATTATACAGATAACCAGCCGGCATGTCAACTGCGTCCTTTTCTAAAGGATATATAAAATTTTTCATACAGGGCTTATGTTCCCGGCTCAGCAATACGGGATACAGCCACATAAATATTGGAAATCTGATACCATGTGGGATAATCCACGACCCCGGTGGGATTTAATCCGAATATCCGCTGGAAGGTTTTTACGGCTTGCGAAGTGCGCTGGCCGAAGATGCCATCGGGGGTAATGCGCGGTATGGCCGGGTAATTCCGGGCAATGCGGTTTAACTGTTCCTGCATCGGCCGGACCTTTCCGCCGGAGGCGCCGATACCAAGGTCATAGCCGGGCCATGAA
This sequence comes from uncultured Lachnospiraceae bacterium, assembly GCA_900539715.1. Lineage (GTDB taxonomy): Bacteria > Bacillota > Clostridia > Lachnospirales > Lachnospiraceae > Gallintestinimicrobium. The sequence goes on along the minus strand of UQDA01000013.1, from coordinate 32,625 downwards.
GAGGGGACTCCGCTGATGGCAGAGGCAGAATTGATATACATATCGTTTCCATAGTAGTAGCGGATGATATCAATGGCGGAATAGCCCTGATCACCGAGATATTTTGATCCCCACTGGGAAAGCCCCTGACAGGTGACTCGGTCGCCGTCGCAGTAGCTTGTAAAAATAGGCTGTCGGACGCCGGGACGGGACAGGTAATTTGCAAAGATAGAATCCACAAGACGGCTGATATTGCTGTAAATATTGCGCCCATAAATGAATTTCTGGTCATAGGCGGTAGAAGAGGTAATGGTAAAGGGATATCCTTTGGCGCGGTACCATTCCGTATACACCCGGTTTAACGTAAAGGACTGTATCGCAAGGATGTTTGCGTAAATGGAACTTTCCGGCCAGGTCGCATAGATTTCAGAGGAAGCCACGTTTTTGATGTAGTCCTTATAGCGAACATAATAATTGGGGGCGGACGTATCATCGGGGACGCCGTCATGGACGACGACGTATTCAGGGATGACGACGCGGCTTAAAACGATTTCACCGGTCTCGGGATCGGTCTTTATCTCTGCCTCCGGTATTTTGGGCGGATACTCTCCGTACAGGGTATGGTCGGGAATATCGATATCCTCTTCGGGACGGTTGTCTGAAACTTCAATGGGATTCAGAGAGATGGGCTGGATGCTCAGCTCGTTGGGTAAAAGTTCGGAACCTGTCACGCGCACGGGTTCATAGCCGGGCGCTTCTACCTCGATGGTGTAATCCGTATAGGGACGGGGACGGTCGGGCTCCTGCGAATATTCCGGGTCAGGTGCAGGAAGAGAAACAGGGACAGTCTGTCCGGATTCATCGGTCATGAGCTGTTCGAGCGTCTGTTCCGGCATACTGCTGTCAGAAATTGTGATGGAAGCATCAGGAATGGGAATAAAGCCGACAGAAGAAGTGACATTTACCTGCAGCGAACCGGTATAGGAAAGAGAGCCGTTCTGGGCGGCGTAAAAAGGAACGGACATAAAAAACCTCCCGCAGTCTGGATTTTGCCGCCGGAAAGAAAAGCGCTGGCGGCATCTGTGATACCAGTATATGCGGGAGATATTAAAAAGTGTGTTCGTATGTTTGAGAAAACAGCGTATGTGCCGGCTCTAATCCAGATTCAGACTGTGACGCATGATATAATCGCTCAGGAAAAAGGATGCCGCGCCGCAGATGATGGAAACGACAAGGGATGAGCCAAAGGCAGTCCACATGGCGGGCGGGAAGAGAGCGGTAGGGTTTTGTGCCAGGTCATCGGCATGCGTGATGACAAGGCCTCCCATCGAAGGAAGCATGACGAGCATGGAAACGGCTGAAACAAGGGCGTTCAAACCGAAGTAGCACATGATGGACGCAAGTACCCTGTGACGCGAAAACAGCTGTCCTAAAGAAGCCGCGGCGTAGATGAGCAAAACGGAAAAAGCGCTGGAGAGCAGGGAGAAGGGGACTGCTACGAAAAAGACCTTCAGCGGTTCTTCCAGCATCATGCCGGGAATATGGGAAACGAAACGATGGTATTGTTCAAGGGCTTCCGGAGAAAGATAGACCATTTTCGGGAGAGAAAGGAAAATGACCGGGAAGCACAGAGCCGTGGTAAGGATAGAGGTAAGATAATACCAGAACGTTGCCACGACTGTTTTGGATGCGATGAGCATCCAGGGTTTTACCGGGAGCGTGTGCATCAGATAGCCTTCGTCGGTATACAGGTTTTTGTAAAAGCGTATTGCAAAATAAATCTGGATGAAAATGGAAAATGCGCTGATGGCCAGCATATAACCGATGAAGATAAGCATTTCCCCCATGTTGATCTCGACACCTTCAGGAGCGTTCGGACGGAGCCCGAAATAGGAAAAGCATGCCGCAGAGAGCGCGAGAAAAACGCCGAAGATGATGCAGGGAATCTTCCATGTATTTTTCCATTCATGACGGATAAGTTTGTTTAACATGAGAACACCTCCCGGAAATATGCGTCCACCGACCTGCGTTCGGCGTCGCGGATATCTTCTACACTGGAAGACAGCAGGAGCCTGCCTTCTTTTAAAAAGATAACGTCGTCAAGTATAGGCTCGATATCGGAGATAAGATGCGTGGAAATGAGTATGGATGCGTCCTCCTGATAATCCCGGATGATGGTCTTTAAAATGAAATCTCTTGCGGCAGGATCAACGCCGGCGATAGGCTCGTCCAAAATATAGAGCTTTGCACGTCGGCTCATGACCATGATGAGCTGGACCTTCTCGCGGGAGCCTTTAGAAAGTGTCTTTAAAGGGCTGTCCGGGGAAAGCCTGAGCACATCCAGCATATCGAGCGCCTTCTGGCGGTCAAAATCTTCATAAAAATCCGCAAAAAAGGAAACCAGCTCCCGGATGCGGATAGTGTCGGGCAGATAAGTGCGCTCCGGCAGGTAGGAGACGCAGGCCTTGGTGGCGATGCCGGGAGCATTCCCCGCAATCCGTATCTGTCCGGAGGAAGGTACCAGGAGCCCGCATAAGAGCTTGATGAGCGTGGATTTCCCACTGCCGTTGGGGCCTAACAGGCCGATGATGCGCCCGGCAGGAATGTCTAAGTCCAGATGGTCGAGTGCCGTCTTCTTACCGTATCGTTTGGTGAGCCCGCGGACGGACACGAGGCTGTCGGCAGAAAGTTCATTCATGATGTTCCTCCTCCTTTTTTTCGGATAAAAGCCGTATGATATCGTCTTTTTGAAAGCCGAGGCTCTGCATTTTTGTTAAAAACAGGACGATCTGCTCCTCGGCAAGCTCCATGCGCGTATCGAGTATCATCTGTCTGTCCTCCGTGACGATCCTTCCGCTGGTGCGCTGTGTGATGATGAGCCCGGTACGTTCCAGTTCGGAAAAAGCCTTCTGCATCGTATTTGGGTTGACCCCGGCTGTAGCGGCGAGCTCCCGGACGCTTGGAAGCCTTGCGCCCGGAGGATAAAGGCCTGAAACGATTTCAAGCTTTAAACGTTCTACGAGCTGGGCGTAGATGGGACGGTCAGAGTCCAGTTCCCATGCCATAGCGTTCTCCTTTCTTCCGCAGATGCGGCAATATATTTGTACTATTGAGTTAATACAACAATACTACAAGAAGCTGATGCTGTCAAGCCATCTTGCGCGATAAAGTGAAATAGGGTAAAATGATATTACTTGTTCACTGTAGCCACAAACGCCTGCCGTTTGTGGCGTAAGAACGTGATTCGGGAGTGAGCGGGCCTCTTTTGCGTAGCAAAAACTTTAAATGGGCCCGCGAAAGTTACTGCTTACTGGCTTGCCGGTGAACAGTAACAAAATGATATTACTTGTTCGCTGCAGCCTCAAACGCCTGCCGTTTGTGGCACGAGAAAGGAGAGTTCCGCGCTGTGAGGAAACTGGAAGAACAGATTTTGGCAGAGGGTTATCGCAGGATAGAGGGAAAGTTATATTTTTCGGTGAAGCAGGCGGAGCTTTTTGTGCGTCCGGGTCAGGTTGCAGAGGGGAGCTTTGCGGCAGCAGCGGGGGCAGAGCAGCCGGCTGTCGGGATTATTTCTACAGGAGATGAGAGGATGACGTGTCCGTCTCCGCGGTTTAACGGGATGCAGGAGCAGATAGTCTATCGGTTCGATGCTTCCGGTATGGAGCCGGGGGAGAGCCGCAGCGGGCGTTTTTTTGTGCTGTCAAATTATGGGGAATATGAAGTTCCATGGCAGGTCATCGTGCGGGAGGAGGCGGTCATTTCCTCTCAGGGCGAGATACGGGACATGACGGAATTTGCAGGACTTGCCCGCAATAACTGGCAGGAGGCGGTAAAGCTCTTTTATACGAAGGACTTTGCGCGGCTGTGTGAGGGGGAGGAAGAAACAGCCCTGCTCTACAGAGGTTTGTCCGTGAGTTTTGGAAATGAAGCGAATGTGGAGGAATTTCTGGCGGCGCTCGGCAAAAAGCAGCCTGTCGGTTTTTCTGCGGTAAGAAGCCGGATACAGATTCCTGAAATCCGGGAGACAATGAGCGAGGAGATACAGGTACTAAAAAACGGATGGGGGCCGGTGCATCTGACCGTAGAGGCACAGGGCGATTTTTTAACGCTGGAAAAAAGCAGGATAGGCGAGGATGATTTTCTGGGAAATTTGTGCCGCATTCCGGTTTTTTTGAATGAAGAAAGGATGCATGACGGAAATAATTTCGGGCGGATATGCTTTTCCTGGAAGGGCGGCAGCTTTGCGGTCGAGGTGGAGGCACGGCGCAGCACGATGCAGCGTAAGATAAAGGATCGGAGAGATCGGGAGTTTAAGGCATGTATCTTAAAACTTGTAACGTTGTATCAGCAGTTTCGGATGAAAAAGACGGATGCGGCATCCTGGCAGGCAAAAACACAGGAATGCGTGGAACGGATGGCCCACTGCGACAGACAACGCGCTGTATCTAAACTTTTTTTGGCTCAGCTTCTTTTGACACAGCAAAAAAATGAGGAGGCAGGATGGGTCTTAAAGCAGGCAAAGCCTTTTGTAGAAGAAGCGGACGTCGTGACGGGATGTTATTATCTGTATCTTGTTTCCCTCTATAAAAAAGATGAAACATATACGCGCAGGGTATGCGCAAAGGTTGAAGAAGTATTTGCACAGCATCCCCGGGAATGGCGGATAGCGTGGCTGTTGCTGTTTTTGTCCCGGAACTTAAATCACAGCGCGTCCCGGAAGTGGCAGTTTTTGATGGAACAGTTTGAAAAGGGCTGTAAAAGTCCGGTGATGTATCTGGAAGCAATGCAGCTTTTAAATGCGGAACCGGCTCTTTTGACGGGATTTGACGGCGTTGTGAAGCAGATATTGGCCTACGGCGCAAGGCAGGGGATAGTTTCTGAGAATCTGGAAGGGCAGCTGGCAGAGCTCGCCGGACGCGAGAAATATTTTGACCGGACGCTGTTTGAAATACTGCGCCTTATCTGGGAAAAAGACAGGAATACGGATATTCTGTGGGCGATATGTACTCTTTTGATAAAAGGGGGCGTGCGTGAAAAAGCATATCATGTGTGGTATGAACGGGGTGTGGAAAACCGGCTGCGTGTGACGAGGCTTTATGAATATTATCTGATGACAATGGATCTGTCGGAGCGGAGAGAGCTTCCCAAAAGCGTTCTTTTGTATTTTGCCTACCAGAGCAATCTTGACTGGGAATACGCGGCGTATCTGTATGCCTGCGTGGATGAGCGCAGGGATGAGGATACAGAGCTTTATATCACATACAAGCCGCAGATAGACAGATTTTTGGAGGATTGTCTTTACAAAGGAAGAGTAAACAGGGATTTGGCATGGCTGTACCGTCGTAATCTGCAGAGCGGGAGGGTGGAAGCAGCGCAGGGAGCCATGCTGGCAGAGCTCTTTGGGAGTGAAGAGATTTTTGTGCCGGAGCAGGAGAATGCCCGCCGGGGCAAAAAACTGGTGGTTCTGCACAGGCAGATAAAGGGTGAGGAAGTATGGCTTCTCCAGAAGGGAAGGGCGTGTATCAGCAGATATGGCGGAGAGATGCTTTTACTCACGGAGGATGAAGAACAGAATCGCTGTGTGGTAAACGAAAAGGCGCAGTTAACCCCTCTTTTTGAAAAAAAGGAGATCCTTGCGGTATGGAATGAGCAGGAGCTTCTGGAATGGGGGAAGGACAGCCTTGTGTTCCGCATTTCTGCTGCGGAAGGACAGGGGGAGATATGCGCAGAAAACGAAAGCTGCTATGAAGCGCTTGCAGGAGAACCCCGTCTGGAAGAATATTATGCCCGTAAAGTAAGGGGCAGGCTGGCAGCATATCTGCAAAAAGCAGGCAGAGAAAAACAGCTTCGCAGCTTTTTGAGAAATCTGGAAAAAGAACAGGTCAGCTCTGAGGAATGTTTGAGCGTGACAGGCATGCTGGTGATGCAGGGTTTTTATGAAAAGGCATATCAATGGCTGGAAGGAGAGGAGCTGTCTCGTCTGGAACCGGGGATTTTGCTGCGGTTGGGGACGGGACTTTTAGAGCGGGGACTTTTTTCCGGGCAGAAGCGGATGACGGCTTTGTGTGCGCAGGCGGCGCTGGGAGGAAAATATGACGCGCGTATTTTGCAGGAGCTGACGGACTGGTATGAAGGGAGCATTGCGGAGCTGGAAGTAATAAAGCGCGAGGCGGAAGGATTTGGCGTGGATACCTGGCAGCTTTGCAGGCGCATGATGGGACAGATGCTTTTTGCGGGGATAGACGTGACGGAGCGGATGGATATCCTGCGCCAGTACATGAAGGGGGGCGGGCATGGACAGCTCCTTCTGGCATTTTTGCATCGTTGCGCCTACAGCGGCGTGGTGGAGCATATGCCCGTTCATACCGCTGCGATACATGCTATTTTGAAGCAGCTGGGGCAAAAGGAGCCGGTCAGTGAGCTGTGCCGAATTGCGGTTCTGGAATATTATGCGAAAAACCGTCAGCTTTTTTCGGAAAAGGACAGAGGGCTTCTGTGTGAGACAGCAGAGCAGCTGTTTGCCGGAAACTGCATTGTGCCGGTTTTAAAAGAACTGGGCGATCTGACTGCACAGGCGGGGCTTCTTCAGGATAAGACCTTTGTGGTTTATTATGGAAAAGAAGGAAAGCGTCCGCTGCTTCATTGGCGTACGGTATCGGAGCAGACGCCAGCAGGAGATTACGAGACAAGGGAATTTTTGTGCGCGGGCGGCTGTATTTATACGGCTGCATTTATCCTGTTTCCGGGGGAAAATCTGCAGTATTTCGTGACGGCGGCAGATGAGCCCGGGACCATTCTGGAAAGCGGTCTGTTAAAGGCCGAGGGGTGTCCGGCATCCGCGCAGGACAGCAGATACGGGCAGCTTTGCAGCGTTGCGCAGGCGAAGCTTTCCCGGAATGCCCGGGAGGCATCAGAAGGGCTTGTGCGTTACCTGTATCAGTCTTTTTGTGCGGAGAGGCTGTTTGGCATTTTGGAGTAAGGAGTTGATGGGATGTTTCTGGATTACAGGGAAAAACATCGTGGCGAAGGGAAAAAAGGCGAGGATGTGACTGCAGCGGGGCTCGATCTGACAGATGGAGGTGTCCTGCTCAGCTATTGTCTGCCGGGCAGACAGCCGGAAACTGTGAGCTGCCGGGCGGATGAGGAGCAATATCGGATTCCGGCTGTCCTTGCGCGGTGTGCCGAGAGGGATGTGTGGCTGTTTGGGGAAAAGGCGCTGGAGGCGTCAGAAAATGGAGAGGCGCTTCTGGTTTCCGGACTTTTGGAGCATGCGGTGCGACGGCAGGATATCGAGGTCGGTGAGGAACGCTTTGAGGCGGTCGGACTGTTGTCTTTGTTCTTAAAGCGGGTATTGTCCCTGCTGGCGCCGTCGGTGCGGGCGGAAAGGATGGATGCGCTCGTGTTCTCTGTTGAGCAGGTGACGCCGCAGATTTTAGAAGCGCTCGGAGAAGCAGCAAAGCTTTTGGGATTACCGAAGGCGCAGATTTATGTGATAGGCAGGGCGGAGAGCTTTTTTTACTATAATATCAGCCAACCGGAGGAGCTGTGGCGCAGGGATGTGCTTTTGTGCGATTTCACAGGAAGCCATTTAAGGACGCTTATATTTATGGCAAATAAAAAAACGACACCGGTGGCTTGTTTTGTAGAAGAAAAGGATTGGCCCGAGGTACGCCCTTTGAGCCGGGAGAAGGAATCAGCGGAGAATGAAAAGATATTTCTTGACCGCAGGTTTCAGGCTGCTGTCGGGGAGGTACTTGAAGGAAGAAATGTAAGCTGCGTTTATCTGATAGGTGACGGATTTGACGGCGAGTGGTATCAGGGCTCGCTGCAGTTTTTGTGTCAGGACAGACGCGTATTTTTGGGAAGCAACCTTTACAGCAAGGGAGCGTGCTATGCAGCGCGTCAGCGTCTTGTGCCGGGAGGAATTTCCGATGGATATGCCTTTCTGGGGAAGGATATGTTAAAAGCCAACGTAGGGATACCGGTGACAGTTCAGGGGCAGGACAGGTACCTGGCGCTGTTGGACGCGGGCGTCAACTGGTATGAGGTTTCGGCGGAGACTGAATTTCTGTTGGAGGATGAGGAAAGCTTTTCGCTGCGTATCACCCCGCTTGATGGAAAATCGGTGCGGGAAGTATTGGTGACGCTTTCGGGGATTCCAAAACGTCCGGCAAGGACGACGCGGATACACCTGAAAGCAGATATGACGGATGTTTCAACGGTGCGTATCAGTATGGAGGACCTGGGGTTCGGAGAATTTTTTCCGGCGACCCATAAATTTTGGGAAGAAAATATCGAGCTGTAAAGCAGTGCGGGCTCTGGCGCACAGCCGCCTTCGGGCAATGTCTGCCCTGACGCTTACAGCGGAAACAGGAGTGCAGGATGGGACGGGTTTATCTTTGTCTTGGAAGGAATGCGGAGCTTCCGTATTTTTTTGAAAAAGCGAGGGTCCATGTCTGGAACGTGGAGGAGCTGTGTTATTTTATCAGGGAAAATGCGTGGCTTTTAGAGAGAGGAATGCTGGGAGAGCCTCTTATAGAGTGGATAGGACAGCAGTGTATGCTCAAAAATCTGGCGCTTTCCCTGCGTAGCGCGCTGCAGGAAAGCGATCCGGTCGCAGCATTTGCAGAAAGGCTGTTCGCCTATACAGGATATTGCAGCGCCGAGGAGGCGGTGCAGGTAAAAAAGGCGTTATCGCTCAATGAGAACAGCAGTGCAGAGGAACGGGCAAAGGCGCGGGGAGATTATTTTCTGGAAAATGGAAAATATATGCTTGCGATCCGGGAATACGAAACTCTTCTGGAGGGGCTGACCGGAGTAAAGCCGGAGCTTGTGGGAAAGGTTTGTCACAATGTAGGGACGGCATATGCGAAGCTGTTTTTGTTTGAGCAGGCGGCATCTTTTTACGAGCGGGCATGGAAGCTTCTGCGCGATAAAAGGTGTGCAGAACAGTATATGGCAGCGCTGCGCATGTCTGTTTCAGAGCAGGAATATGTGGATTTTCTGGCGGAGCACCCGGAGCTGTATGAGATTTCCATGGCGCTTGAGGAAAAACTGAAAAGCTGCCGCGCCGAATGGGAAGAGTCCGAGGAAAGGGCTCTGTCCTCAAAGCTTGCGCGGCAGGGGCAGAATGGAGAAGCTGTAAAGATTTTGGAAATAGTCGGTGAAAGCAACAGCGTCCTGCAGCAGCAATATCGGGAATTTGTGGCGCTGTAGACGCTGATATCGCTGCAGCCTTTCGTGACATCAGCGCCTATGGGTCAGATTTTGTGGTAGACAGGCAGACGCTTTTCAAAGGTGCAGTAATAGTTAAAGCCGCATTCCTTTAAAGCCTCTGCCGCGCGGTCAAAGTGCCTGCCGATATCCGCAGGGCGGTGTGCATCAGAGCCGACGGTGATGATGTCGCCGCCCTTTTTGCGGTAGCGGCGCAGAAATTCGGTGCAGGGATGCTGTTCCTTTAAGCCCTTATCGAGCCCGCCGGTATTTATCTCTATGCCTTTGCCCTTTTCGATAAGGCTTTCGATGATGCGGTCAAAAATATCGGCATACCGGTCGTAGCAATAGTTGGTATCCTTTTCCTTGCTGTAGCGTATCACATAGTCGATATGCCCGTAGATATCGAAGTTGTCAAAGGCGCGGACGGAGTCGAGTATCTCCTGAAAATAAGCCCGATAGCCTTCCTCTGTGGAGATGCCTTCATAATAAGAAGGGAATCCGGGGTCTCTGTGCTGTACGATATGGGTGGAGCCGATGATAAAGTCGAAGTCATACCTTTTTGAGTACGCTTCTATCTGATGGGCGAGGTCCGGCTGGAGCCCCAGCTCTATACCGAAGCGGACTTTGATGGTGTCGGAAAAACGTTCACGGTATTTTGAAAGCTCAGACAGATAAGGCTCGGTATCGACCTCGAACATTCCGGCAGGATACTCTTCGGACACCGGAAAGCCGATGTCCATATGTTCTGTGAAGCACATTTCCGTAAAACCGAGGGAGACCGCGCGCTGTATCATTTCTTTCATGGGCGCCTGGGAATCTCCCGAAAAGTAAGAGTGAAGGTGATAATCAGCCTTGATTGGCATGGGAAAACCCTCCTGTGTTCTGTGTTGTAAAACAGTTGAAAAAACATGTTTGTGCGTGTGTGCGTAAAGAAAGTGACGCCGCCTGCCCGCACTTTTTTATTCCTGTCGTCAAGTATATCACAAATTCGGCGATGTTTTCCAATTATTTTGATTTTACATCTTGATATTTTGCATCAAATTAGGTAGAATAACTGTGTTGATAAAATTTTGTCAAGCACTCTGCCCTTTTTTAGGACAGCCCCGCATGGCGAAAGAATTTTTAAAACAATTTTAGGAGGAAACTAAAATGGCAGTAAAAGTAGCAATCAATGGTTTTGGCCGTATCGGTCGTCTGGCTTTCAGACAGATGTTTGGCGCAGAAGGATTTGAGATCGTTGCAATCAACGACCTGACATCTCCCGCGATGCTGGCTCACTTACTGAAATATGATTCTACACAGGGCAGATATGCACTGGCTGATAAGGTTGAAGCAGGTGAGGATTCCATCATCGTTGATGGCAAAGAGATCAAAATTTATGCAAAGGCTAACGCTGCAGAGCTTCCTTGGGGCGAAATCGGCGTAGATGTAGTTCTGGAGTGCACAGGCTTCTACACATCTAAGGCTAAAGCACAGGCTCACATCGATGCAGGCGCTAAGCACGTTGTTATCTCTGCTCCCGCAGGCAACGATCTGCCTACCATCGTTTACAACGTAAACCATGAGGCTCTGACAAACGAAGATACCATCATCTCCGCTGCATCCTGCACAACCAACTGCCTGGCACCTATGGCTAAGGCTCTGAACGATGCATTCCCGATCCAGTCCGGTATCATGTGCACCATTCACGCTTACACAGGCGACCAGATGACTCTGGACGGCCCTCAGAGAAAAGGCGATCTGAGAAGATCCCGTGCAGCAGCAGTTAATATCGTTCCTAACAGCACAGGTGCTGCAAAGGCTATCGGTCTGGTAATTCCTGAACTGAACGGCAAGCTGATCGGTTCCGCTCAGCGTGTTCCTACCCCTACAGGTTCTACCACCATCCTGACAGCTGTTGTTAAGGGCAACCCTACAAAGGAAGCTATCAACGAGGCTATGAAGGCTGCAGCTAACGAGTCCTTCGGCTACAACACAGACGAGATCGTATCCAGCGATATCGTTGGCATGAAGTTTGGTTCTCTGTTCGATGCAACACAGACCATGGTTCTGCCTATCAGCGATGACCTTGCTGAGGTTCAGGTTGTTTCTTGGTACGACAACGAGAACTCCTACACAAGCCAGATGGTTCGCACCATCAAGCACTTCGGCAAACTGCTGAACGCTTAATTGTCTGAACGCTTCGCATAAAGACATAGGCCATTGGAGGTCCGGTCTGATAAGGACCGGACCTCTTTTTTGTTCGATAGGAAAGTTTATTTCCTGCCGAATAAAATAATACGTTTATATATTTTCAAATCAGGAGGTTCCTATCATGGGCTTAAACAAAAAATCCGTTGATGATATCAACGTAAAAGGTAAAAGAGTTCTGGTAAGATGTGACTTCAACGTTCCGCTGAAAGACGGCGTTATCACAGACGAAACCCGTATCGTTGCAGCGCTTCCTACAATCGAGAAGCTGATCAACGACGGCGGCAGAGTTATCCTTTGCTCTCATCTGGGCAAAGTTAAAAACGGCCCCAACGAAGGCGAGTCTCTGGCTCCCGTAGCTGTAAGACTGTCTGAGAAGCTGGGTAAGGAAGTAAAATTCGTTGCTGATTACAACGTGACAGGCGAAGCTGCTACAGAGGCAGTTGCAAACATGCAGGACGGCGACGTTGTTCTTCTGCAGAATACCCGTTTCCGCGGCAAAGAAGAGACCAAGAATGGCGAAGAGTTCAGCAAAGAGCTGGCTGATCTGGCAGACGATTACGTTTGCGATGCATTCGGTTCTTCTCACAGAGCACATGCTTCCGTTGCAGGCGTTACCAAATTCATCACAGAAAAGGGCGGCTCCAACGTTGTTGGCTACCTGATGCAGAAGGAGATAAACTTCCTGGGCAATGCGGTTGAGAACCCTGTTAGACCTTTCGTAGCTATCCTGGGCGGCGCTAAGGTTGCAGACAAGTTAAACGTTATCTCCAACCTGCTTGAGAAGTGCGATACTCTTATCATCGGCGGCGGTATGGCATTTACTTTCTTAAAGGCACAGGGTCTGGAAATCGGTAAGTCTCTGGTTGATGAAGAGAAGCTTGACTACTGCAAAGAGATGATGGAGAAGGCTGAGAAGCTTGGCAAGAAGCTGCTGCTTCCTGTTGACGCTGCTGTAGCTGAAAGCTTCCCGAACCCCATCGACGCTGAAATCGCTGTAGAGTATGTTGACGCTGACAAGATTCCGGCTGACAAGATCGGTCTGGATATCGGTCCTAAGTCCGCAGCTCTGTTTGCTGAGGCTGCAAAGACAGCTAAGACCGTTGTTTGGAACGGACCTATGGGCGTATTTGAGAACCCTGTGCTTGCAAAGGGCACTATCGAAGTTGCAAAGGCTCTGGCTGAGACAGACGCTACCACCATTATCGGCGGCGGCGATTCCGCAGCAGCAGTAAACCAGCTTGGTTTCGCAGCTCAGATGAGCCACATCTCCACCGGCGGCGGCGCTTCCCTTGAATTCTTAGAGGGTAAGGAGCTTCCCGGCGTAGCAGCAGCTGACGACAAATAAGCAGAAAATAAGCGAAGCTTATTTTCTGCGCTACTTCTGAATTCCTGAAAGGAATTTAGAAGTTTCTCGTAAGGAAAGCGAAGCTTATTTTCTGCGCTACTTCTGAATTCCTGAAAGGAATTTAGAAGTTTCCCGCAAGGAAAGCAAAGCTTATTTAGTGCGCTACTTCAGAATTCTGTTGAGGAATTCTGAAGTTTCTCGTAAGGAAAGCAAGTTTTATATTTAAACAAGGAGAGTGATTCCAATGGCAAGAAGAAAAATCGTAGCCGGCAACTGGAAGATGAATATGACTCCCAGCCAGGCTGTAGAACTGTGCAACACTTTAAAAGATGTTGTAAAATCTGACGATGTAGATGTTGTTTACTGCGTACCCGCTATCGACATCATCCCTGTTGTTGAGGCTGTAAAAGGCACTAACGTAGCAGTAGGCGCAGAGAACATGTACTTTGAAGATAAGGGCGCTTACACCGGCGAAATCTCCGCTGAGATGCTGGTAGATGCAGGCGTTAAGTACGTTATCATCGGTCATTCCGAGAGACGTGACTACTTCAAAGAGTGCGACTGCGTTCTGAACAAGAAAGTGAAGAAGGCTCTGGAAGCAGGTCTTGTTCCGATTCTTTGCTGCGGCGAGTCTCTGGAGCAGAGAGAGATGGGCGTTACTATGGACTGGATTCGTCTGCAGATCAAATCCGACCTGGCTGGCGTTACCGCTGAACAGGTAAAGGGTATTGTTATCGCATATGAGCCTATCTGGGCTATCGGCACAGGCAAAACCGCTACTACCGAGCAGGCAGAAGAGGTTTGCAAGGGCATTCGTGAGTGCATCGCAGAGATGTACGATACAGATACCGCTGAGGCAGTACGTATTCAGTACGGCGGTTCCGTAAACGCAGGCAACGCTGCAGAGCTGTTTGCACAGCCTGACATCGACGGCGGTCTGGTAGGCGGCGCTTCTCTGAAAGCTGACTTCGGTAAGATCGTAAACTACAAATAAGAATCGCATGCTGAGGCGGAATAGCCTTTTCAGAGTGTGAGATATAAAAACCAGCCGGGAAACCGGCTGGTTTTTTGGTGAATTTGAAGAAGCAGGAAAAAGTTTACAGACTATATGGCAGGATATTTTCCAGATTTGTTTTCCTTCATCATCTCCAAATGCAAAATCCCAGCAAGATTGTTGATCTATTTCTGAATTTCTCAAAGCATTGACAGGGCAGATATCAACGCATAAATTGCAATCATTGCAGACAGATTTTTTCATCTCGTCAGGCTCAAACTCCTGCTCACATAGCACTGCACCTGACCAGACCATGCGATTTGTATTTCGGATATATTATTCATCACTTCAAGTTTTAATGCTTCTAGTTCGTTCTTTCTGTTTTTTAAATACTTTGCAGTATAATGCCTAATGCGCACTGTTTTCCGTGCTATACCTTTTTCTGCACACAAATCCGCTGACAGACATTGTAACGATACCGATGAGGAGATAACATCCGCCATACAATAAAATGGCCGGTACATCCATTTCAAAAAATATCCTTGCACCTGTTCCAAACAGTATTACGGTAATAAAGGGGAGCAGCCATGTCCTCCTGAGCTGCTTTCCGGCAAATATGCCGCACAAAACACAAAAAAGCGGATTTATTATAAAAAATAACAGAAGGCAGACAGCCATTCCATTTACACCTGCAAATGTGACAGTCAGCCAGGGACATCCTATCATCAAAAATATTGCCAATGTGATCCAATAAGCAAGCTTTTTCATAACTCTGTACTCCTTTATTGAGCGTTTTGGTCTCCGCCGTGTTTGAGCTTATTGACTGAGGACCTTGTCTTCAGTATAAGGTCGCCGCATGGCAGAGTCAATAAAAATCCTGTTTTGGAAAGATGCAAAATTTGCAGTTCATCCCTTTTTCAGTTTGGAAAAACGCTTGACACCGGCAGGAAATTTGTTTAGGATAAAAATGATAAAACAAGAAGGAGGGCTTATGTCTGTATTAAATGTAATGGAGTATCTTGCAATTTGATATTGCAGGGACGGATGATGCGATTCTGCGTCATTTGTCTGACAGTCAGCGGCGTTTACCGGTGGCTTGTTTACCTTACATTTTGCTGATATGAAAGTGTTCCGGACAGGAAGAAGGATTAGGAAACAGACACAGCGGAAGGGCTGTGTTTTTTTGTTTGATTGGAAAGTTGTTTTCTTGTCGGATAAAAAAATACGATTATGCGAATTGCAACGGAAAGGAAAATGTAGCAGGAGCAGAGGAATCAGATGAATAATACGGAAAGAAGAGAAGAGATAATCAGAATTTTGGCACAGGCAAAGGAGCCGGTATCGGGAAGCAGGCTTGCAAAGCAGCTCTCGGTAAGCAGACAGATCATTGTTCAGGATGTGGCGCTTTTACGCACAGAATATCCTGTGCTTGCCACTGCACAGGGATATGTACTGTACGGACAGGCACAGGAACGCTGCCGGAGAAGTTTTCTGGTGAAGCATTCCTCAGAACAGATAGGGGACGAGCTGCTTACGATGGTAGAAAGCGGCGGAAGGGTGCTGGACGTGGTTGTGGAGCATGATGTGTACGGACAGATAAGAGCGGATTTAAATCTTGCGACTGTGGCAGATGTAAAAAGTTTTTGTGCAAGGCTCGCCCGCAGTACCTCGGGACCGCTGTTTCCGATTTCAGACGGGATACATCTCCATACAGTAGAAGCTGCATCCGAATCCGTTTTGGACGAAATCGAAATGCAGCTCCGTAAAAAGGGATATTTGATTTAATCCAGCTTCAGGTCGTTTTCTTTTATCCAGCCTATCTTGCGGAAAAACTGACCAAAGCCCCAGCTGAGGACGGCGGGAAGGATAAAGCAGATGAGGATGAGACCTATCCAGTCCATCGGCGTAATAGTGGATTTTGTCCCGGCGGCGATATCCGAGAGCCAGCCGGTATAAACACCTATCTGGCCGACGAGGCCGCAGGTTCCCATGCCGGAGGATACGGCAGGACCGTTCATCTGCAGTTTGAAGATGCAGGTGGCAATAGGACCTGTGATAGCGGATGCGAGGGTCGGCGCAATCCATATCCTCGGATTTTTGACGATATTGCCCATCTGTAGCATGCTTGTCCCGAGTCCCTGTGATATAAGGCCGCTCCAGCGGTTTTCGCGAAAGCTCATTACGGCAAAACCGACCATCTGCGCGCAGCATCCTGCGACAGCGGCACCTCCGGCAAGTCCGGTCAGACTTAAAGCGGCGCAGATGGCTGCACTGCTTATCGGAAGGGTAAGAGCGATACCTACGATAACGGAAACAAAGATTCCCATAAAGAAAGGCTGCAGTTCGGTGGCCCACATAATGAGCTGTCCGACTGAGCTTGCGGCTGTGCCGATGGCAGGCGCGCACCAGACGGATAAAAGGACGCCTGTGCAGATGGTTACAAGAGGCGTTGCAAGGATATCTACCTTTGTCTCTTTGGACACCGCTTTACCGCATTCTGTTGCGATGATGGAAACGAACAGCACAGCCAGCGGACCTCCTGCACCGCCAAGCGTGTTTGCGGCAGCTCCGACTGCCAGAAGGGAAAAGAGGACGAGCTGCGGTGCACAGAGTGCATATCCGATGGAGATGGCCATAGCGGGGCCGGATACGGACTTTGCATAGCTTCCCATATCGATAAGGAGCTGAGAACCGAGCTGTTCTCCCAGCGTTCCGATTATCGTTCCGATGAGCAGAGATGCGAAAAGTCCCTGCGCCATGGCACCGAGGGCGTCGATACCATATCTTTTTGCGGAAAAAATAATATTTTTCCGTTCCAGAAAATTAAAAAACGTGTTTTTTTGTTTCATTTGAACTTCCTCCTCGTGCATTTACACCTGACAAGACAGGTGAATGAAGCTAAGATAGCACAGATACGGAAATAATGCAAGAAGAACCCCTTTCCTAATAGAAAAGAATGATGTATAATAATTATAATGTCTATGCATGGCATAGGAGAGGGTTTAGGGAATACATGAATTGGGAGGACATATCATGAGAAAGATTTTATTTGTTGCGTCAGAGGGCGTGCCGTTTATCAAGACCGGAGGGCTTGCGGATGTTGTAGGTTCTTTGCCGAAATGCCTTGACAAGGAGCATTACGATGTGCGTGTTATCCTGCCGAAATACAATTGCATGAGCCAGAATAAGAAGGATATGCTCCGTTACAGAGACCATTTTTATATGGAGTTTCACTGGAAGAACGAGTATGTGGGAATTCTGGAAGCCGAGTATGAAGGCATCAAATATTATTTTATTGATAATGAATATTATTTTAATGGTTTCAAACCATATTGTGATAATGCATTATTTGAAATTGAGAAATTTGCGTTTTTCTCAAAAGCAGCGCTTTCGATATTGCCGGTCATCGATTTTAAACCGGATCTGATCCACTGTCACGACTGGCAGACAGGTCTTATCCCCGTTTATCTGCATGAGCGGTTTTCAGCGGGCGATTTTTACAGAGGCATCAAGACTGTAATGACGATTCATAACCTGAAATTCCAGGGTAAATGGAGCATTAAAGACGTGCAGGAAATAACGGGGCTGTCTGATTATTACTTTGCACCGGATAAGCTGGAAGCGTATAAGGATGCGAATCTGTTAAAGGGCGGTCTTGTATATGCGGATGCCATCACGACGGTAAGCCCGACTTATGCGGAAGAAATCAAGACTGATTTTTACGGCGAAGGTTTGAACGGACTGCTGCAGGCGCGTCAGCATGACCTGCGCGGCATTTTGAATGGCATTGATTATGGCGATTTTAACCCGGAAACGGATCCTTATATCGTGAACCGTTATAATGCGATGAATTTCCGCAAGGAGAAGATTAAAAATAAACGTGCCCTGCAGGCAGATCTTGGGCTGGAGCAGAACGACAAGACGATGATGATAGGCATCGTGTCCCGTTTAACAGACCAGAAAGGCTTTGACCTCATTGCTTATGTGATGGATGAGCTGTGTCAGGACAATGTACAGATCGTAGTGCTCGGCACAGGCGAAGAGCGCTATGAGAATATGTTCCGTCATTTTGCATGGAAGTACGGCGGAAAGGTTTCCGCACAGATTTATTATTCCGAAGAGCTGTCACACAGGATTTATGCATCCTGTGATGCGTTCCTGATGCCTTCGCTGTTCGAGCCCTGTGGCCTGAGCCAGCTGATGAGCCTGCGCTACGGCACGGTGCCGATCGTGCGCGAGACGGGCGGATTAAAGGATACGGTTGCTCCTTACAATGAATACGAAGGAACCGGGACAGGATTTTCTTTCCACAATTATAACGCGCATGAAATGTTGGGAACTATCCGGTATGCGGAGAGTATCTATTATGATAAAAAACGTGAATGGAATAAGATTGTAGACCGCGCGATGGCGGCAGATTTTTCATGGCATGTTTCCGCAAAGAAATATCAGGAGATGTATGACTGGCTGATTGGCTGAGAATTTTTATAAAAGTATTTTGACCGCCGCAGGATGGGAACGTTCTGCGGCGGTTTTGTATTCTGCCACACACATTTTCGGGATACTGCATATTTTTTCCTGCGGAGGGCATACTGGAAAAAAGCATCGGAGGCAGGTGAAAAAGATATGTACAGGGATATCTGGCAAAAGATTGCAGAGTGGAAAAAAAGAAACGGCAGGGATCTGGCGGTGTGGACGGCATTTGTGGCGGCGGGGGCGCTTCTTATGATGTGCGGAGCGGCGGCAGCGGGATGCGGTGAAAGAAACAGGCAGGAACAGCAAAATGAGACGGAAGGAAGAGGCGGAAACAGGACGGAAGAAGGAGGGACAGAGGGAGAATCTGATGCCTGGAATACCGAGGGGAAAGCAATTTCGAATTTTTACGGACAGAAAAAAGGCAGGATTTCCGGAGGGAGCAGCGGAAAGATAACTTATGAGATACATTTTCGGGAAAAAGAGTATGAGGCAGATGACGGAACCGGAATTTTTGTCCTGAAGCTTTCCTACCCGGTGCTTTTGGGAAGCGGGGAAGGAATCGGTGAGGTGAACGGCTTTTTTGAAAGATGGGCGGATGAAAAACTCAGGGAATATGAGTCGGATGAAAATTCTACCCGACAGTCCGCACTGGAAGTTTATCGGGAAAGCCGTGATGCGGGATGGGCAGGACCGTGGGGAGAGGAATATAAAGTCAGTTCTGTCGGTGTCCTTAATGGATATGTAAGCGTTTTGATGGATTCGTATCTGTATGAGGGCAGCGTTCACGGAATGCCTTATCGGGAGACCTATGCGTTTGATCTGGCGGATGGGAGAAGAGCAGAGCTTACAGAAATGAGCGGGCTTACACAGAGGGAATGGGAGCGGCTTCTGCGGGAAAGATTTCTGGAAAAGATATCGCAGGAAGAAGGATATTATGCGGACGCGCAGGAAATCATGCAGCAATTTGATTTTAGAAAGGCAGGCTGGTATTTTGCGGACGGAGGCATTGTCTTTTATTTGCCGCCGTATACGGTCGCTCCGTATGACGCCGGATATGTGGAGATTTCGGTCCCTTTTGAAGAGGCGCGTATAAAATGAGCCGTTTCGGGAATGCTTAAAACCGGAAGCGCTGCAGAAGGGTTGAGCGGCGCTCGAAAAGGAGGAGAAAACGATGGCAAATTTATCCGAGCTGGAGCTTCAGAATCTGCGCCACTTGATCGGCGGTTACGACACGACTCACTGCAAGATGAAGGAGTATGCAGGCTACGCCCAGGATGAAAAGGTGAAGCAGTTTTTTGAACAAGGGGCAAAAAACGCGATGGATAACAAGCGGACGCTGATGGATTTTCTGAATTAAGAAAGGGGGATGCGAAATGTTTGAGGATAAGACGATGGTAGCGGATACGCTGGCGGGTATCAACGGCGAGCTGGTGCGTTTCGGCGAGATGATACCGCAGACGGAAAATAAGGAATTGAAAACGACGCTGAAGCAGTTCCGTGCGGCATGCGAGCAGTCGCAGGAGGAGTTGTATCAGCTGGCGCGTGAAAAGTCCTACTATGTTCCCGCTGCGAAGGCAACGCAGGAGGAAGTGGAGCATGTAAAGAGCCTGTTTACTTCCGGGACACTGTAAATATAGAAATAAAGAGCGGCGCAGGGAGATTGCCTTCCTGCGCCGCTTTTTAAATACACTTTTTTCATGGAAGATATCGGATTTTTCAGTCCTGCGCAGGCAGAATGCCGGAGATATCCGTATCGATCACCATAGAATAATTGGTGTGGTAGATGACGAAGCCCGGCTTTGCGCCGGCTACCTTTTTCACATGTTTTTTCTCGATATAGTCTATCTCGACCTTTTCCTGACCGCGTCCGGTGGAATAGTAGGCGGCAAGACGGGCCGCTTCCTCGAACGTGGAATCGGGGAGTTCCTTTCCTTCTGAACGGACGATGACATGGGAACCGGGACGTCCTTTTGCGTGAAACCACCAGTCGTTTCCTACGGCGAATTTAAAGGTCAGCTCTTCGTTCTGAAGATTATTTTTGCCGACATAGATGGAAAAGCCGTCGCTGCTGATGTAATGGAAGGGGCGGCTGGTAATTTTTACTTTTTTGGTTCCTCCCTTGCGGCGGATATATCCGCTTTCAATAAGCTCCTCTTTTATCTGGACGAGGTCTTCCTCTTTCACTGCGATGTCCAGCGCGTTGCTGACGGATTCCAGATGCTCTATCTCGGCATGGACTTCCTGCGTGAGGGCAGTCAGCGCTTCGTTCGTTCGTTTTAGTTTATTGTATTTTTCAAAGTATTTTTTTGCATTTTCCACGGCGGAAAGCTGAGGGTCCAGAGGGATGACGGTCATTTCACCCGTATAGTAATTTTCGGCTTCAAGAGATTTTGCGCCCGGTGCAGCGCTATAGCCGTAAGTATTCAGCAGTTCACCCCAGATACGGTATTTGTCGCGCTTTTCAGTGTCCTTTAACTGCTTTAGCTGAAGGTCGTATTTCTTGACGTTGCGCTCTAACGCAGTAGAAACGATGCGTCGTAAATCGGAGGAACGCTGACGGATACGGGTAATGCGATTTTTTTCCGCGTAATAGTCTTCCAAAAGGGCGGAAATATGCTGATATTGCCTGCGTGCGGCTTCCGGGTAGGAGGTTAGCGGGATGGAGGCATATTCTGCGGGTGCGCCGTTTTCGTACACGATACAGGGAGAAAAGCTCCCAGTTTTTACATCGTCCATTACATTTGAAAAGGCATTCCAGAGCGCTTCTTTGTCTGCGTCGGAGCATGCGGCGGTCGCCTCCTGCGCGCCGCCTTTTGCCCGGTAACAGATTTCGTGGGAAACGGCGGGGGACAGGCCCGTAAAGGTGGTATAGAGAGCCTTATAGCAATCCGTCGGCTTTGAAAAGACCTGTTCCATAAAAAGTTCCCTGTCGGCGGTGAGAGGGTCGAATTTCTCCTGCGTGTGCGGGATGAACCAGGGTTTGCCCGGAAGAACCTCACGCACGGAGCTGACAAGACCGGAAATATGCTTGATGCTGTCCAGTATCATGTCGTTTTCATCGCAGAATATGATGTTGCTGTGCTTGCCCATGATTTCCACGATAAGCTTTTTGCGGCGCAGGTCACCCAGTTCGTCCAAATGCTCTACGGTAAAGATGACGATGCGTTCCAACCCCGGCTGGGTGATGGAAATTATCCTGCCGTTCTGGATATGCTTTCTTAAAAGCATGCAGAAATTCGGCGCAGTCAGGGGACTTTGCTTGTTGTCTGCAGTCAGATAGATCAGTGGCAAAGAGGCGCTTGCCGAAAGGCAGAGGCGATGCTGTCTGTTTTTTCCTTTTATAGTCAGGAGCAGTTCGTCCGGTTCGGGCTGGGCTATCTTGGAAAGCCGTCCGTCTGTGAGAACGTCCTGCAGGTCTTTTACAATATTTGAAATGGTGATTCCGTCAAATGCCATGAGGGGTTCCTTCTTTCTTGAAATGATGTATGAAGCAAATGATAAATTGCATCACAAGTATAACAGAAGCGGTCCGGAAAACACAATACTTGACGGGAGCAGTCGCGGCGATTATAATAAAGAGAACTATGGAATCATTGGTGTTTCTTTTTTAGAAAACACGGATGGGAGAACAGATGATAAAAAGCATGACAGGCTTTGGCAGATGTGAGGTCTGCGAAGATGACCGCAAATTTACGGTAGAGATGAAATCAGTCAACCACAGGTATCTGGATGTGAATCTGAAGATGCCAAAGAAGCTGAATTTTTTTGAAGCGGCAATACGCTCTCTTTTGAAGGAATATATTCAGCGCGGCAAGGTGGACGTGTATATTACCTATGAAGATATGGGACAGGGACAGTCAGCCATCCGCTATAACCGGGAAGCTGCGGCAAAATATCTGGAATATTTCAGACAGATGTCGGATGAATTCGGCCTGGAGAATGATGTGCGTCTTTCTACACTGTCACGGATGCCGGAGGTTTTTTCCATGGAAGAGGAAGAAACAGACGAAGAAGGCATCTGGAAGACACTGGAGAAAGCGGTTCGGGGAGCGGTAGAAGGATTTGTGGAAACAAGGGTACGTGAAGGTGCAAATCTTTTGCAGGATCTTTGCGGAAAGCTGGATGAGATGCACGGACATGTGGACTTTATTGAAGCGCGTTCTCCGCAGATTGTATCAGAGTATCGCCAGAAGCTTCTGGAGAGAGTGCAGGAACTTCTGGGTGATGTCAGGGCAGACGAAGGCAGGCTTTTGACTGAGGTAACCGTATTTGCGGATAAGGTGTGCGTGGATGAGGAAATCGTCCGCTTAAAAAGTCACATAGAAGCAACAAAGAAAACGCTGACAGATGGAGGCTGCGTTGGCCGTAAGCTGGATTTTCTGGCGCAGGAGATGAACCGTGAGGCGAATACGATCCTGTCAAAGACAACTGATCTGGAGTTATCCGACAGGGGAATTGAATTAAAGACCCTGATCGAGAAGGTTCGCGAACAGATACAGAATATCGAGTAAAGGCGGTCGAGAATTGAGTCAGTTCATTCATATCGGTTTCGGCAATATTGTAAATACGGATAAGATAATCGCAGTGGTAAGCCCCGAATCAGCGCCTGTAAGACGTCTGGTACAGAAGGCCAAAGAGGCGGGGACCGCGGTCGATGCTTCGCAGGGACGCAGGACAAAGGCTGTCCTTGTGATGGAAAACAGCCAGCTGATCTTATCGGCGCTGCTGCCGGAGACGATTGCAGCGCGGGCACAGCTTCCGGAAGGGGCACAGCCGGCTTTGGAGGAGGAGAAACAGCAGGATGAAACATAAAGGGTTATTGATCGTCATATCCGGATTTTCCGGTGTAGGCAAGGGCACCCTTGTGAAAAAGCTTGTGGACAGCTATGATAATTATGCATTGTCGGTTTCTATGACGACAAGAGCGCCCAGAGATGGGGAAAAAGACGGCGTTTCTTATTTTTTTGTAGAGAAGGAGACGTTTGAGGAAACCATAGCGAACGACGGACTGATAGAATACGCGAGCTATGTAGGCAATTATTACGGTACGCCCAGAGCATGGGTGGAGGAGCAGCTTGAGAGCGGCAGGGACGTTGTTCTGGAAATAGAAGTGCAGGGAGCGCTGAAGGTAAAAGAAAAGTTCCCGGAAGCGTTGCTTTTGTTCCTTTTGCCGCCTTCTGCACAGGAGTTAAAGCACCGCCTGGAGAAGCGTGGGACGGAAACTGCTGAAGTTATTGAGCAGCGTTTAAAGAGAGCGCGAGAAGAGGCGGAATATATCGGCAGATATGATTTTATCGAGGTCAACGACGATCTGGATGCCTGCATGGGCAGAATAAACGGTATCGTTGCCGCTGCACACGGCTGGCCGTCATTGAATACAGAAACTATCAACACACTCAAAGAAGAGCTGGACGCTCTTGCGAAAGGAGAAAATTAAACATGTTACATCCTTCTTATTCCGATTTGATGAAAGTAGTAAACAGCGAGGTTGAACCCGGCGAGGAGAAAATCGTCAACAGCCGTTATTCTATTGTGATGGCAACTGCAAAGCGTGCCAGACAGATAATCGGCGGTCATGAGCCTATGGTAAGGGTAAAGCAGGGAGAAAAGCCCCTTTCCATCGCAGTAGAAGAGCTGCGTCAGGGTGAATTAAAGATTCTCGGAGAAGACGAGGAAGAATAAGAACAAGGGAGAATTTATGCGGATTTTATTTGTATCCCTGGGCTGCGACAAGAATCTTGTGGATACGGAGATGATGCTGGGACTTCTTGCCGAAAAGGGCTATACCTTTACAGATGATGAAAACGAAGCGGACGTGGCTGTGGTGAACAGCTGCTGTTTCATCAATGATGCAAAGGAAGAAAGTATCAACACCATTCTGCAGCTTGCGGAACTGAAAAATGAAGGACAGTTAAAAGCCCTGATCGTCTGCGGTTGTCTGGCGCAGCGCTATCAGGATGAGATTCAGACAGAAATCCCGGAAGTGGACGCAATCATCGGTACGACTGCGATTGACAGCATTGTAGAAACTGTAGAAGCAGTACTGTCAGGCAAAGGAGAGAACCATCTGGAGGATATCGACAGACCGTGTATTTACGGTACGCCCAGAAGCGTTACAACCGGAGGGCATTTTGCTTATTTGAAGATAGCAGAGGGTTGTAATAAGCGTTGTACTTACTGTATCATTCCGTCGGTGCGCGGCAATTACCGCTCCGTTCCGATGGAATCTCTCGTAAGAGAAGCCAGAAAGCTTGTGGAAGGCGGTGCAAAGGAGCTTATCCTCGTGGCGCAGGAGACGACGGTTTACGGCATAGACCTGTACAGAGAAAAAATGCTGCCGGAGCTTTTAAGGAAGCTTTGCAAAATAGAAGGTCTTGTGTGGATAAGGCTTTTGTACTGTTATCCCGAGGAGATAACGGAAGAGCTTATCCAGGTCATGAAGCAGGAGCCGAAGGTCTGTCATTATCTGGATATGCCTATCCAGCATGCATCGGATAAGATTCTTGCCAAAATGGGACGCCGTACCAGAAGAGAAGAGCTGGAAGGCATCATCGGGCGGCTCCGGGAGGAGATACCTGATATATGCCTGCGTACGACATTGATTTCGGGCTTCCCCGGAGAAACGGAAAAAGACCATGAGGAGTTGCTGGATTTTGTGAATCTGATGGAATTTGACCGGCTCGGCGTGTTTACCTATTCACAGGAAGAAAACACCCCGGCGGCAGAGATGCCGGAGCAGGTGGAGGAAGAGGTCAAAAAGAACCGTCAGGAGGAGATAATGGAGCTGCAGCAGGATATCGCCTTTGATAAGGATGAATCCATGATAGGCAGGACACTCCTGGCAATGGTAGAGGGCAAAGTCGCAGATGAAAACGCTTATGTGGCGCGGACTTATCGGGATGCGCCCAATGTGGATGGGTATCTGTTCATCAATACCTCAAAGGAACTGATGACAGGCGATTTGGTGCAGGCGAGAGTGACCGGCGCATATGAATACGATCTGATAGGAGAGTTGGAAGATGAATTTACCAAATAAGCTTACAATTTTACGTGTCATCATGATACCGTTCTTTGTTGTATTTATGCTGACAGGATGGGGCGGAGAGGCATCCCGCTGGATCAGCCTTGCGATTTTTGTGGTGGCGAGCCTGACAGATCTTCTGGATGGTCACATTGCAAGAAAGCATAACCTTGTGACAAATTTCGGGAAGTTTATGGATCCTCTTGCAGATAAGCTTTTGGTCTGCTCTGCGATGATATGCCTGGTGGAGCTTGGACAGCTTCCTGCATGGATCGTCATTGTGATCATCAGCCGCGAGTTCATTATCAGCGGATTCAGGCTGATTGCATCGGATAACGGCAGGGTAATAGCGGCAAGCTATTGGGGCAAGTTTAAGACCACATTTCAGATGGTCATGATATGTCTGATGATAGCGAATATCGAGGCGCTGTCCGTAGTGACGACTATCGTAATGTGGATCGCTCTTGTGCTGACGATCATTTCTCTGGTGGATTATCTTGTAAAAAATAAGGATGTGCTGGCAGATCAGCACTGAGAAGGGGGCGGCTCTGCTTGGAACAGAGCTGCTCATTTTTTTAGGATATTGTTTTGATAAGAAAGGGTGATTGGAATGACTGTGGAATTGATATCTGTCGGAACAGAAATTCTGATGGGAAATATCGTGAATACGAATGCGGCATGGCTGGCAAAGGAGTGCGCAGCGCTTGGGCTGTCATGTTTTTACCAGAGTGTGGTAGGCGATAATGAGGATCGGCTGAAAGAGCAGATGAAAACGTCACTGGAACGTTCCGATATTGTGATCCTGACCGGAGGGCTCGGACCTACCACGGATGATTTGACAAAGGAAACGGCGGCACTCCTTATGGGGAAAGAGCTTGTGACAGATCAGCATAGCCTCGAACGGGTGAAAGCGTATTTTCAGGTTCGCGGGATAGAGATGACGGAAAATAATAAAAAGCAGGCTCTTGTTCCGGAAGGTGCAAGAGTGCTGGATAATGACAATGGAACCGCGCCGGGACTGATTCTGGAGAGCGGTGAAAAGTGCATGATTCTTCTGCCGGGGCCGCCAAATGAGATGAAACCATTATTTGAAGCGCAGGTAAAGCCCTTTCTGAAAGCGCTTAACCCGTGCATTTTGTATTCGAGGACAGTGAAACTGTGCGGGATAGGAGAGAGCAAAGCGGCAGCGATGGTGCAGGACATGATAGATACGCAGGAAAATCCGACGATCGCGCCTTATGCCAAGACCGGAGAAGTGCATTTTCGTGTGACAGCACAGGCTCAAAATGAAAAAGAGGGAAAAAAGCTGGTGAAACCTGTTGTGAAGCAACTGAAGCATCGGTTCGGACAGGCGGTCTTTGCAACAAAGGAAGAAGAAACGCTTGAAAAAGCGCTGGCAGATCTGCTTCTGGAAAAGGGACTGACGATATCTTTTGCAGAATCGTGCACAGGAGGGATGATAGCGGGGCGTCTGGTAAACGTGCCGGGAGTTTCTAAGGCATTCGGGACAGGTTATGTGACGTATTCCAATAAAGCAAAGAGAAAGCTTCTGGGTGTTAAAAAGAGCACTTTGAAGCAGTTTGGCGCAGTGAGTGTTCAGACCGCAAAAGAGATGGCTCAGGGCGCGCTGCTTGCTTCAGGGGCAGATGTTGCAGTTTCAGTTACGGGTATCGCGGGACCGGACGGAGGTACGGACAAAAAGCCGGTGGGGCTTGTATATATCGGCTGCTGTGTTCAGGGACGTACCTTTGTGCAGGAGTACCATTTTCCGGGAAACCGTGAAAAAATACGGGAATCGACAGTGGCGGCGGCGCTGACATTTGCGCGGAGCTGCCTTCTGGAGTATACCGGTGAGAAAGGATAACGGATTGGACAAATTTAGACAGGGCGGGGAAGAACCCCGCAGAAATCAGGACGGCTATCTTATCGCAGTCTGTGTCGGGGTCGCTGCTTTCATGGTGCTTCTGGGACTTTCATTTTTTCTGATCACAAATGACGATGGCTCATGGAAGACTGTGTTTTCAGAGCAGCATCAGGCAGAGAGCGGGGACAGACAGGATGATCCGGCGGAAGAAAGGGGGAAAAATGACGCTTATGAACCCTCACCTTCGGATGAATACTATAAGGAGATTACGGACGCTCTCCGGGGCGACCTTCCCTACGGAATAGAATGGGTAGAGAGCGACCTTTCCAGAAAACAGGAAGATGCTTCTTTTTATGCTCTTTATCCGCAGCTGACAGGGGATATCCCGAACCGGAAAGAGTTAAACCGCAGCATCGAGGAGGCAGCGCTGGCTTATCGGGATTACTGTCAGTTTGCCATTGAAGCGGCGGGATTTTCAACGTGTCATGTTCAAAGCTTTGGCTATGTGACATTTATGAGCGAAGATGTGATGAGCATCGTATTTGATGAGCGTATTTATTTAAATGAGACGAAGCGGCCAGGGTTATGTGCGATAAATATCGATGTCAGGACCGGTACGCTGCTGTCAAATCAGGAGATGGTCAGTTACACGGATACTCTGACGCGGAAATTCCGCAGTCAGAACAGCGTTCAGAACGGAGATAAGATGGATCTGGCAGAATGGCCGGACGAGCTGATAGGTCAGCTTCTGGCTTCTGAAGCCGGCGTGGTATTTTATACTCCCGTGGGGCTTGAGATTGGATTTAATTACAGCGGAACCAATGGGATGAGCGGATGGGTGACTGTAACGGTCAAGAATTACGAGCAGTTTTTAAAGAAGGTTTGAGACATAAGGGCTCTATCAGTTGCTGAAATTTTTCTAAACTATGCTGAAATGCTGTTCAGAAGCCGGAAAATATGATATGCTTTGACCACTGAGAATATCCATATTCAAGAAAAAGCAGGTCTTGCTGATAAGACCGAAGGCTTTATCCCTGGCGTTCCGCCAAAATCTTTTCCGGTATTGACAAAGAGCAGCGAATGATTTATGATTAGGATAATGAGAACATCCGTTCGAGAAAGGGAGAGCAGCATGGAAAGAGAAGAGAAGTTAAAGGCACTTGATGCAGCCATTGCGAAGTTAGAGAAGGAATATGGCAAGGGAACGGTAATGAAGCTTGGCGACCCGGCGACACAGATGAATGTGGAGACTATCCCGACAGGCTCTCTGAGCCTTGACATCGCATTGGGGCTGGGCGGCATCCCGAAGGGGCGTGTCGTGGAGATTTACGGACCGGAATCCAGCGGTAAGACGACCGTGACGCTCCACATGATAGCAGAAGTTCAGAGGAGTGGCGGGATCGCCGGCTTTATCGATGCTGAGCATGCTCTGGATCCCGTATATGCGAAGAATATCGGTGTTGATATCGATAACCTGTATATTTCTCAGCCTGACAACGGAGAGCAGGCACTGGAGATCGCGGAGACGATGGTTCGCTCAGGCGCAATCGATATTGTAGTCGTGGACTCTGTAGCCGCACTTGTACCCAAAGCGGAGATAGAAGGCGATATGGGAGACAGCCATGTGGGACTGCAGGCACGTCTGATGTCTCAGGCGCTGCGTAAGCTGACAGGTATCATCAGTAAGTCCAATTGTACGGTCGTGTTCATCAACCAGCTCCGTGAGAAAGTGGGCGTGATGTTCGGTAATCCGGAGACGACGACCGGAGGACGCGCACTTAAATTCTATGCTTCTGTCCGCATGGATGTCCGCAGGATAGAAGCCTTAAAGCAGGGCGGAGAGGTGGTCGGCAACCGCACGCGCGTCAAGGTAGTGAAGAATAAAATAGCTCCGCCGTTTAAGGAAGCGGAATTTGATATCATGTTCGGACAGGGGATTTCCGTTGTAGGTGATATCCTGGACCTTGCTGCCAATATCAATGTGATAAATAAGAGCGGCGCATGGTATGCTTACGAAGGAAACAAGATAGGTCAGGGACGTGAGAATGCAAAGGCGTATCTGAAGGATCATCCTGAGATATGTGCGGAGATAGAGGATAAGGTCAGAGAGCATTATGGCCTGAAGAAGAAGGGGACGGAAGCAGAAGGAAGCGATGCGTCCAAGGCTTTGGACAAGAAGGAAGAGACAGATGAGGGTAACGAGGATTGAAGAGCTGTCCCGTTCCCGTTATAAAGTTTATGTGGATGACAGTTTCGCCTTTGTTTTATACAAAGGCGAACTTCGTCTTTATGGAATAAGAGAGGACGAGGAATTGACGGAGCAGGTTTATGCACAGATAATGGGAGAAGTTTTGCCCAAGAGGGCTTCTTTGCGCTGCATGAACCTTTTAAAGAGCAGGGCATATACGGAAAGCCAGCTGCGCCGTAAGCTGGAAGAAGGACTTTATCCGGAGGAAAGCATTGACGCTGCGATACAGTATGTGAAATCTTACCGTTATGTGGATGATACCCGGTTCGCCAGAGACTATATCGTGAACCAAAAGGAAAAAAAGAGCCGCAGAGTGATAGAGCTGGACCTGGCAGCG
The DNA here is from genome assembly GCA_900539715.1 of uncultured Lachnospiraceae bacterium. Classification (GTDB taxonomy): domain Bacteria; phylum Bacillota; class Clostridia; order Lachnospirales; family Lachnospiraceae; genus Gallintestinimicrobium. Next base: position 2,952 of record UQDA01000013.1, on the reverse strand, counting down.
AAGGGAGTGTCGAAAGAACTGGTTGAGGAAGCGTTTTCTGAGATAGAAGAAGAGGGAGACGGCCCTGACGAGGAAAAGCTGGCACTGATGTGGCTTTCCCGCAGACGTTTTGACCCGGCAACAGCAGATTTTTCCGAAAAGCGCAGGATGGCGGCATTTTTATATCGAAAGGGAATCGGAGGAGAGACGGTCAGAAGAGCTGTGGAGGGAAGGCTGGATTAAAGTTTCCGGTCACGGCAGTCTCAAACTGCCATTTGAGACATAAGAACGTGATTCGGGGAGAACGGGATTCTTTTGTGCAGAATGGCGCGGGAACTACTTGACATCTGTGTTGGAATTGTATAAAATTGAGATGTTGTAAAATTGTTTATAAGAATGTGGCGAAGCATTCTATAACTGATATTGTACAATGAAAATTTAATAAGGAGGTGCTCCTGTGATGGTGCAAATCATGATAGCAGTGGTTGTCACACTGGCAATTGCTGTTCCGATCACCGCCTATGTATCTGCATCCCAGTGTAGGAAGAAAATCGAGCTTACGATGGGAAATGCGGAGGACAAGGCCAGAGAGATCATTGATGAGGCGTTAAAGACTGCGGAAGCAAAAAAAAGGGAAGGACTGCTGGAGGTAAAGGAAGAATCCATTCGTACAAAGAACGAGTTGGATAGGGAAATCAAGGAACGCAGAGCCGAGATATCCCGGTTTGAACGCCGTGTTCAGCAGAAGGAAGAGAACATCGACAAGAAGTCTGATGCGATCGAGAAGAAAGAGGCTCAGCTGGCAAAGCGGGAAGAGGAAATGCGGAAGCAGCGGGAAGAAATTTCCAAGCTGAATGAGCAGCGCATCCAGGAACTGGAAAGAATCTCTGGTTTGACCTCCGACCAGGCAAAGGATTATTTGCTGAAAATTGTTGAAGATGATGTAAAGCATGAATCTGCCAAGATGATCAAGGAAATGGAACATCGGGCAAAAGAGGAAGCGGACAAGAAGGCAAAAGAATATGTGGTCAATGCCATTCAGAAATGTGCGGCAGATCATGTATCGGAAGCGACTATTTCTGTCGTTCAGCTTCCAAGTGACGAGATGAAAGGGCGTATCATCGGACGTGAAGGACGTAATATCCGTACGCTCGAGACGCTCACAGGTGTGGATCTCATTATTGATGATACACCGGAAGCAGTCGTTTTATCAGGCTTCGATCCTATCAGGAGAGAAGTGGCGCGCATCGCTTTGGAGAAGCTGATAGTGGACGGGCGTATCCATCCTGCCAGAATCGAAGAGATGGTAGAAAAAGCGCAGCGTGAAGTAGAGAATATGATCAAAGAAGAGGGCGAGTCTGCCATACTGGAAGTTGGCGTTCACGGAATTCATCCGGAGCTTGTAAAGCTTTTAGGAAAGATGAAGTTCAGAACCAGTTATGGACAGAATGCCTTGAAGCATTCCATCGAAGTGGCGCAGCTTTCCGGGCTGCTGGCAGCGGAGATGGGAATGGATGTAAGGCTTGCGAAGCGTGCAGGTCTGCTGCATGATATCGGTAAGGCCGTAGACCATGAGATGGAAGGCTCCCATATACAGCTGGGCGTAGAGCTCTGTAAGAAGTATAAAGAGTCTGCTACGGTTATCAATGCGGTCGAGTCCCATCATGGTGATGTGGAGCCTACATCCCTGATTTCCTGCATCGTGCAGGCGGCAGATACGATTTCTGCGGCGCGTCCCGGTGCGAGAAGAGAGACGCTGGAAACTTATACCAGCAGACTGAAACAGTTAGAAGACATTTCCAACAATTTCAAAGGCGTAGATAAATCCTTTGCTATCCAGGCGGGCAGAGAGATTCGTGTTATGGTAGTTCCTGAGCAGATTTCCGATGCGGATATGGTGCTCTTGGCGAGAGATATTTCCAAGCAGATTGAAGCAGAGCTGGAATATCCCGGTCAGATTAAGGTCAATGTGATACGGGAAAGCCGCGTAACCGACTATGCAAAATAATTAAAAACAGAATAAGAGGGTGCGGGAAGTTTACAGGAGAATCTGTAGACTCCCGCACTTTTTAGCTTTAAGGAGGGTTTTTGTGGCGGAGGAATTTAAGCGGACAGGAAGAAGACTTGTATACCACGGCAGTATCATTGATTATTACCGGGATACAGTGGAAGTCCCGAACGGCAATGTGGTGGAATGGGATTTTATCGGGCACAAGGGTGCGGCGGCGGTCGTTCCGGTCTGTGAGGACGGCAGGATATTGATGGTGCGTCAGTGGAGGAACGCGCTTGACCGCTATACGCTGGAGATTCCGGCGGGCGGGTTAAATGGAGCGGAAGAGCCTGCTATGCTGGCGGCTGCAAGAGAACTGGAGGAAGAAACAGGATATCATTCGGATGAGCTGGAGCATCTGATTTCCCTTCGCACGACAGTGGCATTTTGCAATGAGAAAATAGAGATATTTGTGGCGAAAAATTTAAAGCCCAGCCATCAGCATCTGGATGAAGATGAGTTCATCGATGTTAAGGCTTATGATGTGGAAGAATTGTGTGAAATGGTATACCGCGGTGACATCGAAGACGGAAAAACGATAGCGGCGATCATGAGTTATAAAAATAAATACTGCAAATAGGCGAAAAACAACCCTCTGACTTGCATATATTGAAAAGAAGCGAGTCAGGGGGGATTTTTATGAGAAAAATATGGAAGATAGGGCCGGGAGAGAAAAAAATATGGATGTTGGTATTTTTGACAGGATTTGTGTTGGGGATTTCTCTTATTTGCCTGTTTCCCGATGTACTGGTAGCGCAGAGCGGATTTTTGGACCCGGACAGCCTGACGGGACTGTATGAAACGGAGCCTGACAGGAACTGCCTGTTTTTATATTGTATCAGACAGAGATTTGAGATGGCTGCATTTTTAGTACTCTTATCGGCGGCGGGGGTGGGGGGGGGCGGGGGCTTGGGCACAAACCG
>UQDA01000012.1 GCA_900539715.1 uncultured Lachnospiraceae bacterium | reverse complement strand
TATCAAATTCATATTCAATTATTCAAATTAGGTCAAACTATGCCAAACTGCCACAGCCCAAAACGAGGGGAAGGCAGGCTGAAAAGCACCTCCAAAACACCCCCAAAATCGGCTCTCGGTTGTCCTATAATTTAACCACTAACCCCTTTTTTACCCCCATTTTTGCCGGTTGTCCTATATTTAACCACTAAAAATTGGGTGAAAACGGCTCTCGATTTGCCAAATTTGGTCAAACCATATCAGCCCGTTTAGATATAGTAAAACCCCGGAAAACCTTGATTTTCCGGGGTTTTTGAACCATTTTGATACGGTTTGAACAGCAGATTATCTCTTGCTGAACTGAGGCGCGCGACGAGCTGCCTTGAGACCGGGTTTCTTTCTTTCTTTCATACGAGGGTCACGTGTCAGGTAACCTGCCTTTTTCAGAACGGGTCTGAAATCAGCGTCTGCCTGCAGCAGAGCTCTTGCGATACCATGACGGATAGCGCCTGCCTGTCCTGTGTAGCCGCCGCCCTTAACGTTTACTAAAACGTCAAATTTATCAGCTGTATCTGTAGCTGTCAGAGGCTGACGAACGATCACTTTCAGGGTCTCCAGACCGAAATACTCGTCAATGCTTCTTTTATTGATTGTCACATTGCCGTTACCGGGTACAAGGTACACTCTGGCGATGGAGCTTTTTCTTCTTCCTGTTCCGTAATATTTTGCTGCGTTAGCCATTTCTATTTCCTCCTTCTCGATCCTTTAGTTAAAATGTCAGTACTTCAGGCTTCTGTGCCTCGTGCTTGTGCTCAGGGCCAGCGTAAACGTGAAGCTTTGTGAACATCTGTCTTCCTAAAGGTCCCTTGGGAAGCATGCCTTTCACTGCTAATTCAATAACCTGCTCAGGCTTCTTGTCCAGTTTCTCTCTCAGAGTAGCTTCCTTCATGCCGCCAACATAGTCGGAATGATGGTAGTAAATCTTCTGGTCAAGCTTCTTGCCTGTTACCTGAATCTTCTCTGCGTTTACAACGATAACATAATCGCCGGTATCAACGTGAGGAGTGAACTCAGGCTTGTTCTTACCTCTTAAAATCTTAGCAACTTCGGATGCCAGACGGCCGAGGGTCTTGCCTTCAGCGTCAACCACATACCATTTTCTATCAATCTTAGCCGGGTTAGCCATAAATGTTTTCATAGTGTACCTCCATACAATCTACAGGTCATTAACCGCGCACGTATCCGAACCGGGAATTGAACAGATACCGTCTCTCGGAATATTTTCCGGGGCATGGTAAAATATTTCCAGACGTCGCCACATTTCCTAATTATAGGCTACGCGCCCGCGTGTGTCAATCATTTTTTCGTTGATTTTTAAAAAAATATACAATCTATAACAGTCCTCTGCAGTCTGTTCAGAAAATCGGAATCTGCTCCATAAACTCATATGCCGCAAGCGTCAGTCCCCTCGCAGGGGCAGTCGGTCCTGCCGCGCTCCTGTCGCATGCCGCAAGAATATCTTTTACATGCTCCGGGGAAATCTTCCCGCTTCCTGCTGCCATCAGCGTTCCGGCGATTATCCTGACCATATTATACAAAAATCCGGTCCCCGTCACACGAATGATGATGAGCGCCCCCTGTTTTTCCACATCGATCTGCGTAATCGTCCTCACCGTCGTTTCCGCCTGCGTATGGATGCTGCAAAAGCTCTTAAAATCATGCTCTCCGACCAGATAATTTCCTGCCTCGCGCATTTTTTCCACATCCAGAGGCACATAAGTAAAATGGGAATAGAGCCGTTCCAGCGGATCCGGAAATTCTTCATTTAAAATCCTGTACTCATACGTTTTTTTGCTCGCACATTTCCGGGGATGCCACGTTGCCTCTACCTCAAAGGAACGCCTGATACGGATATCCTCCGGCAGGCGCTGGTTCAGCGCATAAGAAAATTTTTCCGCCGGCATCCTCGCATAGGTATCAAATACCGCATAATTGCAGCGGGCATGGACTCCCGCATCCGTCCGGCTTGCTCCCGAAACAATGATTTCTTCCTTCGTCAGCAGGCTCAGCGCACGGTTTAATTCCGCCTCTATCGTATTTGCATTTTTTTGAACCTGCCATCCGTTATAACCGCTCCCGTCATAGGCGACCACGAGACAGATCCGGCGCAGAGGGCACTTCGTCTCTTCCATTCGGTTTTCCTCCTGTCCGCTGTTCACCAAAATACCCTCCCGACCAAAATTGCTGCTGTCAGGTACACTGCCAGTGCCCCATATGCAGCAAAATCACGTTTCTGATAAATCAGCGGCTTCATTTTCGTCCGTCCGCCTCCTCCCCTGTAACAGCGCGCTTCCATCGCCATTGCCAGGTCATTTGCCCGCCGAAACGCCGCAATAAATAATGGCACGAGCAGGGGAACCATCGCCTTTGCCCGATGAATGAGGTTTCCGCTTTCAAAATCAGCTCCTCTGGCTATCTGTGCCTTCATGATTTTATCCGTTTCCTCAAGCAGTATCGGGATAAAGCGCAGTGCGATAGACATCATCATCGCCACCTCATGGACCGGAACCTTACACTTTTTCAGTGGATTCAAAAGACTTTCCAATCCATCCGTCAAATGATTCGGAGTCGTTGTCAGCGTCATCAGGGAAGAACCGATGACAAGCATGACGAGGCGGACTGCCATCTTTGACGCCATTTCAATACCTTCCCATGTTATTTTCAGCTTCCAGATTGCGACCGCCGTCTCTCCGGGCGTCAAAAACAGATTGAACACCACCGCTATCATCATCAGGAATACGATGGATTTCATCCCTTTTACCATGAATTTAAAAGGAACATTTGAAATTCTGATGCAGAGCGCCAGAAATGCCGCCGCCAGCAAATATCCCCACACATTATCTACGACAAACAGCGAGATGATAAATATCAGCGTTCCGACCAGCTTTACCCGGCAGTCCAGCCGGTGCAGCACCGAATCCGTCTGATAATATTGTCCCAGCGTAATATCCCTTAACATTTTCCTTCCTCTTTCATCGCCTGCAAAATCGTTTCCTTCGCTTCCTCTATCGTTGTCGCGGAAGTATCCACATTAAACCCGCTCTTTTTCAAATCGTGCAAAATGTATGTCACCTGAGGTGCTGCAAGTCCTACCTCTTCCAGCTCTCTGATATGGGAAAACACTCTGTGCGGCACGTCGTCAAACAATATCTTCCCGTGATTCATCACGATAATGCGGTCCACATAGTTTGCCACATCCTCCATGCTGTGCGAAACGAGCACCACGCTGATCCCCGTCTCCTTCTGCAAATGGGAAATCTGACCCAGAATCTCATCCCGCCCTTTCGGATCCAGTCCCGCCGTAGGCTCATCCAGCACGAGAATTTTGGGCTCCATCGCCAATACGCCTGCGATCGCCACCCGGCGCTTCTGTCCGCCGGAAAGCTCGAACGGCGACTGTCCGTATGCATCTTTCGGAAAGCCGACCAGCTCCAACGCCCGGTTTGCCCGCCGCTCTATCTCTTCTTTTTCCAGTCCCAGATTTTTCGGTCCAAAGCATACGTCCGCAAATACGTCCGTTTCAAAAAGCTGGTGCTCAGGATACTGAAAAACCAGTCCCACATTACTCCTCAGCTCTTTTCTCGGATAATCCTTTTCCCATACGTCCCTGCCGTCATACAGTATCTTCCCCTCAGACGGCGAAAGAAGCCCGTTCAAATGCTGTACGAGCGTGGATTTTCCCGAACCTGTATGCCCGATGAGCCCTACAAACTGCCCGTCGGGAATCTCCAGACACACATCATCCAGCGCACGCACCGCGAGCTTTGTATCCGTACCATATAAATAGCTCACATGCTCTAATTTTAATGCCATCTTCTTCTCCATTCCGGAGCGTAAGCGACGGGGCGAAGAAAAAGCGCGAAGGCGATTTCTCTTCTGCCATCATGTCTATTTGTGACGCTCCGGCACAAACAGACATGTGAAAATAACCTATCAGGCTTATTTTTCACACTTTTCTCCATTCCGAAGCTTTTTCAGCCCGTCCCGGAGCTCATCCGCCGTCAAAATCCCATCCGGCAGGGGCAGTCCGCTTTTTTGCAGCTCATACGCCAAAAGCGTGACCTGCGGCACATCCAAACGCAGCCGCTTTAAATGTTCCACCTGAGAAAATACTTCCCTGGGCGTGCCCTGCATGACCACTTTTCCGTCGTCCATCACGAACACCCTGTCTGCATAGATGACTTCTTCCATATAATGTGTGATAAGGATAATCGTCACATTTTCCACTTCGTTTAAAGCGCGCGCCGCCCGTATCACCTCTTTGCGGCCATTTGGGTCGAGCATCGCCGTAGGCTCGTCCAGCACGATGCATTTCGGATGCATCGCCAGCACTCCTGCGATAGAAACTCTCTGCTTTTGTCCGCCGGAAAGCTTATTCGGAGAATATTTCCGATATTCATACATCCCTACCGCTTTCAGGCTCTCCTCAACGCGCTCCCATATCTCATCTGTAGGAACTCCCATATTTTCAGGGCCGAATCCCACATCCTCCTCGACCACCTGCCCGATGATCTGATTATCCGGATTTTGGAATACCATGCCTGCGGTCTGACGGACCTCCCACGTATTCTCTTCCTTCGACGTATCCATGCCGTCCACCACGACGCATCCCTCCGTCGGCAAAAGCAGCGCATTTAAGTGCTTCGCCAGCGTGGATTTTCCGGAACCGTTGTGTCCCAGTATCGCGATAAACTGCCCCGGCTCCACCGAAAGGCTTACGTCATCGACCGCGCGGAGCGTACCCTCCACGTTGCCTTCCTCGTCATGCCGGATATAATCATAGCTCATATGCTCTGTTTTTATAATGCTCATTGTTCCCTGTCCTGTTCTTAAACATCAAAATCGGAATCTTTCTCCATTTTAACAGCACCCGTGTTTTATGGCAAGGAAAAGCTGCTCTTACACACGCTCATTGTAATTTCCCTCCCGGAATGATATTATTTTTACAGAAACACAACGCTGACTGACAGGAGGTGTTTTATATGGAACTTCACTTTTGCGACCCGGGACTGGATTACAGCCTGGACATCATTACAGAATTTCAGCAGTCTGACTTGAGCGACTGGTGGAAAGACTCGCTGTTTCATTTTTATCCCCAGATAGACCGGACAGAATATGAACGGTTGGACGCTTCCTCCCGTTTTCTCTACCTCCGTCAAAAGCTCCAGCATATCTATGATGCGGCAAAGCCCGACATCTGCGACAAGCTCGGATTTTATGCCTCCCACTGGCTGAAATATAAGCCGCAGATAGAAGACGGCTTTTCAGATGCATTTCAGGTAGATTCCCGCGGGCTGTTCAACGATTTGACCGCCAATATCACCTTAAATCCAACCTGCCCGCGCTATCTGGAATCACGCTCCTTTGATATCTTTTATCTGAACTCGGAGCGCGGCGCCCTTGGCATGAGCCTGCACGAGATGATACACTTTTTCTGGTTTCACATATGGAATCAACTTTTTCAGGATGATTTTTCAGAATATGAAACTCCTTCTTTAAAATGGATTTTCAGCGAAATGGCGGTAGAACCTATCATGCGCGACAAGCGGCTTTCAACGATCAACCCCTACTTTGAAGACGGCTGCGTATATGAATATTTCTATCATATGGATATCGGCGGAAAACCCGTTTTGGAGATTCTATATGAAATGTACCGTCAGAATGACATAAAAGAATTTATGAAAAAAGGCTTCCTGTTCTGTCAGAAACACGAAGCCGAAATCCGCCGTCAAATGAAATGACTCTATAAAAAAAGTGTGCGCTTTAGTGCACACCCGCGCCGCGCGCGAGTGCGCATAATCGTGTTTTTTTATTCGATAGGAAAGGAACTTTCCTATCGAATAAAAAAGGGCTGCCGCACACTCTGCCGGCAGCCCTGTCCAAGGCTCATATCTGCATCTGCTCCAGATGCCCTTTCCCCTTCAGGTACTTTTTATAAATGATAAAGAACGCTGTGCTGGACGTAATAAACGCCAGTCCGTCTGCGATAGGCTCTGCATAAAACGCCATTTTCGCGGCAAAAAATACAGGAATAATGCATGTTGCGAGAAAATAGGTCGTTTTCCGAAACAGCGACAGCGACAGGGAGAGCCGCGTCATGCTCATGGCGGTCAGGGCGTCCACAAAAACATACTGGAAGCTGAGCGGAACAATACCCAGCGTGAACACCTTGATACCCCATACGGAAAGCTGCATGTATTCCGGATTATCCGTAAATATCTTGACAAAATACTGCGGTACGATACGCGATACACCGAACATAAATGTGGTAAAGCCAATACAGAGCATCAATACGCAGAACACTATCTTTCGGATACGTTCCACCTTTCCCGCCCCGAGGTTAAAGCTTATCAACGGCTGTGATCCGCCCGTAATACCAAGCATCGGCGAAGTGATCAGCAGCATATAGCTCTGCACGATCGTTGCGCAGGTGATAAGCGTATCTCCATATTCCGGTCCTCCGAAATGCTGCAGCACTGCATTCAGCGCGATGATGACAACGCTGTCTGTTGCAAGTATCAGAAACGGGGAAAATCCCATTTTTAAAATACGCCATGCAAGCGATTTTTCCGGTTTTATGAATCTTAACTCGACAGGCATTTTTTTCCGCTTCAAAGTAAACAATACAAAAATACACGACGAAAGCTGTGCCAGAACCGTTGCGAGCGCCGCTCCGGCGATATCCATATGGAACAGGAAGATAAATACCGGGTCGAGGATGATATTCACTACCGCTCCTATCAGCGTAGTCGCCATACCGAGTCCCGGATACCCCTGCGCCGTTATGAAATAGTTCATTCCCATCGAAAGCAGTGCGAAAAATGTTCCCAATGTATAAATCGTCATATATGTATCCGCATACGGGAATGTAGTCTCACTCGCGCCGAACCAGTGCAGCAGCGGCCCTTTTATCATAAGGAATAACAGCGTCAGCACAGCCGAAAACAGCACCAGCATGGAAAAACTCGTTCCCAACAGCTTTTTTGCCCGTTCCTTATCTCCTGCCCCAAGGCGCATGGAAAACAGCACCGATCCGCCGATACCTATCAGCGTCGCAAAAGATGACAGCAGCGTTATGATGGGCGCACAGATACCTGCCCCTGCCAGTGAAACGTCTCCGATCTCCGGAATGTTTCCGATATAGATACGGTCTACGATACTGTAAAGCACATTCACAAACTGTGCGAACATGAATGGGATGGAAATCTTCAATACCAGAGATGGTACCGGATCGTTCCCAAAATCATTTGTTTTCTTTTTCATTTTTTTCTCCCTCAAAACTTCTCTGCAAACAGATATCTGCATAAAAACAGGTCAATTATACATCAGCGTTTTGAGACTTGCAATGACTATATAAAGCCAGTCATCAAAAACCGGACCGGACAGAGGTTCATTCCTCCGCCGGTCCGGCTTTTTACACACTATTTTATATCGTCCGATACAGATTAGATAAGCTCCAGAACAACTTCCATAGCGCCGTCGCCCTTACGCTGACCAATCTTGATAATTCTTGTGTAACCACCCTTACGGTCTGCATACTTGGGTGCTATCTCATCAAAGATTTTAGCAACCATGTCAACCTTCTTGGTGTTTTTCTTCTTGCCTGCTGCTGCGGTAGGAACTTCAGTAACAGGGTACAGAACCTTCAGCATCTGGCGTCTTACATGAAGTCTGGAAGGCATATCTTTCTTGATTTCCTTTTCAACTTCATCATAAACGGTAACTTTCTTGCCGTCTACCACTTCTTTTACTCTCTTGCCGTCTTTGTCCTTGCGGGCAACCTTAGCAGTTACAGTAACAGTCTCGAAGTTATCCTTCTCTTTGATGCCCATAGCGATGATGCCTTCAGCAATCTTGCGGATTTCCTTCGCCTTTGCCTCTGTGGTAACGATCTTGCCTCTGTAAAGCAGGCTTGTTACCTGGCTTCTTAACAGAGCCTTTCTCTGGCTGGATGTTCTGCCTAATTTTCTATACTTTGCCATTGTTTTAAATTCCTTTCATTCTTGGTACATCCTGCGACGCCTTTTGGTCTTACTCGCTGAATGCTTGTTTACGCCAATCATGTCTGCAGGATATCCTCTTCCGAAAATATCCTGCGTCCCGCTCCGCGCCTTTTGGACTTACCACTGCGGGAAATCACTTCGCAACCTCACGAGAAACTTCTCATTCCTCGCCGGAATGAGAAGCAGTTTACTCTTCACTCGGTCTGAAGTGGAATCCGAGCTCGCTTATCTTTGCCTGAACCTCCTCAAGGGATTTCCGGCCCAGATTACGAACCTTCATCATATCTTCCGGAGTCTTATTGATGAGTTCTTCCACTGTATTGATTCCCGCACGCTTTAAGCAGTTAAAGGAACGAACAGAAAGTTCAAGCTCATCAATGCTCATCTCCAGAACCTTTTCCTTTTCATCGTTTTCCTTCTCTACCATAACCTCTGCGGTCTTGGCATTCTCGGAAAGATCGATGAACAGGCTTAAATGCTCGCTGAGTACCTTTGCAGCAAGGCTGACAGCCTCATCCGGAGCAAGCGTTCCGTTGGTATATACATCCAGTGTAAGCTTATCGTAGTCCGTCACCTGACCGACACGGGTATTCTGCACTGTCATGTTCACTCGCTCAACGGGAGTGTAGATAGAATCCACAGCGATTACGCCAATAGGCAGCTCATCACTCTTATTCTTATCAGCGCTCACATAACCTCTGCCCTTGGTGATGGTCAGCTCCATGTAAAGCTTGCAGTCCTTGCCACCACTCAACGTAGCGATAACAAGGTCCGGATTCAGGATTTCGATATCCTGGTCTGCCTGAATATCAGAAGCGTGTACTACGCCCTCGCCCTCAAACTCGATATATGCGGTCTTGGGCTCGTTTGTCTCGCTGCTGTTCTTGATCGCAAGACTCTTGATATTCATAATAATTTCAGTCACGTCTTCCTTCACTCCGGGAATGGAGCTGAACTCGTGCAGCACGCCTTCGATTTTCACCTGGCTGACTGCTGCGCCGGGTAAGGAAGATAACATGATTCTTCTCAGCGAATTGCCCAGGGTAATTCCATATCCTCTTTCCAGAGGCTCAACCACGAACTTGCCATACTTCTTATCTTCGGAAATCTCGGCAACCTCAATATTGGGTCTTTCAAATTCAAACACTGCAAATACCCTCCTTTACGAACAATCTGAGATGGACAGTCAACTAATTATTTGGAGTACAACTCGACGATAAGCATTTCATTTACCGGAACGTCGATCATTTCACGGGTAGGAAGCTGCTTTACAGTTCCTTTGAAAGCTTCTTTCTCAACATCCATCCATTCAGGAGTAAGTCTGCCTGCAGTTACCTCAAGGATGTCCTTATATCTCTGCATGGTCTTAGCGCTTTCCTTCACTTCGATCACATCACCGGCTTTTACCTGATAGGAAGGAATGTTTATGCACTTACCGTTTACAAGGATGTGCTTATGACCAACAACCTGTCTTGCTTCTCTTCTTGTTCTTGCGAAGCCCATACGGAAAACAACGCTGTCCAGTCTTGCCTCCAGCATGGTCATCAGGTTTTCACCAGTCATGCCTTTCATTCTGTCGGCTTTCTTGTAGTAGTTACGGAAAGGCTTCTCCAGAACGCCGTAGATGAATTTTGCTTTCTGCTTCTCGCGCAGCTGCAGGCCGTACTCGCTCATCTTCTTGCCTGCTCTTGCGGTTCTGTTAGACTTCTTATCGTAGCCCAGGTATGCGGGCTCTAAGCCAAGTGCTCTGCATCTTTTTAAAACAGGGACTCTGTTTACTGCCATTTTTCTAATCCTCCAATGATTGTTTACAGCATGCCACGGCTGCCCTCAGGCAGCCGCGATGTCTTCATCCAACAATTTTACTTCCGAAAAATCAATTATGCGCTGATTAAACGCGGCGACGCTTAGGCGGGCGGCAGCCGTTGTGCGGAACAGGAGTAACATCCTTGATGCTAACTACATCCAGACCGCATGCGGACAGCGCGCGGATTGCAGCCTCACGGCCTGAACCCGGTCCTTTAACAAAAACATCTACTGTCTTTAATCCGTGGATTAAAGCTGCCTTTGTAGCTGTTTCTGCAGCCATCTGCGCTGCATACGGAGTAGATTTCCTTGAACCCTTAAATCCAAGACCGCCGGCGGAAGCCCAGCTTAAAGCATTACCTTCAGCATCTGTCAACGTAACGATTGTGTTGTTGAAAGAAGACTGAATGTGTGCCTGTCCATGTTCAACGTTTTTCTTGACACGCTTTTTTGTCACTTTTTTGGTAACTTTTTTGTTTGCCATGTTAAACTAACCTACTTTCCAATTAATCAATTATTTTTTCTTGTTTGCAACAGTTCTTCTAGGGCCTTTTCTTGTTCTTGCGTTGGTCTTTGTCTTCTGACCACGAACAGGAAGACCTTTACGATGACGGATGCCTCTGTAGCAGCCGATTTCCTGCAGTCTCTTGATGTTCAGGGCGATTTCTCTTCTCAGATCACCTTCTACAGTCATTGTCTCATCGATAACTTCGCTCAGCTTCTTAACTTCATCATCTGTTAAGTCTCTGCAGCGAGTGTCGGGATTAACGCCTGCCTGAGCCAAAATCTTTGTTGCGCTGGGTCTGCCGATACCGTAAATGTAGGTCAGGCCGATCTCAACACGCTTTTCTCTGGGTAAGTCAATACCTGCAATACGAGCCATTTACATTTCCTCCATTCTGGTGTGCGCTTGGCATGCCGCACACTTTGGGCACGGTATTCTCCGTGCTGTTCTAAATAATAGTTACTAATTGACTGGGGTACCATGTACCCAACCGGTAAACCGGTCTTTCCGATACTCTCTCATCTCGGCGCTGTGTCTGCACCAAATGCCTCTGCGCTTGTGCGCCGGCCTGTCGGACACAAAACCTCAATGCGGACGCGGTGTGCTTTACACAAAATGCTTCATCACACAGACGTATCCGACTCCCTCATGCGGAAGCCTCTTTTCGGTATCAAAAAGTAATCTCCCGTAATGAACTCGCGCTCTCTACGTTCAATTATTTTCAAGCGGACCTTAGTAACAATCCGCTGCCAGCCGTCTTAATGCCGACAAGGTAGTCTGTTTCTTCCTTATAATATAGAAGAATCAACCCTGTCTCTGTTTGTGCTTGGGGTTCTCGCAGATGATTCTGATAGAACCTTTCCTCTTGATGACTTTGCACTTTTCGCAAATCGGTTTTACGGATGCTCTTACTTTCATTCTTAACCTCCATTTCTACCGTCCTCCGCACCGTGCGGAATCCGGCAAGAATCCTGATCAGAACGCACTTTTAAGGCCTTCTGACCGACCTCCTTCCAAAAAGACCGTTACCTATTATAGCATGCGAATGTCTATTGTGCAATAGTTTTTACAACAAAATTTCGTGCGGAATTCCCTTTTATCTGTCCATATATTCATTTCGTATTCAAAAAAAACAGACATCAGCAGGCGCTTTTGCCTTTGATGTCTGTTTTTCTATCTCTTTTGCAACTTCTTATTTATCTCTCCAGATAATCCTTCCCTTGCTCAAGTCGTAGGGAGACAGCTCCAGTGTCACTCTGTCGCCGGGCAGGATACGAATGAAGTTCTGTCTTAATTTACCACTGATATGGGCCAGAACTCTGTGACCGTTCTCCAGTTCCACCTGAAACATGGTGTTAGGCAGCTTTTCCACTACCGTACCTTCGATTTCAATAACATCTGCTTTCGACATATCTTACCTCCGTGAATTAATTTTCTCCATATAAAGCCTGATGCAGCGTTTGATCTTTGTGTCAGCATCCGCCGGGATTTCTGAAAGAGAGGCAAACTCTTCGTCTCCCATCCCCTCCTGTAAAACCGCCTGGATGTGTTTTATGTTCTTCTTTTTCGGTGAAGCGTAATGCCGAAGAACGCCGTCCGCCACATACACGCTTCCCGCCTCTTCTCTCACGATCAAAAATACGCTTCCTTTATCATGTCCCGCAAGGGAAACTGCAAGCTTTCCAACCATTTAAGTTTCCCCCTTAGTACATCGTCAGAATCTCCGGCTCCCCATCGGTCACCAGAATCGTGTTCTCATAATGCGCCGAAAGCGAACCATCCTTTGTTACGACGGTCCAGCCATCCCGCAGGAAATTTACCTGCCACGTTCCGGCGTTAACCATCGGCTCAATTGCCAGCGTCATACCAGCCTGCAGGCGGACTCCTTTTCTCTTCTGTGAAAAGTTCGGAATCTGAGGGTCTTCATGCAGCGCCGTACCGATGCCATGTCCCACAAGGTCACGGACGATGCCATAGCCAAAGCCGCTCACATAGGAATCAATAGCGGCAGAGATATCAAATAGATGATTCCCTTCTTTTGCCATTTTGATTCCTTCAAAAAAGCTCTGCTTTGTCACTTCCATCAGCTTCATTGCCTCTTCGCTCACCTTTCCGACCGCATGCGTTCTCGCAGCGTCAGAATGATAGCCTTTGTAAATCAGGCCTGCGTCAAGGCTGACAATATCGCCCTCTTTGAGATAACGGTCTTTTTTAGGAATACCATGCACCACCTCATCATTGACAGATACACAGATAGATGCAGGATATCCATTATAATGGAGAAAATTCGGGATACATCCGCAGTCCCTGATGAGTTTTTCACCCAAAGCATCCACTTCCAGTGTAGACATTCCGGGCCTGATCGCATTCCCCAGCTCCTGATGGACATGCGCCAGACGCTTTCCAGCCTCTCTCATCAGCTCGATTTCTCTTGCAGATTTAATTGAAACGGCCATAGTTCCCCTCCAAAATCTCAAAATCCGCTCTCATCAGCCTAAAATTGCAGTGATTGCAGCAAATACTTCTTCCATCGGAAGCGTTCCATCAACAGTCTTTAATACACCCTTATTGGTGTAAAAGTCTATCAGGGGCTGTGTCTGCTCATGATAAACATTCAGACGGTTCTTTACTGTTTCCGGCTTGTCATCATCTCTTAATACCAGCTCGCTGCCGCACTTGTCACAAATTCCTTCCGTTTTCGGAGGAACATGCTCGATATGATAAGTAGCACCGCAGGTCAGGCATGCACGACGGCCGGACATTCTCTTGATGATATTCTCATCCGGAACATCAACATCAATCGCATAATCGATATGGTCGCCCAGCTTGGAAAGCTCGCTGTCGAGTACCTCTGCCTGAGGAATAGTACGCGGGAAACCATCCAGAACATAACCGTTCTTGCAGTCATCCTGTGCAACGCGGTCCAGCAGGATGCGGACAGTCAGCTCATCGGGAACGAGGAGCCCCTGATCCATATACTGTTTTGCTTCCTTACCAAGCTCTGTGCCATTTTTGATATTTGCACGGAAGATATCGCCTGTGGATACATGAGGAACGCCGTATTTTTCAGCAATCATCTTCGCCTGAGTTCCTTTGCCCGCACCAGGTGCGCCTAACATAATGATCTTCATGATTCTCATACTCCTTCGTATAAAATTAGTGTGCGCATAAAAATAGACAGGGACAGAAACGTCGCCGTCCTGTCCCGCCCATATCCGGTCCGCCTGTGCTTCAGACAGCCGATCAGTCATTCAAAAAACCTTTGTAATTGCGTACCAGCATCTGAGACTCTATCTGCTTCAACGTCTCCAGCACAACGCTGACAATAATTATCAGGCTCGTTCCGCCGAAGGATACGCTTGCACCGAACAGACCATTGAACAGGTACGGAAGTACACATACGATAGTCAGGCCGCATGCGCCGATAAAGATCAGATAATTCAGAATTCTGGTCAGATAATCGCTGGTCGGTTTACCCGGACGGATGCCAGGGATAAAGCCGCCCTGCTTTTTCATATTATTGGCAATCTCCAGCGGATTAAAGGTAATGGACGTGTAAAAATATGCGAAGAACACGACCATCGCGATATACAGTATCAGTCCGAGAGAATAAACCGGTTCACTCAGGCTGCACCAGTAGCTGGAATTCAGAGCTTTCAGAATATGTCCCCATACTCCAGTCCCTTCATAATGAGTCAGCTGCGCAATGATGACCGGTATCTGCAGAATAGACTGTGCGAAGATAACCGGAATAACGCCGGCAGTATTGACTTTAAGAGGGATAAAGCTGGACTGACCGCCCACCATCTTGCGGCCCTGTACCTTTTTGGCATATTGAACAGGTATCTTTCTCACTGCGTCATTTAAGATAATGACAAGAACCACCATAGCTACTATGATAGCTAAAATGATCACCGCTGCGAGAGCGCCTGTTGCAACAGCTTTGCCCTTGATGAACTGCTCATACAGATTGGACAGATCATTGGGAACGCGGGAGATAATGTTAATAGCCAGAACGATAGAAATACCGTTTCCGACTCCCTTCTCCGTAATACGCTCGCCTATCCACATCAAAAACGCGCTGCCTGCCGTCAATGCCGCGATCACTGTGATCACGTTGAGCGCATTGAAATCTTCCATCAGACCCTGACGGCCGAAACCGATCGCCATAGCTGCGGACTCTATCAATGCAAGACCTACTGTCACATATCTTGTGATAGCGGTCAGTTTTTTCCGCCCCTCTTCTCCATCTTTCTGCATATCCTCCAGCTTCGGAATCGCAATTGTCAAAAGCTGGATGATGATGGAGGATGTGATATAAGGCGTGATGTTTAACGCAAACAGGGAGAAGTTCTCAAAGGACCCTCCCGTAAAAGCGTTAAAGAAGCTGAAGGTATCGCCCGTCTGCGCTGCGAACCAGTTGGAGAAGAAATGTCTGTCAACGCCCGGTACCGGAAGCTGGCAGCCGATACGAACGACCACCAGCATCAGGAAGGTGAAAAACAGCTTTTTTCTGATCTCCTTGATCTTCAGCGCATTTTTCAGGGTAGTAAGCATTTACATCACCTCTGCAGTTCCACCAAGCGCCTCGATCTTTTCTTTTGCGGATGCACTGAATGCGTTTGCTTTCACATCGAGCTTCTTGGTAAATTCTCCGTTTCCAAGAATTTTAACGCCGTCTCTGGGATTCTTAACGATTCCTCTTTCGATCAGGCTTTCAACAGTAACAGTCTCTCCGTTGTCAAATACTTCAAGTGCACTTAAATTGATAGCAACGATATCCTTTGTGTTTCTGTTTGTGAAACCTCTCTTAGGGATACGTCTGTATAAAGGCATCTGGCCGCCTTCAAAACCCGGTCTCGGAGCGCCGGAACGCGCTTTCTGACCCTTGTGGCCCTTACCTGCAGTCTTTCCGTTACCGGAAGCATGACCGCGGCCTCTTCTAAAATTATCGCTGTGTACGGAACCAGCTGCGGGCTTTAAGTTAGATAATTCCATTGCGTTGCACCTCCTCGTCTTAAGCTTCTTCTACCTTCAGCATGTAACCAACCTTCTGGATCATGCCTCTGGTAGACGCGTTATCGGGCATGATAACGGTCTTATGCATTTTGGTAAGACCCATTGCCTCGATCGTTGCTCTGTGCTTCGGCACTGCACCGATGGGGGACTTTACCAAAGTGATCTTCAAATTCTTCTCAGCCATTTTAGTCTCCTCCTGCTTTAAGCCATGATCTCTTCTACAGATTTACCACGCTTTGCAGCAACTTCTTCAGGAGTCTTGATCTCGCTCAGACCCTGGATGGTTGCCAGCACCACATTCTGCTTGTTGTTGGAGCCAAGAGCCTTTGTACGGATGTTCTTGATACCAGCCAGCTCACACACAATACGAACAGGGCCGCCGGCGATAACACCGGTACCTTCGGGTGCTTTCTTCAGCAGAACGGTAGCAGAACCGAATTTGCCGAGGAAGTCATGTGTAATAGAATTATTCTCATCCAGAGAAACGCTGATCAGGTGCTTTGCAGCATCCTCTTTACCTTTGCGGATAGCTTCCGGAATTTCGATGGACTTGCCCAGACCAACGCCTACATGTCCGTTGCCGTCTCCAACTACCACTAAAGCTGTGAAACGCATGTTGCGGCCGCCCTTTACAACCTTGGTAACACGTTTGATGGAAACGACTTTTTCTGTTAATTCCAGATTTGCCGTATCAATAATTGTTCTTCTCATCTGATGTGTTCTCCCTTCTTAGAATGTCAGGCCAGCTTCTCTGGCTGCGTCAGCTAAAGCTGCAACTTTACCCTGGTAGATGTAACCGCCGCGGTCGAAAACAACCTCGGTGATGCCCTTCTCCAGAGCGCGCTTTGCGATAACAGTTCCCAAATATGCCGCAGCATCAACGTTATTGGTCTTCTCCAGCTCTGCCTTCACGTCTTTTTCAACAGTGGATGCAGCTGCAAGAGTCTTGCCAACGGTATCGTCGATAATTTGAGCATACATATGATTATTGCTTCTGAATACGGCCAGACGCGGTCTCTCAGGAGTGCCGCTGAAACGGTTGCGCATTCTTCTGTGCTTGTTCTCACGAACGATCTGTCTTGATTTCTTACTAACCATTTTTACACTCTCCTTATCCCTTATTTCTTACCGGTCTTACCAACTTTGCGTCTGATAACCTCATCAGCATACTTGATACCCTTGCCCTTATAAGGCTCCGGTCTTCTCTTGTCTCTGATCTCAGCCGCAAACTGTCCAACCTTCTCTTTGTCGATACCCTTAACGATGATGATATTCTGACCTTCCAGTACGCTTTCAACGCCTTCGGGATCGATCATCTCAACGGGGTGGGAATAACCTAAGGATAATGTCAGCTTGTTGCCTGCCTTTGCAGCCTTGTAACCTACGCCGTTTACTTCCAGCTTCTTCTGATAGCCTTCTGTAACACCAACAACCATGTTGTTGATCAGTGTTCTGGTCAGACCGTGCAGGGATTTCATTTTCTTTAAGTCATTAGGACGGGTAACGATTACCTGACCCTCTTCCACTTTAATTGTCATCTCTTCGGGAAGCACTCTCTCAAGAGTTCCCTTGGGACCTTTTACAGTCACTTTATTATTTTCTGCAACCTCTACAGTTACGCCTGCAGGAATCGCGATTGGCATTCTTCCAATACGTGACATGCCCGTACCTCCATATAATAGATTAAAAACTATTGTATCAGTATCCTGAAGGCTACATATCAATGCAGCCTCCTAATTTTGAGAAAGCCCTTTACACAGTCTCTCTCAAATCTCGGAAGAACGCTGATGCGTTCTTCCCGACGAAACATGATTTTTCCTGAGTGCATCTTACAGACGCCCTGGAAAAACTTTTCGTCGTTTTACCAAACGTAAGCCAGAACCTCGCCGCCTACCTGCAGCTCTCTTGCCTTCTTATCGGTAACAACACCCTGGTTGGTGGAAATGATTGCGATACCAAGACCGCCCAGTACGCGGGGAAGCTCTTCCTTGCCTGCGTATACGCGCAGACCGGGCTTGGAGATTCTCTTGATACCGGAAATGATCTTATCGTTCTTGTCCTCGCCGTACTTTAATGTGATGTGGATTGTCTTGAAAGAGCCCTCATCCAGTACGTCATATTTCTTAATGTAGCCCTCTTCCAGCAGGATCTGAGCAATAGCCAGCTTCATCTTGGACGCAGGTACATCTACTGTATCGTGTTTTGCAGTGTTCGCATTACGGATTCTTGTAAGCATATCTGCAATAGGATCTTGCATTGTCATTCTGATTTACCTCCTTCTCTTTCCAGCTCTTACCAGCTTGCTTTCTTCACGCCGGGAATCTGTCCCTTGTATGCCAGTTCACGGAAGCAAATTCTGCAGATTCCGTATTTTCTCAGAACCGAATGGGGACGGCCGCAAATCTTACAACGTGTATATTCTCTGGAAGAGAACTTGGGTGTACGCTGCTGTTTAATCTTCATTGCTGTTTTAGCCATGAAATCATTTACCTCCTTCTTACTTTGCGAAAGGCATGCCGAACAGTCTCAGCAATTCGCGTGCCTCTTCATCAGTCTTCGCTGTGGTAACGACGATAACGTCCATACCTCTAACCTTCTCTACCTTATCGTACTCGATTTCAGGGAAGATCAGCTGCTCCTTGATACCCAGTGCATAGTTACCTCTGCCGTCGAAGGAATCTGCGCTCACGCCGCGGAAGTCGCGTACGCGGGGCAGTGCGAGGTTCACCAGGCGATCCATGAAGTCATACATTTTCTCGCCGCGAAGAGTTGTCTTGCATCCGATGGGCATGCCCTCACGGATTTTGAAGTTAGCAACGGAATTTTTCGCTCTGGTAAGAACGGCCTTCTGGCCTGTGATAATTTCCAGATCCTTTACTGCGGAATCCAGAACCTTGGCATTCTCTTTTGCTTCACCAACACCCATGTTGATAACGATCTTGTCAAGCTTCGGAACTTCCATTACGTTCTTGTATCCGAACTTTTTGATCATAGCTTCTACGATCTCGTCTTTATATAAGTCTTTCAGTCTGCTCACGCTATTAGCCTCCTTCCTCGGAATTATTTGTCGATGACCTCACCGGTAGATTTTGCGAAACGAACCTTCTTGCCGTCCTCTACCTTGAAGCCGATACGGGTCGCTTTGCCATTGTGAACGTACATTACGTTAGAAGCATCAATGGAAGCTTCCTTCTGGATAATTCCGCCGTTCTGGTTTGCAACAGAAGGCTTTGTATGCTTTGTGATGATGTTGACATTCTCAACAGTCACTCTGCCGTTCTTTCTGTCAACAGCGATAACTTTTCCTTCTTTGTCTTTATCTTTGCCGGCGATGACCTTTACAGTATCGCCCTTTTTAATTTTCATGGTAGACATAAAGGCACCTCCTTATAATACTTCGGGAGCCAGGGAAGCAATTTTCATAAACTGCTTATCACGAAGCTCACGTGCTACTGGCCCAAAGATACGGGTTCCTCTGGGAGTCTTGTCATCTTTGATGATTACAGCAGCATTCTCGTCAAATTTGATGTAAGAACCGTCTTTGCGGCGAACGCCCTTAACGGAACGAACCACAACGGCCTTCACAACGTCACCTTTCTTTACAACACCACCGGGTGTTGCATCTTTAACACTGGCAACGATGATATCACCGATATTTGCATATCTTCTTGTAGAGCCACCCATAACCCGGATGCACAGAATCTCTTTAGCACCTGTGTTATCGGCAACTTTCAGTCTCGTTTCCTGTTGAATCATGATAATTCTCCTTCCAACTTAATTACTTGCCGTAGATTATTTCGCTCTTTCAATGATCTCAACAAGTCTCCATCTCTTGTCCTTGGACAGCGGTCTTGTCTCCATCACTTTCACGGTGTCGCCAATGTTGCACTCGTTGTTCTCATCATGTGCCTTCAGCTTGTATGTCTCTTTCACGATCTTCTTGTAAAGAGGGTGTTTTACATGGTTCTCAATGGCAACAACGATCGTTTTGTCCATCTTATTGCTAACGACTTTACCAGTACGTGTTTTTCTCAGATTACGTTCCACGTTAGTTTGCTCCTTTCTGGATTTTACTCTGCAACCTTGGCTTTCTGTGTCATCACTGTCTGGATTCTCGCGATGTTCTTTCTAACCTCACGGATCCGTGCAGTATTGTCAAGCTGGTTTGTTGCGTTCTGGAATCTTAAATTGAAAAGTTCCTTCTTGGCAGCCGTCAGTTCCTGAGCCAGATCAGCAGCCGATTTGTTCTTTAAATCTTCTACATAGGTTTTAGACTTCATTTGCTACACCGCCTTCCAAGTCTGCTTTAGAAACAATTTTGCATCTGCAGGGAAGCTTATGCATTGCGAGACGAAGCGCCTCTTTTGCTGCTTCCTCCGGAACGCCTGCGATCTCGAACATCACGCGGCCCGGCTTAACAACTGCTACCCAGTACTCCAGAGCGCCCTTACCGGAACCCATACGAGTCTCAGCAGGCTTAGCTGTTACCGGCTTATCAGGGAAGATTTTGATCCAAACCTGGCCGGCACGCTTTGTATAACGTGTCAGTGCGATACGGGCTGCCTCGATCTGGTTGGATCTGATCCAGCAGGGCTCGAGTGCTACAAGGCCGTATTCTCCGTAAGTGATTGTATTGCCGCGCATAGCCTTACCAGCCATGGTGCCGCGGAACTGTTTACGACGTTTTACTCTCTTCGGCATTAACATAGTTATTTATCGCTCCCTTCCTTGTTTCCTTTTGTAGGAAGTACCTCGCCTTTGTAGATCCAAACCTTAACGCCAATCTTGCCGTAGGTTGTATCTGCTTCTGCGAATCCATAATCGATGTCTGCTCTTAATGTCTGCAGCGGAATAGTACCTTCGCTGTAGAACTCAGTACGCGCGATATCAGCGCCGCCCAGACGGCCGGATACTGCGGTCTTGATGCCCAGAGCGCCGGACTTCATCGTTCTGCCGATGCAGGACTTCATAGCGCGTCTGAAAGCAACACGGTTCTCAAGCTGCTGTGCGATGTTCTCAGCAACAAGCTGTGCATCACGGTCAGGTCTCTTGATCTCCTTGATGTCAACCAGAACCTTCTTGTCTGTCAGCTTGGACAGCTCTTTCTTGGTAACCTCGATCTCTGCGCCGCCCTTACCGATAACAACGCCGGGCTTTGCTGTATAGAGGATAACCTTTACTCTGTCGGACGCTCTTTCGATCTCAATCTTGGAAACGCCTGCGGAGTACAGTTTCTTCTTTAAAAATTTTCTGATGTTGTAGTCTTCAACCAAAAAGTCTGAATATTCAGCGTCTGCATACCATCTGGAATCCCAATCTTTGATGACGCCGACTCTTAAACCATGAGGATTAACCTTCTGTCCCATTATCCTTCCTCCTACTTTCTCTCATCAAGCACTACGGTGATGTGGCTCATTCTCTTTTCGATTCTGTAAGCTCTTCCCTGTGCTCTCGGTCTAACTCTCTTCATCGTAGGTCCCTTGTTTGCATAGCACTCAGCAACATAAAGGTTTTCTCTCTTCATGCCGTTGTTGTTCTCTGCGTTTGCTGCAGCGGACTCCAGCAGCTTCTTAACAAGGCTGGAAGCATATCTGGGATTGTAAGTTACGATAGCCAGTGCTGTCTCGTAATCCTTCCCTCTGATCGCATCCAGTACAAAACAAGCTTTTGTTACAGACACTCTTGCGTAGGATAATTTTGCAGAAGGTCTTGTATCTTTGTTCGCATTTCTCTCTCTCTTAATCTGAGATCTATGTCCTCTAGCCATGAATAAAGCCTCCTTTCAATTACCTAACTTTGGACTTCTTCTCGTCCTTGCCGTGACCTCTGTAGGTTCTGGTAGCAACGAACTCGCCGAGTTTGTGTCCAACCATATCTTCAGTTACATATACCGGAACATGCTTGCGGCCGTCATGAACTGCAATTGTATGTCCAACGAAGGACGGGAAAATTGTAGAACGACGGGACCAAGTCTTGATAACCTGTTTCTGACCAGCAGCGTTCATAGCGTCTACTTTTTTCAGCAGGCTGGCGTCAGCGAAAGGTCCTTTTTTCAGTGATCTTGCCATTGTTGTTCTCCTCCTTAAACTTATTTGATAGCCTTACCGTCTCTTCTTCTTACGATCAGCTTGTTAGAAGCCTTCTTGGCTTTTCTGGTCTTCAAGCCGAGTGCCGGTTTGCCCCAAGGAGTGCTCGGACCAGGACGGCCGATACCGGTCTTACCTTCACCACCACCGTGCGGATGGTCATTCGGGTTCATAACTGAACCGCGAACAGTAGGACGGATGCCCATGTGACGCTTACGTCCTGCTTTACCAATGTTGATCAGGTTGTGATCGCCGTTGCCAACCACACCAACAGTTGCGCGGCATACGATCGGAACCATTCTCATTTCGCCGGAGGGAAGTCTTAAGGTAGCGTATTTGCCTTCCTTCGCCATCAGCTGTGCGCTGTTACCTGCAGAACGAACCATCTGGCCGCCCTTGCCAGGATATAACTCAATGTTGTGTACCTGAGTACCAACAGGAATTTCGGATAACGGCAGGCAGTTGCCCACTCTTACTTCTGCTTCAGGGCCGTTCATAACCTTCTGGCCAACCTTTAAGCCTTCGGGTGCAAGGATGTAAGCCTTCTGACCATCTGCATAACAGATCAGAGCAATGTTTGCTGTTCTGTTAGGATCGTACTCGATGCCTACAACAGTTGCAGGGATGCCGTCCTTGAATCTCTTGAAGTCTACAAGTCTATACTGGGTGCGAACGCCGCCGCCACGATGACGAACAGTGATCTTGCCCTGATTGTTACGGCCGGAGTTCTTTTTCAGAGATACGCAAAGGCTCTTTTCAGGAGTCTTCTTTGTAATCTCGGAAAAATCAGAGCCAGTCATATTTCTTCTGGAAGGTGTATAGGGATTATATGTTTTAATTCCCATGATGATTTCTCCTTTACAAATTTATTATCGTGCTTGTTTGCACATAGGAAGATTCGGAAACTCTGTTCCGGATCTTTTTACAGACCAGCGAAGATCTCGATGTCTTTGCTGTCAGCGGTCAGTGTAACGATAGCCTTCTTGATCTTAGCAGTCTTGCCGACTACCATGCCACGTCTCTTGGTCTTACCAGGTGCGTTTAAGGTGTTTACCTTTGCAACCTTGGTGCCTTCAAACATTTTCTCAACAGCCTCTTTGATCTGAGACTTGTTTGCTTCCGGATTTACCAGGAAGGTATATTTCTTTTCGCTCATACCAGCCATGCTCTTCTCAGTGATGACAGGCTTGAGGATAACGTCATAGTATTTAATGTCAGCCATTATGCGTATACCTCCTCGATCGTCTTAACAGCGTCCTTTGTCAGAACAACCTTGCCTGCCTTCATGATGTCGTATACGTTGATGGTATTCGGCAGAGCCATCTTTACGGTAGGGATGTTCCGTGCGCTCATCATTACGTTTGTGTCGTTCTCATTTACAACAACCAGACCGTTGTTTACTTCCAGGTTGTTCATAACCTGTGCAAAGTTTTTGGTCTTAACTGTATCGAACTTCAGCTCATCTACAACGATCAGCTTAGCGTTAGCCAGCTTATCAGTCAGTGCAGACTTCAGAGCCGCTCTCTTCTCTTTCTTATTGAGCTTGAAGGAGTAATCTCTCGGAACGGGTGCGAATACTACGCCGCCGCCTGTCCACTGAGGAGCGCGGATGGAGCCCTGTCTTGCATGACCGGTTCCCTTCTGTCTCCAGGGTTTTCTTCCGCCGCCGGAAACCTCGGAACGGGTCTTTGCTTTCTGTGTTCCCTGACGATTGTTTGCAAGCTGCTGTACAACTGCCATGTGTACCAGATGTTCGTTCACTTCAACACCGAATACCGCATCGCTTAATTCGATTGTATCGATCTGCTTGCCTTCCATATTATAAACAGATACTTTTGCCATCTGAGTGGTCCTCCTTTCCAGTTTTAAGCCTCCACCTTAGTGGTTTCTTTGATCGTTACCAGAGCTTTCTTAGGGCCAGGTACTGCACCCTTTACCAGGATCAGATTCTTGTCTGCGTCAACTCTTACAACGTCCAGATTCTGAACAGTAACCTTTACGCAGCCCATGTGACCAGGCATTCCTTTGCCCTTGAATACGCGGCTCGGAGAGGAGCAGGCGCCGTTGGAACCCTGATGACGGTGGAACTTGGAACCGTGAGCCATAGGTCCTCTGTGCTGACCAAATCTCTTGATCGCGCCCTGGAAGCCTTTACCTTTGCTGATTGCTGTAGCGTCGATTCTGTCGCCAGCCTCAAAGATGTCAGCTTTGATTTCCTGAGCCAGTGCATACTCTGATGCATTCTCAAACCGGAACTCTCTTACATATCTCTTGCAGGATACACCAGCTTTTGCGAAGTGACCCTTCTGAGCTTTATTTACACCATGTCTGTGAATAACTTCTTTCTTACCAGCCTTGTCTTTGTTGACGATTCTTTCCTTCTTGTCAACGAAGCCAACCTGTACTGCCTCGTAGCCGTCGTTCTCAACAGTCTTGATCTGTGTAACAACGCAGGGACCTGCCTGAAGTACGGTTACAGGAACCAGTACGCCGTCGTCATTGAAAATCTGAGTCATTCCGACTTTGGTAGCTAAAATCGCTTTTTTCATTGTCTGTTTAACCTCCTGTTTTTGTTCTACATAGCGGAATGTTCGCAGCTTTCCTGCTCCCTTTTATTAAGGAAGTGGTAAAAGCAGTTGGACTATTCATACGTCTCTGTAGAGGTTTGCTTTGAAAATCTTATTTGGTTTTCATTTTGATATCGATGTACACACCAGCGGGCATTTCCAGTCTCTGCAGAGCATCAACGGTCTTGGGTGTGGGTGTGATGATATCGATCAGTCTCTTGTGCGTACGACGCTCGAACTGTTCTCTGGAATCTTTGTACTTGTGTACGGCACGCAGGATAGTAACTACTTCCTTCTTAGTGGGAAGCGGTACCGGTCCGCTCACCTGTGCTCCATTTTTCTTGACTGTTTCGATGATTTTCTTCGCAGACGCATCAACTAACTGATGATCGTAAGCTTTCAGTGTAATCCTCATTACCTGATTTGCCATAAAAAAAGTCGCCTCCTTTTCGCGCTTTTGAGATAAGTGCGACAAGCGGTGACTGTACACGTTCCCGTGTGTGTCCTTTTAATAAGCAACCCTGAAAGTTCTCTTTCTCTTATTCTCCGGACTTACACGTTGTTTCCCTTGCCATCTGGCAAGTGCTGTTATCTGGTACAGTGACTTGTCGTCAGTTTTCTAACTTGACATTCGCTCCACATAAAAACCTGCACGGATTATGTATTTTCCATTGCAGCAACCTTATGTTTCATCGCTATCATGTCACAGCACTTAGTAGTATAATGGAACAAAAATAAAATTGCAAGTGTTTTTTCGATTCTTTTAAAACTTTTTTTGTACAAAATCAGATACAATTTAATCTGTTTCTTTCAGGGGGCAAATGCTGCTCAGACCGGCAGCATCATAAGCGCCCCCTGTACGATAAGCTTTGCCACACCGCTCAATACCATTACGAGGATCGGATTCATATCCTTTTTTTTCAGCAGATAAAACGCAGCGATAAAAATAAGGATAGAATCAATTTTTACCGTATCCACTCCGACCGCTCCATTCCAAAATGCCGTTATCATAATCGATACGCCCGCTGCCGCGATCATCGCTACCACCGCCGGACGCAGTGTTTCCAGCACGCTCTGAAGCATACTCAGTTTGCGGTAACGCAGATACAGCCATGCCAGCCCCATAACAAGAATGCACGACGGTAAAATACATCCAAATGTTGCAGCCAGTGCCCCCGGCACCCCTCCAATGCGGATTCCCACAAAGGTTGCCGAATTGACTGCAATCGGTCCCGGTGTCATCTGGGAAATCGTAATCAGATCTGTAAATTCTGTTGCAGACAGCCAGCCATGCTTCATAACCTGTTCCTGTATCAGCGGAAGCGCCGCATATCCCCCTCCAAAGCTGAACATACCTATCTGCAGAAAACTTAAAAACAGCTGCCAGTAAATCATTCTTTTTCCCTCCTCATCCGGACAACCGTCCGTACCACCCCAAGGGCGATGCATATCAGTACCACGTAAACTACATTGACGTTAAAAACTGCCGTTGCCAAAAATGCTGCTGCCATGATCGTCAGAGACATCTTATTCTTCCCCCGTACGATGCCGCTGCCCATATCCCATACGACCGCCGCTATCACCGCAGCCACGCCGGACTGCATTCCATCCAGGATGGTTTTGACAATAAAATTTGATGAAAATGCAGCATAAAAAAATGAGATAACTGAAATAATAGCAAACGGCGGAATGATAGTCCCAACTATCGCCGTCAGCGCTCCTATCAGCCCTTCCAGTTTATACCCCACTACAATGGCTCCATTTACCGCAATGGCGCCCGGTGCTGACTGAGCTATTGCCACCAGATCCAACATCTCATTCTCATCTATCCAACCAAGCTCGTCTACAAACTTCTTTTTCATCAGCGTCACTATCACATATCCGCCGCCAAATGTAAAGGCGCTCAGATATAACGTTGAAATGAATATTTTCCACAGCCTCTTTCCCTTATTCTCCATTTCTTCCTCCTGTACTACTGTAAACAGCAGCATTTTTTCTGTAACACTTCCCCCTTCTGACGAGTAAAACTGTTACTGTTTCTTCCTTATATAATATCTTCTATTGCAATATAAGTAAAATAGTATTATTTTATAAAATATATAACAATTTCATTATGAATGCTAATCAGACTTTTATTATCCAAAATCAGGGAGGTTTCCATGACTCTGCGCCATATGAAAATTTTTGTTGCCGTATATCAGGAACACAGCGTTACCAAAGCCGCTGACCGCCTTCACCTTGCGCAGCCTTCTGTCAGCCTTGCTGTCCGCGAGCTGGAGAACTTTTATCACGTTCGTCTGTTCGACCGGATTTCCAGACATATCTATCCGACTGAAATAGGACACAAATTTTACGACTATGCGCTGCATATCGTTTCTCTCTTTTCAGAAATGGAGAACGGTATCCCCAGCTGGCAAAACAAGGCGCCCATACACATCGGCTCCAGCATCACGCTCGGTAATCGTGTGCTTCCATCTCTTGTAAAAAGCTATCGCGCGGCGCATCCTGATATTCCCGTCCGGGTCACAATAAAAAATACCGAAACAATAGAACAATATGTGCTCAACAATAAAGTGGATTTTGCCCTTGTGGAGGGCGGTGCTTCCCATACTGAATTTACAGCAGAGCCCTTTTATTCCGACCGTCTCTGCTTTATCGCCTCTCCACGGCATCCGCTTGCTGCCCTGCCGGATGTTCCCCTGGAAAAGATCGCCGAATATGACCTTTTACTGCGGGAACCGGGCAGCGCGGGAAGAGAAATCGCCGACAGCCTCTTTCTTTCAAAAGGCATCTCTATTTCCCCTGCCTGGGAAAGCGTCAGCACACAGGCGCTTTTGCGCGCCGCTGAAAATCTGCTCGGCATCGCAATCCTGCCCCGCCTTCTCGTTCAGGAAGAGCTTTCCTCAGGAGCTCTGGCAGAAATTCCTGTTTCCGATGCCGAATTGTCACGGACCTTTTATCTGATACGCCATCGCAACAAATATCTGCCGCCCTCTGCCGAAAGCTTCTGGGAACTGTGCCGCAGCTGGCAACCTTCGCAGACCTATTGAAAGTTTTACTGTGCAAAAGAAGCCCTCTCACGTTTTTATCCCCTCTCTTTTCATTGCATTTTCAGGCGGCTTCCTGTATAGTGTGTATATAAAACTTCCTATTATATAGACAACGGACCTGCTTTTCGTAAAGCCGGGCACACAAAGGCTGACGGAATTATGCAGCGTTGCCAACAGAGAATACAAAGTGAGGATTTGAATATGTGGATCGCAGACAACTGGAAAGACTATGAAGTTATTGATACCTCCCGGGGCGAAAAACTGGAACGCTGGGGCGATTATACCCTTGTGCGCCCTGACCCGCAGGTTATCTGGAATACCCCCCGCACCGCTCCCAGCTGGAAAAAGAAAAATGGACATTATCACCGTAGCTCTAAAGGCGGAGGTGAATGGGAGTTTTTTAATCTGCCTGAAGAATGGAGTATCCATTACCGTGAACTGACCTTCCGCTTAAAACCATTCAGCTTTAAACACACCGGCTTGTTCCCGGAGCAGGCCGCAAACTGGGACTGGTTCGGAAACCTCATCCGTAATGCAGGACGTCCGATAAAAGTTCTCAATCTGTTCGCATATACCGGCGGCGCAACCTTATCTGCAGCCAGCGCCGGCGCAGCTGTCACTCATGTGGACGCCTCCAAGGGAATGGTAACATGGGCAAAAGAAAACGCTGCCGCTTCGGGCCTTTCTGATGCTCCCATCCGCTGGCTCGTTGACGACTGCGTAAAATTTGTCGAACGCGAAATACGCCGCGGCAATAAATACGACGGCATCATCATGGACCCTCCTTCCTATGGCCGCGGTCCGAAAGGTGAGATTTGGAAGATTGAAGAAAGCATCTATCCTTTTGTAGAGCTCACTTCACAGATTCTTTCTGATGACCCTCTCTTTTTCCTGATAAACTCCTATACGACAGGACTGCAGCCTGCGGTTTTGAGCTATATGATAAACACCGCTATCGTGCCGAAGTTCGGCGGCCATGTAGACGCACAGGAAATCGGTCTCCCCGTCACACAGAGCGGTCTCATTCTCCCCTGCGGAGCTTCCGGACGCTGGAGCCGTTCATAAACACTATTCCCACATTCCCCTGATATTTTCCCATACGCCCATCACCATTCCCTTATACCCCGGAACCATCTGTTCCAGAATGCTGCCGGGCGTATAGGATATCGGGGGTTCTCCCGGAAAATACTGATACATCCTCCATGCATATACAACAATCATCAATACAACTATCACTCCCGCCGCCGTCATGAGCCCTTTCGATTTTTTCCCGAATCCATATCGCATCACCGCAAAACAGACTCCCCATAATATCCATACTATCCCAAGAGGATTCATTCGGATTCCTCGTTCAAACTCTCCCATCAAAAAGGCCGTCACAGATCTCGTCATTCCACATCCCGGGCACGGAAGTCCCGCTACGATCACCGATGGACAAAATGCATGAAACAGCTTTCTGACTGTCACACTATAAATAACAAACAGCAGAACAAATCCCCAATATGCCTTTATGTCCGCTTTTATCCTGCTCCATACCTCTTTCAGATATCTTTCTGCTTTTTCCATGTTCATCTTCTCTCCCCTGCCTCAAGCCTCAGCCTTCTTCCATCCACCGTCACGATCCCCTCATCTTTCATCCGTCCCAGCTCCCGCATCATCGCGCTTCTGTCCACCGCCAGATAATCCGCGCAATCGGTATAAGAAAACGGCAAGTCAAAAAAAGGCCGTCCTCCGCTCCGGCTCAGATATCCGAAATAGACCAGAAGCTTCTGACGCAGAGAACGCTGGCACAGCACATCCGCGTGCATCATCGCCCGGCGCTGCGCGCGCATCAAAATCTCCTCCAGAATCTGAGCTCTTGTCTCATGAAAATCATCGTGGGACGTCAGCTTGCGCTCATTGATAAATGCCACCTGACACCGGCATCTGGATATCACATAGCACACTCCTCGTTCCATCTCCGGAAAACATTTTCTCACAAAGCTTTCTTTTTCCTGAAAATAGTCCAGTATCCTGCGCTGCCCCTCCATATTCATGCTTTCTAAAAACGCATCCCCTTTCAGCATAATGCCGATGAGCTCCCTGTCATCATCCTGATTCATCAGTACCTGACGCTTTCCGAACTCCCGGACAGAGAGCATCCCGGCTTCGCTCATATGTGTTATCTGCTCTTTTGTCAAGCCCCAAAAGCTAAGAAATTGTCCCATATTTTCACACCATCATGTATATCATTTTTGTGCAAACCACTATATTTTGTATTATATTATATTTTTGTTGCCAGCGCAACTGTTTTTCAAGGCATCTGGATATATAATGAATCCTGTCGCCGCAGTTGATACTGCTGCTTCAAAAGTGCCATTTCTCCCGTCGGGGGAGGCGGAGAACTGCGCTTCGCAGCGTCTTTGCGGCTTCCGAAGGTGCGGTATGACAATGGCATTCATGAAAAGGAGAGAGTCTTATGAAAATTATCAAACGAAATGGTTCCGAAGCGAATTTTGACATTGATAAAATAATATCCGCTGTTTCAAAAGCCAACAATTCTTCTGAAAACGCCAAGCTCACCCCCGAGCAGATACACGACATCGCAGAATATGTAGAATATAAATGCAGTAAAATGGGGCGCGCCGTATCCGTTGAAGAAATTCAGGATATGGTCGAAAATCAGATCATGTCCACAGGCGCTTTTGACCTTGCAAAAAATTATGTAAAGTACCGCTATCAGCGCACTCTCGTCCGCAAGGCAAATACTACTGATAACCGCATCCTTTCTTTGATCGAATGCAACAACGAAGAAGTAAAGCAGGAAAATTCCAATAAAAACCCTACTGTCAACAGCGTTCAGCGCGACTATATGGCAGGCGAGGTAAGCCGCGACTTAACACAGCGCCTTCTGCTCCCTCCCGATATCGTGGAAGCGGACAAAAAGGGCATCATCCATTTTCATGATTCCGACTATTTTGCACAGCATATGCACAACTGCGATCTGGTCAATCTTGAAGATATGCTTCAGAACGGCACTGTTATCAGCGAAACCTACATCGAAAAGCCCCACAGCTTTTCCACCGCCTGCAACATCGCAACCCAGATAATCGCGCAGGTTGCCAGCAACCAGTACGGCGGACAGAGCATCAGCCTCGCACATCTGGCTCCTTTCGTTCAGGTATCCCGCGAAAAGATACGCACCGAGGTGATCGAAGAAATCAAAACCCTCAACACCGAAGCTACTCCTGAACAAATAGATACTATCGTTGAAAAACGCCTCCACCGCGAGATTACCAAAGGTGTTCAGACTATCCAGTATCAGATAATCACACTTATGACAACCAACGGACAGGCTCCTTTTTTGACCGTGTTCATGTATCTGAACGAAGCAAAAAACGAACAGGAGAAAAAAGATCTCGCACTCATCATCGAAGAAACCTTAAAACAGCGCTATCAGGGCGTAAAAAATGAAGCCGGCGTCTGGATCACCCCTGCCTTCCCAAAGCTTATCTATGTGCTTGAAGAAGACAATGTTGACGAAGGCACAGAATATTTTTATCTGACCCAGCTCGCTGCAAAATGTACTGCAAAGCGCCTTGTTCCCGATTACATCTCCGAAAAGAAAATGAAGGAATTAAAGGAAGGCAACTGCTTCCCTGTCATGGGCTGCCGCAGCGCCCTGAGCCCCTGGAAGGATGAAAACGGCAATTACAAATTTTACGGCCGTTTCAATCAAGGCGTTGTGACGATAAACCTCGTCGACGTCGCATTATCCTCCGGTGGAGACATGGATAAATTCTGGCAGATTTTTGACGAGCGGCTCGACCTTTGCTATCGTGCCCTCATGTATCGCCACAACCGTCTGAAGGGTACGCTTTCCGACGCCGCCCCGATCCTCTGGCAGTACGGCGCTCTCGCCCGTCTTAAAAAAGGAGAGACCATCGACAAACTGCTTTATGGCGGCTACTCCACGATTTCCCTTGGCTATGCTGGTCTCTATGAATGTGTAAAATACATGACAGGCAAGTCACACACCGACCCGGAAGCGACTCCTTTTGCACTGGAAGTAATGGAATACATGAACGACGCCTGCAACAAATGGAAGGAAGAGACAAATATCGCTTTCTCCATTTACGGCTCGCCCATCGAGAGCACCACATACAAATTTGCAAAATGCCTGCAGAAGCGCTTCGGCGTCATCGAAGGCGTAACCGATAAGAGCTACATCACCAACAGCTACCATGTGCATGTATCCGAACCTATCGACGCCTTTTCCAAGCTGAAATTCGAGTCCCAGTTCCAGGCGCTTTCCACCGGCGGAGCTATCAGCTATGTGGAAGTCCCCGACATGCAGAACAATATCCCCGCCGTCCTTCAGGTCATGCGCTTTATCTATGACAATATCATGTACGCGGAGCTCAATACCAAAAGTGATTTCTGTCAGGAATGCGGCTACTCCGGCGAGATACGCATCGTGGAAGACGAACACAAAAAGCTCGTATGGGAATGCCCCAACTGCGGATGCCGTGACCAGAACAAGTTAAACGTTGCACGCCGTACCTGCGGCTATATCGGCACACAGTTCTGGAATCAGGGCCGCACACAGGAAATCAAAGAAAGGGTGCTTCATCTGTAATGAACTACGGAGAAATCAAAAACTGTGATATCGCCAACGGCGAGGGCGTCCGTGTCTCCCTCTTCGTCTCCGGCTGCACACATCACTGCAAGAACTGCTTCAACGCACAGACATGGGACTTTTCCTTCGGCTCTCCTTTTACAAAGGAGACTGAAGATATGATTCTCAATCTCCTTGCTCCCGGCTATATCAACGGGCTCTCCCTTCTTGGGGGAGAGCCCTTCGAACCGGATAACCAGCGCGCTCTTCTTCCATTTTTAAAAAGAGTCCGCGCCGCATATCCCGATAAAACGATATGGTGCTACAGCGGCTATACGCTGGAAAGCGATCTGCTCTCCGAAAGCCGCGCCCGCTGCGAAGTGACTGATGAAATGCTTTCCTGTATTGATGTCCTCGTGGACGGCGAATTTATCGAGGAACAGAAAAATATCAGCCTTGCCTTCCGCGGCTCCGAAAATCAGCGCGTTATCAACGTACCGAAAACGCTGGCTTCCGGCTCTCTTGTGTGGTACGACCTTGTCAGCCAGGATATTAAAATGTGAATATGAATATCTCAAATATCTGTTAAACCCAGTGTTTCCCTATTGCTTTTCCCGCTCTGCGCGATATACTAAGAGTATAGGGAAACATTTTTTTATCCAATAAGCTGACGCATAAAGCGTGACAGCATTGGGCATTCCCTTAATTTAAAAGAAAGGATGTGATAGCCGATGGATATTACGATGGCGGATGACATCAGCGCCGAGTACCTCGGTCTTGTACAGGGCATACTGGATAATTCCGAATTCAAAAAGCTTCAAAGATACACACAGCACTATCAGACTACACGCTTTATGCACAGTCTGAACGTCTCTTATATCTCCTGGCTCCTCGCTAAGAGGTTCGGAATGGATGCCAGCGCTGCTGCACGGGCCGGACTCCTTCATGACTTTTGCGTATATGACTTTAGAGATAAACTTCCCGAAGGAGAGATACAGGCATTCTATCATCCCAAGGTAGCGGCAGAGACCAGTTCTGAGCAGTTCCACATTTCCGCAAAAGAACATCAGGCAATCCTGTCCCATATGTTCCCGCTCGGGCCTATGCCCCGCAGCCGGGAAGCATGGATCATCAGCTTTGCCGATAAAATCTGCGCCATTACCGAGTTCTGCCGTTTCCGTATCGCTCTTGCCCGCAAAGGCAGGGTCGCACTCAGCTACGGCTGAATAGCAGGTCTCCCATCAAGACAGCTTTGATAAAGTCTTTGGACTTCATCACTCAAAAATCCCCGGCTTTCCGCCCAAAACGGCATGCCGGGGATTTCTTTGCTGCATTTTTTTGCTTTATTGCACTTATCCTCTTGACTGTAAACCTTGTTTATAGCTTATAATTACCCTCAGTGTACAAGAGTAATATACGACCACTTATGGAAAGGAAGGAAAAGGCATGACTATAAAAGAGACCGAAGAGCTGACAGGCTTATCCCGTTCCAATATCCGCTTTTACGAAAAAGAAAAGCTTATCGTCCCATCCCGAAATGAAAATAACGGCTATCGGGACTATTCAGAACAGGATGTGGAAAATATAAAAAAAATCGCATATCTCAGAACATTGGGACTTTCTATCGATGATATCCGAAATATCATCTCTGAAAAAATAACGCTGCGTGAAGCTATCAGCAAACAGCATGAACTATTAAAAAACCAGATTTCCGGTCTGAATCAGGCAATGGTTATCTGTGAAAAAATGCTTGCTTCCAAAAATATAGGATACGGCGAATTGCAGATAGAACGCTATGTACCACAAGTACAGGAATACTGGGATAACAATGAACCTGTTTTTAAACTGGATTCCGTCAGCTTTTTATATATATGGGGCAGCTTTCTCATATGGGCGGTCATCACTGCCCTGTCCTTCATGACAGCTCTGCTGGCTTACAGAAACCTGCCGCCGGAAATCCCGATACAGTGGAACAACGGGATAGCCTCTTCATTGGCCGGCAAGCAGTTCATTTTTGCATACCCGGTTATGTGCATCCTCATCCGCTTCCTGCTGAGGCAATTTATTTTTGCAAAAATACAAATGAATAGCCGCTATGTCGAACTTATAACAGAATACTTAACGAACTATATGTGCTTCGTCGCATTGTCCGTAGAAGTCTTCTCTATCCTTTTTATCTACGGCATTGTAAAAAATGTCGTAATCCTGCTCTTTGCAGATACTGCTGTCCTGCTCGGGCTATTGCTCATAGGGCTTATCAAAAAAGATACATATCTCTGTTAAAAAAAGGGCTTTCCGAAAAATCGGAAAGCCCTTTGAATTCTATTATTAATAGATTCTGTCAAAGATTACTCGATGATAGAAACTACACGGCCTGAACCAACAGTTCTGCCACCCTCACGGATAGCGAATGTCAGACCCTGCTCCATAGCGATAGGATGGATCAGCTCGATGGTCATCTCTACGTTATCGCCAGGCATGCACATCTCTGTGCCAGCAGGCAGCTCGCAAACGCCAGTAACGTCAGTTGTACGGAAGTAGAACTGAGGTCTGTAGTTGTTGAAGAAAGGTGTATGACGGCCACCCTCGTCCTTTGTCAGAACGTAAACCTGAGCGGTAAATTTGTGATGGCATGTAACAGTGCCGGGCTTAGCCAGAACCTGTCCTCTTTCGATTTCAGTTCTCTGGATACCACGCAGCAGAGCGCCGATGTTATCACCAGCCTGAGCCTCATCCAGCATCTTACGGAACATCTCGATACCT
Source organism: uncultured Lachnospiraceae bacterium (assembly GCA_900539715.1). Classification (GTDB taxonomy): domain Bacteria; phylum Bacillota; class Clostridia; order Lachnospirales; family Lachnospiraceae; genus Gallintestinimicrobium. The sequence goes on along the minus strand of UQDA01000012.1, from coordinate 49,105 downwards.
GTAACAACAGTCTTCTTGGTCTCTTCTTTGATACCAACGATTTCAACTTCCTCGTTCAGGTGCAGAGTACCTCTCTCAACACGGCCTGTAGCAACAGTACCACGACCTGTGATGGTGAATACGTCCTCGACAGGCATCAGGAAAGGCTTGTCTGTGTCACGCTCCGGATCCGGAATGAACTCATCAACAGTGTGCATCAGCTCAAGGATCTTATCGCCCCACTCGCTGTTGGGATCTTCCAGAGCCTTCAGAGCAGAACCTCTGATGATCGGGCAGTCATGGAACTCGTACTCTTCCAGCTGCTCGGTAACTTCCATCTCAACCAGCTCAAGCAGCTCGTCGTCGTCTACCATGTCGCACTTGTTCAGGAAAACAACGATAGCCGGAACGCCTACCTGACGGGACAGCAGGATGTGCTCTTTTGTCTGAGCCATCAGACCGTCTGTAGCAGCAACAACCAGGATAGCGCCATCCATCTGAGCTGCACCAGTGATCATGTTCTTAACGTAGTCAGCATGTCCAGGGCAGTCAACGTGTGCATAGTGTCTCTTCTCTGTCTCGTACTCAACGTGAGAAGTAGAGATGGTGATACCACGCTCTCTCTCTTCGGGAGCCTTATCGATATTCTCGAAAGCAACAGCTTCGCCGGTGCCCAGTCTCTCGTGCAGAGTCTTTGTGATAGCAGCTGTCAGAGTTGTTTTACCATGGTCAACGTGGCCGATGGTACCAATGTTACAATGGGGCTTGGATCTTTCAAATTTAGCTTTAGCCATTTCCTTGTAATCCTCCTTAAATCAGTGATTTAAATGTTTGTTTGAATCAGCTATCTATGATTATATTCGATAATAGCTGTATTTTCAAGCCCTATTTTAACGGGAAACCTTGAAATTTCCCGTTAAAACGGACTGTTTGAAACCGATGCTGTCAGGAATTTACTTCGCCTTTGCAGCGAGTACTTTCTCCTGTACGTTCTTAGGCACCTGCTCATATTTTTCAAAGAACATGGAGTAGTTACCACGGCCCTGAGTCTTGGAACGCAGGTCTGTAGAGTAACCGAACATCTCTGCAAGCGGAACAAACGCTCTTACGATCTTACCGCCGCCGATGTCATCCATACCTTCGATACGGCCACGACGGGAGTTGATGTCACCGATAACATCGCCCATGTATTCCTCAGGCATGGTAACCTCAACCTTCATGACAGGCTCGAGCAGTACCGGATTACCCTTCTGCATAGCTTCCTTGAATGCCAGAGAGCCGGCAATATGGAATGCCATTTCGGAAGAGTCGACTTCATGGTAAGAACCATCAAATACATTCGCATGTACGCCCAGTACAGGGAAGCCGCCCAGAATACCAGCCTTTGTAGCTTCTTCGATACCTTCGCCTACAGCAGGGATATACTCCTTCGGGATAGCACCGCCGACAACGGTGGACTCGAATTTGAATGTCTCTTCGCCGTTAGGATCCATAGGCTCGAATTTAACTTTACAGTGACCGTACTGACCACGACCACCGGACTGTTTTGCGTACTTGCTGTCCACATCAACAGCCTTGGTGAAGGTTTCTTTGTAAGCAACCTGAGGAGCGCCTACGTTAGCCTCTACCTTGAACTCACGCAGCAGACGGTCTACGATGATTTCCAGATGGAGCTCGCCCATGCCGGCGATGATCGTCTGACCTGTCTCCTGATCGGTATGTGCACGGAAGGTAGGATCTTCTTCTGCAAGCTTTGCAAGAGCGATACCCATCTTGTCCTGACCTGCTTTGGTCTTGGGCTCGATAGCCAGCTCGATAACCGGCTCAGGGAACTCCATGGACTCAAGGATTACCGGATGCTGGTCGTCACAGATAGTATCACCTGTCGTGGTAAACTTAAAGCCTACCGCTGCAGCGATATCGCCTGCGTATACCTTGTCCAGCTCCATTCTCTTGTTTGCGTGCATCTGAAGGATACGGCCCACACGCTCTTTTTTATCTTTTGTTGCGTTCAGTACATAAGAACCGGAGTTCAGTGTACCGGAATAAACGCGGAAGTATGCCAGCTTACCAACGAACGGGTCGGTCATGATCTTGAACGCCAGAGCAGCGAAAGGCTCGTCGTCCGAAGAATGCTTCTCAACCTCGTTGCCTTCCAGGTCAACACCCTTTATAGCGGGGATGTCCAGCGGAGAAGGCATATACTCTACGATAGCATCCAGAAGCTTCTGGATACCTTTGTTTCTGTATGCGGTACCGCAGCATACGGGAACTGCTGTACACTCGCAGGTTCCTTTTCTCAGAACCGCTTTCAGCTCTTCGTTAGAAGGCTCTTCACCTTCCAGATAAGCCATCATCAGGTCGTCATCCAGCTCACAGATTTTCTCGACAAGCTCGGAACGATACAGTTCTGCATCATCCTGCATATCTTCAGGAATATCTGTAACAGTGATGTCTTCACCCTTCTCATCATTATAGATGTAGGCTTTCATATCGAACAGGTCGATGATTCCCTTGAATTCATCTTCCTTGCCGATAGGCAGCTGAATGCAGATAGCATTCTTGCCCAGACGGGTCTTTATCTGATCGACCGCGCCATAGAAGTTTGCACCCAGGATATCCATCTTGTTGATGAATGCCATACGGGGTACGTTATAAGTGTCAGCCTGACGCCATACGTTCTCAGACTGAGGCTCTACGCCGCCCTTTGCACAGAACACGCCAACGGCGCCGTCCAGTACGCGCAGGGAACGCTCAACCTCAACCGTGAAGTCAACGTGTCCGGGTGTATCAATAATATTGATACGATATTCCGGTGTGCCGGGCTTTACTTCGCAATTTGTCTGCGGAGTCCAGTGACAGGTGGTAGCTGCAGAAGTGATGGTAATACCTCTTTCCTGCTCCTGCTCCATCCAGTCCATGGTTGCAGTACCTTCATGAGTGTCACCAATTTTGTAGTTAACACCGGTATAGTACAGGATACGCTCGGTGGTGGTAGTCTTACCAGCATCGATGTGCGCCATAATACCAATGTTTCTGGTTCTCTCTAATGGATATTCTCTTCCAGCCAAAGGTTTTTCCTCCTATTGAAATCAGCCAGATGCAGCGTAACGCTTTCTGCATTACAGATTCATTAGAATCTGTAATGAGAGAATGCCTTGTTCGCTTCAGCCATCTTATGAACGTCTTCTTTTCTCTTCACGGAAGCGCCGGTGTTGTTGGCAGCATCCAGAATCTCGTTCGCCAGTCTCTCTTCCATGGTCTTCTCGCCTCTCTTGCGGGAGAACATGGTCAGCCAACGCAGACCCAGAGCCTGACGTCTGTCAGCTCTTACCTCGATCGGCACCTGATAGGTAGCGCCGCCGATACGTCTTGCTTTAACTTCCAGAACAGGCATGATGTTGTTCATAGCCTCTTCAAAAACTTCCAGAGCCGGTTTGCCGGCTTTTTCTTCTACTCTGGCAAATGCGCCGTATACAATCTTCTGAGCAACGCCCTTCTTACCGTCAAGCATGATGTTGTTGATAAGCTTAGTTACTACTTTGTCATTGTACAAAGGATCTGCCAATACATCTCTTTTCTGAATATGTCCTTTACGTGGCACGTTTCTTCCCTCCTTAATCATTTCAAATTAATTCATCGGTACTCACATGTGTCATCTAATGTGTTCGTGCGGTATATCCATTCGCCAAAAAGCGAACTGCAGGGAATCCCTGCATAAGAATTCCAACACTTAATTAGTTTCCGTTTGTGGTACTCTTACGTTACCGCAGCTTATTTCTTAGCGGCTTTAGGTCTCTTAGCGCCGTATTTGGATCTTGCCTGACGTCTGTTTGCAACGCCTGCGGTATCCAGTGTACCTCTGATGATGTGGTATCTGGTACCAGGTAAGTCCTTAACACGACCGCCTCTGATCAGAACAACGGAGTGCTCCTGCAGATTGTGTCCTTCACCGGGAATGTAGCTTGTTACTTCGATTCCGTTGGAAAGACGTACTCTGGCGATCTTTCTAAGAGCGGAGTTAGGCTTTTTAGGAGTCGCTGTCTTAACAGCTGTGCACACGCCTCTCTTCTGAGGAGAAGAAAGATTTGTCGCTTTCTTGTGAAGGGAGTTGTAGCCCTTCTGCAGCGCCGGTGCTGTAGACTTCTTTACAGATGTCTGACGTCCCTTTCTTACTAACTGGTTAAATGTTGGCATTCTGTTTCACCTCCTGCGATACTTATCTCATGTTGCTTCTTCGGACTAAGATATGCCCGGTCTGTTCTTTGAAGATTCATTCCTTATACAGGAATTTACTTTATATTTTTTTGCATCAAAATATAATCATCTCCAAATGCAGACCTTATCAGTGTAAATGCTTTTAAATCATCTGTCAAGTATTTTTGTGTTTTTTCCATAAATATATTTAATGCGGCAGAAATACATCTGCCGCATTAAATCATTACGTTATTCTATTGCTGAAACAGCGCCTTATTCTTCGCTTTCCTCTTCTGCCTCTTCGTCCAGCTCTTCATCAATTTCTTCATCCAAAAGTGCCTCTTCGGGAGTCTCCTCCAGCAGTTCTGTGTCTGCACTTTCTTCAGAAAGCTCTTCGTCATCAGCAGCTTCCTTCTTTACCTTTTCGGATTTTTCAGCCTCTGCCGCAGCTCTTGCTTCTTCCTCAGCTCTTGCCGCACGCTCTGCTTCCTCGGCAGCGATTATCGCATCGGTGTTCAGCTTCACATCACGATAACGCTTCATACCGGTACCTGCAGGAATCAGCTTACCGATAATGACATTTTCCTTCAGACCGATAAGCGGATCAGCCTTACCCTTGATAGCCGCTTCCGTCAGAACCTTTGTGGTTTCCTGGAAGGACGCCGCAGACAGGAAGGAATTGGTTGCCAGAGCAGCCTTTGTGATACCCATCATCACCTGTTTGCCTTCTGCAGGCTGCTTGCCTTCTGCTTCCATCGCAGCATTGGTATCCTGGAAATCCAGAACATCAACCATCGTTCCGGGCAGATATTCGGTATCTCCGCTCGTCTCGATACGGATTTTCTTCAGCATCTGACGAACGATAACTTCAATATGCTTATCGGAAATATCTACACCCTGCAGACGATATACACGCTGTACTTCACGCAGCATATAATCCTGCACCGCACGGATACCTTTTATCTTTAACAGATCGTGAGGATTTACAGAACCTTCTGTCAGCTCATCACCCGCCTCAAGCTCCTGACCGTCCACAATCTTGATACGGGAACCATAAGGGATCAGGTATGCCTTGGACTCCGCAGTTTCCTTGTTGGTTATGATGATCTCGCGTTTCTTCTTTGTATCCTTTATCACAGCAGTTCCGCCGAACTCTGCGATAATAGCAAGTCCCTTCGGCTTTCTTGCCTCGAAAAGCTCCTCGACACGGGGAAGACCCTGTGTGATATCGTCACCTGCGACACCGCCGGAGTGGAATGTACGCATCGTCAGCTGTGTACCGGGCTCACCGATAGACTGCGCTGCGATGATGCCGACTGCTTCGCCGACCTGAACCGCTTCGCCGGTCGCCATGTTCGCACCGTAGCACTTAGCACAGATACCACTCTTGGAGCGGCAGGTAAGAATCGTACGAATCTTTACCTCTTCAATCGGCTGTCCCTTCTTATCAACGCCTGTATCCATGATACGCTTTGCTCTCGCAGGAGTTATCATGTGGTTCGCGCCAACAAGCAGATTGCCGTCTTTATCATAAATATCCTCGCAGGAATAACGACCTGTGATTCTGTCCTGAAGACCTTCGATCGTCTCTTTTCCATCCATGAACGCTTTTACGGACATGCCCGGAATTACATCCTTGCCCTCCGCACAGTCGATATCACGGATGATAAGTTCCTGAGAAACGTCTACCATTCGACGTGTCAGATAACCGGAGTCCGCAGTACGCAGAGCGGTATCGGACATACCTTTTCGTGCTCCGTGAGCGGACATGAAGTATTCCAGTACGTCCAGACCTTCACGGAAATTGGATTTGATCGGCAGTTCGATCGTACGACCTGTCGTATCAGCCATCAGTCCACGCATACCAGCCAGCTGTTTGATCTGCTGGTTAGAACCACGGGCACCGGAATCCGCCATCATAAAGATGTTGTTATACTTATCCAGTCCTTTTAACAGAACATCTGTCAGCTCTTTATCCGTCTCCTGCCATGTCTCTACGACTGCACGGTAACGCTCTTCCTCTGTGATAAGACCACGACGGAAGTTTCTGCCGATTTTATCTACAGTCTTCTGAGCCTCTTCCAGCATCTCTGCCTTCTGAGCCGGCACTGTCATATCAGAAATGGATACGGTCATTGCAGCTCTTGTAGAGTATTTGTAGCCGATCGCCTTGACATCGTCCAGTACTTCCGCAGTACGGGATGCTCCGTGCGTATTGATGACTTTTTCCAGAATCTGCTTTAACTGCTTCTTGCCGACATGGAAATCAACTTCCAGTTTTAAGAAGTTTTCCGGATCCGTTCTGTCCACATAGCCCAAATCCTGAGGAAGGATTTCGTTGAAGATAAAACGTCCCAATGTGGATTCAACAAACCCGCTCACTTCCTCGCCCTGCGCGTTCACCTTCGTCATACGCACATGGATGCGGGAATGAAGCGTACATGCCTTATTCTCATAAGCGAGGATCGCTTCGTTTACGCTCTTGAAGTATTTGCCTTCACCGGTAACGCCGGGGCGCTCCTGTGTCAGGTAGTAGATACCCAATACCATATCCTGGGAAGGAACTGCTACCGGTCCGCCGTCGGAAGGCTTTAACAGGTTGTTAGGAGACAGCAGCATGAAGCGGCACTCCGCCTGCGCCTCCTGAGAAAGCGGAAGGTGTACAGCCATCTGGTCACCGTCGAAATCGGCGTTGAACGCGGTACAAACAAGGGGATGCAGCTTGATAGCCTTACCTTCTACAAGGATAGGCTCGAATGCCTGGATACCCAGTCTGTGCAGTGTAGGCGCACGGTTTAACATAACCGGATGCTCCTTGATGACATCTTCCAGAACGTCCCAAACCTGCGTATCCAGCCGTTCTACCAGCTTCTTCGCATTTTTGATGTTCTGGGAAACGCCTCTGCTCACCAGTTCTTTCATTACAAAAGGCTTGAACAGCTCGATCGCCATCTCCTTGGGCAAACCGCACTGATAAATCTTTAATTCGGGTCCTACGACGATAACGGAACGTCCGGAATAGTCTACACGCTTACCGAGCAGGTTCTGACGGAAACGTCCGGACTTACCTTTCAGCATATCAGACAGGGACTTTAACGCACGGTTGCCGGGGCCGGTAACCGGACGTCCTCTTCTTCCGTTATCTATCAGAGCATCGACCGCCTCCTGCAGCATACGCTTCTCGTTGCGGACGATAATATCCGGAGCACCCAGCTCCAGCAGTCTTTTCAGACGATTGTTGCGGTTGATGATTCTTCTGTACAGGTCATTTAAGTCAGACGTTGCAAAACGTCCGCCATCCAGCTGCACCATCGGGCGCAGATCAGGCGGAATGACCGGAACAGCATCCAGAATCATCCACTCCGGACGGTTGCCGGATTCGCGGAAAGCTTCTACTACTTCCAGACGCTTGATAATTCTCGCGCGCTTCTGTCCGCTGGCATCCTCCAGCTCATCCTTTAACTCCACCGCTTCTTTTTCAAGATCAATGGATTCCAACAGTTCTTTGATAGACTCGGCACCCATTCCGACACGGAAACGGTTGCCCCAGGTCTCCCTTGCATCCTGATATTCCTTTTCAGAGAGAACCTGCTTGTATTCCAGGCTGGTATCTCCCTTATCCAGAACGATATAGGAAGCAAAATACAGCACCTTCTCCAGAACACGGGGGGACAGATCCAGAATCAGTCCCATCCGGCTCGGGATTCCCTTGAAATACCAGATATGGGAAACCGGTGCAGCCAGTTCAATATGGCCCATGCGTTCACGGCGAACGCTGGACTTGGTAACTTCCACGCCGCAGCGATCGCAGACAACGCCTTTGTATCTGATCTTTTTATATTTGCCGCAATGGCACTCCCAGTCTTTGCTGGGTCCGAAAATCCGCTCACAAAACAGACCGTCGCGCTCAGGCTTTAAGGTTCTGTAGTTGATTGTCTCAGGCTTTAAAACCTCGCCTCTGGACCATTCACGAATTTTCTCCGGAGACGCTAAACCGATTTTGATGGCATCAAACGTCATCGGCTGATAAACTTCGTTTTTTGTTTCAGACATCTTGGCACTCCTTTACATATTCACGATTCGGCTTACTCTTCGTCGAAAGATTCCTCAAATCCGTCATCCAGACTGTCGCTTCCGAAATCATCTGCATCTTCTGCGCTGACAAGTTCTTCCTTCTCTGCGTCAAATTCCTGCTTCTGATAACCCAGCTTGCCCAGATTTTCTTCTTCATGGTAGTTGTAACCCTTGGAATCTCCCTCCATCTCATAGCGGTAATCCGTATCGCTGTAATCGACAGTTTCCATGATCTCAACTTCTGTATTGTCGTCACGCAGCACTCTCACATCCAGACCCAGAGACTGCAGCTCCTTTAAGAGCACCTTAAAGGACTCCGGAATACCGGGTTCAGGTATGTTATCGCCTTTGATAATGGCTTCATATGTCTTCACACGTCCAACCACATCATCGGACTTCACTGTCAGGATCTCCTGCAGCGTGTATGCAGCGCCGTAAGCCTCCAGCGCCCAAACCTCCATCTCACCGAAACGCTGTCCGCCAAACTGAGCTTTACCGCCCAGAGGCTGCTGTGTTACGAGAGAGTAGGGGCCTGTGGAACGGGCATGGATCTTATCGTCAACCAGATGGTGCAGCTTCAGATAGTGCATGTGTCCGATTGTAACCGGGCTGTCAAAATACTCTCCGGTACGACCGTCTCTTAAACGCACCTTACCTTCCTTGGAAATCGGAACCCCTTTCCACAGCTCTCTGTGAGCGCGGTTCTCATACAGGTAGTCCAGAACGTCCGGATGAAGGTCTTCGCCGTGCTTTGCCTTAAATTCATCCCATTCAAGGTTGACATAATCATTTGCAAGCTCCAGGGTATCCTGAATATCATTCTCGTTCGCACCGTTAAAGATCGGAGTCGCAACGTTGAATCCCAGAGCCTTTGCAGCCAGAGAAAGATGGATTTCCAGGACCTGACCGATATTCATTCGGGAAGGCACGCCCAGAGGATTCAGAACGATATCCAGCGGACGTCCGTTGGGCAGATACGGCATATCCTCAACCGGAAGCACACGGGAAATGACACCCTTGTTACCGTGACGACCAGCCATCTTATCTCCGACGGAAATCTTTCTCTTCTGTGCAATATAAATACGTACAGCCTGATTTACACCGGGAGACAGTTCGTCGCCGTTCTCTCTTGTAAATACCTTGGCATCTACGATAATACCATATTCTCCGTGAGGAACTTTCAGGGAAGTATCCCTTACCTCACGCGCTTTCTCACCGAAGATTGCACGCAGCAGACGCTCTTCCGCAGTCAGTTCCGTTTCTCCCTTGGGAGTTACCTTACCGACCAGAATATCTCCGGCACGGACTTCTGCACCGACACGGATAATACCTCTGTCATCCAGATCCTTTAACGCTTCGTCACCAACGCCGGGAACATCTCTTGTGATTTCTTCAGGTCCGAGCTTCGTATCACGGGCTTCTGCCTCATATTCTTCAATATGGATAGAAGTATACACATCATCCATAACCAGACGCTCACTCAGAAGAACCGCGTCCTCGTAGTTATAACCTTCCCATGTCATAAAGCCGATCAGCGGGTTTTTACCCAGAGCCAGCTCACCTTCGGATGTGGAAGGTCCGTCCGCGATTACCTGTCCTGCCTCTACATGGTTACCCTTAAATACAATCGGGCGCTGGTTGTAGCAGTTGGACTGGTTGCTTCGTGAAAACTTGGTCAGACGATATTCCATCTTCTCGCCGTCATCGCATGTCATGCGGATCAGGTTGGAAGAAACATGATCAATCGTACCGGCTTTCTTTGCCACCACACACACGCCGGAGTCTACCGCAGCCTTTACTTCAATACCGGTACCTACAACAGGAGCATCGGTCGTCAGAAGCGGCACGGCCTGACGCTGCATGTTGGAACCCATCAGCGCACGGTTCGCGTCATCGTTCTGAAGGAACGGAATCAGCGCGGTAGCCACTGAGAACACCATCTGAGGAGATACGTCCATGTACTCATATACTGTCTTGGGATACTCGGATGTCTCATCCAGATAACGTCCGGAAACATTCGGATGGATAAAGTAACCGTTCTCATCCAGTTCGGAGTTAGCCTGCGCTACATGGTAATTATCTTCCTCATCCGCAGTCATATAAACAACTTCATTCGTAACGCGCGGATTTGCCGGATCAGTCTTGTCAATCTTACGATACGGCGCTTCGATAAATCCGTATTCATTAATCTTTGCATAACTTGCAAGAGAGTTGATCAGACCGATGTTAGGACCCTCGGGCGTCTCAATCGGACACATTCTTCCATAATGGGAGTAATGTACGTCGCGGACCTCGAATCCGGCACGGTCACGTGACAGACCGCCAGGGCCCAGAGCGGACAGACGGCGCTTATGCGTCAGCTCACCCAGCGGGTTATTCTGATCCATAAACTGAGACAGCTGGGAAGAACCAAAGAACTCTTTCACCGCAGCCTGTACCGGTTTAATATTGATCAGCGACTGCGGAGAAATATCCTCCGCGTCATGTGTGGTCATACGCTCACGCACCACTCTCTCCAGTCTGGAAAGACCAATACGATACTGGTTCTGTAAAAGCTCACCGACCGCACGGATACGACGGTTGCCCAGATGGTCGATGTCATCCTCATTACCAACGCCGTATTCCAGATGGATATTATAGTTAATGGAAGCAATGATATCTTCCTTTGTGATATGCTTCGGAACAAGCTCATGTACATTTCGGCTGATCGCTTCCGCCAGCTCTTCCGGATTTCCGGAATACTGCTCAAGGATAGGAGCAAGCGCAGGGTAGTAAACCATCTCTGTGATGCCTAAATCCTTCGGATCACAATCCACATAATGTGTCAGGTCTACCATCATGTTGGACAGAACTTTAACTTTACGCTCTTCTGTCTGTACATAAATATAAGGTACTGCGCTGTTCTGGATCAAATCTGCCAGCTCCAGCGTCACTTTTGTGCCGGCAGCCGCCAAAACTTCACCCGTGGAAGTGTCAATAACATCTTCTGCCAGCTCCTGTCCGCGGATACGCGCACGCAGTGCCAGTTTCTTATTAAATTTGTAACGTCCTACTTTCGCCAGATCATATCTTCTGGGATCGAAGAACATCGCATTGATCAGACTCTCTGCGCTCTCAACGCTCAAAGGCTCTCCGGGACGGATTTTTTTGTATAACTCTAACAGACCCTCCTGATAGCTCTCAGAAGTGTCCTTTGAAAAGCTTGCCTCGATCTTAGGTTCATCCCCGAATACCTCTCGGATCTCTTCATTTGTTCCGAGTCCCAGCGCACGAAGCAGAACAGTGATCGGCACTTTTCTGGTACGGTCCACACGTACATAAAATACATCATTGGAATCCGTCTCATACTCCAGCCATGCACCCCTGTTCGGGATTACCGTACTGGAGAACAATCTCTTACCGATCTTATCGTGACCGATGCCGTAATAGATGCCGGGGGAACGCACCAACTGGCTGACAATAACACGTTCCGCGCCGTTGATAACGAAAGTGCCTGTCTCAGTCATCAGCGGCAGATCGCCCATGAAGATTTCATGTTCACTGATCTCTTCTTTTTCCTTATTATAAAGGCGTACCTTGACTTTCAGAGGAGCTGCATATGTCGCATCCCTCTCCTTGCACTTCTCAATAGAATACTTAACGTCATCCTCGCACAGCTCGAAGTCCACAAATTCCAGACTCAAGTGTCCGCTGTAATCGGAAATCGGAGAAATATCGTCGAACACCTCTTTGAGTCCTTCTTCCAGGAACCACTTATAGGAATTCTTCTGAATCTCTATAAGATTGGGCATTTCCAATACTTCTTTCCGACGTGCATAACTCATACGCATGTTCTTGCCTTTGGCAGTCGGACGTATTCTGTTTTTTTCCATTGACACTTCACCCCGTTCTTATAATTGATTTCTTTGACTATTACTATTCGGTATTACACTTATAAAATGGCATACTCTAACACAATAGTGCACACTACAATCTAACACAACCCACACACAAAGTCAACAGGTATTTTAATATTTTTTCAAAAAGGAAAGGCGTCCGCATTGCGAACGCCTTTGTTGGTAAGATATTGGCTGAAATTATTTCAGAGTAACCTTTGCGCCTTCAGCATCCAGCTTCTTCTGGATATCTTCAGCTTCTTCCTTGGAAACGCCTTCTTTCAGAACCTTCGGAGCGCCATCTACAACTTCCTTAGCTTCCTTCAGGCCCAGACCTGTTACTTCACGAACTACTTTGATAACCTTAACCTTGTTAGGGCCAACCTCTGTCAGCTCTACGTCGAACTCGGTCTTCTCTTCTGCTGCTGCTGCCTCGCCACCTGCTGCTGCTACAACAACGCCAGCTGCTGCGGATACGCCGAACTCCTCTTCACAAGCCTTTACCAGATCATTTAACTCTAATACGGTCATCTCTTTGATTGCATCGATAAATTCCTGAGCGGTTAATTTTGCCATTTTTATTTACCTCCGTTTTTTTATGATTCGTGTTTACGCCGTCTTATACAGCGTAGTGTTCTCTCTTACTATTGAGAAAATTATTCTGCAGCGGGTGCTTCTTCTGCAGGAGCTGCCTCGCAGTTTGCCGCGCCGCCTTTCTCTGCGATCTGATTCAGAACGCGAGCCATGTTTGTGATCGGGGACTGCATGCTGCCCAGCAATCTGGAAATAAGAGCTTCTCTTCCAGGAATCTTCGCGATTTCCATGATGCCGGCTGCATCATATGCATTGCCTTCCACAACGCCGCCCTTGATCTCCAGCTTATCTGCTGTCTTTGCAAAGTTAGCCAGTTCTCTTGCGGGAGCTGTTGCGTCCGTGGTGGAGATTGCGATTGCGCTGGGGCCTTCCAGATACGGAGCCAACGCCTCGAAATCTGTACCCTTGAACGCAAAGTTCATCATTGTGTTTTTGTACACCTTGTAAGTGATACCAGCGTTACGAAGCTGTTTACGAAGAGCGGTGTCCTGCTCAACGGTCAGACCGCGGTAGTCTACCAGTACGACAGACTGCGCTTCCTTGACTGCTTCGGAAATCTCTGCAACTACAGGTGCTTTCAGTTCAACTTTTGCCATTTTCTTACCTCCTTTTAGATTCTTTTGCCGAATAAAAGAGGCTATGAATAAAAAACCTCTCTGTAAGAAGACAGAGAGGTGATAGATTCAAATCCTTTTTCACTCCTCGGCAGGCGCTTCTTCTTACACCGGTCATCCGGTACCTGCTGTCTTCGGCATGGTCTTTAAGACCTTAGATAACATAGCATACTATATGAGTAGTTGTCAAGCGCTTTTTTGTTTTTTATTTGATAAGAAAGTTCCTTTCCGGTCAAACACAAAACATGATTATGCGCACACTTTTTACAGGCGGAATCCTGCTTTAAATGCCTTCGAAGAAAAAGCACTCTCAAAATCGCTCAGGTCATACAGTTCTATCGCAGGAAGCTTCACCTTTTCTTCCTTTAAAAGCTTCAGCGCAGGCTCAAACGGGCCGCATCTGCTCCCTGTGATCGTAATTTCATTGACCGCCACCTGGCTCATATCAATACTTATGTTTCCCGCATATGTGCTCTTTAAGATGATGGTTCCTTTTTTGCGGACAAGTTCCAGCGCTGTCGGAAGCCCTGTAGGAGAGCCGGTGCATTCCACAACGTACTCATATCCTTCCTTTTCCCCCTGCTGCGTCACCTTTGCGAACGGCTTAAAAAGCTCCAGCTTCTCCGGATGCCGTCCGACAACCGTCAGATCAACGCCGGTCAGCGCCAGCACCTGTGCTGTCATGAGCGCCAGTCTGCCATCCCCCAGCACCGCGGCATTCTTAGCCGGTGAAATATGTACCTGCGTCAATATCTCCAGAGCCGCCGCCAACGGCTCCGTAAATATGGCGATTTCATCCGGCAGTTCTGCCGGCACCTCGTGAAGAAGCGATGTATCAATCGTCATATATTCCGCAAAACATCCGTCTTTATCCGTCATTCCCAATACTCTTCGAAAGGAGCAATGCGTAGGTCTTCCCGTCCGACAGTAAATGCATTTTCCGCACGCTGCATTCAGCTCGCCTACCACCCTTTTCCCAATCCAGCTTTTGTCCGGAGAATCTACTACTTCACCGACAAACTCATGTCCCATCACCCCTGTAAAATCCGGCTTGTATCCTTTGCGGACTTCCTTGTCCGTATTGCATACCGCCGCCAGGTGGATTTTCACAAGACTTTCATTTGCCCCGCATACCGGCATAGGAAGATTCTCCCTGTACAATGCATCTTTTCCATCATAATAAATCCCCTTCATCCTGCTTCCTCCTGACTGAATTTTCTGTAAAATATCTACTGCTTTGTAACAAATCCTTCCGCATCAATGCTTATGTCCGGTGAAATCTGTCTCATATAGGAAAGTACCCGCTCCTTTTCTTTATCGTGCAGCATCGACACATAGCAGTCCTCCTGCCTTCCCGGTATAAACTGCAGGCTCTTTAATCCGTTTTCGGAAAGCGTCACCTTTACAAGACACGTATCCAGCGCTTTTGAATTAAAAAAATAATTTCCCAGACTATAAAATACAGGAGTTTCTCCGCTGTATCCGATCGGCTGCAATACATGAGGATGGTCTCCGATAATAAGATCCGCCCCTGCTTCCGCTATCTTCGGCGCCTGTTCCTTTTGCGCCCAATCTATCTCATCCGTAGATTCCGTCCCCCAATGGATATAAACTATCACATAATCGCTTACCTTTTCAGCATTCCTCACAACCTCCAGAAGCCGTTCCACATCCCAGCACCTGAACACTCCCGGGGAAGTTGTCGTCGCCTCTTTCGTATCCGGATTGTCTGTTCTCTCTATCTGCGTTGCCGAAATAAATGCTATCTTCATATCATTGACGATGAAATAAACAGGTCTTATTGCCTCTTCCAGATTCCGTCCAGCTCCAACAAACGGCATTCCTATGCCGTTCAGCGTATCAATGCTGTCCGTCAGCGATATCTCTCCGTAATCATACGCGTGATTGTTCGCCATGGAAACAATATCCACTCCCATATCCAGAAGATAGGAAGCATATTCAGGCTTTGCCCGGAAAGTAAATTTCTTGTTCTCCGTCGCCACCCCTCTGTCTGTATACGGGAACTCATTATTTACCATAAAAATGTCCGCTCCCCGCATCACCTCCAGCATTTCTTCTGAAAACGCATTCTCAATATTGCCGCCACGCTGCTGCAGCTTAGCCATCACCGCATAATGATCATCAAGCAGGATATCTCCCGCAAATACGATAGTTGTTTCATCAGACGACGCCGCTTCCTTCGCATAGATATTCTGCTGTCTGCAAAACTCTTCATCAGCCAGAAGTTCAGCATATTTCCCGTTCCCGCGCACATCTTCTGCCGCGGACACCTCACTGATGAATTCTGCCAGCTGGCTTTCCAGCCGGACCACCGCAAGCTGCGGGATGCCAAAACCTCCCAGCGCCCATCCGCCCAAAAACACTGCGCTTCCCAGGGCCACTGTCAAAATCAGCGTCAACCCGAATATGTGCAGGCTGCGCCGTCCTCTTCTCTTTTTTCCTGCCATCCAAGCTTCCTTTCATCCTTCCTGCTCCTATTGTGATGCTTCCCAGCGTTTTTGTCAACTATACAAAAAAACTCCCCGCACAAATCGTGCAGGGAGTTCCGATACAGAGATCTTCAAAAAAAGTCTCTGCCTTTATCCATTTTGGAATTAGCAGTATTTTGCTGTAGAAACCTTCACGCCAGGGCCCATTGTGCTCGCCAGTGTGATGCTCTTTAAATACTGACCCTTCAGTGCGCTGGGCTTAGCCTTCATGATAGCATCCATCAGCGCTTTGTAGTTCTCAGCCAGAGCCTCTTCAGAGAAGGAAGCTTTACCAACCGGAACGTGGATGATGTTGGACTTATCCAGTCTGTACTCGATCTTACCAGCTTTGATCTCGTTGACAGCCTTGGTCACATCCATGGTAACTGTGCCTGCCTTCGGGTTGGGCATCAGGCCTTTAGGACCCAGAACCTTACCCAGACGGCCTACAACGCCCATCATGTCAGGAGTTGCAACAACAACGTCGAAGTCCAGCCAGCCTTCGTTCTGAATCTTGGGGATAAGCTCGTCGCCGCCAACGAAGTCAGCGCCTGCTGCCTGAGCCTCATCCAGCTTCGCACCCTTTGCGAATACCAGAACCTTTACAGTCTTACCAGTTCCGTTGGGCAGTACAACTGCACCACGGATCTGCTGCTCTGCATGACGGCCGTCGCAGCCTGTTCTGATATGAACCTCAACGGTCTCGTCAAATTTTGCTGTAGCTGTCTTTTTTACAAGGCTGATCGCCTCTGCAGGATCGTACTGTGTTGCGCGATCCACCAGTTTAGCGGCTTCGCCGTATTTCTTTCCATGTTTCATGTTCATTACCTCCATTGGTTGTTAACGTAACGCCTCAAACAGCATTACTCCCAGTTCTATTTACTCAGTCCTCTACAACGATACCCATGCTTCTTGCTGTGCCGGCGATCATGCTCATAGCAGCTTCTACGCTTGCAGCGTTCAGGTCAGGCATTTTCAGTTCAGCGATCTCACGAACCTTATCCTTGGAGATCGTAGCGACCTTGGTCTTATTCGGCACTGCGGAAGCGCTCTTTAAGTTGCATGCCTTCTTCAGCAATACAGCAGCGGGCGGAGTCTTGGTAATGAAGCTGAAGCTTCTGTCCGCATAAACGGTGATAACAACGGGGATGATAACATCGCCCTTGTCGGCTGTTCTTGCATTAAACTGCTTTGTAAATTCAACAATGTTGACACCATGCTGACCCAGTGCAGGACCTACCGGGGGAGCCGGTGTTGCCTTGCCAGCGGGGATCTGTAACTTAATGTAACCGGTAACTTTCTTTGCCATGTTAGGCACCTCCTAAATATATTGTGGTATGGCGCAGCGGTATCTCCCGCATCCAGCGACGGGACGCTGCTTCCACTGCTCAACGGATCGCTCCACCAAGCGACTTTGACTTTGCAGGCAAACTATGCCTACTGTAACTTCCGTACTTCTGAAAAGCTTATCTCTACAGGGGTATCCCTGCCGAACAGCTCTACATTTATCGTAACGGACTGTTTGCTGTAATCGATCTTGTGAACCGCGCCCACGGTATCCTTCCATGCGCCAGCCACAACAACGATTGTATCGCCTTCGGAAAAATCGATGCTGACATTCTCTTCCTGGATGCCGAGCGGCTTCATCTCTGCTTCTGTCAGCGGCACAGGCTTACTGCCCGGTCCGACAAAACCCGTGACGCCTCTCGTATTCCGCACCACATACCATGTGTCGTCATTCATCACCATGTTCACGAGAACGTATCCCGGAAACAGTTTCTTCTGAACGGTCTTTTTGGCTCCGTTCTTCATTTCAACTACTTCCTGCATGGGAACGCGCACCTCCAGAATCTCCTCCTCGAGATGCCTGTTCTCTATCGTCTTTTCCAGATCGGCTTTTACCTTGTTCTCATACCCGGAATAAGTATGCGCTACATACCATTTTGCTTCTGCCATCAGAATCTCCTCACTTTACATCGTCAAGAAATTGATGCCGTACTGTGCGACAACATCAATGAGTGCGATTATCGCGCCCATGATGATAGAAACGATCACAACAGCTACCGACTGTTTTAACAGGGTATCCTTATCCGGCCAGATGATTTTCTTAAACTCGGCTTTGACACCGTCAAAAAACTTAACCTTCGGTGCCTTGGGCGCTTTAGACGCCTTTTCTTCGTTTGACATACGCAAACCCCTTTCAAAAGCAACGCGCTGCCGCCGTCTGTCTTTCAGGACGAAAGGCCGCTATTATTTCGTCTCTTTGTGCGTTGTGTGCTTCTTGCAGAATCTGCAGTACTTCTTTGTTTCCATTCTGTCAGGATGCGCTTTCTTGTCCTTGGTCGTGTTATAGTTGCGCTGTTTGCATTCTGTACATGCCAGTGTGATTCTTGTACGCATTTTTCCACCTCCGTGCGTGCTCTAAATTGTCGTGCACTCCCTCAAGTCCCCGTCATACCGACGGCATGAGGTCGTCTGCTGAGTCCTCTCTTCATCTCTCTCCCGAAAAACCCGAAATTGAGCACAAAAAAAAGACCTCTGATTTATCTTGCCCCTCGACTATAGCACAGCTGTTGCGTGCAGTCAACTGTTTTTTACTCCAACTGTCCTGCCGCCATATCCAGAGCGCTCCTGATCACTTTGTCCATATCATAATATTTGTACTGCCCCAGCCGTCCGCCAAACAGAACGTTTTTCTCTTTAGCCGCAAGTTCTGCGTATCGTGCATAAAGAGCTCCGTTCTTTTCATCGTTAATGGGATAATAAGGCTCGTCTCCCGGCTTCCATTGAGCGGGATATTCCCTCGTGATGACCGTACCGCCATCTGTCTGAAACTCAAAGTGCTTGTGCTCAATGATACGGGTATAGGGTACCTCGCGTTCCGTGTAATTTACGACTGCGTTTCCCTGATAATTGTCTATATCAGGAAGTTGTTCTGTTTCAAACCTCAGCGAACGGTATTCCAGCGCGCCGAAGCAGTATCCGTAATACTCGTCTATCATACCGGTGTAAACGAGTTTATCCCAGCTGTCCCTTTCAGCCTCCGGCTTTTCCTCATTGCGGGCTGCATATTCCTGATAGGAAATCCCCGTGCAGACTTCCACATGTTCAAGAAGCTTCTCTACGATCTGTGTATAACCGCCCTCGGGAATCCCCTGATAACGGTCATTGAAATAATTATTGTCATAAGTAAACCGCAGCGGAAGCCGTTTAATAATGAATGCAGGAAGCTCTTTACAGTCCCTGCCCCACTGCTTTTCGGTATATCCTTTGACCAGCTTCTCATAAACGTCGCGCCCCGCCAGACTAAGCGCCTGCTCTTCGAGATTTTCAGGCTCGATGCCCGCATACTCCCCACGCTGTTTCTCGATGACTGCCTTCGCCTCCGCCGGCGTTTTGATCCCCCACATTTTGCTGAACGTATTCATATTGAAAGGAAGATTATACAGCTCGTCCTTATAAACCGCTACCGGAGAATTGATATAGTGGTTAAAACGGGCAAAACGGTTCACATAATCCCAAACCTCTTCATCGGAAGTATGAAAAATATGGGCACCAAATCTGTGTACATTGATGCCCATAACCTGTTCCGTATAAATATTCCCTGCAATATGACCCCTTTTTTCAAGCACGAGCACCTTTTTCCCGCGCGCCTGCATCTCATGGGCAAATACTGCACCAAACAGACCTGCGCCTGCTACCAGATAATCATAATGCATTGGTCTTTCTCCTAGATATTATTTTGCCTTATACTTTTTAATCTGGATAAAATCATCCATCAGTCCCAGAATCTTATCGCGGCCCTCCTGATTCAGTTTCACATAATACTGCATAACGTGATTTTCCAAAAGCTGCTCGCTGATTGTCGTATCTCTCTCCAGAGAGCTGAAATCCACCGGATTCAGATTCAGCTTGCTGCACATCTTGATAACTGTACCGTAAGCCATACCATCAATGCCGCGCTCCAGCGCCGTTACGAGCGTGCTGTACGGTATCTGCATCTCCAGTGAGAACTGTCTTACACTTCTATACTGACTTAAAATCTCTTTCTTCAGAATCTGTGCCTTCGTCATTTTATGTCCCTCCGTTGTCATTTCATGTTTGTTTTCTTGACGTGGCTATTGGCCTGCCCATGTATTGTACACTAATCTTCGCCTTTCCTGCAACAGTTATTTACAAAAAAGTGGTTGAAATTTTATTGTTTTCTGTATTATTCCTTTCTTGACATCCCGCCCTTTTGAAGGTAAACTAAAAAGCCGAGTGTTCGAAACCTTCCACTCGTAAAACAAAACTAAAGGAGAAAACAAATGAAAAACAAGAAAGCTCTGTATCTCACACAGGCGGCGATGATTGCCGCTCTCTATGTCGTGCTGACGATGATCGCCAACGCCTTCGGTCTGGCAAGCGGCAGCATTCAGGTCCGCTTTTCAGAAGCGCTCACCGTGCTCCCCTTCCTGACGCCCGCCGCAGTACCGGGACTGTTCATCGGCTGTCTTGCAGCCAACCTCGCGACAGGCGCAATGCTGCCGGACATCATTTTCGGTTCACTGGCCACCCTGCTTGGTGCTGTCGGTACCTTTCTTCTTGGAAGAGCAGCCGCAAAGCACTCTGCAAAAAAGACGCTTTTTGCATGGTTATCCCCGCTGCCCCCTATCGTTGCCAATGCCCTGATCATCCCGCCTGTATTAAAATACGCTTACGGCATCATCCCGATGTGGTTTTCCGCAGTGACCGTAACAATCGGAGAAATCATCTCCTGTGGTCTTTTCGGCATCATTTTGCTGTTTGCACTCAAAAAATATAAAAATCAGCTGTTCTGACAGCTTCATTGACTTTAGTAAAAGGAGAGACGCACTGCGCCTCTCCTTTTCTATTTCCAGCATTCTTTCTCTTTACCAGTATGTGATAAACCGGTTCCCGTTTTCCTCAAACCAGTTTCTCGCATCATTCATTCCCTTTTTGTATACCGTGCCGGTTCCCGGATCCATCAACACTATATTCTGCTCATTAAATCCTACAATCAGCACAGCGCTGCCGTCCTGAAGAACTGCCAGTACCGGAATTTCCCTGTCGGGATAATAAAGAACCATATCCAGCGTACAGCCCTGAAGATTCAGCACTGTCTGCTCCGTCAGATTCTGTGAAAGTATCTCCAGTACATCTTTTCCTGAATCCAGCAGGTACTGACTGTCCCTCACAAGCCCCTCATATTGGAAGATTGTATCAAGGCAGACCGCAAGGCTGCTCCTTCCATCTTCTGCCTTTGCTCCCTTGATCGCCATTATCTGATTTGCTGTATGCAGCCTGTCCCTTTTAAAAATATAATTTCCCGCATCATCCGCCACGGTTCCTGCCGCTTCATCCCCCAGCGCTACTGCCATCGCCGCATCTGAAAGGATTTTTTCCACACCATCCGGGCCATATACATAAAATCTGCCCTCTGTTGATCTGTCGGGCAATATCACATCCCTGCCGCCTTCAAACAGTACCTCCTTTGGCGTCAATACCTTTACCTTTTTGGGGTCCGCCCCCCTCTCCAGCGTAATACTGATGAGAGTTTTTAAGACAGAATCTGTCGAAATGCTCACATAATTCTTACTTTCCGGAATCTCCTCGTTGTATAATATCTGATCTGCCTCCACTGGCACAAAACTTTTTCCCGATATCCGCACCCGTTCCAGATTTATCTGGTTTTCTTCAATGGTACATCCCGTTACATAAACGCCGTCCCCGGAATAATTTTTCAGTATCTCTCCACCAAACTCCTGTATCACGACCCGGTGCATCGGGAATACGATATTTCCGACAGAATCTTCTGCCACCAGCTCCTTTTTGGCGATGCCGTATATCAGATCCTCGCCCATAAATCCCAGAGCCCTGATATAATTCCCGTCCCCTGCTTCTATCTCCACGGTTTCACCGCTGTTCAGGTTCATAAATTCCAGACTGGTGCAGCTATTATCAGAGCCGTTTTTCTGCCAGGCGAGCATACTGTTATCGTCCGCGGTCTGGTAACTTCCATCCCGGATGCCCGACACGACCTCCGTGCAGCTCTTATCCTCCAGACCAATATGCCAGATACTTCCGTCTATCATCAGGTACAGATCATTTTTTCCGTTTGCATATGCCAGACAATTCAGTTCCGACTCCAGGTTTTTGGCGGAACGTGCATAAGGCACGAACGCCATCTCCTCCACAACATTCAGCGTACTGCTGTAATAGCATACCTGAACGCCGCAGGCTCCCTCATGCCGTCCCCTGTTCATATAGCCATACACAAGAAAACTCACATTTCCCGTCTCATCTACCTGTAAAATCTTAAATCCGTGACGGTCATAACGGTTCCGTGCATCTGAATTCTCCTTATCATAAAAGGAAAACAGCCGGGCCATCCTGCCGTCCGCGCCGTTGTAGCAATACAGCGCTCCTGCCTGAGAAAAGGCAAACACCGTTCCCCCATCGCTCTCCTTCATCTCTATCTCCCGGCCGGTGATACCAAGGTCTATCCCCTGTTCCGAAAAACTCGAGGAGGATTCCAGAAAATACTGCTCCGCCGTCCGCTCATAATCCAGCAGATACATCGTACCTCCGGCACTCCTTACCCTGAAGTATTCTTCCACCTGAGCGCTCACTTTTTTCCCTTTTTCCTCATAGGATATCGGATAACGCAGGACAAAGGATGCTGTCTGGGGCGCTATTTCACGTACCCATATCTGCGGAGCTTCTTCTCTTTTTACATCCAGCTCTCCCCATGTGACCGTAGATGCCATACTGTGGATATCCACTCTGGCAAAGCTCGTATCGCTCCCCTCCTGACTCGTCTCCAGTTTCTTGTGATACCCCGCCGCCGTGAAGCTTTCCCTGTCAAAGGTCGCCTCCGAAAAAGAAGTCACAAAATCCAGCTTCTCTGCCAACCCGTAATCTGCCTGGATGACCCGCGTATAATACCGCGCCTCCCGGCCGTCCTCCAGCTCTGCCACAAATATCAGGCTGTATTCCTCGCCCTCCTCCATAAGATCTTTTAAACGGAACGAAATATTTAACCGATCCCCTTCCTTTGTCCCCGTCAGCTTTGTCTTTTCTATCAGGCGGCTTCCATCTATACTCCTCAGCTCATACGATATTCCTTCCAGTTCCTGACCATACAGCTGTACCGCAGCATCCACCTGACGCGTGGAATCCACTGTCGTGATGCTCTCGCGCAGCCCCGCCGTTTCCATCCGCATCGTATATCCGTACATCTGATTGATATCTATCCCGTTTTTCACGATAGCCATCGACGGAAGGGTGGCTTTCCCCATTTCTGCCGTCATATCCGTATTTCCTTGATTCATCACAAAACTGATCGTCATCAGCGAAATGAAAAACACCGCCAGAAAGGCAATGCTCTTAACGATTGCTTTTCTCAATCCCGTTCTCCTCTATCCTCTTCAAGAAGCTTCTGCAGCGTCGTATGGACACCCAATGTCTCCGACAGCATTTTGCTTCCTGCATTCTTTTTGTCCGATATATTTTTTCGGCGCACAGCCCGCAGCAAAATGTTCTTCGGAGTATGCTCCATATCTATAAACTCCAACACCTGGGTATCGTAACCGTTTTCTTCCAGAATATCCGCCCGAAGCGCATCCGTAAAGAGCGCTGATACCCTTTCTTTTATCAGGCCGTAACGCAGCGCCCCGTCCAGCGCTTCACAGGAAATCTGCTTATTCACCTCATGCTGACAGCACGGAACCGAAAGGATGACTCCTGCTTCCCACTTAAGCGCCTTATAAAGCGCATAGTCCGTCGCCGTATCACAGGCATGCAGCGTGACTACCATGTCAGCCCTGTCCGTTCCCGTATAATCTGCGATATCCCCATGCAGGAAATGAAGCCCTGTATAACCGTATCTCTGCGCCAGCTCATTACAGCGGGCAATAACATCTTTTTTCAGGTCGAGTCCTGTCACTTCCAGCTCCAGCCCCTTTAATTCATGCAGATAATAGTACATCGCAAAAGTCAGGTATGATTTGCCGCAGCCAAAATCCACGATGTGCACAGGCCTGTCCTTTGGAAGTATCTGCCAGATATCCTCAATAAATTCCAGAAAACGGTTTATCTGCCGGAATTTATCATAACGGCTCGCTACCACCTTTCCTTCTTTGGTCTGGACACCCAGATCTACAAGAAAAGGTACCGGAATCCCCTCCTCCAACACATAATGCTTTTTGCGGTTATGGGAAAGAACAGGCGCCTGCTTCTTTTCATGCGCCTTTTTCCGGATAGTCATCTTTCCTTTTTTGCTCACAAGCACAGTCGCCTCAAAATCTGCCGTATCAATCTGAAGCTGTTTGAACCTGCCCGCCATATCCTCTTCCAATATCCCTGCGGTTTCGTCAGTCGTATGGTTTTCATGGAACACCTGCTGTCCTCTATAGCTTGTCACCTGAAAAGCCAGTCCTCCTTTTAAGAGCACAGGCCTTATCTTTCTCTTTGAAATACCGTCCCCCGTATTCTCTTTCGCCCCACTGACCGTTATCTGATACAGGTGCTTCCCAAGACTTTCCTGCAGCAGCTTCTTTAATTCATCCATCAGATTCCTCCTTATCGCGCCACCTGAAACGGCAAAACCGGAAGAAGTCTCCCTTCCTCCGGTTTTATTCTATCGTCTTTGTGCTTTTTCTACAACTAAAACTTGAAAATGCCTTTGTCCCGTCTGCGGCGCCGCTTAAATATCTCATGATACACGAGCACCTGTATCAGCTCCGCCATCTGCGGTTCTGCCGCCGCATTCAGCTCTCCGCCGTCATTCTCCTCTTCTCTGACAATTGTTTCCATAATGTCTCCCGACATTTTAAAAAGCGTCAGTCTATCCGGATATTCGTCGTAGATAGCGCTCCCGTCATAGTCAAAACGATCCAGCAGACGGCTTACCTTCTGCTGATAACGCTTCGCCTCCTGCGGATACATTTCCTGAAAGTATTCCAGGTCCTGCATCGCTGCATCCTCTTCCTCGTAAAAAAGCGGAAGAGGCCAGCTCATATAGAAAGGAAGTATTTTCGGGCGTTCCATCGGTTCCCCTCCATGCCTCTTTTCTTTATACTATGCAGTTTTCTAGCGCAGTGCTTCAATACGCGCGACAGCTCTCAAAAGTGCCGTCTCCGCACGCGCCACATCAGTATTTGCCGTATGCGCCTTCAGCCGCTCCTCTGCCCTTTCGCGGGCAGCCTCCGCACGCGCGATGTCTATCTCACCGGGCCACTCTGCAGCCTCTGCCAATATCGATATCTGATCCGGCAGGATTTCTGCAAATCCCGTATGCAGAGCGGCTTTCTTTTTGCCGGATTCCTCCGTCAATATCAGCACACCCGGTTTTAATATCACCGTCATCGGGATATGACCGGCGTAAACGCCGATCTCCCCCTCAGAAGTATTAAACTCCGCCATCACCGCTTTTCCTTCATAGAAAACGCGCTCCGGCGTAATAATCTTGATCAGAAAGGTTCTTTCCTCTGCCATGCCGACCTCATTTCCCGGCTTTCTTAGCCTGAACCCGCTCCAGAACGTCGTCGATGCTGCCTGCATTCAGGAAATAGCTTTCCGGAATGTCGTCATGCTGTCCTGCAAGGATTTCGGAAAAGCTCCTGATCGTCTCGGAAATCGGCACATACTTTCCGGGCAATCCCGTAAACTGTCCTGCCACGAAGAACGGCTGGGACAGGAAACGCTGTACCTTTCTCGCTCTGGAAACGACCAGCTTATCCTCCTCAGAAAGCTCATCCATACCAAGTATCGCAATGATATCCTGAAGCTCTTTATATTTCTGCAGAATCTCCTGTACGCCTCTGGCAACACGGTAATGCTCTTCCCCCACAATTCTGGGGTCCAGTATACGGGAGCTGGATTCCAACGGATCAACCGCCGGGTAAATGCCCAGTTCAACGATAGAACGGGATAAAACGGTCGTCGCATCCAGATGTGCGAACGTCGTTGCCGGCGCAGGATCCGTCAGGTCATCTGCCGGAACGTAGACTGCCTGAACAGATGTGATAGAACCGTTTTTCGTGGAAGTGATACGCTCCTGGAGAGCGCCCATCTCCGTCTGCAGGGTAGGCTGATAACCTACGGCAGAGGGCATACGTCCCAACAGCGCAGACACCTCGGAGCCCGCCTGCGTAAAACGGAAAATATTATCAATAAAGAGCAGTACGTCCTTACCGCCCTGATCACGGAAATGCTCCGCCATCGTCAGTCCGGTCAGACCTACGCGCATTCTCGCCCCGGGGGGCTCATTCATCTGACCGAATACCATCGTCGTCTTGTCGATAACGCCGGATTCCATCATCTCGTAATACAGGTCATTTCCTTCTCTCGTACGCTCGCCTACGCCTGTAAAAACAGAATAGCCGCCGTGCTCCGTTGCAATATTTCTTATCAGCTCCTGAATAAGAACTGTTTTACCTACGCCTGCACCGCCGAACAGACCTGTCTTTCCGCCTTTCTGATAAGGGCAAAGCAAATCTACTACCTTAATACCCGTTTCGAGCATCTCGGCTCTTGTAGACTGGTCTTCAAATTTCGGCGCCGGACGATGGATCGGCTCATAGCTGACCCCTTCCGGCACAGGCTTTTCATCAATGGGCTCGCCCAGTACGTTGAACATGCGGCCCAGCGTGTTCTCACCAACAGGCACACAGATAGGCGCTCCCGTAGCGAAAGCGTCCATTCCTCTGCGCAGTCCGTCCGTGGAACCCATCGCGATACATCTGACCGTATCATCTCCCAGATGCTGAGAGACCTCCACGACCAGCACACCGCCCTCTTCCCGCTCGATGCGTATCGCTTCGTTGATTTCGGGAAGCGCTCCGGCAGGGAACTGGATATCCAGAACAGCGCCGATGACCTGTGTGATACTTCCTTTATTTTCTGCTGCCATAAATGTCTCCTTGTTTTTGCCGTGCCTATCCGATCGCCGCCGCGCCGCTGATTATCTCTGTCAGCTCCTGCGTGATAGCGCCCTGACGTGCCCGGTTATAAAGCAGAGTAAGATCTTCCAGCATCTCCTCCGCATTTCCGGTCGCGGAATCCATCGCCTGCATCCTCGCTCCGTTTTCACTGGCGACCGCCTCGAGCATGCCGCCGTATATCATACTGACCACATATTTGGGAATGAGCATTTCCAGAATACTCTCTTCCTCTGCCTCATAATTCATCTGCAGCTTTGAACTGCCGTTCTCACTGTCAGCCGGTCTTTCCTCCTGTGCAACAGGGAGCAGACGGATGAGCTTTGGCTCGTGTACGACCGTATTCACAAAAGAGGTGTATGCAAGCCATATCTCTCCTACTTCACCTTTTACAAAAGAATCCAGAACCTTTCGCCCAAGCACTGCCGCATCCGCATATGAGGGCTCCTCGCTCATCTCAGAACAGTCCGCTGCTATCCTGCAGCCTGCCCGCTCAAGAGCATCCCGCCCTTTTTTGCCGACCGCATAAATATCCATTTCTTCCTTTTTCATGCCGCTTCTTGTCACAAGCTTCACAATATTGGAATTGTATCCGCCTGCAAGCCCTCTGTTAGAGGTCATGACGATGACCGCTTTACGCGGACTCTCTCCTCCCTGCAGATACGGATGGATGATACCGGCAGAACGCTCCAGAATCGACTGCATGGTCTGGTACACCCCGTCAGAATAAGGCCTCGTATGCTCCGCCTTTTCCCGCGCCTTCTGCAGCTTTACGGTGGCGACCAGCTTCATGGCCCTGGTTATCTGTCCGGTGCTCTGGATACTGCTCCTGCGCCTTTTGATGTCTCTCATGGAAGCCATGTATTGTCACCTGTCCTTCCTGATGCTGTTAAAAATCTGCCTTAAAGCTGTCGATAGCACTGCGCAGAGCCTTTTCTGTCTCCTCGGAAATCACCTTTTCCTCCCGGATAGCCTTCGGGATTTCGGGATGCTTGCTGTCGAGGAATTCAAAGAACTCCGACTCGAACCGTGTTATCTCGTCCACCGGAATATCCAGCAGATATTTCCCGGTCGCAACAAACAGGATGATGACCTGATATTCCACCGGCATCGGCTGATACTGAGGCTGTTTTAATACCTCGCGGATTCGTTCGCCCTGCGCCAGCTTCTCTCTTGTATCCTCATCCAGCTCGGAACCGAACTGTGAAAATGCCGCCAGTTCGCGATACTGCGCCAGCTCTACACGGATAGGTGCAGAAATCTTCTTCATTGCCTTTATCTGTGCCGAACCGCCTACACGCGATACGGAAAGTCCCGCATTTACCGCAGGCCGGAAGCCCTCATGGAACATCTCTGTCTCCAGATATATCTGCCCGTCCGTAATCGAAATAACGTTTGTCGGGATATATGCCGAAACATCGCCTGCCTGTGTCTCAATAATAGGAAGCGCCGTCAGCGAACCGCCGCCGTGCGCCTCATTCATGCGGGCAGCACGCTCCAAAAGACGGGAATGCAGATAAAAGACATCGCCCGGATAGGCCTCACGCCCCGGCGGTCTCTTTAACAGCAGGGAGAGCGTACGATATGCCGCCGCATGCTTACTCAAGTCATCATAGACAACGAGTACATCCTCTCCGTTCTCCATCCATTCCTCGCCCATCGCACAGCCTGCATAAGGCGCGATATACTGTAAAGGTGCCAGTTCGCTCGCGGTAGATGCAACGACCGTTGTATATGCCATTGCGCCGTGCTCCTCCAGCGTATTCACAATGGAAGCCACCGTGGATGCTTTCTGTCCGATCGCAACGTAAATACACTTTACGCCCTGCCCCTTCTGATTGATGATCGTATCGACTGCGATCGCCGTCTTACCGGTCTGACGGTCGCCGATGATAAGCTCACGCTGGCCTCTTCCGATCGGTACCATCGAATCGATGGCCTTGATGCCCGTCTGCAGAGGTGTATCCACTGACTTACGGGTGATAACACCGCTCGCCACACGCTCGATACGGCGGTATGAATCTGTCTGAACAGGTCCTTTTCCATCGATAGGCTGTCCCAGCGCATTCACAACGCGGCCAAGCAGCGCATCTCCTGCCGGAACCTCGACCACGCGGCCTGTTGTGCGAACCTGATCGCCCTCGCTGATACTTCCCGCACCCAAAAGCACGGCGCCCACGTTATCTTCTTCCAGATTGAGCACCATGCCGTATACGTCGTTGGGGAAAGCCAGCAGCTCGCCCTGCATTGCGTTCTCCAGACCATGGATACGGGCAATGCCGTCCGCCACCCAGATAACTGTGCCGACATCCGACACTTCCAGCCTGGAGGCATAGCGGGCAATCTGTTCTTTTATAACAGAACTGATTTCCTCAGGTCTTAAATTCATGGGTTATTGCTCCTTTCTTAGCAGCCGCCCTACGGCGCCTGCCGCTTCTATCGTCCTGTCCGTCTGTCAGGACAGCGATATACGCATCAGGCTGTCTTTCATCTGTTTCAGCCTGTTTTCAATGCTGTTGTCCACTACCCTGTCTCCGATGCGTATCTTTAAACCGCCGATAAGGGCGGCATCCGTCTCCCAGTGCATCTGAAGTGAAACGTACGGGGTTGTGGCAAGCAGCTTCTGTCTTATCTTCTCTTTCTGGGAATCTGTCAGATCTACGGCGCTTGTTACATACACAACGCCTGTCTTTTTATAGTCCAGACAGCGTCTTTCAAAGTCTTTCCTGATACCGGAAAGCTCCCCGAATCTTCCTTTTTCAAGTAAAAGACGGCAAAATCCCGCCATCTCCTGACTGATCTTTCCTCCAAATACCCGCTCAAAAACCTGCAGCTTTTCCTGATGGTCTATCTGCGGATGAAGGAGTATCGCATAAAAATCCGGGTAATCCTGCAGAATACGGCACATACCGTCCAGCTCTTCTTTCAGGCTGTCCAGCAGGTCGCTTTCCACGCCCAGGTCAAATAATGCCTCCGCGTAAACCTGCGACACTAGCTTTGCCATGTATTCTCTCCTATTTCTGAAAGGGTCTCTTCTATCAGCGCATTCTGCGTCTTCTCATCCATGGACACGCGGACAAATTTTCCCGCCGCCTCCATGGCAAGCCCTACCATCTCGCGTCTGATACCGTCGGCAGCCTTCTGCTTTTCGAGTTCTGCCTCCACCCGTGCGCGGGCGATGATCTGAGCCGCCTCAGTCCGTGCCTTTTCCACAATGGACGCCTCATTTGCCAGAGCCTTTTTGCGCGCCTGGTTCAATATCTCATCCGCTTCTTTTTCCACGTCTGCAAGCTTTGCCTCATATTCTGCCTTCAGCGCAAAAGCATCCTCCTGCGCCGTCTTTGCCTGATCAAGCTCTCCGGCAATCTTGTTGCTTCGCTCCTGCATGAACTTTCTCGCAGGGTTAAAGAGCAGATAGGACAATGCGATAAACAGTACGAATACCGCGATTATCGTGAGCACGGAATCCGCCAGCAGCTGAAAGTCCAGGTCAAACAGTCTGGGCTCCATTTCTGCAGCCAGCAATACTGCGTTGATTTGATGCAATTTTCCCGCCTCCTTCCTGTTTCATGATATCTGCTTCAATATTTATTAAGGAAGCAGAGGCTTTACGAACAGCAGGAGCATTGCGATCAGCAGACCGTACAAACCTGTCGTCTCGGCAACTGCCTGACCTAACAGCATCGTAGATGTTATCTCTGACTTTGCGCCGGGATTTCTTCCTACAGCAGCAGCAGCATGACCTGCAGCAATACCCTGTCCGACACCAGGTCCGATACCGGCGATAACAGCCAGACCCGCACCTATCGCAGAACAGCCTAAGATAAAGTTTTCATTGAATTCCATAACGTCATTCCTCCGTTTCTGCCGTCAAAAGCGGCATTTTCCTGATAGTGGTAAACAATTTTACATCGGGCATCCTCTCTTCGAGGCTCAGCCCTCCTCGCCGATGGCATCGGCAAGATACGTCATCGTCAGCATACAGAACACGTAGGTCTGGATAGCTCCCGAAAACAGGTCAAAATACACATGCAGCACAGCAGGCCATCCTATCGCTATCACCTGCAGAAGCCCGTATACGAGTGCCATCATCACCACGCCGGAAAGCACGTTTGCAAACAGACGCAGCGAAAGTGAAACCGGCACCGCCACATAGCCGATAAGATTGATAGGCGCCCATATCGGCCACGGATCGCACAGCTCGGCGAGTGCGCCTTTCAGCTTCTTGTGCTTTAATTTGTTGTAGTGGATCAGCGTAAATGTCGCAAGTCCCAGCGGCAGTGTCACGCCGTAATCCGCCGTCGGCGGGCGCATTCCGAACAAACCGGAAAAGTTACATATCAGGATGAAAATAAATACTGTCCCGATGTAGTTTGCAAACTTTACCGCACTCTTTCCCATGACTGCCTTTACCATGCCGTCCAGCTTTTCCACGATCGTCTCAACTACATTCTGAAAGCCGCCGGGTACCTCTGACGCATGCCTCATCGCACGGTTTGCCGCAACCGCAAATCCCAGAATGACCAGCAGGACGATGAGCAGGCAGATATGCGTCGTAGTGATCCATACCGTATGCCCGAAAAACTCATAGGAGAAAACGCCGTGGACCATAAAGTCAATGTCCGCCGCGCCTCCCAGCCAGATTCCGGTCATCATCGCTTTACCTCCTTCTTTTCTTTATAGTTGTGTACAAAGGGCTGCAGATACGCTGAAATCTTGATTCCCATCAGCGCTGCGAACGCCGCCAGCGGGTCTGCCCACTTTGTCGCCATCAGAACAGCAAATACGACAACGAATGCCAGATACCGGAGCAGGCTCCTTGCCGTCAGATACTTCTGCGCGCCGTCCCCTAAATCCAGGGCGGTATCCAGCACTTTCCACATATGCCAGATGCCCGCCAGCGCGAGCAATGTTCCGACCAGCACGCCGAGGCTGACGTTGACCGGGTCTTTGACCCACCAGACCGATGCCAGCTCACAGATTGCTCCCCATACAGACGCTCCAAACCACAGTTCCTTTACTGTCGCATCCATATTTTTGAAAAAATCTCTCATTCCCTGTCTTTCCTGTTCTCCTGTTGATATATCCTCCTCGCCAGCCGGAAGATATTCCCGAATCCCGCCAGCACGCCGACAACAAACAGCACTATCGTGAAAAAATTCGTCCCAAGCTTCTCATCCAGCCAATAGCCCAGCGCGAACATCATGCCGATGGGAACGAGCATCATGATACCGAACTGGGATATCAGGGCAAGAGACTGCCAGACTGTCCTGTTGTATGGGTGTTTTGCCATTGGGTTCCCTCCATAAGAATACTGCCGCCGCAGAAGAATCCTGCGGACGGCTCGATTTCATTATACCCATTTTGATGCGCTCTGTCCACTGGATTTTCGGGGCAGCAGATTGCACACTTTCGAAAAAATGGGGAAATATCCCTTTCTCTTCCTCACTCCTCAAACGCCATGTCCAGAATCTTCTGACACAGCTCGTCATAGCTCATGCCGACTGCGGCGGCCTCCTGCGGTATCAGGGACGTGGGCGTCATGCCCGGCAGGGTGTTCGCCTCCAGACAGTACGGATTTCCCTCTTCATCCAGCATAAAATCCATACGGGCATATTTTTCCAGGCGCAGCGCCTCAAACACGCGCACGGATATCTCCTGCACCTTCCGCGTCGTCTCCTCGTCGAGGGGAGCGGGACATGTCTCCGTTGTGCAGCCCGACTGATATTTGTTCTTATAATCATAAAAGCCTGCCTTCGGCGCTATCTCCACGATGGGCAGGGCTTTGCCGTCCAGCACGCAGCAGGTCAGCTCGCGCCCCTTGATATACTGCTCCACAACGACCTCGTCGCCGTACAGGAACGCGTCGTCCAGCGCCGCCTGATATCCGCTCTCCTCAGAAACGATGGAAACACCGATGCTGGAGCCGCCCGAAGCCACTTTGACCACACAGGGGAATACGGGAGTCTGCTCACCTATCTGCCCCTTTTTCACACGGAAGCCCGCCGGGGTAGGGATGCCGTTCTGCACAAACAGCTCCTTTGCCAGACATTTATCCATCGCCAGCGCGCTGCTGACAAATCCTGTGCCCGTATAACGTATCCCGAGCAGGTCGAACGCCGCCTGAACCTTGCCGCCCTCGCCGTCCGCACCGTGCAGTCCCAAAAATACTGCGTCCGCCATCTGACATATCCGGATGACATTCGGTCCGAAATAGCATTTTCCGCCGTCCCTGCGGAGCGCCTTTACCGCGCTGATATCAGGGTCTATCTCCCGGATATCGGCGATATCCCCGGAAAAATCCTCGTCGCTCTCAAAAATATGCTCGATGTCGTCCCTTTCCATCCCGAGGAAGACATCCAGGAGCACCGCCTGATGCCCCAGCCTTTTCATCGCCTTGTAGATCATTTTCCCTGAAATAAGAGAAACATCGCGTTCCGTGCTGATACCGCCTGCCAACACTACAACCTTCATCTTTTCAATCCTCTTTTCCTTTTCATACAAATGTTTCGTGCTCTAGTATACGCTCAATCCGTTCCGGCGTAAAGCGGCAATTAGGGAAATTCATCTGCATCGCCCATTCTGCTGATATTTTCACATCTCTTCCCAAGTACGATTTCCTCCTCCGCAAAACGCCCGTCCTGCCTCTCTGTTTTCTGTGTACCCTGCCTCACTTTCCACGCACTTTCAACAACACTTTGCCTAAAACTGCGCCACTTTAACTTGCTAATACTGCAAAACTGACGAAATGTTAAAATTAAATAAAAAAATGATTCATTTTTTATAAATCTGTTGTATAATGCTAACAAGCCAAAAGACAGATGTCTTTTATACAAAAACACCTATCCAACGGCGAAGCTGAAAGGAGGAACTTATTATGAAAAAAGGATTGAGCATGTTACTCGCGGCTGCACTGTGCGCTGGCACTCTGGCAGGCTGCGGCGGAACGACTGATAACAGCGGAGATGCCTCCGCATTTAAACTCGGCGGAACGACACCTCTGACCGGCGCGGCAGCCATTTACGGCAACGCGGTAAAAAACGGCGCCCAGATTGCTGTCGACGAGATCAACGCAGAAGGCGGCGCCATCCAGTTTGAACTGAAATTTGAAGACGATGAGAACGATCCCGAGAAATCTGTTTCCGCATATAATGCGTTAAAAGACTGGGGAATGCAGCTGTCACTGGGCGCTACGACAACAAAACCCTGCGAAGCTGTCTCCACGGAACACTTTGCAGACCGCATTTTCGGTCTGACTCCTTCCGCATCCTCTCCTGCCATCACAGAGGGCAAGGATAATTTCTTCCAGATGTGTTTTGCAGACCCTAACCAAGGTATCGCTTCCGCAGATTATATTTCCAGTCAGCAGCTCGGTACAAAGATTGCCGTCATCTACAAAAACGATGATGTTTACTCCAGTGGTATCTATGAAAAGTTCAAGGCAGAAGCAAATGCAAAGGGACTGGATATCGTTTCCGCAACGACCTTTACTGATGCAACCTCCAACGACTTTTCCGTACAGCTCACGGAAGCCAAAAATGCCGGCGCCGATTTGCTGTTCCTTCCTATCTACTACCAGCCCGCTTCCCTCATCTTAAAGCAGGCAAAGGATATGGGATATGCCCCCGTCATCTTCGGCGTTGACGGTATGGACGGCATCCTGACTCTGGAAGGCTTCGACACCTCTCTTGCAGAAGGCGTTATGCTTCTGACACCGTTCAATGCAGATGCCGCAGATGAAAAGACAAAAAATTTTGTTGCAAAATATAAAGAGCAGTTCGGTGATGTTCCCAATCAGTTCGCTGCAGACGCCTACGACTGCGTATACGCCTACAAAGCTGCGCTGGAAGCATGCGGCGCCACTCCTGACATGAGCGCAGAAGACCTCTGCACAAAGATGATAGAAGCATTTCCTACCCTCAGCTTTGACGGCCTGACCGGAACGGGTATCAAATGGGACAGCACCGGAGCCGTTTCCAAGAGCCCGAAAGGCATGATCATCGAAAACGGCGCTTATGTCGGAATGGAAGACTGACTCCCTCTGATAAAACCGGCACATAAATTTTAAAAGATCAATGCGCTGCAGGAGCGCCGCTATCCATCAAAAAGATACGGCGCTCCTTATGGCATGAAAGAACGAGGTACCTGTTATGACCTTTTTATCCCACTTAATTAACGGCATCAGCTTAGGCAGCGTATACGCCATCATCGCTCTCGGCTATACAATGGTCTATGGAATCGCAAAGATGCTCAACTTCGCTCACGGCGATGTTATCATGGTTGGCGCTTATATTTCATTCTGTACGACAAGCTATCTGGGGCTTCCCCCCCTCGTTTCCGTCCTGATCTCCATCGTTGTGTGTACGGTTCTCGGAATCGCAGTGGAAAGACTCGCATACAAACCGCTCCGTCAGGCTCCTTCCCTCGCAGTGCTCATCACTGCCATCGGCGTTTCCTATTTTTTACAAAATGCAGCCCTGCTCATATGGGGTTCCAGCCCCAAGACTTTTTCCTCCGTCGTGGGAAACTGGTCTGTACAGCTTTTTGACGGTCAGCTTGTAATCTCCGGCGTGACCATCGTTACCATTATCGCCTGCATCGTCATCATGGCCGGGCTCACCCTTTTTACAAACAGGACAAAAGCGGGAACTGCCATGCGCGCCGTATCGGAAGACAAGGCAGCCGCAGGACTTATGGGCATTAATGTCAACACTACGATATCCCTGACCTTCGCCATCGGCTCCGGACTGGCTGCCATCGCAGGCGTGCTGTTATGCTCCGCCTACCCGACCCTGATGCCGACCACCGGCTCCATGCCTGGCATCAAAGCCTTTACCGCCGCAGTATTCGGAGGTATCGGTTCCATTCCGGGCGCAATGATAGGCGGTATACTGCTCGGCGTCATTGAAATTTTCTCAAAAGCATATATCTCCACAGAATTATCCGATGCGATCGTATTTGCCGTCCTGATCATCGTTCTTCTGGTCAAACCCGATGGACTGCTCGGCAAACACGTCAGCGAGAAAGTATGAGGTAGCAACATGAAAAATATCAGACAACTGCTTGCTGACAGAAAACACAGCGCAGCTTCCTATGCGATCGTGATCATCGGCTTTCTTGTCATCCAGTCCATGATCCTCACCGGTAACATCTCCTCTTCCTTAAAAGGACAGCTTGTTCCTATCTGTGCCTATATTGTAATGGCGGTCTCCCTGAATCTGACCGTCGGCATACTGGGCGAGCTTTCCCTCGGTCATGCAGGCTTTATGTCTGTCGGCGCCTTTACCGGTATTGTCGTCTCCACATCCCTTGCAGAAGCGATACCAAACGGCCCCATCAGGCTTGCCGTTTCCATGGCTGTCGCAGGATTATTTGCCGGCGTAGCAGGACTTATCGTGGGCATTCCTGTCCTTCGCTTAAAAGGAGACTATCTGGCGATCGTCACCCTCGCTTTCGGCGAAATCATCAAAAACATCATAAACGTGCTCTATATCGGCTTCGATAAAAACGGACTGCACCTTTCCATCCTTTCCCAGAAATTCACCCTGGAGGAAGGGGGCTCCATGATAATAAACGGTCCCATGGGAGTCAGCGGAGTTCAGAAGCTCTCCAGTTTCACAGCCGGTTTTATCCTTATCCTTATCACTCTGTTCATTGTTTTAAACTTTATCAACAGCCGTACCGGCCGCGCAGTCATGGCAGTGCGCGACAACAAGATAGCAGCCGAGAGCATCGGGCTTTCCGTAACGCGCTGCAAACTCCTGACCTTTGTCATTTCCGCCGTCTTTGCAGGAATGGCCGGAACGCTCTACGCCATGAATTATTCCACCGTTACGGCAGCTAAATTTGACTTTAATACATCGATACTCGTCCTTGTATTCGTCGTTCTTGGCGGACTCGGCAATATCTGGGGTTCCATCATTGCCGCCGCCCTGCTCACCGTCCTTCCCGAGCTTTTAAGGTCTATGAATGATTACAGAATGCTCATCTATGCAATCCTGCTGATCGTAATGATGATATTTAACAACTCCGGTCTTAAAAAACGCCTTATCGAATCGCGCAGGACACGCAAGGCGGCACCAAAGGAGGCTAACTGATATGGCTGCATTGGAAGTAACAAAACTCGGCATCTCCTTCGGCGGACTCCGCGCTGTGGATGACCTTTCCATGAACATCGAAAAAGGAAGCCTTGTCGGCCTGATAGGTCCGAACGGGGCAGGCAAGACGACAGTTTTCAACATGCTGACCGGTGTGTACCGTCCTACAGACGGCGGTATCCGACTCGACGGGCAAAACCTGGTAGGCAAAAAACCGTTTGAAATAAACCGTCTCGGCGTAGCGCGGACATTCCAGAATATCCGCCTTTTCTCCACGCAGTCCGTACTGGATAATGTCATGGTCGGACTAAACGGTCAGGTCTCCTACTCCCTTGCAGAAAGCCTTCTCCATGTGGGCAGCTATCGCAAAAAGGAACGGGAGATGACAGAGCGTTCTATGGATATCTTAAAGGTATTTGATCTGGACAAAGAGGCATATACAAAGGCATCCAACCTGCCCTACGGCAAACAGCGCAAGCTGGAGATTGCCCGCGCTCTTGCCACCAACCCCAAGCTCCTTCTGCTGGATGAGCCTGCCGCCGGCATGAATCCCAATGAAACCGGCGAATTAATGGATACCATCCGTCTCGTCCGCAAAAAATACGATGTTACCATTCTGCTGATAGAACACGACATGAAGCTCGTTCAGGGCATCTGTGAATATCTTTACGTCCTCAACTTCGGAAGCCTTCTGGCAGAAGGGACGCCTGAACAGGTACTGAACGATCCCGCTGTCATCAAAGCATATCTGGGCGACTGATGCATCATCAAATATAACCGTCCGGCAGACTGTCGGACCAACAATTGAAGGAGGCCGTTTTTATGGCATTGCTGAATGTTGAAAATCTAAACGTCTATTACGGCGTGATACACGCCCTGAAAAATATCTCTTTCCGCGTTGAGGAAGGCGAAATCGTCGCACTTATCGGCGCAAACGGTGCAGGTAAGACGACGACTCTGCAAACTGTCAGCGGTATGCTTTCTGCCCGTTCCGGCTCTATCCGTTTTCAGGATCAGGAGCTTACACGACTGCCCGAACACCGCATCCTGAAACAGGGTATCGCCCACGTTCCCGAAGGTCGACGTATGTTCGCCAACCTGACCGTTCTTGAAAATCTCAAGATGGGCGCCTATACGCGCAGCGATAAAAAGGAGATAGAGGAGTCGCTGTCTATGGTATACGAACGCTTCCCCCGCCTAAAGGAACGCACAAAGCAGCTTGCCGGAACGCTCTCCGGCGGCGAACAGCAGATGCTCGCCATGGGGCGCGCCTTGATGTCAAAGCCAAAGCTGCTTTTACTCGACGAGCCTTCCATGGGGCTGTCCCCGCTCCTTGTTTCTGAAATCTTTAATATCATTCAGGAGATAAACAAACAGGGCATGACCATCCTTTTGGTCGAGCAGAATGCTAAAAAAGCACTCTCTATCGCAAACCGCGGTTATGTGCTGGAAACCGGGAATATCGTCAAGGAAAACGACGCCCAGGCGCTTCTCCATGATGAATCCATTCGAAAGGCTTATCTGGGAGAATAAAAAATATTGTTGCCAAATGACTATCAGGAGGGTTTTTTGATATGGCAAAAACTGTTATCACTATCGCCCGCCAGTACGGAAGCGGTGGAAAAACCGTAGGTAAAATGCTGGCAAAACGCCTTGATATCCCCTGCTACGGCCGGGAGATTATCGAACTCGCCGCCGAAGACAGCGGCATCAATCCGACCCTTTTTCAGGATGAAAAAAAGAAACATCACGGACTGCGTTCCTTCCTTTCAGGAGGCTTTAAAAGCTCCCTGCCCCTTTCCCCGGAAAGCGCAGGTTTTACAAAGGACGACAATCTTTTCCGCTACCAGGCAAAAATCATCCGCCAGCTCGCCGAGGAAGGCTCCTGCGTCATCATAGGCCGCTGTGCCGACCATGTTCTTGCCGATATGCCCGGTGTTGTACGCGTCTTCGTGCATGCCCCTGCAGACTTCTGCCTTCAGGAAGCAATGAAGGTCAACAGCCTCCCCGAAGCGGAGGTTGAAAAACTTATCGCGCAGACCGATGATTACCGTGCCCGCTACTACAAATATTATACCGGGCAGGAATGGAAAAACGCCCGCAACTATGACCTCTCTCTGGACAGCTCAAAGCTTGGATTCGACGGGACTGTAGAAGCTATCCTTTCTTATATTGAAGTCAGGAAACGGTTTGACGAAGGGATGAAATGACAAGCTGCCGACAAGAGGCTTTTGCGGGAGCAGGCGGCGTTCGGGATATTTTCCGTACGCTGTCTGAAGCCCGAACTTTACTACCCTTTTATATTTTTTCTCCAAAAGCCTTGTAAATTATTTTTTTATATCCTATAATATGATCATATTTAAAATTCATTTGACGGGAACAAGTAATCTGCGGCAATATTTACAGAGAGACAGCGCCCGGTGAAAGCTGTCAATAGACCTGCATGACGAAATCATCCCTGAGAAGCAAACTGAAATAACAGTAGGAGCGCCGGAGTTAAGCCACGTTATAGGTGAAACGCATTATATGATGCGATATGAGCTGAGATTTTCTCAGGAATTAAGGTGGTACCACGGTTTATGATCGTCCTTTACAGGGCGATTTTTTTATACGCAAAAATCACTTTCCCGCGTATGAAATGCTCTTCAAAATCTTAAGGAGGACTCTGTTATGAAACTGAAAAAGAAACAAATCCTGCTCGTCAGCTTTATGCTGTTCTCGCTGTTTTTCGGGGCAGGAAACCTCATATTCCCGCCCTTTCTGGGACAGAACGCCGGAAGCCAGACGCCTCCCGCGATAGCGGCTTTCCTTATCACCGCAGTCGCCCTTCCCGTTCTGGGCGTCATCGTTGTTGCAAAATTCGGCGGTCTGGAAAAGCTTGCCCGCAAGGTCGACCCCAAATTCGCCATGGTCTTTACCATTTTGATATATCTCTCCATAGGCCCCGGACTCGGCATCCCGCGTGCAGCTTCACTCCCGTTTGAAATGGCAGTCGCTCCGTATCTTCCTAAGGAAGCGAACCTAAGCCTTTTTATGCTGCTGTTCTCACTTGTATTTTTCCTCATCGCCGGCTGGCTGGCGCTGACGCCCAACAAGCTTGTGGAACGCATCGGAAAGTTTTTAACGCCGTCGCTTTTATGCCTTATCCTTTTCCTGTTTTTCAGCTTCCTGTCCCGCGGTACGGTTGACATTGCTCCCGCTGCAGAAAGCTACAGTTCCACCCCTCTTGTAAAAGGCTTTCTCGAAGGTTATCTGACGATGGATACTATCGCCGCTCTGAATTTCGGCCTTGTCATAGCTACAACCATCGAAAGCCTCGGAATCAAAGAGAAAAAAGGCGTGATGAAATATACGACGATGACCGGTATTTTTGCCGGAACTATCCTCGCCTGCATCTACCTTATCCTGGCATACATGGGAATGAGCTCTTCCGGCGTATTTCCAATTCAGGAAAACGGCGCCTGGACGCTCCGCTGCATCGTCCATCAGCTGTTCGGCGATACCGGCGCTATCCTGCTGGCTGCTATTTTTACGCTCGCATGCCTGACGACCTGCGTTGGACTTATCACTTCCATCTCACAGTATTTTTCGACCCTGACGACAAAGCTTTCCTACCGCCAATGGGTCCTCGGTATTGCAGGATTTTCATTCATCATCTGTAATCAGGGCCTAAATGTTATCCTGAGCATTTCCGTCCCTGTGCTCAACGCCATTTATCCCATCTCCATCATGCTCATCGTCCTCGGGCTCTGCGACAGATGGATTCAGAAAATCCCATATGTTTATCTTTCCACTATCACGGCAGTCGGCGCTGTCAGCATCATTTATGCCGTTGAGGAAGCCGGAGTAAGCTTTGGCGCCGTTGGGAATATCCTCCATGCCATTCCGCTCTATTCTCTCGGACTGGGCTGGGTCATCATCGGAATCGGAACGATTGGAATCTTATGTGTGATAAAGGGGATAAACGTGATAAGAAATAGAGAAAATAGCGAAGTAGAAGCGGGCGCTCTCTGAGTGCAGCTGCTGCCTTACTGACAACCTCCGGACAAAATTTACCAGTCTTTGTAAAAATACTTGACAAAACAGTTGAATTAGTGTTAGCCTAATTGCCGAAGAGCGAAAGCGGATTATATTTTATATAATACGCCTTCGCTCTTTTTTTGTGAAATGGAGGGATTTAGGTTATGAAAAAACAGTTTTCTATGCAAAAAGCAACGATATTTGCAACGCAATTACTTTGGGAGTTTGTAGGAAGCGTATTTATCGCAGCCGGAATTTACAATTTCGCTGTGCAGGCAAAATTCCCAATGACCGGATTTTCAGGCATTTCTATCATATTATACCGGCTGCTGAATATTCCCATTGGACTTTCAACCATTGTACTAAATATTCCGCTGGCCATTATCTGCTATCGGCTTCTCGGAAAAAAGTTCTTTATCAGTTCTTTACGGTGTATGGTGCTTTCTTCTTTGATGATCGACTATGTGGCACCGTTGTTTCCGGTATATCAGGGCGACCG
Source organism: uncultured Lachnospiraceae bacterium (assembly GCA_900539715.1). Taxonomy (GTDB): domain Bacteria; phylum Bacillota; class Clostridia; order Lachnospirales; family Lachnospiraceae; genus Gallintestinimicrobium. Next base: position 7,724 of record UQDA01000012.1, on the reverse strand, counting down.
ATTATTAGCCGCCCTTTGTACAGGTGTATTTGGCGGTATCGGCTACGCATTGATTTATTCCAAAAACTCTTCTACTGGAGGATCCGACTTTATTATCATGGCAGTAAAAGCCATCAAACCGCATTTATCTCTTGGAAAAATTGCATTCTGGTCTGACGTGGGAATCATTTTGGTAGGTGGAATTATATTCCGAGATATAGACGGTATCATTTATGGAATGGTTGTTAATTTTATTTTTGCTGTTGCAGTAGACAAGTTAATGTATGGAATCAACGCCGGAAAGCTTGCCTTAATCGTTACCGAGCACGGTTCTCAGATTTGTGAAGTAATCGATGAATGCTGCCAACGGGGAACCACTATTTTAAAGGGCCAGGGCGGGTACCATGGAACAGAAAAGCAAGTCGTTATGTGTGCCTGCAGCAACAAAGAAATGTTTCAGGTGCAGCAGGCTGTAAAGAAAACCGACCCGGATTCCTTTTTAATCGTGCTGGAATCCAATGAAGTTCATGGAGAGGGATTCAAGATGGTGCAGATTGGGGAAAGCGCAAACGGATCGTAATTGCGGGCTTATCATGCATGGCGCATAAACGGACCTGCTACTCAGGTGTTTCGCGGAAGCTACCCTGGTTCTGAAGAGGAGACATTTTAAAGTTTGTAAAAATCGAAAAAACTGATATAAGATATGTCATTAATTACATTGGACAGAGCAGATTTTATAGGTTCTTTGAGTGTATGAGAAAATCTCTGTAAATAAGATTCTTCTATGATAATTAAGGGCAATAAGCTTACGGATTAGGCTTATCGCCCTTGTCTTATATATAACAGTTGCTTACAGGCATGTCAAGGGCAGGCGGTTTGAGACCGTTTCAAGTTTTGTGTAAATTCAAAAAACTGATATAAGATATGTCATTAGTTACATTGGGCAGAGCAGATTTTAGAGGTTCTGCCCTTGCTTGTATTATAATGCAGTTTCCAGACATGTCAAGCAGGGCTGGCTGGGCCAGCCCTGAAAGACCAGAAACAGCTTATAATCCGGATAATCGTTCTTCAAAAAATATTTCCAGCTGCGAATGGATCTGTCCCCAATCCTGTCGATGTCCAGTCCATTTTTTCGTGATATCCACCATGGCCAGATACAGCATTTTCAGGAGACTCTCATCCGAAGGGAATACCGTCTTAGATTTCGTGACCTTCCTCAGCTGCCGGTTAAATCCCTCGATGGTATTCGTGGTATAGATTAAGCGGCGGACCGCTTCCGGATACTTGAAATACGTTGGAAGATTCGCCCAGTTGTCTTTCCATGATTTTGCGATTTTGGGATATTTCCCGCTCCATTTCTCATCAAAGCCATCCAGTTCAGCCCGTGCGATTTCTTCCGTTGGGGCTGCATATACACGTTTCAGATCAGCCATCAACGGCTTGAGTTCCTTGTAAGAAACGAACTTTGTCGTATTCCGGATTTGATGAATGATACACTGTTGGATCTCCGTATCCGGGAAAACGGCTTCAATCGCCTGGGGAAAGCCTGTCAGGCCGTCTACGCATGCGATCAGGATATCTTCTACGCCACGGTTCTTCAGTCCGTTCAAAATGGAAAGCCAGAACTTTGCACTCTCATTTTGCCCTACATACATGCCGAGCACGTCTTTATGCCCTTCCATATCGATTCCGATAGCGATATAAACCGCACGTTTTACAATCCTGCCTTCATTACGGACATGGTAATGGATGGCGTCCATGAAAACGACCGCATAGATTTCCTCCAAAGGCCGTTCTTGCCATTCTTTTACGATGGGCAGGATTTTATCCGTGATCCTGCTGATGGTGCTGTCAGAAATCTCGATGTCATAGAGTTCCCGCATATGGCTTTCGATATCATTCGTGGTCATTCCTTTGGCATACATGGAGATGATCTTTTCTTCCATGTCCTGAGTGACCGTATTCTGATACTTTTTGACGATCTGTGGTTCAAACTCCCCTTTCCGGTCTCTTGGGATATCAATCTCCATATCGCCGTAGCTGGTATGCATGGTCTTTTGGGAATGACCATTTCTGGAATTATCCGTTTCCTTGTTCCGATAATCATACTTGGAATATCCCAGTTCCTCATCCATTTCCTGATCCAGAGCACCTTCCAGGATGATGGACATCATATCCCGCATAATGGAATTGACATCCGTTCCATCCTTGACCGTTACATTGTTCTCTTTCAGGTAGTTGCCCATCATTTCCCGAAGAGCTGCTTTTTGTGGGGTATCCTTTTTTCTTGCCATAAAATAAACCTCCAAACTGGTAAGTCTATCTTACATCAGTTTGAAGGTTTACACAAACTTTGGGATACTCCCACTGTGCCCCTCTGTTTACATAGAAATCCCCAGACTATCTGACGGAAATCTTGCTAAAGGAGAGGGTGCCAATGTTGACTCTCGAAGGACCCACCTAATCAATCGGCCTTTTGTACCCATTCCAAGTCTTTTGCAGACATTACTTCATAGTTTTCTGCCCCTTCACCCACACGCAAATAGACATTATTTATACCCGCCTGAATAATCGTTCTGGCGCATAACGGACAGGGTTTAGCTTTATGAATTGTATTGTCACTCGGATTCACTCCCGTTAAGTATAAATCTGCACCTATTGTCTGTTGTCTTGAGCAATTTAATAACGCATTTGCTTCTGCGTGAACCGCACGACATATTCCGTATCCGTCTCCTTGATGCATATCCTGCTCAATTCGAGGACATTTTCCCAGGTCACAACAATTATCAAAGCCCCTTGGCGCACCATTATATCCTGTCGAAATCACGACATCGTCCTTTACTATAACAGCACCATATTTTCTTTTCAGGCATGTACTTCTATAAGCAAAAACTTCAGCACAATTTAAATATGTATCTATCTTGGAAATCCTTTTCCCCTTTTCCGGTCTGACCATTCTACTAACCTCGCCAATTCTTAAATTTCTCAACTAAAATACTTAAAAATCACTGATTAAACATATCTTCTTCTCTTTACTTCTTCAAGCAACTTTGGCTGTATAAGTGGATATGTCCATTTATACAGCAATTTTTCAGTAATAATGATTTTTTCAATTTCGCTATACAATTCCCCTTCAAAAGAAATTATATCCGCAACAAACAACATTCCAAATGTTTCCTCTTTTAACTCTCTCTTTGCTGTTCCCAAAATATTCTCACCGATTTCCCTATGTCCACCTGGAACCTCGTATGTATCTCTCTTTATGTTTACAAAATACCCATTTGCCATCCATCTTAGAAATAATTACGGTAAACTTCAATAACTCATCTGATACCTGTTCCTAAAAATTCACTTCCACCATTCTAGGTTTCCTCCTATAGATATAAGACACGCTCATACATTCCTTTCAGATGTCATATAAATTATATCACTGTATTTTCTCGCATGCATCATAAATATCAAAAGGCGGAGCAGTCTCCCGCTCCGCATCAAAATATTCTAAGGAATTAGCCTGTTAATATCTCTCGGAAACAATGTTGTGAATCTTACATTTTCATATCCTAATAACTTACTGGTAAAACGTTCCAAGCCAAGCCCGAGCCCTCCATGTGGTGGCATACCATGTTTGTGCATCATAAGATAACTTTCAAATAATTGCACATTCATGTTTTTTCGCTGCATTTTTGAAACCTGTTCTTCATAGTTATGAATTCTCTGGCCACCAGTTGTAATTTCAAGACCTCTAAACAACAAGTCAAAACTTTCTGTTTCATTCGGATTTTCTTTGCTGTCCATAGCATAAAAAGGTCTCTTTACACTCGGATAATGTGTTACAAAAACAAATTCACTTCCTGTTTCCTTCCAAATAATCTCTGACAAAAGTTTTTCTTCTTCCGGTTCAAAATCTTCCCAATCATTTACAGGGCGATTATAAGCCTCAGATATTTTCATCTTTGCTTCACGAAAACGGATTGCAGGAATCATTTCAACCATAGGCAAAGTAAGACTAAGCAATAAGATTTCCTTTTTATAATGCTCCGCTAAATAATTCAATGTGTATTTCAACATTGCCGTTTCCATTTCCATGATTTCTTTGAAACTTTTTATATAGCCCATTTCAAAATCCACACTGGTATATTCATTTAAATGTCTTGACGTATCATGTTTCTCAGCTCGGAACACTGGTGCAATTTCAAATACACGTTCAAACACCCCTACCATCATCTGTTTATAAAACTGAGGGCTTTGAGCCAAATATGCCTCTTGCCCAAAATAGTTTAAAGAAAAAATATTGGCTCCGCCTTCAGCTCCTGACTGTACTATCTTAGGCGTATGGATTTCTGTAAAATGCTCGTTATAAAGAAATTCTCGAATCCCTCTGCAAATTCCTTCCTGCAACTTAAAAATCGCTCTTTCTTTTTCGTTCCTTAAAGTGATTGGCCTATAGTCAAGCAAATTTTCTATAGAAGTATCTACGATTTTCTGATTGATTACAATTGGTGATGATTCATAAGGACTGCTTAAAACTTTTATACTTTCAATATGCAATTCATACCCTGTTTTACTTCTGCTTTCTTCTACCACATTTGCTGTAATTGTTACGCAGCTTTCCTCTTCCGGTATTTCAATATCTTTTGAAGCAATACACTGAACCACATCTCTTTTTGTTCTTAGTAACACAAAAGAAAAACCTTTCATTTTTCTAATCTTATAGATGCTTCCATGAATTTGTATTTTTTCTCCAATATGCTCTGCTAATTCCCAGCTTTCTAATTCAATTACACTAATATTTCCTTTTATATTTTCCATTATTTTATCCTTTCTATCTTGCTATTTTATTTCCATAAAACAGACTTTATCCATAAGAACATCGTCTTTATGTCCCATACGATCACCTTCTTTCAAAATGCACTCGCATGGGGATTGATAAAAAGGTACAAAAAAACCACACGAGCAAAGTACTTATCTTTCCCAATGTGGTCTATCATCTTTATATTCCACATAGGCACAACACATTTAGCGCTTGTACCTATGATTAGTCACAGATACAAACGCTACTTATCGTCGTCCCTATTCAGTTTCTGAAACTGATTATTAAACATTTTTAGATACCTCTTCTAAATTAAAAGCTCATTTATTTTTCGCCATTCTACCACTGTCCAAATTAGTTGTCAAGATATCTTCAACGGACATCACGTGTCATTTAACAAATCCCATTAGCGTCTTTTTAACAAACTCCGTTAGCGTCTCCCCGAATTTCTGTCCGACTTTCTTAACGAATTTTCGCACCGAGATTTCTTTCAAGATTTTCTTAACGAATATCCTCAACGGATATTCATTCAAGGTATTCGTAACTGCTTGAAAGCATTGATTTTACAAGGTTCCTGATAGATGATACGGTCAGAAAATCCGTCCAAAAAAGACCTTAAAGGATTTTTCCTTCAAGGTCTTTTCATGCTCATTTTCTTTGTATTATTTTTTATACCTGCCATTCTCCCCACGCTAACGACTTTTGTCAAAAAGAGGATAACGAAGGTTGTTAAGTGACAAATACATTATTCAAACTCGCAAAGTTCTATTTGCTTTGTAGTTCTTCCCCGTTATTTCAGTTTTAAAACAGTTCGTTTTTGAACTGTTTTACATATATTCTCTACCTTTTCATTTAATTGTATTGTCATTTTATTGTCAGCAATATGCTATATATCAAAATCAACTAATAGTCTTAAATGCTATAATACTTATACAACATTTCAATTCCCCTACAGTCAGGAAGTTGTAGAGAACAATATCTTATTACCCTACCTTGGCTTGCCTATAAAATAGGCCACCTTTGATAAGTAATAAAAGGAACATTACTGTTGTCGCATATGGTTCTTTCGCCATAGCCAAAAACAAAACAGCAATTATACTGATTCCTACAGATAAGTCAGTAATCATCTTTTTTCCCTTTTCGAGTTTGAAATAGACCATCAGCATTTTCACGATTCCTATTGTCGCTAAACTGATATACAATGCCCAATATATTTTGATAATGAGAGTATTGTTATTTACATACCCAAGGAGATTTACCGAGTAAATATAACTATTAATTGGCTTGGAATATAGCGGCAGAAATATCAACATCAGAGAAAGCAAATCAACAATCCCCAATAATAAGTCGCATAAACCATTGAGATTTGATTTGTTTTCTTTTTCTGCTATGAAAATCAATTGATCTCCAGATAACAAATCATCAATGGATACAGAAAAATATCTAGATATTTCTTTTAACGAATCTATACTTGGGTACCCTCTTCCAGATTCCCATTTTGAAATAGCAGTTCTAGAAACAAATAATGCCTCGGCTAATTCTTCTTGTGTCAAACCTCGGATTTTTCTTAATTCCTGAAGTTTTTCATGAAATTCCAAAATCTGCACCTCCCATTCCAATTCTATTTTTCCTTTATTACCAACATAACTGTCGCTTTATAAATCAAAACCAATCCGGTACTTAGTAGTACACCGCCTACGATATCCGTGAACCAATGCACTCCGGCAATCAATCTCCCAATCACCATGAATCCCGAAAAAGCTAGTGATACAATTGTTATGATTCTTTTCGCCACATCACCAGACAACCTGCGCTGGATTTGTTCAATAAAAACTGGCATCACACTCAATACCAATAATGTAGTTGAAGATGGATAAGATGCCTCCATTCTTCCTTCTATTAAAATTGGTCTGTAATTGATTGGTATAATTTCGAAAATCACATATGCCAAGATCACAACAGCAAAATATACCCCTAAGATCATAATATCTGCATCAACCTTGAAAATACTTCTTCTTTTAATCAACTGAATCAACCCAACACCCGCGAAAACCAAACATACAACGATAGGTACCAGGCCCATCCAATCAGTAATTGTATAAATCACCTTATTCACCCCTATCAAATGGTGAAACCAGCAATTGAATGTTGCAAATCCAATACTGGTTTCATTTTGACCAACAGATTGCACATCCACCATCTGAATCAGCGCTGTCCATAACACAAACATTGCAAGGAATACACTTCCAAGTAATAAACATCTTTTTTCGTTCTTTTTCATCATTTTACATCCTTTCTGATTTGGTTTGTCTTTCTAACACCTTCACCTTATCCCAAAGCATAAAACAATGAAAGAAACGTTCTTTCACATATGTGACACGATTCGTGTCACTCCCTCAAATGCTTATTTTTCAATATATTCTTCTGATTTTCTATCGCTGCAAATTCAAATATGTTGCTTACATTATACTTCATCAAAAAAAGAAATGGAAGTTTTTTGTGCTAGAGTTTCTGCTTACATCTTGTAACGCACATTTCCACAAATTCTATTTTACCTTTCCTTGTATCACATTACTTATAGAGCATTCACCTAATTCTCAAAGGCCTGCCAAAGCTATTTTCTCTCTTCGCCTATATAAATCTATTCTCTCTGATTTACAATTCCAAAAAACAATGTCTAGACTTTGCTTTTTTAGCATAGATTTTATTTCTTCATCCCTTTATCTCCCCTCTCTATCTATACGTCTCTTCTTACCTTTTTGCTTTGCATTTGCCTGTTCCAAATGTTTTGCTACTTCTATTGCTTCCTTCACCTTATTTTCTCCCAAAACAGCTACAACCCGATCCATATCATATGTTACATTTAACAAAGCTGCATTCTCTTCCTTTATAACAGATACTTCCTCTCGCAACCGATCTACACGATTTTCAAGAT
>UQDA01000011.1 GCA_900539715.1 uncultured Lachnospiraceae bacterium | reverse complement strand
GCCCACAGGAATGGGAGGAAATCAGTTTTTCAGCGTTCAGTAAGGCACGCCGCAACGGTTGCTTTACTGGGCGCTTTTTTATTGAGACAACCGAAAATGTTGATGGTCACAACGAAAGAGTTATTACCGAGTGCTCACAAGCTCGTTATAAAACACATCGCCAAGAATTAGGAACTATCAATCAAGATGTGGTTCATACGAACTCTCCCCAAAGACACGATACCTATGTCTACTACTTTGCAGATGGATCGCGTTCTACGCTGGTTTTAGGAGCAGACGATACTTCCTGTGTCAATGGAGCTTGGATTGCCGAATTGCGAGAACTGGATCGCTTGGAATACAATAATCAACACACACAAACACGCCGTCACTGTTCTTTGGATGCTCAGGACCCTGAAGGAATGGGAGGGTACTATACAGGTGATGATATGGAACGCGTGCAGCTTGAATTGGAAGTAGAAGATTTTCTCACTTCACTTCCCAAAGACCTGGAACAAATTGCTCGCCTTTTGTGTGAGGGTTTTTCTGCCGCAGAAATTGCTCGTAAGCAAGGGGGCAATCGGTCCTCAATATGCAGAAAAATTAAGAAGATACAGGATGCCATGATGCACTATAATCCTTAAGCAACAAACCATCGAAAGCATAGCCCTGCCATTTTGGCAGGGCTATGCTACTTTTTGAATTAAATTTCGTAATCTGTGCAACAAACGGCCTCTGCCGTGGCCTACAAGTGAGAGGCACAAATGCCAGGGAAGGGTATTGGGTCCCTCAGTCTCTAAATTAACAGTAATAGGAGCGAACAGGCCATGAAACAAGAAACTGAAAATCGGCAACAGAGGCCGCAGATGATTTGCCTGTGTGCAACTTGTGCCAATGCTTTTTATAATGTGCCAACCATAAGGATTCAGCGTGTGGATCGCTATCAACTTGTAAAAGATACCTGTACTTATTGTGGGGTCCGCAATGGGTATGACTATATCATTACTCCTCGTAAATCGACACGCCACCATTCAGGAAATGAGGCGAGGTTATGAACAAGAAAGATGTCTGTGCAACCCAAATAGCCTATGTACGATTCACGGAAGATGATTTGGCGGATCTGGATAATCAAGTTCGTCGTGTAGGTGCGTCATCCAGAGGCGCATATATCCGCAGTTTAATTAAAGGAGTTCGTCCTGTTGAACTCCCTCCAGCAGACTATGTAGCTCTGATTGATGAATTGGCTAAACTTCGCCGCAGTATTGATACAATGGCAGCTCGCGCGGCAGACAACAAGGCGTCTGCGCTCAGCCCCGTCGAATACTATACATTATCCAGCCTTACGGCGTTGACACTTCAAAAGATCCGGCTTGCAGCATTACCACAACAGCATCACTTACCGGAGGATATGAGCCATGAATGAAACAATTATTGACCGCACTTATGTGTGCTTAAAGCTGATTGATATGCTCTACAAGAAGGGACTTATCAACGAAGCAACCTATTTTAATGTGAAACGAACCTATCAGAACAAGTAGTTTTTTTGCGCTGGGTTGTCAAGGATGTCAGCCCAGTGTCCATATCATTGCAGATTAAAGATTTTTTGAGTATTCTCGTTTTGTCAGAAGAAATCAGGAACACTAAAGGAGGAAGATGCTATGTACAATATGTCTCCGTACTCATTATCTCGATCTTTTCGGGACAAACCCTGTCGGGCAGTCATATATGGCCGTGCCTCAACAGAACACGAGGCCCAGGTCAAAGCCTTGCAAAATCAGATGCAGTGGTATGATGATGTTGCTCGATTTCATCCTCAATGGAATGTTATCAACCGCTACATCGACCAAGGCATTACCGGAACTCAGGTCTATAAGCGGGATGTCTTTATGCGGATGATGGAGGATGCCAAACAGCAAAAATTCGATTTGATTGTCACTCGCGAGGTCTGCCGCTTTGCCAGAAATACGGTAGATGCATTGGTCTGTGTTCGCCAATTCGCCGCCATAGGGATTGAAGTCTATTTTGTGAATGATAACATTTGGACTCTTGACGGTGATGGCGAGTTGCGGCTGACCATTATGGCTACTATGGCACAGGAAGAGAGCCGCAAAATCAGTGAACGCTCTCTTGCAGGACAACGGGTCAGCCGCGAAAAAGGAGTCCTCTATGGAAACGGGAACATTTTCGGATATACCAGGAACAAACTCACCAAGCAGTTTGAAATTGATCCCGATCAGGCGGAAACTGTAAAAATGATTTTTGACCTCTATGATTCCGGCATGGGAGAAACCTTAGTAGCAAAAGAGCTAACCCGCCTTGGACGCAAAAACGGAGTAGGTAAGGTCAAGTGGGATGCCGGAAAAGTATCAAAGATCATCAAGCGAAAAAACTATCTGGGGTACACAGTTTACTGTCAGTCCTATTCCAATAACTATTTGGAGCAAAAGAGAATCAAGCGTGACGAGAGCGAGTTTGTCTATGTAAAAGGTGGCTTCCCTCAGATTATCTCGGAGGAACAGTACGAGCGGTGTAATGCCATTCGTCGCAGTAGGACCAAACGGCTGACTGATGAGAAAGGCCGTACACGGAGTTTTGGTATTCAGCAGGCTCAGAATGTGTGGGGCAGAAAAATGAGGTGTCGTTGTGGTTCTCCCATGCTTCGACATCGTTGGAGAACCAATAATGCAGGAAAGCCTATCTATGGATATGAATGCAAGCGACACCATGATACCCCCCGCATCCGCCTTCAGAATGAACAAGGCAATCCAACACCTATCTGTGAGATCAAGCCAGTTGGACAAAGCAAACTGGAACTGATGGCCTCCAAAATATTTGAGAGGGTATGGGGAGACCAAAGAGAAATCGTCCTCCAGACCTGCAAAATGCTGGATGCTTGCTACAAGCCAGACGCAGATCGTCGAGCAGATTTGATGAAAGCGAAAGATGATTCTGTTCAGTTGCTCCAACAACAGCTGGATGACTTGGTTGTAGTCCGTGCCCGTGGAGAGATTGAGCAGGATAAGTTCCTCCAGCGGACCATAGAAATTCAGCAGCAGATGGAGGCCCTTCGTCAGAGCAAAGCTCAAATTGCTTCAGAGGACTACAATCCCGGACGCCTGGATATGGAAGCCATTGAAGCAGCGTTGTGCGAGGCAGTTGAAATGCATGACGGTCTGGTAAGCGAGGATTTCATTGATCTCTTTGTTTCACAGGTTACACCACTGTCTGATTCCCGCTTTGCCTGGTGCTTGGACTTTTCTCCGCAGCCCACAGTTGCCTTTCTGAATTTAGCCGGTCAGAGGAAGTACACGACCTGCTCTATGGATAGTAAATTACACTTTGGTCCTTTTGCTGATGAGGAGGGGCACACCATCCCTTTTCCGGGCAGCCTGCGTCGGTGAGCTGCCCGGACAGCTCTAATTCAAAATGTACATCGTTATATACACAAGGTATGTACGGCGCAGGCTGCTATCAAGAACCCCCGCAAGTAAGAGTTCTGTTGTCACAGGGTATAAAAATATATTTGTTAAGCATGGCAAACATACCAGTGCCCATGATATGAAAAAAATGGTCTTGCAGGAGATGCAGGACCATCTTTTTGTCCATACGGATTAGCCTCAACCTGTATAGTAGACAAGAGGGAACTTGCCCGGATTCATGTAGATCAGGAGTACTACTATAAGATTATTCGTCCGGCAGACCGCTTCGAGAAGTTTGTCCGGAGGCGGGAGCATGAATCTGCGAAGGATTTAAAAAAAATATTGACATTGTAGCAAATCCTCTTTTCTAAATTAACAGGAACTGATATATTAAAGGAGAACTGTTACGGAACGAGAATGGAACAACTCTGATAAAGGGGAGTATTTCTATGCTTACAATACAAGATTTATCGGTTTTATTGCAGGCCGGTTAGAATTTCCCGTTCGGGAGATAGGGATAGGCCGCGGACCATTCTGACACAGAGAATTGCATATGATTTCTGAAATTATAGCAATGCCTGTTGCCGAAAAAGAATAAGAAAACGGAGAAAAAAACAATGGAAAATTTTAAAACGCGTTATCTGGCAGGAGAAATAGAATTTGAAGAAATCGACGATTATGTGGATGAGTGGAACAACAGTGATGACACCCGGACGCTGGCGCAGTTTCTCGGACTGAACGAGGAGGAAGAGGATGCGTGGATCAGTATCGGAGATGATGCGCTTTATGAGCTTTTGGAACAGCAGAGATAAGGAGAGACGGCATGTTATATTTTAACTGTGATTATATGGAGGGCGCGCATCCGGCAATTTTGGAGCGGCTTATGGAAACAAATATGGAGCAGACGCTCGGATATGGAAACGACAGCTATTGTGAACGGGCGAAGGCAAGAATACGGGAAGCATGCGGTTGTCCGGAAGCGGAAATATTTTTTCTCGTGGGAGGAACCCAGACAAATGCGACAGTGATAAAAGGACTGCTAAAACCATTTGAGGGGGTAGTTGCGGCAGATACGGGGCATATTGGCGTACATGAGGCAGGGGCAATCGAAAGCGGCGGGCATAAGGTGATCACGCTTCCGAATCAGGATGGAAAGCTGGAGGCGCAGGCAGTCAAAAAATATCTGGAAGCATTTTATCGGGACGGAAGCTGTACGCATATGGTTCAGCCTGGTATGGTATATATTTCTCATCCGACAGAATTCGGCACGCTCTATACGAAGGCAGAGCTGGAGGCGCTTCGCAGGGTGTGTGATGAATACAGTATCCCGCTGTTTCTGGACGGAGCGCGTCTGGGATACGGGCTTGCGGCAAGAGATACGGATGTGACGCTGAAGGATGTGGCGCTGAATTGCGACGTGTTTTATATCGGCGGGACAAAGGTAGGAGCGTTGTTTGGTGAGGCCGTTGTATTTCCGGGAAAAAATACGATTCCGGGATTTTTTACGCTGATGAAACAGCAGGGGGCGGTTCTTGCAAAAGGCCGTCTTTTGGGGATTCAGTTTGAAACGCTGTTTACGGACGGGCTCTATCTGAAAATTTCGGAGCATGCCATCGATATGGCGATGAAACTGAAAAAGATACTCGTGGAAAACGGTTGTCCCCTGTGGCTGGATTCGCCGACAAACCAGCAGTTTGCAGTTCTGGATGCAGCACAGAGAAAAATGCTGGAACAGAAAGTGAGCTTTGAAATCTGGGAAGAGCTGGAAGGAGGAGGCGCAGCGGTGCGTTTTGCAACAAGCTGGGCTACGAAGCAGGAAGATCTGGACGCGCTGGAGCAGATTTTACAGGAGAGCAAAGGAGCATGAACAGCATTAGAAAAATGCTTATGAAATGTGCCGGAGTCAGGATGGCCTGCATCTTCCTGGCAGCTGTGATGCTGGGAGGATGCACGCCCCGGAACGTGACGAAGGGGATGGAGCAGGTGTTTACAGATAGAAAGAATGACATAAAAGAGGTGAAGTGAGAAATACCGAAAAAAGACGAAAAACCCCGAATATATAAGGAAAATTGGAGGGATGAACAGGGAAAAGTGTCATTTTAGGTGGATAGGGAAAAAGTGTATTAAGGCAGGGGCTTTGCTCCTGTCTTTTTTGAAATCAAAATACTTTAAAAATTTTAAACTTGGAAAGTGCTGATTTTAAGCGGGTTTTAAAGAAAAGGTTTAAAAGGTTTAAAGTTCTAAAAATTTATGGATTCACGAGGTGGGGAACTGAGAGGAGTGATGATTGGTGATGGTTCCCCACCGTGTAAAGCTTATAAATAAAGGAAAATATAGAAAAAGATAAAACAAGTGGGGAACCATACGGAATACTTTATGAAATAGTATGACTTCCTTATTAAATATATTTCACAAGAGTTCCCCACTAGAAAATATTTTGATGAGTATGGTTGAGTAACTCATACAATATTGAGAAGAAAGATGTTACTCATGCAATTCGATATAAAGTTATGATTGTTTTAAACTTGAATTAAAAAGAATTTAAGCAAGGTTTAAATAATCATCTGTGGAAGGGGATGATGTTTCCGTTAGGGTAAATTTTAATTTATACTCTATGAGTGCAAGGATTTCATTCTGGTCTTTATTATCAAGTTGCAAAAATTTTGTAAGGAACGGAGAGGTTTGAGAAACTGATGATCCAACAAATGTAGGAGTATCTCTGCCGAGTAAGTAATCAACAGAGCATTCAAGATAGTCGGCGATTTTCGCAAGATTATCTGCTCTAGGGATCGAATTTCTATAAAGCATGGATGATACGGTATTTTTGTTCAACTCACACGCTTCTAGCATTTCCTTTTGTGATAAACCTTTATCTTTTAAGATGAGGTTTATTTTTTTTGCAATTTCTTCTGCAGAGTACATAGATTACCTCCGATCATAAAAAATACAACAAATGTAGGATTTAACTTTACAATCCAACTTTTGTGGGATATAATAACTATGGTTATATTTTTATATACGAATATTACCACAGTTATATATAAGGAGGAAAGGGAAAAAGATGAATATTGGTATGAATATAAAGAACAGACGGGAAAAGCTGGGAATCACACAGAAGCAGATGGCGGAAAACCTGTCACTGGCTCAACCTATGATTGCCCAGATTGAGAGGGGGACGAAGATCCCGAACATGATCTTAGGTCTTGCGATCGCGAGGATGCTGGGCTGTACGATGGAGGATTTGGTGGAAGATGCGAAAGATGAATGATGATATATGGATGGTACTGGCTGCATTGTCTATAGGTGCGCTGATATGGTCCATGGCTGTATTGGGTGCGGTGCTTGAAGATTTGGCATTGCTGGGTAGGATATAAAAAATCTTAAAATTTTTCAGAAAAAGCAGTTCAATACGAAAAAAAACTTACATATTTAGAATGGAGCCGAAACGGTGGAGCTTCCACCGTCTGGCGGGACCGGCCGCCCGCCACTGATGAGGCAGGCCAGAAAGGAGGAACATCTGGGTGACACTTTTTGAGGTATATAAAGCAATTACAGACCCGGATGAGTTTGCGGAAGCTATCTGGCATATGGTGAGATTGCGTGAATCGTCAGAAGAAGTTGCGGAATCGTTAAAAAGTGAAGTGCCAGAAGAAAGGCTGCAGCTATTAAGAACTGCAGCCCGTGAGGGAATTTATCCCTTATCTCTTGAACAGTTGCAGTAATGGCAGCCATTGGGGTTATAGTGATCTGCAATCACGGCTTTTATTTCAGCCCCCATATAACTGTCACAGTTGTATACATGGTCTGGATCGATTTCATCAATATGGCATTGAGGTGTTTCTGCATCAAGATCATGAATTTCACCTGTGTTGAGATTCAAAAGATAACGTTCCCCAGTGAAAGGTTTTTGGAATCTCCGCATATGGTACTCCCTTCTATAGACTCGATCCTGGCGGGGGTCTGTATATGGATTATAGCATGGGGAGGGATATGAGGGTAAAGGAAAACAGCCGAAACAGGGGAAAATCCCCTGTTTGGCGGGATTGGCCGCCCGCTACTGATGAGGCAGGCCAGAAAGGGATAAATACATGGATGAAGAGATAATCAAATCATTTGCAGAGAATCAAAGAAGAACAAGTACATTGTTGATCGATGTCATTAAGGAGGCGACAGAAAGTCTTGAAGACATCTTGAAAGATTCGCCGGTGGTAATTGCATGTGGGGAAGTGCTTAGAAAAGAAAGAATTGATGAAACATTAAGACCTACTGAAGACTTGACCTGTCTTACAAGTAGAACAGCGGGAGAAGTTGATTACCAGAAGTACATTTCGGAATTGTGCATGATGAGAAAAAGCAGTGAACCGGATAGCCCTATGCGTGTGTGCAACGCGGCGGCGCGTATAAAAAGGAATGTAATAGAACAGCTTATGGAAACTGTTCTGCTTCTGGAAAAAAATGAGATGGAAGCAGCAAGTGAAAAGTTAGATAAGTTATCTGAATTGTGTTGTTTTATAAACAAGAAAGGGCAGCACTGAGAAGTCAATAAACAGCCGAAACAGGGGTACAGTCCCCTGTCTGCCGGGGATGACCTACCGGCACCGATGAGGCAGGTCAGAAAGGATAACCAATGAAAAAATATGTAAATGTAGTCGTTACGGATGCGGATGGAAACAAGGAAATGCGCGAAAAAGCGGTCGTAGTATCTTTGCAGAGACAGGGGAACGAAAATAAAGCAACCGTTTCTTTAGTGAATGTGAATGGCGTGGATTTTGCGGTAGTTGTATGTTCTTTACTGAAGTTGGTAGATGATTTTGAGTTAACTGAAGCGGTAATGAAAATCGCTTCGGCAATGGATGTTCAAGATGTTCAGATTACCGGACGGGAATAAACAGAAGATTAAAAAAGCCGCCTTCTGTAGCAGAGAACGCGACTTTTCGTAAAGAAGTTATAAAAGAACTCAAATCAAGTGTACCAGAACTTGACTGAGCTGTAAAGAAGAAGGTGATTAATTTATGGAATATTTAACAGTGCTGGAGTATGCAGAGCTTCGGGGATGCTGCAGAAGATATGTCGTTAAGCTGATAGGTATGGGAAAATTGAGAGCGGAGGAGACTGCTGGAGCATCAGGCGGTGGTACTGGTGGAATCTCTTACCGAATCCCCCTCGCAGCCTGCGAACCCAAGGTACAGAAAAAGTACATCAACCGACAGAGAAAGCTGAACCCTCCGCCGCCAGAACCGAAGCCAAAGCTGCAGGCGGTCACGCTGGAGGAGATGAGCCGGGAGGAGCGGCAGGAAGTTGCCAAGTGGAAGAACATCCTTGACGAATGGAAGGAATACCGGGAAATGGGCGGCCCCAAGAAGGAGCGGGACGAAGAGTTTGTTGATTACATCAGTAAGAAGTACCCGGAGTTCCGCTTTTCAGTCCGGATCCTCCAGAGACAGGCGCAGGCACTGCGGGAGCAGGGGGAGGCGGCGCTGATCGACAGGAGGGGCAAGCATAAGAACCACCACAGGGCGATCCCGCCGGAGGTATTTGATATCTTCAGCAGCTATTACCTGGATGAGTCCCAGAAAACGGTTGCCAAGTGTATGAGGATGACGGAGACATGGATCAGGCATGAAGGGAAGGAAGCGGAATACCTGCCGCTGGCGGCGAGCAATACCTTTACCCGTGAGATCATGCGGAGCATCCCGCCTGCGGTAGTGGTCTACTGCAGGCAGGGCGAAAAGGCGCTGAAGGACAAGATGCTGCCGTTTATCCGCCGCAAATACGATGAGGCAGACTTTTACAGCAATGACATCTGGGTCTGCGATAACCACACCTTTGATGTATTTGTCAACGATGGGGAGCATAAAAAGCCGGTACGCGTATACCTTACCGCCTTTCAGGACGTCCGGAGCAGGAAGTTCATGGGCTGGTATGTGACCATGAACCCATGCTCAGACGCCACACTGATCGCCCTGCGGCGCGGGATCGAAAAGTATGGGATCCCGAAGCAGATCCTTTCGGATAACGGGCGTGAGTTCCTGACCTTTGACATCGGGGGCAGGGGCTTCCGGAAAGCGGCGGCTACCACGGAACACGAAGCGCCGACGATCTTGGACAACTTAGGCATTGAGTTTAGGACTGCGATGGTACGGAACGCGCGGGCAAAGATCATTGAACGGGCATTCCGGGACGTAAAGGAAGATTTTTCCCGGATGTTTGAGGGGTATACGGGCGGGACGATCATGGAACGCCCGGAGCGCCTGAAAAAGACCGGGAAGGATGCGGAAAACTTCACGATGCTCCCGGAGTTTGTGCAGTTTGTTGACAAGTACATAGAAGGCATTTTTAACAAACACAAGCACAACGGCGTCGGGATGCGCGGAAGGACGCCGGATCAGGTATATGCGGACTGTCTGGTGGAGAAGCGGGTGGCGACCACAGACCAGTTAAACCTGATGATGCTGCGGAATACCCGGATGCAGAAGGTCGGGCGGGAAGGGGTATCCCTGAAGCTGCATGGGCAGAAGATTCCGTATAACAGCCAGGATCTGAACTTCTACCATTTTGGGGAAAAGGTCTACCTGCGGTATGACCCGGACAACCTGCAGGAGGTGCGTGTATACGATGAGCAGGACCGGTTCCTTTGCACGGCGACGCAGGTGGCATCCTTAAGCTACTTTGCGAAGAAGGAAGAGGTGGCGGCTGCCATGAAGGAGCAGCGGAAATACGAGCGCACGGTAAAGGACTGGAGAGAGCAGAACGTGAAGCAGGCACAGAACGAGCTGCAGATGATGATGTGGGAGGCAGAGAAGAACCTCGAAGAGGGCGGCGAAAAGCTGGTTACAAAGATCATAGAGCTGAAGCAGGCGCAGGAAAAACGGCTGGCACAGGCGGCTGGCGGCGGTCAGGCAGAGTCGATCGATTACACGGATGCAGTCAGACGGCTGCGTGAAGTAAAAGAAGGATAAGGAGAGAGGACAATGGAAGAACTCACGATGACTTACGAACAGGCAGTTGCATTTTTAAAGAAGTACATGGAGGAAAACGGCAGGAAGCAGGTGGAGGTTGCCGCAGAGCTGGGCGTTTCCGGCGGGCTGGTCAGCAGCTTCCTGGCAGGGTCGTATAAAACGCCACACGCCATCATCCCGAAGGTGCAGGAGCTGGCAAAGATCCATGAGAAGAAAGCGGTCACACCGAAGGAGCCGGATTTTGTGGAAACCTCTGTCAGCCGCACCGTCACAAATGCGATCGCATACGCACATCTGCGCGGGACGGTGGCGGTAGTATACGGGGACGCCGGGGTGGGCAAGACCTTTGCGGTACGTGAGTACATGAAGCGCAATAGCCTTGCGCTGGGCATTACGATTTCCCCGACCTACGCCAGTGTGACCGGGGTAAACGAGCTGATCGCAGAGCAGCTGGGCGTCCGGGAGCGGGGCGACCGGAAGATCACCCGCGAGATCGTCGCAAAGCTCCGTAACAGCGGCAGGGTGCTGGTGATTGACGAGGCACAGCACCTGACCGTGCGGGCATTAAACCACCTGCGCTGCGTGTCAGATGAATCCGGCATCGGGATAGCGTTGGTCGGGAATGAAGAAATCTACAGCAAGCTGCGGGGAAGCGGGAAGGCGGACTTTGCACAGCTGTTTTCCCGTGTCGGCATGCGTAAGCAGGTGCTGACGAACAGCTTGACGGCGGATGACATTCGGAACATCTTCGGACCCTACGGGCTGGATGAAGGTGCGCTGGGGCTGCTGTCCGGGATTGCCCACACCAACTATGGGCTGCGCGGTGCGGTAAACGTGTTCGTAAACACGGCGGCAGTGTACGGAAAGATCGACAAAGCTGGGATTGTAAAAGTAATGAGGGACATGAACATCGGAGCATAGGGGCCTTGTGCCCCTGTCTAATGCAGCCCCCGCAAGGGGACGGTCGCAAGCCCGTGGAAATGCAGAGCGGACAGGAAGGATGGTGGACATGAAAAAAAGGATTGCGGCGGCGGTGTGCGCCGCCCTGATGCTTGCAGCGCCGGTACAGGCGCAGGCAATGGCTGACAGCGAGGTGTACGCGCTTGCGGAAGAGATCGGCGGGGCTTATGGCATCTGCCCGGAGCTCCTGCAGGCGATCGCCTGGCATGAGAGCCGGTACGAAGAGGACGCCAGCAACGGCGGCTGTGAGGGGCTGATGCAGGTGTCAGAGAAATGGCACCGGGACAGGATGGAGGAGCTGGGAGTCACGGACCTGTATGACCCGAGACAGAACATGACCGTGGCGGCAGACTATCTGGCGGAGCTGTTTGAGGAGTATGGGGAACCGGGGATGGTCCTGATGAAGTATAACGGGGACAGCACTTCGGTCGCCCGTTATGGGAAACTGGGATACGGGATGTCCGGATATGCGGAGGGTGTTCTGCAGATGTCCGCCCGGATGGAGCGGGAACATGGAAAGTGAGGAAGAAAAATGGCAAGGAAAAGGATGGAGGAACCGTCCCTGAAAAGCTGGGACGAGGTAAATGCGGCATTGAAGATGATCCGCGACAATGAGATCGAGCTGGAGCTGATCGAGGCAGACATGGGAAAGAAGATCGCAGACATCAAGGAGCAGGCGGCGGAGCAGGCTGTGCCGTACCGGGATGACATCAAGAAGCTGGAGCTGCAGGTCAAGGAGTTTGTGACGCTGAATAAGGCAGAGTTAAAGGGCAAGAGCCGAGAAATGGATTTTGGTAAAGTAGGATTCCGGCTGTCCACCAAGCTGATGCTTCCGAAGCAGGTGGAAAAAGTGATCAAGACCCTGAAAAAGTACGGGATGGGGGACTGTATTACGGTAAAGGAAAGCGTAAACAAGGACATCTTAAAGACCTATGATGAGAAGACGATCCTTTCAGTCGGCGGAACCCTGAAAAAGGAGGATACCTTCTGGTATGAAACAAACCGGGAGGAACTCTCTGATCCGGCAGAATAGGAGGGCGTCATGAATAAGGTCACAACGGCACAGCAACGGAAGATCCATGTACTGGCGCGGGAGCTTGGGATGGACGATGACCTGCTGCACGAATATGTCAGCCTGCTGACGGAAAAGCAGAGCCTGAAGGAGCTGACGGTCATGGAGGCAGTGAAGGTGATCGACGCCCTGGAGGGGAAAAAGGGCTATGCGGCAGGTGACCGGATCAGCTGGAGGCAGGAGCGTTACATAGAATGTCTGATGGTACAGCTTGAATGGGTATTGGAGGACGGGAAGCCGGATAAGAAGCGTCTGGACGGATTTGTGAAAAAACAATATGGGCTGGATGATTCCCGCTGGATGACCAGAAAGACCGCCAGCCGTGTCATTGAAGGCTTGAAGGCGTTGGCTGCCAGAAAGAGGTCGGAGACGTCAAAGTAGCGGCATCGCCGGGAAGGAGGTTTTGATGGCAAAAAAGAATGAAGAATTGACGCTGGATGACCTCCAGGAACAGCACCGGCAGTATGCGGAGGTCATTGGGATCGACAACCTGTTAAGGCTGTCGGATACCTACGGGGGGACGAGCATCTACATCCCACAGCGGCGTGAACTGCTCAAAAACCGCACTTATAATGCGATTTACAGGGAGTTTGACGGCAGCAACGTGGATCAGCTTGTAAAGAAGTACGGGGTATCTAAAAGCACGATATACAAGATCGTGGGGGACAAACTGGGCCGTGGCGGGCAGCTGCCCGGCCAGATGTCCTTTGCGGACCTGGGGATTTGAAAGGAGATACACCATGTTAAAGACAAACCAGCTTTCGGATCTGGACGGCGCGGCGGAGGACCTGAAGAATAAGGCCCTGATCCTCCAGACGGGGATTGACCTGCAGGCGCTTTTGCGGCTGCTGGTGGATAAAGGGATCATCAGCTGGGAAGAAATCCGGGAATACCGGAATGAAGTATCGAATAGCCCGAAGTGGGGCGCTGCGGTGCGCTTTATTGAGCAGACAAAGGCAGAAATAGAGCATTATGAGGCAAACCCGAGGGAATTGATGCTCGAACTTTTGAGACGTAAGAGCAGCGGGGGATAAAATGGATGGAACATGAGTGCCTGATTTGTAAAAGACATTATACGCAAGGGGGAACATGTTGTGCGAATAAGAAAAACTGTCTTCTGTTTGAAAAAGAAGAAAAAGGGAAAATGATACACGGTACCTTTTGTATAGAAATCAATCATAATGCGGAGACAGAAGTTATAAAACCATTCGGCAAGATTTTGCTGCGGGATGAAAAAGGAAAGAGTTTCGAGGGGCTGGTAACAAGGATAAATGGGATTGACATGTCGCGTGGGTTGGTATCGGTCAATGTTAGGTATCATGAAACAGAGATGCCGTACTGTGAAAGAAAGAAGAAGTTTAAAGTATTGCGTTGATTGGTAGCAGACAGGAACGGAGGTTATAAAGAACGATGG
Organism: uncultured Lachnospiraceae bacterium; assembly: GCA_900539715.1. GTDB lineage: Bacteria > Bacillota > Clostridia > Lachnospirales > Lachnospiraceae > Gallintestinimicrobium. The sequence continues at coordinate 78,925 of UQDA01000011.1, read as the reverse complement.
CAAAAAGAATGACAAATAAGGAGAAGGCGGAGCGGGCGGCAATCAAGAAAAAGCTTCAGGCGGATGGCATACTCCCGCCGGATAAGACAAGGATGAACCGCAGGAAATTCATTGATGACGCACTTAGGGAGTTCAATGCTTTCAGGAAGAAAAGCCTTGTCAGCGATCTTTATCTACACAAGGCAGTTGGAATCATGCTGGGGATGAAAAAGAGAAGTTCCCCGACACCGGAGGCAATCGGGGTGGCAAAAGCGTTGAGGCTGGCGGTACGGCTCAGGGAATTTGATGAGATGGTCAGGGAGCGGGGGGATGAAAGCTATAAGATCTCAGAGCAGTATGACTATATCAAGGATATTTTGGAGGCGTAAGGTTATGGAAAAAGGAAAATGTACGCTGAAGCTGTGGTGGACGATCATCTGTCTGGCGGCATTGGGGACGTTGTTATTAAACACTTATACAATGGTGCATATGGACACCAGGCAGAGGGAGCTGTGGAAATCCAAAATACGGGTGTTTGAGAAAATTGAGCAGGAGCATCCGCAGGAGGTTGGGACGGTCGAGGTCTGGGATGGTGAGAAAAAACGTGTGTATTACGGTCTTGTGACTATTGTGAATGATGGCAGCAACGGGGAAAAGGTTAGCATTACGCTGGACGGGGTGTTGCGGTCGGAGAAAAAATGTGGATGAAAGGATGGTACCTATGATAAAGGTTGTGCTCTTGATATGGGGAGTTGCCGCCTGGGCGGCATGTGCAGCAGTAAAAGCGGTGGCATTCCAGCAGGAAAATTACAGGAACTGACGTTCCAGAAATTTGTCTTTCGTGGAAAGTACAAAGGAATAGGCGTGTGATAAGATTACAGTGAAAGGGGAAACCCGGACACTGTAATTTTTTTATCTTTAGGAGAGTGGGATGGCAGAGGGAATCACGGTGACGGAGATTGTAAAACTGGTCATTGACCTGGGCGTGACGGCGACGCTGCTGATCCTTTTCGTGATGCACTTCCTGCGGAAGGATAAGGACAGCGACAAGAAGGTAACGGCGGCATATGAGGACTGCAGGCGGCAGATCGAGGCCACCTACCGGGATGCACAGGAGAAAATAGAGGCGGCAAACCGGACGATCCGGGAGCGGGAGGATATGCTGATCGCGCAAAATGCCCAGCGGGAAGAGCTGCTCAGGCAGGAGGCGCAGCGCAGGGAGGAGCTGCTCCGGAAAGAGGCGGAGAAGCGGGAAAGCATCCTGATGCTGAACATGGACAGGATCTCTGAGAGGATGGAGAATATGACCAAATCGCTGGACGTGATCAAAAACGGGTTTGCAGGTGTGGATAGAAGACTCGATAAGATCGAGAGGAAGGTGGGGGAGAACAGGTGAATGAAATGCAGGTCGCGGAGCGCAAGGTGCTCCGCGGTGACGTAATTGAAAAGTTATATCAGAACTACGGGACGGACATCAGGATTGCCGTCCTGAAAAATTACCTCAGGATAAGGGGATTTGTGACGGAGGAGGAACTCCAGAAGGCAATCTATTACCTGGGCGGCGAGGGAAAACGGTATATCCATGTGGAAGTGAACAAGGACAACTGGCTGGATGGAACGATCTGGTTGACGCCTGCGGGGGTAAACCTTGCGGAAGGCGATATTGAGGATATGGGGGTCATCATCGATGAATGAGATTTTAAACGTGGCAGAAAAGGAAATCGTGCGCAGGGAGATCATGGAGCTGTGCAGGGAGGCAGAGCCTTACGGCGCCGGTACACCGGTATTGAAGGCGGCGCTGCGAAAGACCGGCCATGACCTGACGGACCAGGAACTGATGCGGCAGGTGGATTATCTGGAAGGCAAAGGGTTGGTGCACAAGGAGATGGTGGAGAACAGGAGGCTGGGGATCAGCCGGTGCATCGTGCGCCTGTCCCCGGAGGGGACGGACTATCTGGAGGGCAACGGTCCGGATGTTGCGGGGGTTGACTGATGGAGCAGAAGAACAGGAGCCACGGAAAGATTGACAGCCTGCCGCCGGAACTGAAAAAGGAAGTGGAGAACCGCCTGCTGGCCGGTGATACCTATGAAGAGGTGTCAGAGTGGTTAAAAGGGCAGGGGGAGGAAGTCCATCTTTCCAGTGTTGGACGGTACGGCAGGAAATTTTTAAACAAGTTTGAGAGCGTCCGGGTTGCGAAAGAGTTTGCAAAGCTCCTTGCGGAGGATAACGTAGACCGTCCGGCAACGGAGCTGCATGAGGCAAATAACCTTCTGGCGAGCCAGATCATCATGGAGGCGCTGGTAGATGACAGCATGGATGCAAAGCAGCGCACGGAGGCGGCAAAGAGCATCGCATCGCTCCAGCGGGCGCAGGTATCCAACGAGAAGTTAAAGATCGAAGCGCGCAAGGAACAGGGTGCGGTACATGTGGCGATGGACCTGCTGAAGGAAAAGGTGTTTTCAGAGATTGGACAGAACTACCCGGAGATTGCTGCAAAGCTTCTGGAGCTGGCAGAAAACACGGAAAAAGAGCTGACGCGGATGCAGTGACAGACAGTAGGGAAAAACGGGCGTATTTCCCGTTTTTATGGCTCAGGCAGGGGATTGTGGCACAAAGAGGAATCAAAGGGCTGTTTAAGGCGGTTAAAGCGGTTTTTAAGGTGGTAGAAAAACATGCAGTAGCCTTACTGCGCCCGGAAGGATGTGGACAGAAATGGAAAGCTGGAAAGAGAAGGCTGCGGCGTACTGGAATGACGGCCTGCGGGTCGGGGACATTTCGGTGCTTCTGGAGGTTTCCCGGCAGAGCATATCGGCGTATTTAAAAACGCTGCCAGGATATGCCGAGGAAAAGGCGCGGCGGAAGCGGGAAAGTGCAGCGCGGCGTCGGGAATATAAGACGGAGAAGCAGCGGCAGTACCGTGCAGTATCCGGGATTATGGCAGTGACCGCAGAGACAATGCGGAGAGAGCATGACCTTGCGGCATTGGAATTATCAAGGGAAATCTATCATTAAAGGGGCTTAAAGCTCCTTTTTAAATTGCTTAAAAAGAGGTTTAAACACGATGAATGGCAGTCTGGCGGAGCAGTTTAAGGAGCAATTAAATAAAAGGGATTCCGTCAGGGACAAAAACCTTGCAGCAGGGCGGAAGGATTTCCGGACATTCTGCGAGCTGCGGAAACCGGATTTCTATAAACCGGGGCGGGAGTATCAGGGAACACTGTGCAGCACACTGCAGGCGGCCTATGAGAAACGGCTGGTCAGTGAAAAGACGGGGAAACCGATCAAATACCTGATCATCAACCTGCCGCCCGGATTCGGGAAATCCTACACGCTGGCGAACTTTGTGAACTGGTGCTATGGACAGGATGTGAAGAACAAGGTAATCACGGTGTCCTATAACGGGATCATCGCGCCGGAGTTCTCCCGGACAGCAAAGGACATGATCCTGGAGGAAGAGACGCCGGGGGAGGAATCCTATGTGACGCGCAGTTTTTTCCCAGGGCTGAAAGTAAAGTACGGGGACAGCAGCGTTATGAAGTGGAGCCTTGAAGGGAGCTATACCAGCTACCTTGCCACCAGCTTTGACGGTACGCTGACCGGTATGCGCGGCAATATCATCATCATAGATGACCCGATCAAGAGCGCGGAGGAAGCGGTCAATGACGCCGTGAAGGAAAAGCACTGGAACTTTTTTAAAAATACGCTGTCATCCCGTATGCTCCCGGGGGCGCTGTGCATCATCGTGCTGACCCGGTGGGCGACGGATGACCTTGCCGGGCGTGTTATGGAGAAGTTCCCGGACCAGTGTTATGAGTTAAAGATCCCGGCGCTTACGGAGGATGGCCCGGAAGGGGTCAGCACCTGTGAGGACCTGTACCCGACAGAAGACCTGCAGCAGAAGCGGGAGACGCTGGATGAGGAGATCTGGGGCGCGAACTATATGCAGGTGCCCGTGGACAAGAAGGGCGCGCTGTATGGGGAGTTCAAAACCTATGACGTGCTGGATCCGGACAAATTCGAGAAATTCTTAAACTATACGGATACGGCGGACGAAGGGGCTGACAGCCTGTGCAGTATCTCAGGCGGGCAGATCGGTCGTTATGGTTATGTGACAGATATTTACTATACAGATGAGCCGATGGAGGTAACGGAGCCGGAGACGGCGCGGCGGCTGCAGGCTGCGGGCGTGCGGGAATGCCTCATAGAGTCGAACAATGGCGGCAGGGGCTTTGCCCGCAACGTGATCCGGCACTTAAAGGAGCTGCACTGCCATAAATGTTCGGTCACATGGTTCCACCAGTCCAAAAACAAGCGCACGAGGATCCTGACGAATGCATCCAACGTGATGGAGCAGGTCATCATGCCCTCAGACTGGAAACAGCGGTGGCCTGCCTTTGCGCAGCATGTCAGCAGGTACCAGCGTAAGGGCAAAAATGACCATGACGACGCGGAAGATACGCTGACCGGATTTGTAGAGCTGCTCAACGGGGACGTGAAAGGAAAACGGAAAGCAAGGGTCGGGAAAAAGAGCCGGCTCGGGCTGTAGGAGGAGATATGTATAAATTTCACAGGGATCAGGTGCTGGAACCGGAATTTCTGACAAAACTGGTCGAACGGTTCAAAAAGGAGTATGTCCCGCGTTTTATCCGTGACCAGAAATACTATGAGGTAGAGACGGAGATCTTAAAGCGGACGATGACGGACGGCAAGCCGAACAACAGGCTGGCGCACGGGTTTTGCCGCTATATCACGAACATGGCGACCAGCTATTTTGCGGGGAAGCCGCTGGGATACATCGTGGAGGACAATGAGTATCAGGAGGCGTTAGAAGACCTGTTTCAGAAAAATTATATCGACAGCCTGAATTTTGCAGTATCCAAGGAAGCCAGCAAAAAGGGGATCGGGTTTTTGCTGATGTTCCTGAATGAAAATGGCGATCTGCGGATCAAAAAGATGGATGCGGAAACGATCATCCCGGTCTATTCTGCGTCGCTGGATGAGTTTCTGGAGGCGGCGGTCCATATCTGGGCAGATTATGACATCGACAACACGCTGCTGTGTGAGTATGCGGATGTGTATGATGATACGTTTATTTACCATTTCAAGCGGGAAAATGGTGCACAAAACTATATGCCGCTGCCGGAGAACCCGAAGGAAGCGCACCTGATGGGGGACATCCCGGTGATCGTGTTCTGGAACAATGAGGAACAGCAGGGGGATTATGAACCCCATACGTCCCTTGTGGATGCGTATGATAAGGCACAGTCGGATACTGGCAATGACATGGAATATTTTACCGATGCCTACCTGTGGATCAAGGGCGCAAGCGGGATCGTGGAGGCGGGACTGACCGGGGACGACAGCGAAGAGGACGGCGCAAGGGCGGTCCGGGACTTCCGCAAAAACAAGCTTTTGATGCTGGATGAGAACGGGCAGGCAGGGTGGCTGGTCAAAAATGTCAATGACACGGCAACGGAGAACTATAAAAACCGCCTGTATAAAGATATTTTCTTTCTGGCGCAGGTACCGGCGCTGTCGGACGAGAGCTTTGCCGGGAACCTTTCTGGGATCGCGATCAAGTACAAGCTGATCGGGGTGGAGGAGCTGGCGCTGATGAAGGAAAACTGTTTCCGGTCTGCCCAGACGAAGCTGATCAAAATGCTGACGGAATACCTGAACACAAAGATGAACAAGGACTGGGACCCGGACAGCGTGGAGCAGAAATACGAGAGGAATTTCATCGACAACGATGCGGACATCATCAACAATGCGCGTCAGGTGGAGGGGATCGTGTCCCATGAGACGCAGCTGGGGATGCTGCCGGGTTCAATCGTCGATGATGCGCAGGAGGAGCTGTTGCGAATCCGGCAGGAGGCTGCCGATGAGGAGCAGATACCGATGGCAGTGGTATGACAGGCGGTAAACCATGGGGAAAAGGCAGGAGAAAGGATACTGGGATAAGCGCGTCCTGAAAGACAAGGCAAGGGATGTCAATAACGCGGAGAAGTTTTTGCAGAAGAACCAGAAGGCGCTGTATGCGCAGGCGGCAAAGGAGATCCAGCAGGAAATTGAAAAACTGTATGGGAAATTTGCAGACCAGCAGAATATTTCCATTGCGGAGGCGCGGCAGCTGATCCGCGGGGCAGATTTTAGGAAGATCGACTGGCAGGGCATGATCCGGGAGTCCATGGAGCTGCGGGAAAAGATCCGGGCAGGGAAGGGGACGCTGCCGGAGGAAGTGATTGAAGCGCTGGAAAAGCAGCATAAGGAGCTGGAAGACAGGATGGCGGCGTATACAAAGCGCGGGCAGATCTCCTATCTGGAGCTTAGGCAGGTCGAGATCGAGCGGAAACTGGTGGACCTGTATGATAAAAACCAGCAGAACCTGTATGAGTACCTGCACAGCGAATATGAGGATGGCTATTACAGGCAGGTGTATAACACACAGCAGCATGTGGGGGTCGGGTATGATTTTGTGAAGCCTTCCGGTGAGGCGGTTGACCGTGCAATCCTGAACCGGTATGACCGCCGGAATTTTTCCAAGACGCTGTACCAGCACTGCGAACATTTTGCAAAAGACCTCCGGGAAAATCTGGTGGTCGGGCTGATCCGGGGCGAGAGCCTGGAGCGGATGGCGGCGCGGATCCGGGACAGGATGGGTGTTGCCTACAGCGCCGCAAAGCGCCTTGTAAGGACGGAGACGGCGTATATCTATGAGCAGGCGACAAAGGACGCCTACGAGGAATGCGGCGTGGAATGGTATGAATTTCTGGCAACGCTGGACGGGAAGACCAGTGAGATATGCCGGGAGCTGGATGGGAAACACTTCAAGGTCAGGGACGCCATGCCGGGGAAGAACTACCCGCCGATGCACCCGAACTGCCGCAGCACTACGGTGGTCTGGTTCCCGGGGGAAGAGGAGAAAAAGAAAACGACCAGCCGGATCGCGAAGGACGGGGCGGGGAAATATTATGAAGTCCCGGCAGATATGACCTACAAGCAGTGGTATGGTACATATGTGGAAGGAAAAGAAGGGGATGGGTTGAAAAAAGTAAAGAAGGGATTAGAATTTCTTCATGATGAACTGACTGACTTAAAAACGCCGGTTCTTTTATCTGGGATCCCCTATGCAGAAGAGATCCGCACGCAAGTGGAGAATAATGATTCCCCTGTTGCAAAATATCTGCTGGAGCATTATGATGATATTAAATTCATTAACCTAAAGCCAAAAGGGAACAGTGCTTTTTATAACAATGAGAAAAAAGTAGGAATCCGGGTAGACGTGGATGCAGCCGCACATGATAAGAGGGGACGTTTTACATCCTTATATCATGAGATTGGGCACTATCTGGACAGTATGCTGGGCAATCCGTCGGCGGAGAGTGGGTTTGCGGATATACTGCAGGAAGAAGCGGATATGCTGATTGAAGCCTATGTGCAGGAGTATGGCAGTAAAAAAGAAGGCTGGAGGGAACTGGCGAAAGCCTGCAGTGCAGATGTAAAGCTCCATTCTTTGAGCGATATAATGAGCGGTGCCACAAAGGGAAGACTCCATGTGAAATATAGGCACCAGCCAGAATATTGGGAAGCATCGCCGGATTATTTCCCGGCAGAGGCGTGGGCACATTTTGCAGAAGCCGAATTATCGCAGGATCTGCAAAAGCAGGAGGCATTAAAGGAATGTTTCCCGTCAGCGTACAGGAAATTTTTGGAGGTGATCAGTGATGGAGATACCGGAAGTTCTGAGAAGAAAGCGTGAAATTCCACCGGAATATCAGGAACTGTTGGATCTATATGATGCATATGATGAAAGGTTCGGGGAGTTTGACTGGGATGATTACTGTGTAACGGAACTTTATACGGATGAAGAAATAAAAGAGGCGATCCGGGAATGCCTTGAGAAAGGGATCCCGATGAAGAAAATCAGACCGGAGTGGTATGGACCGTTGCCACCGCCGTGGTGCAAATTGTGAATAATGGTAGGAAAGGGATTACACGCAAAACGTGTAGTCCTTTTTATATACAAATTTTTAGGAGGACAACCAAATGGCAGAAGAAAAAACAGTAACGACAACCGCCGCTGAAACGGGGGAAAAACAGGAAGCGGCAGAGGGCACGGTGCAGGAGAAGCCGGAAGCTGCGGCGAAGACCTATGACCAGGCATATGTGGACGACCTGATCGAACGCCAGAAGGTAGCGCAGGAAGCAGCGGTGGCGGAAGCCCTGAAGGTGGCAGGTATGGACAAGGATGCCAAGGCAAAGTATGAGCAGGAGCAGGCAGAGGAGAAGATGGCAAAACGGGAAGCGGACATTGCCCGCCGGGAGCTGAGGGCGGATGCCCGTGAGGTGCTGGCAGAAAAGCAGATCCCGGCAGAGTTTCTGGACATGCTCCTTGGCAGCGACTTAAAGGCCACCAAGGCGAATGCAGACGCCTTTAAAACAAAGTTTGACGCTGCGGTGCAGGCGCAGGTGGAAAAGCGTCTGGCAGGCAAGACGCCGCAGGGCGGCAACGGCAGCCAGTCCGGGACAAATATGAAGTCCGAGATTGAGAAATACATGGCATAAGGGGAGGAAAAAAGAGATGGCATTAAACACATTAGAGTATGCGGTACAGCTCCAGACCATCCTGGACAACGCGGCAGAGGCGGCGCTGACCTCAAACTGGATGGATGCGAACGCAGGACAGGTGCAGTATGACGGCGGCAACAAGGTAAAAATGCCGCAGATGGAAGTGACCGGCTTAAAGGATTATGACAGGGACAAAGGTTATCCGGATGGCTCCGTGACCCTGAAATTTGAGGATTACACCATGACCCAGGACAGGGGCACGTCCTTCCAGCTGGATGCGATGGACGTCAACGAGACGAATTTTATCGCAAACGCAACCCGTGTGGTGAGTCTTTTCCAGAAAGAGCAGGTCGTACCGGAGATTGATGCGTACCGCTATTCCAAGCTGTATGCACTGTTAAAGGAGGGCGGGAAAAATACGGACTATACCGTGGCAGATGATACCCTCTGGGATGCGCTGATGGATGACATCGCAAAGGTAAGGGATGTCATCGGCGAGGAGATCCCGCTGGTCATCTCCATCCGTCAGGCGGTCAAGTCGAGACTGGAAAAAAATGCGAAGTACCAGAAGGTGGTCAATGCAGCACAGTTTACGGCAGGGAAAATCCAGACGAACCTGAACCAGATTGACAACTGCTATCTCAGACCGGTGCCCTCTGCCCGGATGAAGACTGCTTATGTATTCCGCGATGGTAAGAGCGGCGGGGAGGAAAACGGGGGCTTTGCGCCGGATGAAGCCGCAAAGAACATCAACTGGATCATTACGCCCCAGAATGCGCCGATCGCAGTGACAAAGCAGGACAAGATGAAGATATTTGACCCGGATACTTTCCAGAAAGCGGACGCATGGTTTATCGGATACCGCCGGTACCATGAGCTTTGGCTGCCGAAGGCAAGGTATGAAAGATGTCTGGTAAATGCGGAGGCAGTAGGATGAAGAAGCGGATGAGAAGGCTGAACATGGTACGTTATGCAGCAAGTGAGGCAGAGGCAGAAGAGCTGAAGGAAAAGGGATTTGTTGAGGACCCCATCCGGAAGGCTGCCCATACAGCACAGGAAGGGACGGAAGGATCCGGGGAGGAGGAAGCTGCTCCTGCAGAAGAGGTACAGACAGGGGAGAAAAAGGCATCCGGAAAAGGCTCTAACAGGGGGAAAGCAAAGGAGACGGCAGAAAAGGATGACAGCAACGATTGACTGGGATGAAATGCTGAAAAAAGTAAAGCTCAGGATCGGTGTGACCGGGGAGGAAAACGACCCGGTCCTGCGCCTGATGCTGGAGGATGCAGTAACGGCGGTCACGTTGTTCTGCAACCGCGACGTATTCCCGTGGCAGTTGGAATATGTGGTGCGCCACATGGTCGAGCGTGCTTTTGAGCGGGACAATGGCGACAACGTGGCGGCGATCAAGCGGGGGGATACCCAGATCACCTATGGAATGGCCATATCGCAGGATGACATGTCGCAGGAAGAGCGGGATATCTGCTGTAAGTTCCGCAGGCTGCGCGTCCTGTAAGGGAGGCGGATATGAGGTTTGAAGATTTAAAATTTAAGACAGCAGGGAAGGCGGTCAAAGATGAGAGGAAAAAAGGAAGCAGATCTGCTGCAAAAAACGTACCACGACAGGCTGACGGTGATAAGGAAGCGGCTGGGAAGGGATCCGCAGACGCAGGAAAGCGTTGAACTGGAGGAAGTAGTCTATAAAGACGTCCTCTGCGCCCTGAGCCAGTCGGGGAACAATAAGCCGGACCGGCAGGAGTTCCACAGCGAGCGCCAGATGGGCGCTGTGCTGTTTACGCCCCCGGGGATCCTGCTGGAGGACAATGACATTGCGGTGGTGGTCACGGAGGCGGGGCAGACGGTTCAGGGAGTAACCGGTAGGACCTTTGCTTATATCTCCCACGGGGAGACGCCCATCCAGACAGAGGGGCTGGCATGAGAAGCCTGGAGGATCTGGAGCGTGCCTTTGACCGGGGGTTGAACGCATGGGAGTCCGGGAAAGTGCTGACTGTTGCCGGGCGAATGGGACAGAAATGTGTCCGGGAGGTCAAGCGAAAAACGCCAGTCATAACGGGCAACCTGAGACGGCGTTGGCGTTCATCGGCAGAAAAGCGAGGGAATGATGTAGTGATCATCCTTGAAAATGATGCAGATTATGCAGAGGCGGTAAACAACGGGCACCGGATCGTATCCCATGGCAAAACGGTAGGGAAAACGGACGGGCGGCATATGCTGGAGCAGGGGATCGCGGCATATAAGGACACTTACATGGCAGATGACCTGCAGGAGATGGCAGACGTCCTGAAAAATGGCATGGGAGGCTGATGGGATGACACTGGAGGAAATACGCGCCGGGATCATAAGGCTGCTGCGGTCTGGGACGGACGTGGAAAATATCACAGGCGAGGATGTGACGCAGGCGAAACGCTTCCCGCTTTTGCATGTGCAGCTGACGCCGTTAAATTATGGGGCTGCGGCTGCCGGGATGTGGCGGGACAAGCAGATCCTTGTGGACATTTCCTACATGGAGGAGCTGCACACGTCAAATAAAAAAATATACGCCATGCTGGAACGGCTGGACGGGATCTTTAGCCCGTTTTTCAGGATCGGGGATAGGGCGTTTACCTGCAGCAGCCAAATGGCAGTCACAGACGACATCGGGCATTATATGATGACCATGGCATTTACCGACACGGTTCCCTTTGAGGTACCGGAGCCGGTGGGAACAAGATTAGAGATAGATTGGAGGAACAGGGATGGGATTACCGGAGATCATCATCAGCTTCCAGCGGAAGGCTGATACCGCCATCCGGAGCGGCAGCCGTGGAATGGTGGCGGTGGTTTTGGATGACACAACGAAGAACCAGATGCTGACGCCGTACAGGCGGTGGCGGGATGTGGTGCAGGAGGACTGGACAAAAGAGAGTTTAAAGGTGCTTGAACTGGTGTTTAAAGGAAGCCCCCAGCGCGTGGTGGCAGTCCGGCTGTTAAAGGATGAGGAGACGCCGGACCTTGCAGGCACCTTGAAAGAAATCTTGCCGCTCAACATTGATTATCTTGCATACCCGGCATATACGGCAGGGGACAAGGAAGCGTTGCAGGCGTATCTGGAAGCGGTAAGGAAGCAGGGGAAGAAAGCGAAGGCGGTGCTGCCGGACTGCGCTGCGGACGATCCCCATGTGGTCAATTTTGCGACTACAGGTGTCACTGCACTGTGGGAGAATCAGGATGAGGTACAGACCTATACGGGCGCAGAGTATTGCTGCAGGGTCGCAGGGATCCTGGCAGGGCTGCCCCTTGACAGGAGCTGCACCTATTATGAGCTTCCGGAAGTGGTGGACGCGAAGCTGCCTGCAGATGCGGGGGCAGAAGTGGACGCTGGCAAACTGGTAGTCGTCTTCGACGGGGAGAAGTATAAGCTGGGACGAGGCGTGACAAGTCTGACCAGCATAACGGAGGAACGGCCGGAAGACCTGAAAAAGATCAAGATCGTGGAGGGGATGGATGTGATCATCCACGATATCTACACGACGTTTGAAGATGAATATGTGGGCAAGGTGGTCAATAGCTATGACAACAAGCAGATGTTTGTCGGGGCGGTCAACGATTACCTGAAAAAGATGGAGGGCAGCGTGCTGGATGAGACCGGGGATAACTTTGTTGAAGTTGACCTGGAGGCGAACCGGGAGTACCTGAAAAGGCAGGGGATCGACACGGAGGAAATGACCGACACTCAGATACGGGAAGCAAATACGGGCTCGTATCTCTTCCTGACAGGAGCGTGCAGGTTTTTAGACGCGATGGAAGACCTGACCCTTAAGATGAATATGTAGGAGGAGCCATGCAGGAATTAAAGGGCAATAAGACGTTGAGCGGCACATGGGCAGAAATCTGGTACAACGGCTTTAAAATCGCCGAAGCGACCAAGATTGCCGCGAAAGTAACGGTAAATAGGGAAGACGTACAGATCGGGATGGATGTGGACACAAAGATCACCGGTCAGAAAGGGGAAGGAACCCTGACGCTGGTAAAGGCGTTCACCCGGTTTGAGGATGTACGTAGAGATATCAGTAAAGGGAAAGACCCGAGAGGGACTATCATTACAAAGCTGAAAGACCCGGATGCGACCGGGGGACAGACGGAGCGATACCAGATTGGGAATGTAGCGTTTTCTGAGTTTGGTCTGGAGTGGGAAAAGGGAGCGGTTGTCAAACAGGAGTACCCTTTTGTTTTTACACCATCGGATATGGTTCTGTTGGATGAGATTAATGCACAGTGATGGAGGATAAGAACATGGCGAATGAGAAAAATGCAATATTTGAGGCGTTTGCACGGAAGGCGGCAGAGCGGATTGAGGAGCGCAAGAAGCTCCGCACCATGCGTCTTATGGTTAAGTCGATTGGTATGGAGGTTGAAATCCGGGGACTGACAGAGGAAGAGGTGAGGGATTGTATGGAATTTTCCGACGAATCCCTTGAAGTGGACAAATATACGATCTACATGGCGTCCCCCACGCTGCAGAATGCGGCGAAGATCCTTGTGGAGGAAGGCACGCTGAAACAGCACTATAAGATCACGGAAATGTTTACCGGGGCAGAACGCACATACATCGTGAACAAGGTCCTGGAGCTTTCCGGGATGATGGGGACTGCGGGGATTGAAGTGATCCGGGAGGATGAGGAGATAAAAAACTCTTAAAGCAGTCCCGTAAGATGTGGCTTGCAGGATATTGGATGGAGAGGGGATACCGGCCGGAAGAGATCTTTGCCATGCCCCGCATGGAGCAGGACATCATGCAGGCGATTGCGGAACTGAACAGGGAGCAGCGCAAGGAAGATATGAGGGATGCCTTTTTAGAGGCACTCTCTATTTTATTGCCCGGAAAATGAGGTGGATTGATTGAAGGAGGTTTTTGGTGCTGTCCTGTCAGTGAAGGATAACGTATCCGGCGTCATGAAACAGGCGAAGGAATCCACACGCGGTTACAGGGGCGAAGTTGAGAAGGCAAAAAAAGAACTCGAAAAGCTTGATAAAAAGAAAATCAGGGAAAAAGAGCTGAGGATAAAAAATTCTTCAGCATATAAGGCAATCGAAGGGGTCAAAAAAAAGCTGCAGCCGCTGGCTAAGAAGACCATCGAGGTACGGGCGAAAACAGAGCATGCGGTCGATAAGGTCAAAAAGGTAAAGAGCCAGCTGGATAAGATCAAATCGACCAAAGTGGTGCAGCTGGTCGTAAAAGGCGGCCAGAAGGCGATGAAAGCCATCGGCAAAGGGGCGCTGGTCGGGACAACGGCAGCGCTTGGCGCTTTTATGCTGGCGGCAGGCGCGGCAGGGACGCAGGCCGCGTCCTTCCAGAGCCAGATGCAGAATGTGGGTACACTGCTGGACGGGGATGTGCAGGGAAAGCTGCAGGGGATGTCGAAGCAGCTCAAACAGGTATCCATTGATACAGGCGCAGCCACGTCAGACCTTACGGATGGCTTATATCAGGTCGTGTCGGCGTTCGGGGAATCTGCGGAATCCGTAAAGCAGCTGGAGATTGCCGCCAAAGCGGCAAAAGCCGGGAATGCAACGACAACCGATTCCGTCAACATGCTTTCAGCGGTCACGAAAGGATATGGGGATACCTCTGCAGCAGCGCTGCAGAAGGCATCCGATCTGGCATTCCTGACCGTGAAGCTGGGGCAGACATCCTTCCCGGAACTGGCAAGCAGCATGGGGCAGGTTGTCCCGCTGGCGGCGACCATGAAGGTCAGCCAGGAAGAGCTGTTTGGCGCGATGGCGACGCTGACGGGCGTTACCGGCGGCACTGCGGAAGTGACGACACAGCTGCGGGCGACGATGCAGGAATTTTTAAGCCCGTCCTCCCAGATGGAAAAAGCCCTCAAAAAGATGGGGTATACATCGGGGGCAGCGGCGCTGGAAAGCGAAGGGCTGGGCGGGATACTGACAAAGCTGAAAGAATCCGTCAAAGGGGATGAGGTTGCCTTTGCAAACCTGTTTTCCAGTATCGAATCTAAAAATGCGGTACTGGCGCTGACAGGGGCGCAGGCAGACGCCTTTGCGGAAAAAACGGCGGCGGTGGGGGAAGCGGCCGGGGCAACAGACCGGGCATTTAAGATCCAGACAAATTCAGTGTCGGCGATGGCATCGAAGCTAAAGAACGCCGGAAGCGTGATGCTGACCAGCCTTGGCGAGAAAGCGCTGCCATATGTACAGGGAGCGATGCAGGGGCTGATTGACCGTATGCCGGCGATCACGGAGACGCTGGGCGGCGTGATCGAGCGTGCCGGTCCCATGTTTGGCGCGCTGGCGAGCGGTATATCGGATGCGGTATCTGCCTGTGCACCTGTAGTCGGCAGGATCGGCAGTATGTTTTCAGGGGCTTTTGCGGTAGCGCAGCCAGCGATCGCATCCCTGCGGGACTCTTTTATGGCAGTCCTGCCGACACTGGAACCGGTGGTGCTTGCCATTTCGGAGGTTGCCACATCGGTGATCCCGCCCCTTGCGGCAGCATTTGCGGGGATCGGCAGCGTAGTTGCTGTTGTAATGCCGGTCGTTTCGGAAGTTGTATCTGGCGTTGGTTCTAAGGTTGCTGAGATATTCGGCATCATTGGGGGAAAGGCAGGAATCCTGCAGCAGGTCTTCGAGACAGTTGCGCCAGCCATATCAGGGCAGCTTTCAGCAATCTGGACAGTTGCGGAGCCTATCCTCGGGCTTGTGATAGAAGGTGTCGGGCTGGTTGCAGATGCAGTCGGATGGGCATTCCCGTACATTCAGGGCGTGATCGAACAGGTGTGGGCAGTGATCGGTCCGATCGTGCAGGGGCTTGCAGATGCATTCGGCGGGGCGGTCAAGGCTGTCAGCGGCGCAGTGAGTAAGGTGCGCGGCATATTTGGCAGCGGAAAGTCCAAGGAAACACCGGCGGCGAATGCCACAGGAACATCATACTTTTCAGGCGGATGGACCACTGTAGGCGAGCATGGGCCGGAGCTGGTAAACCTGCCGGGAGGCAGTAAGATATTGTCAAATCCGGTGACGCAACAGGTTCAGGGCGGCAGCCGGAACATCAACGTGAACGTGGAGCATATGGAGGTCAGAAGCGAACAGGATATTGAACGGGTGGCAGAGGAGATCATCCGGAAGATCGAGGAAGCGGAGGATAACCAGTAATGGGAAAGACAAGGAGCGTGATGCTGGAAACGGATGATGGGCGGTGGGAACTGCCCGTCAACCCAAAGGAAATCAGCGTGACACAGGACAGCAAGGATAAAACGATCGATCTGCTGAATGTGGGTGAGTTTAATGTACCGGGTAACCGTGGACTGATCAAAGTCTTGTTGTCCACGTTTCTTCCAGACAGCAGCAGCCCGTTTTATAAAGGGATTGACCCGGAGCAGGTCATATCCTCCGTAAAGAAAGCGAAAAACGGGAAGCGTCCGATCCGCATCATCATATCCGGGTCGGACGTCAACGCCCAGTTTACGGTATCTTCCGCGACTGAAACATACAAGGAAGGCCAGACGGACATTTATGTGTCGTGGAGCTTTGTGGAGAACCGTGACCTGAACACGCAGCCGGTTGCAAGCTGGGTTAAGCGTTATACGGAAACAGGTATCTGCGAGCGCAACACAAAAGCGAGTATCCCGAAGACGGTTACGGCAAAGGCTGGGGATTCTCTCTGGAATCTTGCATGCCGGTATTATGGGGACGGTAGCCGCTGGAAGGACATCGCGGCGGCCAATGGCATGACAGAAGATGACCTGACTGGTGGGGAAAGGCTGGTGATACCGGATTGAATGTGCTTATAAACGGGAGCAATGTATCAAAATATATCGAAAGTATCAGTTGGTCAGGAGATGAAAACCAGCTGGCGCGCAAGGTTACAATCAGTTACCTGTATGCGCCGCAGAACCCGAATGTTCATAACATATCTGTTAGGAAAGGGGACAGGCTGATTCTGGAGGACGGCAGTATCCTGTTTGACGGGATCGTGCTTACGGAAGAGCGGACAGAGGACGATATCAAAATGCAGTCGATGGCTTATGACTATGCCTGGTATCTGCGCGGGAAGGCATTTGGCGTGTATAAAGGCAGCCCTGCTGCGGTAACAGCGGCAGTCTGCGCGGAAGCCGGTGTATCTTGCGGTGCGTTGTATGACCCCGGCGGCGAAGTGGAAGTGATCAGCACAGGGGAAAAATCCATTGCGCAGGTTATCCAGACGGCTTATGAGGGCATGGATGCCCATCTGTATATGCAGGGGCAGTCGGTGTGCGTGGAGAAATATGGCGAACAACTTGCAGGAGCAGTGACCGGGGATGATTCGGTAATGGATGCCCAGTATAAGAGCAGCATCGAAAATCTGGTAAACCAGGTCGTGATTCTTGGGGCGTCTGACCAGCCCATCGGGGAGGTTTCCAACGGTCTCACAGGGTATGGCATCATCCGTGAGGCTTATAAGCAGGCTGGGAATGAAACGGATGTGGCAGGGGAGGCGCGTAAGCTGTTGAGAGGGATTGAAGATTCCGGGAAGGTGGTTGTGCGCGGTAACCCTGCCTACCAGACTGGACGGGCGATTGTGGTGGAAAAGGTAAATTCTAAGATCCGCGGGCGCTTTACGATCATATCGGATGAGCATTCGTGGACTGGGGCTGACTATCGGACAACGCTGGGGCTGCGGTTTTTGGAGGTGGCATAAAATGGCACAAGGAAATCCCTACGCACGTTTTGTGGAGGTCATGAAACGGCAGGGGCGGGCAATGAATGGACCTGACATGACGGTTGGGGTCGTAACAGGAGTGGATCCGGTCAGCATTTCAGTGAATGGCGTGCCGATCGCAGAGCATATCTACTGCAATCAGGTGACAAGTTCCAACAAGGACGAGGAGCTGGCGGCGATTTTGGAGCAGGAGGAATATGTATCCCCTGCCTTGAAGGGGTTTTTGAAAGAAATGTACGAAGGTATCCGGGTACAGCCCGGGGATTATGTACTGGTACAGCGGGTCGGAAACTACTTTTTGATCTGCGGGAAGGTGGCGGCGTTATGAGTATTTTCCCATTTACACAGGACGTGCCGGAACTGGAGGAGCGTGCTGCACAGGAGCTGCCTGTCTTCCGGGAACTGGCATATGACTATGAAAATAACTGCCTGAAACGTAAGGGTGGGAAACCCTATCTGGTCGAAAAGGATGAGGCTGTGCGGGTCTGGATATACAAGGCATTGCTGACGCGCCGCTTTGTGTGGCCTGTCTATACCCATGCCTACGGGAGCGAGCTGGAGGCTGTGATCGGGTATTCCAACAACAGGGACATCCTAGACAGTGAGGTAAAACGCTACATCACGGAAACTCTGATGGTAAACCCGTACATTCAGGAATTGTCCGGTTTTCAGTTTGAACACAGGGGATCGGAGATGACGGTAGTGTTTGATGTCACGACAGTTTACGGGCGCTTTACCCATGAGACGGAGGTTTACAATGAGTGAAAACAGCTTTATAGCAATCTTAAACCGCATGAAAGACAGGATTACGACGGAAGCGGACAGACGGGAGGGCACATGGACGGCAGATAACCTGCAGGCGGTCGCCAATGAACTGGCAAGGGTCTATGCGGAGGATATCGAAGACATCCTGCCGCAGGCATTTGTTATCACTGCGGTTGGGAAAAATCTGGACAGTGCCTGCAGTGATTACGGGATCACCCGCCGGGAGGCAACGAAGGCGGAGGCGGTCGTGGAAGTGACCGGGGATTCCGGGGATTACAGCGGTGTGACAGGGTATGCCGGGGAGATTGCTTTTTTGCTGGATGACTTTGTGATCGAAGGCACAGGGGCGGTACAGGTCCGGGCGGTCTGCATGACAGCAGGGGAGCAGGGCAACGTGGCTGCCGGAAGCATCACAGAGACGGACAGCAGCCAGATCAGTAAAATCACAAATCCGGAAGATGCAGAGGGTGGATATGACCGGGAAAGTGATGACGTCCTGCGGCAGAGGGCGCTGGAGCATATCCGTACCCCGGCGATTAGCGGCAACATTGCCCACTATATCCAGTGGGCAAAGGAAATCCCCGGCGTACATAAGGTAAAGGTATTTGACCTCGCCAGGGGAAACGGGACGGTAGACGTGGTGCTGATCGCAGATGATAACGAACCGGCTCCGGAAAGCCTGATCGCTGATGTGGCGGAATATATTGAGTCCCAGCGGCCGATCGGGGCGGATGTGCTGGTAACAAGCGCGGAAGCGGTGGAGCTGCAGGTAGAGGCGGCGGTGCTGGTAAAGAGTGGATACACGGAATCCATGGTAACAGCACGTCTGCAGGAGCTGCTGGACAGATACTGTGAGGATACGGCATTTTTATCCACAGTAGTGTCTTATCTGGGGATTGTGGCGTTGGTTTTTGACTGTCCGGGGGTGGTGGATGTGGAAAACTTCCGAATTAACGGGCAGGAAAAAAGTCTGGTTCTGACAGCAAGACAGTTCCCGGTAGCGTTGCCCGTGCGGATCAGTGTAAAGGAGGTGGCGGATGCTTAAAAAGAGTGTGCCGCCCTTTGTTGCCCGGATGCGGGAGATGGCAGAGCTGTTTGAGGCAGAGCAGCCGGAGCTGGACAGGCTGGAGGGGATCCTGACAGAGCTTTTAGCCCAGTTTTATATCAAAACGGCAACGTACAGCCTGAACCAGTGGGAGCAGGATTTCGGGATCGTTGAAGATCCGGAGCTTACGCAGGAGCAACGCCGCGCCCGGGTACTGGCAAAACTCAATATGCGGATGCCCGCCACGGTAAAGATGCTGGAAAATCTGGTACGCCAGACGATGGGGGCAGAAAACGTCCGGATCGAGGAGCATCCGACGGAATATGCATTTACGGTGTATGTGCAGGAGGATAAACTGTCGGACTTTTTGGGAATTGCCCGCAGGGCGGTGCATGATGCCCGTCCCGCCCACTTGAATTATAAATTTATTGAGCGACTGATCCGGAATGCCCGGCTTGACCTGTATGGGGCAGGGTACGGGCGGATCATCCATATGTCGGAATCAGAGGTGGACATCAGCGGGCTGTTTTCGGTGCTGTATGCAGGAGGCTATGGGACATTCATTGCGGTGCGGCAGGAGGAGGTGAGAATGGTATGAAATATGTTTTAACGGCAGCAGGGGAAAGATACCTTGCGCGCGTCAATGCCCAGATGATCAAAATGCACCTGGTTAGGGTAGAAGTGGGGAGCGGCGTGTCGGCCGCGCCTGAAAAGCTGGAAGCCTTGCTGGATGTAAAGCAGCGCCTCCAAATTGAATCCGTGGAGCAGGATGTGAATGAGGCGGTCATCCACTGTATGCTGACAAATCTTGAGCTGCATGAAGGGTATCTTTTGCAGCAGTCTGGCGTATATGCGCATGATTCGGCCGCAAACCGGGATGTCCTGATCTTTGTGGGACAGGATGCAGAGGGCGAACGGATCCCGCCTATTGAAGAAAGAGAAGTACAGTATTTGCATAACATTGCAGTCCGGGTCAGCTCCACGGACAAAATCACTTTTGATGTGAGTGTCAGCGATTTTGTGCGGAAGGACTATCTGGAGCAGAAGCTGGAAGAGCATATGCGGCATTCCGGGCATATTTTTGTGGGAGCAGCAGATACGGAGATCCGGGAAGGCGATGTGCTGCTTATCATGGACATAGGTGGGGAGCCTCCGGTTCCAGCTGGGGACTTTGTGGTGGCAGCCCCTACGAATCTGGTGATCTCAGACCAGTCCCCGACAGCTGGGGATAACTGGGGAATTGTAGAAGGCAAGATAACTGTTGGCAGTACCCCGGAGGAGGATACCACCTTTTTCGGGCAGATATAATTTTAAGGAGGACAAAGAAATGGCAAACGAAAGAGTATTTATGGCGCGCAACACGGCGGCAAAGGGCGAAGCACCAAAGTGGGAGAAGTATTTTCCCAAAACGGTTGTGGATGCCATCCTTGCGAGTGACAGGGAAGGAGAAAATAAGACAGTCATGGATCTGGTCAACGAGCGGATTCAGGCAGTGGTAGGCAGTGCGCCGGAAAATTTTGATACCCTGCAGGAGATTGCAGCCTATATCGAAAGCCACAAGGATGTGGCAGATGCCTTGCAGGCGGCAGTGGGAAATAAGGCAAACAAAGATGAGGTTGTTTATAAAAACCAGACGGCGAGCACTGTGGCGGTGGGAGGTATTCCGAAGGGATATGTGCCTCCAACATCGGGCATCAACGCTGCGGAGCTTTTAGACAAGATGCTCCATGCTTATGTGGCGCCGACGGTATCTGCCAGCGCAAAGCCGGCGAACGGAGGTACCTTTGAAATCGGCACATCCCAGTCTGTGACGGCGGTGGATGTGAACATCACAATGGGGTCTACAGGGATTAAAAAGATAGAGGTATTTGATGCTGATACATCCCTGGGGGCACTCACCTCTGGAATCAAGGCGGGCGTCAATACAGTGACGCTCACGAAGGCCTTAACTGTGACGGCAGCCAAGCAGCTCACGGTCAAGGTAACGGACAATGAGAATAAGGTAGTAACGGCAAAGACAGGATCCTTTAGTTTTGTATCCCCGTATTACTGGGGCGCGGTGGCAGCAGGTGCGACGGCGACAGAGAGTGTGATCAAGGCAGCTACTAAGGTTGTACAGGCTAAAGGGAATAAATCCTTTGTTTATAATTGTAACAACCAGCGGATGCTGATCGCTTATCCTAAGAGCTACGGTGCGCTGGCGAAGATTCTGGATGCCAACAGCTTTGACGTGACCGGCACTTTTGTGCAGACGACAGTGCAGGTGGATGGCGTTGATTATTACGCATATATTAACGATCCGTCTACAGTAGCGGCATTTAAGATGAGCTTTAACTATTGATTAAGTACGCTTTAAGGAGGATTTAACCATGGGATTTCAGGACAAAAAAGGTATTACGGTAGCGAGCGGGTTTAAGCTGCAGGCAGCAGTCCTGCTGGATGCGCGCGGTCAGGTAAAGACAATTACAGAGAGGGACGAGCTGGTAACGCTCAATGCTGTAACAGCCGGTTTAATGGTGTATGTTGAGGAGACAAAGACGTCCTATGTGTATAACGGAGCAGGGTGGGATGAGCTGTCAAAGGGAGCTGGATATACCCATCCTGACACGCCGGGCAATAAGCATATCCCGGCAGGCGGAGCATCTGGGCAGGTGTTGGGATGGTCTGCAGACGGGCAGGCAAAGTGGGTAGAGGATAAGGACACTACCTACAATCCTGCCACTACAGATACGAATGGTCTGATGAGCGCCTCAGACAAAGCAAAGCTGGATGGTGTTGCTGAAGGGGCAAATAATTACTCCCATCCCAAGACTCATGCAGCTACGATGATCGTGCAGGATGCAGAACACCGTTTTGTCAGTGATGTGGACAAGCAGGGCTGGTCAGACAAGTACACCAAAAATGAGGTGGACAACAAGTTTTCAGCGCTGGAAACAAAGCTTGACTGGAAAGAGGCGGTAGAAACCTTTGCGGACATTGCCAAAACTTATCCGAACCCGGAGGATGGATGGACAGTAAACGTCAAGGATGAGGATGTGACCTACCGCTATACCGGAAATGAGTGGGTGGCGATCTCCGCCAACAGCATCCCGCTGGCAACAAAAGACTTAGATGGTCGCATGAGCAAGACAGACAAAGAAAAACTGGATGGTATTGCGGCAGGGGCAAACAACTATACGCATCCTGACACGTCCGGCAATAAGCATATCCCGGCAGGCGGAGCATCTGGGCAGGTGTTGGGATGGTCTGCAGACGGGCAGGCAAAGTGGGTAGAGGATAAGGACACTACCTACAATCCTGCCACGACAGATACGAATGGCCTGATGAGCGCCTCAGACAAAGCAAAGCTGGATGGAGTAGCTGAGGGGGCAAATAACTATACCCATCCGGAGCACCACCCTGCGACAGTCATTACAGAAGATGACAACCATCAGTTTGTGACAAAGGCTCAGAAAGAAGCGATTGACAATATGCCATCTATCGGATTCGGCAGAGAATATCCGCAGGAGGCAGCGCCGAATTCCCTGTTCTTCCTGATTGGGTAAGGAGGACGTTATGGTTAAAAAACTTTTAACTCAGATTAAACACAAAACGCTGACAGGAGAGGAAGTTGTTATGGACATCGGGGCGAAAGCCTCGAATGTCCTGCCGGAGAATTTTGTTGAGCAGAAGGAACGGAGCAACCTTGCTGCCAAGGATAAATTGCCGGTTATTTTTGGCAAGCTGTCAAAGTGGTATACGGATCTGAAGGCGGTGGCATGGTCTGGGAGCTATTTGGATCTGACCAATAAGCCTAGTATTCCGGAAGGATCTGCGGCGAATTATCAGGTGGCGAACAACGACACCACAGAGGCAGAGGGGTTTGTGGCGGATGCGCGGATCGTAAGGACGCACGGGTTGGAGATTGATGGACTAAGTAGGGATTTGCATGCCCTCAACGACAGCGGCGCGATTAAAGGCATGGATGCCAGAGAGGACGGTGTGTACATAACCTATGTACCTACCTCTGGTGCTGATGCAGTCACAAAAAAATTGGGTGATGCACTAGAAAGCACAGATGGTGTTGTATTGATGATACATAATCACATGAATGCCAAGGACTCTTTTCAGTGTATGTTTAATAAAGAATACATTGGACAAAACAGCACATCCGTAAGAAAATTTGATGTATTGAGGTCTGGCGCATACACATATGTGTTTACTCATTCTCCTACAGGTGGTTCCGGTTCTGTTAGTAAA
Organism: uncultured Lachnospiraceae bacterium; assembly: GCA_900539715.1. Lineage (GTDB taxonomy): Bacteria > Bacillota > Clostridia > Lachnospirales > Lachnospiraceae > Gallintestinimicrobium. The sequence goes on along the minus strand of UQDA01000011.1, from coordinate 55,612 downwards.
ATATTGGTTAATGATAAACAAATAGATTACATGGAATTTATATCCGGTCCCAAGAGCAAAAGTGGAAGCATATCACTTAATACGGGAGATACTGTGGAGTTAGTAACAGGAAGCTATAATTCCGGTCATATTACTAACGCATCAATGATTCTGAGATTTCAGTGATCAGATATAAATGCCGACAACATCAAAATAGTATGCTGTCCATCCGCTGCTCCATTTACCGGCAGAAGATATTACAGTAAGCACTTTATTTGCATAATTACATCTTATAGGAGCTTCTTGTAAGTCTCCGTTTGAGTTGTATACGCGGATATTTGTGATGTATCCACCGACCGCCGTTTTACCATCTCTGTCAGGAATAGTTATTTTTATGGACTCTTCTGCATATGTGCTGACTGCCAATTCCCTCCCGGTACTTACCGTATAATACGCTGGCTTGTTGTTAAAAGGGAGAACTGAATCTGCACCTCCAGAATTTACAAAGTGGAGCTTGCCGTCGCTGCCGACGTATACATTCACACGCCCCAAATCCCTACTTAGTTGAGTAAGGGATGCAAAAAAACTATGTCAATAAGATCCGCAAGGGTCTTAATTTTTTACCCTCAGAATGAGGGAGAAAGGAAAAATACATGAAAGAAAAAATCATCTTAGGAAACAAAGTGGAGCTGCCTTATGACAGTATCGGTTTTGGAGCTGGTACACTTGCAATCAGCTTTAAAGCTGGCGATATTGCAGCTCTCGAAAAATCTTTTAGAGATGCAGGGCAGAACAATCTGGAAGTAATCAAACAGTGTGATGCAGAAGGTCATGTACAGGCAACACACGAACGCTATGACATCTTTAGAGAAGTCAGAAAGACAATCGGCGCAACTCCTGAAGAGGATATTGTCACGGTTGTTCTGGAGCAGGAGGACGAGCTTAGAATGGAAATCAGACATCTAAAAGAAGGACAGTCCATTCAGGACGGAGCTATACAAGATTTGGGTGATGTTGTGTCCGGAATGGCAGAAGCACAGGGCGTAAGCCTTCGACATTGAGAAAGAGAGGAAAAAATAATGGTAAAATTTTATGTCAACAGAATCAAAAACGGTGGAATGACGATTGATGAAGTGCCGAGTCTCTGGAGAAAAAAAGTAGAGGCTGAAATTGCAAAAGAAAACAACTGAATAATGTATCTTCCCCCTGCCGTCTGGTAACATGGCGGCAGGAGGTGGATGTTTATGAAAGACGAAATTGTAACAGCAATCCTGCAGGAAATGACACCTGTTTTGGATCAGGAGCAGCTTACCCGTTTAAAAAGTGTTGTCCGGGTACAGTTATGCGGATATGACATCAGCAAAAAAGAGACAGGGCTGATGTGTGCTGATCAGAATGGTCAAAATTATCTGCGGGTATTTTTGGATACGTTCCGGCAGAATGGAAAATCTGAGGGGACGATTGAGCAGTATCAGCTGCATTTAAGCCGTATGCTGTCGTATATAGGGAAGAATGTGGAGGATATTGAGGACGATGATCTGATCGCTTATTTGGAGAAGTACAGAACCATTCGCCATGTGTCGAATAGGTACATGAACAATATTCGCCTTGTGTTTAACAGTTTTTTCCGTTGGTTACAGCGCAAAAAAGTGATCTTGCGAAACCCTGTGGACGGGTTGGAGCCGATCAAGTACAAGCAGGCTGTAAAAAAGCCGTTATCGCCGGAGGAGCTGGAAAAGGTACGCTGCGCCTGTGAGCAGGAGCGTGATCTGGCAATCGTCGAATTTTTATATTCCAGCGCGGTCAGGGTGTCAGAATTGTGTCGGCTGAATCGGGACGATATTTGCTGGGAGTCTGATGACGTCATGGTATTGGGGAAAGGCAATAAAGAGCGGGAGGTGTATCTTAACGCTCGGGCACATTTGCACTTGAAGCAGTATCTGGAAAGCAGGACAGATGACAATGAGGCCTTGTTTGTAGGGACGCGCGCACCGCACGAACGCCTGACAAAATCTGGGGTTAGAAATATCCTAAAAAAGATCGGGAGTGCGGCGGGGGTAAGTAAAGTACATCCGCACAGGTTTCGGCGGACATCGGCCACGGATTTGCTCCGAATGGGTATGCCGATTGAGCAGGTGCAGGAGTTGCTTGGTCACGTTAAGATTGAGACGACGCGAATCTATTGTACAGTCACAAAAGAGCAGGTAAGGGCATCACATCGGCGCTTTATGGCGGCATGATTTGAGTGTATTATATGGGATTTTTTTAGACCGCCGCAAGACGGTCTAAGAGAGGTTGTAGGGGTAAGTTGCACTGGTGCAACGGTAGCATGGAGCAGGCCAGAGTATTAAGTAGGGATTTAGGTGGTGCCACATTTAAAATCGAAAATGATATATTGTACTGGAGAAAACGAGGTGCTGATACATGGTTCCCTTTTAGAAGAAGAGACTGGGAAATGTTCGCTATATATGGGGGAGTTGATCCTATCATCTATGATTCGCATGCTGATTTTTTAGCAGATACTGAAGCTTTCACTCTGGTTGTTAGTTCTACAGCGGCAATCAACTATTTATTAAGTAACACAGCGTTACTTTCCCAATATCTTAACAATGCCAATCTGGTTAAGATATTGGTAGCGAATGCATATTTTGTAAGTGGTATAAAAGCTAATAATTCACTTATATCCTTATTAATATCAAATACCAATACCTTATCAGCAATTCGAGATTCAAGTACAATAAAAACACAAAAGTCAAATGGCAATGTTAATGGTATTGTAATCCAAGTAACGGTACATGCTGGCGGACAGTTTTGGGGTTATCAAAACGGAAAAGGTGCTGGTTACGCTACTGCAAAAGTGATGGCTAATAGCATAGAATATTTATCCGTAAGTGCAAGCGGTAGTCCTTCATCTAGCGGTAATCATGTGTCATACGGCAAAGATTCGAGCAAATATAATACTACTATGACTGGATTAAGCAATACATTTACCTTATCAGTTACTGGTAGCGCCAACGGAGGAACTGAAGAACACTCTGGATCTATGGTGATTTATTATATTTAATCACTTCACTCATTAAATAGTGTATAATTGCATGTTCCATATCCATTGTTATTATTTTCAGATTTGTCAACATGCAAACATACATACTTAACATTGGTAATGTCAAATACAGAATCATTACGGTTTCCAATTTGCGTTCCATTAGGAAGGTTCTGCCAATTATCAGTTCTTAAATCTGGGATATCGTAGCAATACCAATAATTTGCATCACACAAATTTATTTTCAGGCGATTATATCCAGGGTTGATAAATGCATGATTCCCTGTAGCCCAATAATTTATTTTGGGGGTAATGGAAAATTGCATTGTCAGTTCTTTATGAAAAGGGTTAAATGTATCAGCACCTCGTTTTGGATCAGTGTTATAACCCCGAATACCATTTTTAACATCTGGATAAAATCCGACACCATCTGGAAACTTTAAATCCCTACTTAATATAGAAACAAAGGAGAATATAGAGAATTATGAAAAAAATTGATTGGATGAGAAAATTAACCAGTAGAAAACTTTGGTTAAGTGTAGCATCATTTGTGACTTTAATGATTGTTGCGTGTGGCGGAACAGAAAATGAAGCCGCACAGATATCTGCTCTGATTATGGCTGGTGCTACGGTTATCGGCTATGTTATCGGCGAGGGTTTGACAGATGCGGCGGCTATTGAAGCAGACAAGGCAGAACAGGAAGGATAAGGTGATCCGGTTATCTCCCGCGCAGGGTTAAGCGTGATTCTGGGGCGGCTTCGGTCGCCCTATTAAAAAGAAAGAGGTAGAATATGCAATTTTCAGACGCATTTAAGACTATGAAAGCAGGAATCCCTGTAAAACTTCCGTCATGGGGCGGATATTGGTATTGGGATGAAGAAAAGAAAACAATCATGATGAAGTGCAGAGAGATTGACTCTGATACTGGGAAGGATGTACTCGATATTAGGGAAACTCAGAGGGTAGAGTATACCATTGAAAATATTCTTTCTGATGAGTGGGAGGTTGCGGAAAAGTGGAAAACGCCTGTTCTTGGCGGGGAGGCTATGTTTGATTTTGGCACTGCAATCAAGTATATGAAACGTGGAATAAAAGTTAAGAGAGCAGGCTGGAACGGGAAAAATCAGTGCATTGCACTCGCAAAGAACATCAGCTTTACGGCAGCGGACGGAACTATCGTCAACTGCGAGCATGAAGCTATTGGGAATATGGCTGTTGCATTTATTGGGACATCTGGTGTTCAGATGGGATGGCTTGCGTCACAGGCTGATATGCTGGCGGAAGATTGGATGTTTGCATGATGTGGAGGATTGAAAGTATGGGAAGTAAAGAGTTTTTGGAGAAATGCAAGCAGATTGTCGTGGACTATTTTAACAGTCACGTGGACAAAACCGACCAGAAGCAGATTGCACAGGATGATGTATATGTGGTTTGGTACTGCAAGGCGCTTCAGAATCACAAGGCGCTGCTGAGCACAAACGTTTCTGATGGTATGTACTACGAAATCACGCATAACGGTGACAAGCAGGAAACCTATGTGGACGCTTAAAAAAAATGGGAGAATTTTGTGGTGAGGTAATGATTATGTGGAAAGGCATTGATGTATCGGATAACCAGGGAGTGATCAATTGGGCGCAGATTCCCAAGAACGTAGATTTTGCAGTTTTGCGTAGTGTGCGCCGATCGGGCAAGACAGACTATCAATTTGTAGCCAATCTGGAGGGATGTCGGAAGCATAGCATTCCGATGTCGGTCTACAAATACACTTACGCAACCACGCTGGAGGCAGCGCGGCAGGAAGCACAGCAGGTGGTTGCGCTGTTGCAGTCCCATGGTCTGATAGGAACGATGGTCTGGTGGGACGTGGAGGACAGAGGCGCGCTGCAGCCGCTGGGCGTTACAAAGCTGACGGAGTGTATCCGTGCGGCGCAGGAGGTTATCACGGCAGCAGGGTACAGATTTGGGCTGTACGTCGGGCTGTATGTGTATAAGGAGCACTGGTTTGATTTTGATGCTTTTGCTGGGGCGCGGCTGTGGGTGGCGAGATACTATAAAGGATACCACACCATGCAGTTTGCAGATGCGCCGAATCAGAGCTATAAGCCATCGGTTGATCGATGGCTTACGGTATGGCAGTATACGAGCTGCGGCGAGATTGCAGGCATCAAAGGCGATGTTGATCTAAACATTAGCTATGAGGATCCGGCAGCGTGGACACAGCCTGTGGCGGAGTCTGGAGTAATCTATACAGTATCGGTGGCGGATGTCTGGACGCGCGATCAGGCAGAGGCTATTCAGCAGCAACTTGCGCCTCTGGGAGTTTGCGGCGTGGTGCACAAAGTACAAATACTGGAGTAAAAAAGAGACCGGGCGTTTTAAGGCGCACCGGTCTCTTTTTTGATGAAGCTGTAGGTTTTTCTTTAACATATTTTAAAATAGTGTTTGTTGAGAAAAAAATGGATGAGAAAATTAACAAAATTAAAGATTTTTTGACGTAAAAAAAGAAGTGTCATTTTAAGTGTATGAAAATGTCATTCTTTGCGGCAGCATACAGCAGGGCGAGGCATATGACGCGGTCATCAGCGTAAAGGGAAAGCAGGAGAAAACGCAGGAAATGCTTTCCGACAGAGTCGCTTCGGACAGCAAGCAGCTTTTGGAACTGGCGGGACTGCTCGGAAAGACGGATGAAGAGGCGGCTGGACTTTTAGGCGGCGGAACGGAAAACCGGACAGAGGACGGGGAGCTTTTGGTCGGAAGGGATTATGAAACAGAGTTTTTCGGAAAAAGCTGCAGCGTCCATACGAGTTATGACGATGCCGGGACGGTATGGCTGGCTCTGGCAGAACCGCAGGATGCAGATGCAGATGAGGTGCGGGAGAGAATTGAAGCAGTGACAGGGAATAAGCCGAAGGAAACGCTGGAGGAAGACGATGCCGATTTCGGCAAAACGCTGGAGTGGAACTGGGAAGGTATTGGAATCTCTCTTTATGAGTCGGAAGGAGGAATCAGCATCTCCTTGAGTCTGGCACAGGAATAAGCTGGCTTCCGGCTGTATTTTATGATAAAAGGCAGACGGGACTTTCAACGGCTGGGCGATTTGGACGCCTGCCGCTGACTGATCCGTCTGCCTTTGATTATTTTAGAGGGTGGGCGGCTGAATACCGTAGAGCCGGGAATATTTTTCGTTGAAATAATCCAGCAGAGGCTTCGCGGACAGTTCTGTGCCGCATACCCGTTCCAAAACTTCCTTGGAGGTGTAGAGGCTGCCAAACTGATGGATATTTTCATTCAGCCATTTGGTGATATCGAGGATTTTTCCTTCCTCCAGAAGCAGGTCGGGGTCTCCCAGGTCGCGTCGCAGCGCATCAAGCAGCATACCGTCATAAACAGATCCGAGCAGATAGGACGGGAAATAGCCAAAGGAGCCGTCGGACCAGTGCATATCCTGTAAGATACCTTCTGCATCGTCAGCAGGGGTAATACCTAAAAGCTCCTGCATTTTCGCATTCCAGAGGGCGGGGAGTTCTTCTGTGGGCACATTGTCCCGGAAGATGGCTTTTTCAATCTCGTAGCGTAAAATGATATGCAGGCAGTAGGTGACTTCGTCGGCCTCAGTGCGTATCATGCTGGGATGCACGTCGTTGACTGCACGCATAAAGGTTTCCAGCGGGATATGCTGAAACTGCGGCAGGAGTTCTCCGAGCTTATGATAGATAGGAGTCCAGAAATGGATATTCCGGCCAAGGATATTTTCGTAGAAACGTGACTGGCTTTCGTGCAGTCCCATGAGATTTATCTGGGCAGCCGCGGTGTTCTGGATTGCGGGGGCAAGGTTTTGTTCAAAAATGGCGTGTCCGCCTTCATGGATGGCGGAAAACATCGAAGATATCGGGTTGTCCTCATGATAATGATTGGTCACGCGCACGTCCCCGGGGCAGAGTGTCGTTGTGAAAGGATGCATGCTTTCTGCACATGCACCGCATTCAAAGGAAAAGCCAATGTATTTTAAAAGCATTTCCTGAACTTTTTTCTGGGAGTCGATGTCAAAATGTCCTTCCAGCGCGGATAAATCAGGTCTGGGAGCGCTGTTTATTTTTTCAAGAAGGGGGAGCAGCCCGTTTTTTAATTCAGAGAAAATGCGGTCGATGGTAGAAGAGTCCATTCCTTCTTCATATTGATCCAGAAGAAATTCATAAGGCTCCTGCCCGGGTTCCATATAATGGACAAACTGCTTTGTCATGTGGATGACCTTATCCAGATGGGGCGCAAAAATAGAAAAATCAGAGGCGGATTTTGCCTCCTCCCATGCTCTGCCGGCGCGTGCCTTTACAGTAACAAACTCGGTATAAAAGCTTTCAGGGATGCGTTTGAATCGTTCGTAATCGCGAAGATAGCGGGTGACGGTAACCTTCATCGCGTCAGAGAGCTGTTCATATTCCGAAGGGGCGGCAAGCTTTTTTAAAAGGACGCCGTATTCATCCGCAGTGGAAAGGCGGAAGCTTTCCGTGGAGAAAAAGCCGATGTCGTTTAATTTGCTTTCTGTGCCGGCCTTGGGGGCGCCGGTCTGCATATCCCAGTAAAGCAGGGCGACCGCATGGTCGTATTGGCTGATGCGGTTTTGATATTCCTGAAATCGTTCGAGTGCCTGACTCATAAAAACCTCCATTTTGCAAAGATACTTTTCGGTTACGGGATATAGTATACCCCACACCAGAAAAATACACAAGGATTGGATGCCGGAGACAGGGCTGTTGCGATTGACATTTGGTATCAGAAAGGGTAATCTAATAAAGCATATATTTTAAGGGGGTATCCATATGAAAACAAAAGCAGAGAAGCAGGCGGTAAGTACAAAGAGGATGGCTTTAATAGGGGTGATGACGGCGGCCACATGCATCGCAGCGCCTTTTGCCATACCGATACCGGTCAGCCCTGTTCCGATTTCTTTGACAACGTTCATTTTGTATGTGGCGATTTATGTACTGGGAACAAGGGATGCATTTTTAAGTTATATCATTTATCTTCTTCTCGGTTTTGTGGGGCTTCCGGTATTTTCGGGTTTTGCGGGGGGAGCGGCAAAGCTGGCGGGTCCGACAGGCGGTTATCTGGTCGGCTTTCTGTTCATGATACCGCTGACAGGAATTCTGTTTGAGAAGGCGGGAAAGAGCAGGACAAAGCAGATCGCAGCGATGGCGCTGGGAACGCTTGTATGTTATCTGTTCGGAACGGTATGGCTGTGTCTGCAGTTAAAGCTTGATTTTGCAGGAGGTCTGGCGACAGGAGTGATTCCCTATCTGCCCGGTGATGCGGCAAAGATCATTGCGGCTTCGTTTGCAGGGCCTGCCATTGCAAAAGGAGTAAGATCAAGATAAACGATACGGTTACAGGAGTAGACGGATTTTATGGTAAGAGACGATATCATCATGAAAATGGGAATCGTTCATATTCTGGATTCTGCGGTCGGGATGCCGGTGCTTTCAGACTGCCTCATCGATATGGGTTCCAATCTATGCGATTTCCTAAAGGCGCACATTGAGAAATTTACGGAGAGCGACGATATAAAACGCTGCCGGTTCTCAGAAGGCTCCGAGGTCATGGAGCTTTTAAAGGGCTGTAATGCGGATAATTTTATAGAGACGAGCAAAACCCTCTGCACAAAACTTTACGGTATCATGAATGCGAATATCGACATCCCGGCAGCGGATGCAGCAGTGGTCGTATTTGGCTGTGAGGGGACAGATTATTTTGGATTTTTAAAACTGAATTATAAGACCTCTTATACGCATTCCACGAAGCCGACGGAGGAAGGCGGCAATCTGAACGATATTATTTTGCAAAAAGCGATCTTGCCGTCTCAGGGACAGAAGCTGGCAGAAGCCTTTTTGGTCAATCTTTCCAACGGGGATATCATTCTGACGGAAAAGAAGTTTGAAATAAATGGAGAAAAGAAAAACTATTTTTCGGAATTGTTTCTTGAATGTCATGCGCCCATGTCCCAGAAGACAAAGCTGGATATCGTGACCCGTGCGGTAGAGCAGGTCAACAAAAAATATTACGGCGACGACGACACGCAGCGTAAGCTGGAGATAAAGCAGGCAATTTATGATGAGCTGGAGGAAAAGGGCAGTCTTGCAGTAGAAGAGGTCAAGCAGAAGGTATTTAGGGACAGTCCTCAGATGCAGGCGGATTTGGAAGAAAAGCTGGAAAAATACAATATGGCAAAGGAAGTCGTAGAGCCAAAGAGCGAGGCGACGGTTAAAAAATTCCAGAAGCAGCATCTTACAACGGATACCGGGATAGAGATAACGATTCCGATGGAAGAATATAAAGATCCGAATAAGGTAGAGTTTATCACGAATCAGGATGGTACGATTTCCGTACTGATAAAGAATATCGGGAGGCTGAGTACGAAATGAGGATCATCATTTCTCCTGCAAAAAAGATGACGGCGGATACGGATACGATGGCGGCAACAGCCAAGCCCGTTTTTCTGGAGCAGACAAAGCGGATACTCGCATGGCTGAGGGGGCTTTCGGATGCAGAGCTTCAAAAGCTGTGGGGGTGTAATGAGAAGCTGGCGCGGCTTAATCAGGAGCGGATACGAAGCATGGAGCCGGAAAAGGGAGCGACGCCGGCGCTGCTTTCTTATGAGGGAATTCAGTATCAATATATGGCGCCTCGGGTATTTGCTCGGCAGCAGTGGGATTATGTACAGGAGCATCTGCGGATATTATCGGGTTTTTACGGGATTTTAAAGCCGCTGGACGGAGTGACGCCTTACCGGCTGGAGATGCAGGCAAAAGGCGCGCCGGAGGGCTATAAGGATTTATATGAGTTTTGGGGCGGCGCCCTCCTGGAAGAGCTTCTTTTGGGAGAAATGAAGGAGCCGCTTATTCTAAACCTTGCTTCCAAAGAGTACAGCAAATGTATCGAAGCGTACCTGAGAAAAGAAGTCCGTTTTGCAACGTGCGTGTTTGGGGAATATAGTGACGGTAGGGTTGTACAGAAGGGGACGATGGCGAAGATGGCGCGCGGGGAAATGGTGCGTTTTCTGGCGGAAACACAGGCGGAAGGGCTGGAGGACGTCAAAGCCTTTGACCGGCTGGAATACCGCTATGTGCCGGAATTGTCAGGAGAAAACGAGCTGGTTTTTTTGCGCTGACTGAAAAGCCCCGAGTGTTGACAGTAATGGGATAGAAGCAGTGTTTCCCTTGAAAATTTTTCTGAAAGGCAGTATGATATAACAGTCAGAAATGAGCTTCTCACGTCAGAGAGCGTGGGAAAAAAGCAATTTTCCGCATACAAAGAAGATGGAGGATTGAACAATGGCAAGAAAAGTAGTTTTGGCAGGAGCCTGCAGAACAGCGATCGGTACGATGGGCGGTACGCTTTCCAAGACGCCTGCTCCCGATTTGGGAACAGTGGTTATCAAGGAAGCTTTGCGCCGTACGGGAATCAGACCGGAGCAGGTGGACGAGGTATATATGGGCTGCGTGATACAGGCAGGGCTGGGACAGAATCCTGCCCGTCAGGCGGCGGTAAATGCGGGAATCCCGGTAGAGGTTCCGGCAACGACGATAAACGTGCTTTGCGGTTCCGGTATGCACTGTGTGAATCTGGCTGCGAAGCTGATCGCATCCGGAGATGCGGATATCATCGTGGCGGGCGGCATGGAGAATATGAGCATGGCTCCGTACCTTCTGTATGATGCCCGTTTCGGTTACCGGATGGGCGCTGCAAAGATGGACGATGCACTGATCCGTGATGCTTTGACAGATGCTTTCGGCGGTTATCATATGGGAATTACCGCAGAGAATATCGCGGAGGATTGGGGACTTACCAGAGAACAGCTGGACGAGTTTGCGGCATGGAGTCAGCAGAAGGCTGAAAAGGCAATAGCAGAAGGAAAATTCAAGGATGAAATCGTTCCGATGGAAGTAAAGCAGAAGAAACAGACTGTTGTATTTGACACGGACGAAGGACCGAGAGCCGGTGTGACGGCTGAAAGCATCAGCAAGCTGCGTCCGGCATTCAAGGAGGGCGGTCTGGTGACTGCGGGAAATGCATCGGGCATCAATGATGCGGCGGCAGCGCTGATTGTGATGAGCGAGGAAAAAGCGAAAGAGCTGGGCGTAAAGCCGATGGCGACATGGATCGGCGGCGAGCTTGCCGGTGTGGAACCCCGCATCATGGGAATCGGTCCGGTGGCTGCCACCCGTAAGGTAATGGAAAAAACCGGTTATCAGATTGGTGATTTTGATCTGATAGAGGCAAATGAGGCATTTGCCGCACAGTCTGTTGCGGTTGCCCATGACCTTGGATTTAATAATGACATCCTGAATGTAAATGGCGGCGCAATAGCGCTCGGACATCCGGTAGGAGCGTCCGGCTGTCGTATTCTTGTAACCCTGCTTCACGAGATGGAAAAGCGTGATGCGAAAAAGGGACTTGCGACATTGTGTGTAGGCGGCGGTATGGGCTGTGCAGCCATTGTGGAGAGAGAGTAAAAAGAGCGTTTTTATCAGAAAGACAGAAGGGAGGAACTGATATGCTGGAAGCAGGTACGATGGCTCCTGATTTTACCTTACAGGATCAGGACGGTAAGGAAGTGAGCCTGTCCGATTTTCGGGGCAGAAAGGTCGTGCTGTATTTTTACAGCAAGGACAATACGGCAGGATGCAATAAGCAGGCGTGCGCTTATGCGGAGAATTATCCCGCCTTTGTGGAAAAGGGAGTGACGGTAATTGGCGTCAGCAAGGATACGAGCGCAGCGCACCGCAAGTTTGCGGATAAGTTTGAACTGCCGTTCATTTTGCTGGCAGATCCTGAGAAGGAAGTTCTGCAGAAGTATGACGTCTGGGTAAAGAAAAACATGTACGGCAAGCAGGTGATGGGCGTGATACGTTCCTCTTATCTGATAGATGAGGAAGGCAGGATAGTAAAGGTTCATGCGAAGGTGAAGCCGGAAGAAAATGCAGGACAGATGCTGAAAGATCTGGAAGAACTTGGCTGATATGTAAAAATGCGTATGAGCGGATGTAAAAGCCGCCGGACGGGGATGTGATATCCTGTCCGGCGGTCTTTTTATACGCACACTTTTTTAAAGATTCAGATTTCCCGGATATCAAAGGGCGTTGTCTGGTATACATAGTAGTCAAGCCAGTTTGTGTAAAGTCCGTTGCAGTGCGCCCTCCAGGATAAAAGAGGACGCTGCGACGGGTCGTCGCCGGGATAATAGTTTTCCGGAACGGCGATATCCAGCCCTTTTTCGCGATCACGCATATATTCGTTATGCAGGGTATAACGATCATATTCGGGATGTCCCATTACAAAAATCTGCCGTCCGTCCTCTGTCATACATAAAAGGACGCCCGCCCGGTCGGATTCTGCCATTACGGTCAGCCTGTCGCAGCTGTGGATGAGATGGGCAGGCGTTTCCGTGTGGCGGCTGTGCGGGATATAAAAAATATCGTCAAAACCGCGTACCAGCGGTTCTTTCCGGTTTAAGACCTGATGAGAGAAGACGCCAAAAAGCTTCTCGGGCAGCAGTATCTTATTTAAACCGAAATGATGATACAGCCCTGCCTGAGCGCCCCAGCAGATATGGAATGTGGAATGCACATGGGTCTTTGACCAGTCCATAATCTCGCATAGCTCGTCCCAGTAATCTACCTCTTCAAAGGGAATCTGTTCGACAGGGGCGCCGGTGATGATGAGACCGTCGTATTTGTTCTCCCGGAGTTCATCGAACGTATGATAAAATTTATTCAGATGGGTAGCCGAGGTGTTTAGCGACAGATGGCTGTTCATCTTCATAAAGGTCACATCCACCTGAAGCGGGGTATTGGACAGAGAGCGCAGAAGGTGCAGCTCGGTGTCCTGTTTTATGGGCATCAGATTTAAAATACATATCTGGAGCGGACGGATATTCTGATGCAGCGCCCGGTATTCATCCATTACAAATATATTTTCCTGGTCGAGGATTTCCCTTGCGGGAAGATCGCTCTGAACTTTAATAGGCATGTTTCATTTCTCCTTTGACCCAAATGTTACTGTTCTTTCAGATATTGTTCGATAAATTCCTCTTCGGTCAGGACGCTCACGCCAAGCTCGCGCGCTTTTTTGTTTTTAGAAGAGTCGGAGGTGCTGTCGTTGTTTATGAGACAGACTGTTTTGCCTGTGACGCTTCCGGTCACTTTTCCGCCCAGCGCTTCAATCTTTTCTTTCAGCGCATTTCTGTTTTCAAAATGATTCAGGCTTCCTGTGACAACGAAGGATTTCCCGGAAAGGGAGAGTGGAGCGTCTGAAAAGGTTTCCTGTTCCAGCGTCACTTCGGAAAGGAGGGCTTCCAGGGCTTTTCTGTTTTTTTCTTCCGCAAAAAATGCGGCGAACGTGCCCGCAATGACGGGGCCCACGCCGTCGATATCAGCCAGCTCTTCGGCAGGAGCGTTGAGAAGACGTTCCAGATCGTTTTTGTATTCTCTGCATATCATTTTCGCATTAGCGATTCCGATATTAGGGATGCCAAGACTGTAAATGAGGCGTGCGAGAGTTGTGTGCCGTGCATTTTCAATACTTTCGGTGAGGTTGGAGAAGGATTTTTCTCCGAAGCCGTCCATCTGCGTTATCTGTTCTTTATAACGGTCCAGACGGAACAGGTCTGCATAGGTGTGAAGGAAGCCCTTTGCAAGAAATTTTTCCAGTGTGGCTTCTGAGAGCCCGTCGATATTCATGGCATCACGGCTGACGAACAGCGTGAAGGATTTGAGCTTTTTGGCATCGCAGTCGGGATTGGGGCAGATGAGAGTTTCCGTATCGTTTTCCCGGCGTATCTCTGTTTTGCCGTGGCAGATAGGGCATTCGCTGGGGATTTCCAGGCTGCCGCTCTTTGTCAGATTTTCTGCTATCTGAGGGATGATCATATTCGCTTTATAAACGGTTATCGTATCGCCGATGCCAAGCTGGAGTTCTTTTACGATGCTGATATTGTGGACGCTGGCGCGGCTGACCGTTGTGCCTTCCAGTTCTACCGGGTCGAAGATGGCTACCGGATTGATAAGCCCCGTCCGGCTGGCGCTCCATTCTATTTCACGGAGGGTCGTCTGGGCGGTTTCATCCGCCCATTTAAAGGCGATGGCGTTGCGCGGGAATTTTGCTGTCCTGCCGAGGGCATCACCGTATGCGATATCATCCAGCAAAAGCACCAGCCCGTCTGAGGGAATGGGATAGTCTGCAATCTTTTGCTCGAACCATTCTACAGCCTCATGCATCGTTTCGGCGGTTACAGGGCGGTAATCCACGACCTCAAAGCCCTGCTGCTTTAAAAATTCAAACTGCTTTTCCCGGGAATTTTCAAAGTCTGCGCCATCCGCTTTTACGAGGGCGAACGCAAAAAAACGGACGCTGCGCTGCGCCGTGATATGGCTGTTTAGCTGGCGGACCGAGCCGGAGCAGAGGTTGCGCGGATTTTTATAGCGGGCGTCTACGTCTTCTATCTTTGCATTGATATGTTCAAAATCTTCATATGAGATAACTGCTTCGCCGCGCAGGATGAGCTCACCCTGAAAGGGGATTTGAAGAGGGAGGTTTACAAAGGTCCGGGCGTTTGGCGTGATGACTTCGCCTACCTCGCCGTTCCCGCGTGTGACTGCCTTGAACAGCTTTCCATCCCGGTATGTCAGGACGATAGTCAGCCCGTCCAGCTTCCAGGATAAGAGGCCTTTTTGCCCGTTTAACCAGTCTGCCAGTTCCTCGCGGCTTTTTGTTTTGCCGAGGGAGAGCATCGGGCTTTCGTGCCTCTCTTTCGGAAGTTCGTCTACGGCTTCATATCCGACGGACTGGGTCGGGCTCTGCGCCAGGATAAGACCTGTCTTTTCTTCCAGAGAAGCAAGCTCGTCATAGAGCCGGTCGTATTCCAGATTGCTCATGATTTCCCGGTCTTCGGCATAATATGCTTTTGCCGCTTCGTTCAACCGGACGATAAGTTGTTTCATTCTGTCGATGTCATTCATTTCCCTGAATTCCTTTTTATATTCTGATTCGGCCGTTTTGCGCTTTTTTCAACTTCGGCATACAGCTCTTTTAATTCTGCTCCGGTCACCGCGCGGATATCGCCGGGATTCATTTTCCCGAGCAGGACGTTCGCTATGCGGATACGTTTGATGCTCACCACGCCGTAGCCGAGCTGCTTGCACATGCGGCGTATCTGACGGTTTAGGCCCTGCGTCAGGATGATGCGGAAAACGAATCTGCCTTCCTCTTTGACAAAGCAGGGGCGCGTCCTTTCATTCAGGTCCTTTAAGAGCATGCCGTCCGACATCTTTTTCATAAAATCCCGGCTCATCGGCTTGTTGACCCGCACGATATATTCTTTTTCGTGGAAATTTGCCGCGCGCATGAGACCGTTTATCAGGTCGCCGTCGTTTGTCAAAAGCAGAAGACCTTCGGAATCCTTATCCAGTCGGCCCGCGTAGGTGACGCGCACCGGATAATCCACTGCGTCCCGGATGGTAATTTCAGCATGACGGTCCTTTTCCGTACAGGTCACTCCGACCGGCTTGTAGTAAGCCAATACAACGTGTTTTTCCCGGCGGCCGACGGGTTTGCCGTTTACTGTTATCTTGTCCATGTCGTTGACTTTCATTCCGGGGTCTGCAGGCTTGCCGTTGACTGTGACCTTACCGGAAAGGATGAGTTCGTCTGCCTCCCGGCGGGAGCATAAGCCCGCCTGGGCGAGATATTTATTTAATCGCACTTTTTCTGTGTTTGCCATGATTCCTCCCTGTAAAACCGATTGTTTTTTTATATTATCATATTTGCGCCTCTGTGTACAAGAGCGGTACCAAATATCTTAAGGATATTCTTCTGGACAAATCACGGAAAATAGCATATATTAAAATCCATATTATGAACGGTAGGATTATGAGGCAGACATCTATGGAAAGCAGTTTGACAGTAAAACCGGCGGCAGGCGGACGCAATTACCGGATGGATAACATCAAGTGTATACTGATATTTTCAGTCGTTTTCGGACATATGCTGGAGCTCTATATGGGGAATGATCCGGCGGACAGGCTGTTGTATCTGGTAATATATTCGTTTCACATGCCGCTGTTTGCATTTGTGACAGGCATTTTTGCCCGGTATGATCCGGCGCGCATCCGCAACCACATGATATATCCGTATCTGGTATTTCAAACGCTGTATCTGATCTTTGCGAACAGGGTTCTGGAAAAGGATACGGATATGCAGTATACAACGCCTTACTGGATATTATGGTATCTGCTGGCGATCATCATCTGGAATCTGGTACTGCCGCTCGTGCAGGGAGAGGGGGCATCCTTTAAAAAGAAGGCGATTATGCTCGCAGGAGCGATGGCGGCGGGTGTCCTGATTGGCTTTGATACAAAGACGGGCTATTATTTATCTTTTTCACGGGTGGTGGAATTTTTCCCGTATTTTCTCATGGGCGTATATTACAGACAGATGAAGGAGACGCTGTGCGCGCGGGGAATTCCGGAAATCATCAGAAAAAGGACTGCCTGGGAGAGAGGGCTTGCGAGGGGGATTTTGACAGCGCTGATCTGTATGTTTCTCGCGTGTTTTATCTGGATACTTTATCAGAATGTGAATGATATCCGTTTCGCATGGCTGTACGGATCTGTTTCTTATGAGAAAGGCGATTATACATGGCAGTTCCGGGTGTTCGGAATGATGGGAGCGCTCGCATGGATGGCTTTTTTTCTGCTTGTCACGCCGGGGAAAAGGCTTCCATATCTGTCCTATATCGGAGCGAATACGATGACGGTCTATCTTCTGCATGGATTCGTTATTAAATATCTGAACAAGATAAAATTATTTAAAAGAATAGAGCATGATGGAACGATGGCCGTGATATTCAGTATTTTACTGGTAACGCTGCTGTCATGGAAGCCGTTGGTACAGTTTTTAAAGCCGCTGTTTTGCTGGAAACCGGAATGTTTCCGTATACAGAGGATGATCTGGAAAAGGCGTTCCTGCTGAAAGGAAAGAAAAAATGGGAAAAACAACAGTCGTCAACATCTACAATTTTATCCGGCGGGCGCACGAGGAGCCGGGGCGTTTTATGGAGGATGATTTTAATACGGTCAAAAACCAGATATTGCTTTTAAAGCAGCTGGGACTGCCCTCTACCTATGCCCTCAAGCATGATGCACTGATAGAACCGGCTTATCAGGAGCTGCTGAAGGAATATGCCGATGAAGGAGATGAGATCGGAGCATGGTGGGAAATAACGGGGGAGCTTTGCCGGCGGGCAGGGGTTGATTTTTGCGGACAGCGAGGAGAAGAGTACGATGACCGTGTTGGAACAGCCTACTGTCTCGGCTATACCGTACCGGAGAGGAAACGCCTTCTGGATGCTTATATGGCGGATTTTAAGGAGATTTTCGGTTATTATCCAAAGACGCTGGGCTCCTGGGTGATAGATATTGAAACCTTTGCTTATGCGAGGGAAAAATATGGTGTGGCAGGCGGCGCACTCTGTCGGGACCAGATTGGAACGGACGGTTTTACATTGTGGGGCGGATATGTCAACGGTGCTTATTATCCCAGCAGAAAAAATGAAATGATTCCTGCCCAGTCGAAGGAATATCAGCTGGACATGCCTGTTTTCAGACTGCTTGGACCGGATCCTATTTATAATTTTGAAGAGGGATTTCAGAACGGGATTGCGGGAGTTTATTCTCTGGAACCGAGCTGTGTTTCGGGGCGCGATGTGGAATGGGTTTCATGGATGTTCGACTGTCTGACGCAGGAAGATACGCTTGGGATGAGCTATGCCCAGGTAGGGCAGGAAAATAATTTTCTGTGGGAAAATATCGAGCCGGGTTTTGAGTTACAGCTCCGCAGGCTGAAGCAGCTGGCAGCTTCCGGCAGGGTAAGAATAGAAACGATGGGGGAGACCGCGGAATGGTTTCGTAAAAAATATGCAGTGACTCCTCCGGCAACCTTTCAGGCATCCCGCGACTGGAGGGAAGCTTCCGGCTGTCAGGCATTCTGGTATTGCTCCCGTTATTATCGGGCAGGGCTTCTCTGGCAGGAGGGAAAGCTGTTCATCAGGGACTGGTTTGTCTATGACCAGCGATACCCTTCCAGATATCTGGAAAAGCCGCTTACGCAAAAAGGAAGCGTTTTTGATGCGCTTCCGCTGATGGATGCCCATTCCTGGAAAAAACAGGGACATCGTCCAAAAGTCGAGCTGATAGGAAAGAATTTTGAATCGTTGACCGGAGATCCTGTCCTGATGCGGAGTATGGAACCGGAGACGGGAGGAGAAGCGGTTTCTTCCGAGGTGATATGGGAGACCCGGGAAGGTACGCAGAAAATCGTATTTGAAGAAGAGAGGATGTTTCTGACCGGTCCGGCAGCGTTTCGATTTACCGAACTGCCGGTATTAAAGCGTCATGAGGGCAGAGTTCTGATATTAGAGCACGAGGGTTTTGAATACCGTCTTATTGCAGAATGCGGAGAGGTCGGTACAGATCCGGAGGGAAGGCTCTGTATCTTCCCGCAGCAGAACAGGATTGTTCTGAGGCTGGTCCAGGGAGGGGAGGAAACAGGGGATTGCTGTTTTACGGAGGAGTATTTGAAGCATCCGGATGAAACAGATTCCTATATTCCGGCATATCTTCGGAAAGGTTCCGAAAAAAAGAGAAGCTATCCGGCAGCAAAACCGAAATTCCCCGGGGGCGACAGAGTGATGGCTGTCGGGCAGACTGCGGTATGCAGCATTGAGGCGGAAGGCAAGGTATTTTATACGCTGGACGGCAGCGAACCGGACTGCGGCAGCCTCCTCTATGAAAATCCGTTCATGGTGACTGAGGACACCGTGATCCGTGCAAAGGCTTTCAGGGAAGGATTTTCAGAGAGCGAAACGGCGGAGTGCAGGTTTTTTTTCGGTATTTTGCCGGAGAATATTGAAAGCGATACGGCGTTTGACCCGAGAAGGGTATTTAACCGGGATGGGATAAGGGATTTGCTGGACGGAAAAAGAGGGTCTCTTGACTATCAGGACGGCAGATGGCTTGGAACGCTGGAGGATATTGATTTTATCGTGACACTGCCGGAAAGCCGCCATATAGATACGGTAAGGGTCGGCTTTTTAAGCCACCATCGTTCCGGTATCATTTATCCGGAAAGGGTGCAGATTTGGGGCGGGGAGTCGAAGGAGGCGCTTTCTGCGATTTCGGAAAAAGAAATCCCGGACCGTCCGGGAAGACATGAGATAGAAAGGATGGACATCGTACTCCCGGTCGGACAAAAGGTCCGCTATATCAGAGTCCGTGCAAAGAACAGGGAAGTCCAGCCGGAATGGGCATGCTATCATGGGATGTCTGGCGTTTTTCTGATGGCGGACTCGGTGATCGTTCGATAAAAAAGATGCATCAGAGGAGTGTCGAAGATAGTTCAGCTATCGGCGTATTTGCCGGGAGTAACGCCGGTTTCTTTTTTGAATTTTTTAATAAAATAGAAATAGTCGTTAAATCCGACGGCTTCGCTGATTTCCGAAAGGGACATATCGGTTGTTTTTAATAGTTCACGGGCCTTGCCGATGCGCAGTTCAGTCACATACTGCGTGTAGGTAAGGCCTGTTTCACTTTTGATCAGCTGGCTGACATAGGATGAATTCAGGTGAAATTCTTCTGAAATTTTTTTCAGGGAAATATCCTCTGAATAATGTGTATTTAAGTAGGTTAAAATAGCGAAAAAGCTGCCGGAGCCGAAGGATCCGGTTTCCGGAGGCACCTGGGTATGGATTGAAGCGCTCAGCTTATTCAGCAGATCGGAAAAATGCAGATATTCAGAAGCCATCTGCTCAAAACCATACAGATAAGATTCATTGTCGTTATTATTTTGCAGGGCAGGGCACATTGCAATCCGGTTAAAAAGGCGGAAAGCAGTCCGGATATTAAAAAGCATGGAGCAGTTGGAGACAGCCAGTTTTTGAAGCCACGGTTTGAGAAGTTCTGGACAATTTTTATTTTCTTCAAATTCTTCAAACAGCTTTGCGGACATATCCTCCGGAATCAGATGGGAGCACAGCGCAGGAGTTCCATTGATAAAATATTGGAAGGTCATGACTAGTACATCATCAATGGCGTGCGTAAGTTCCTGAAAGGAAAAAGGCAGCGGGGGCAGACCAATACCACAGCGCCCGCTGGCATATGCGATGATTTTTAAAGCGGCATTTTCGTCAAAGGGAGTGCTGGAAAAATACAGATATTTATGTTTCCCGACTTTAAAGGATAAATCGGCATGCAGCTGTTTTTCAATGTTGTGAACACCGATTGAGCCTGCAAGATACACGTGGTTGGAGCGTATGCCAAGATCATGAAAAGCCTGTTTGATTTCATCGGGATTTCCGGCTTCGATGAGGTCAAGCAGTGCATCAGCATGAGTGGGATTGTAGCTTTTGCGGACACATCTGCGCAGGATTTCCGAAAGCGCTGCGGTATCGATGGGCTTTAGACAATAATCAGTGACCTGCAGTTCGATGGCGCGGCGGGCATATTCGAAATCCGAATATCCGGTTAACAGAATGATTTGAATATCGGTATTGCGCTCCCGGACATGCTGACAAAGTTCGAGACCATCCATAACGGGCATGCGGATATCGGTGATCAGAATATCGACGTTTTGCTTGTCCAGAATGGAAAGCGCCTCCTGGCCGTTAGAAGCGCAGCCGATGATTGACAGTCCAAGGCTTTCCCATGAAATAGAAAGTTTTAAATGATTTAAGATGCGAAGTTCATCATCAACAAGTAATACTTTTAACATAATAAAAAATCCTTTCGGGGTTTGACGGTGATAATATTATAAAAAATCGTCCGGAGGAGATGCCGGAAGCCGGACGGTTACGCGGGTTCCTTCTCCGGGAGCGCTGGAGAGCGTAAGGCCATAGGGGGCGCCATATCGTAAACGGATGCGGTGCTGCACGTTGATCAGACCGACATGTTCTGTGTTATGTCCGGATGATGTTTCCAAAGCAGTCCGGATTTCCGAGAGTCTGTCTGGCTCAATCCCGAATCCGTCGTCATACACACTGATCAGAAGATCATTTCCGTCAAGTCTTGCTCCCAAATACAGGGTGGAAGAGTCTGGTTTGGGTTCGATGCCATGGAAGACGGCATTTTCAATGAGCGGCTGGAGCAATAATTTCATGACGGGGATTTGCAGCGTATTTTCACGTACGCTTTCCAGCACATTGAGGCGATTGGGAAAACGGAGCTTTTGTATCGTGAGGTACGCCCTTGCAAGTTCCAGTTCTTCAGCAAAAGGAATAACGGATTTTCCTTTGATGCTGTGGCGTAAAAGCTTTCCCAGAGCGCTGGAGGCATCAGAAATTTCAGGGACATTATGCTCAGCTGCGAGTGCCTGTATGGTTTCCAGTGTGTTATATAAAAAATGAGGATTGATCTGACTTCTTAAAAAATCCAGTTCAGCCTGCTTTAATCCCAGCTTGGTTTCATATAATTTAACGGTGGCGTCCTGAAGCTTTTGATTGAGCTGAATCTGTGTTTCCAGCAGATCATTGAATGCTTCACTGATGCTGATAATTTCGGAACATCCTGTCAGCATCAGAATTTCCCGATCAGGGGAAAGCGGTGTCTTTTTAATTTTGTTGATGTAGAGATAGAGCTTTTGCAAAGGATGGATGATTCCGCTTAAGATCAGATACATTAAAAGAAAAATGACAGTCAGGGAAAGGGTAGTTATACCGATCAGAATCCCTACTGCACGAAAAATATCATGATTCAGTTCATGCCGATTCATGGCACTGACCATGGAAAGTCCGCTTTTTTCCATATATTGGGCGTAAATCAGATAATCCTGTGTTTCATAGGAAGCGGCCGTGTCAGACAGCAGATCCATCTGGGATATGATCGTGCTGCATTGCTCCGGAGAACAATTAAACGGAAAAAGATTCCCGGTCTGGTCACGGAGAAAAAAGAAAGTGGAAGAGCGATCACCTTCCGGTGGGGTAATGGAAGAGCGTGAAAGATCGATGGACAAGACGATGCTTCCCAGATAATCTCCATATAAAGATGCATCATGCATCCCGTAAACATTGTGACCAAAGATCAGCATTGGTTTTTTGCTGGCGCTGCTGGTAAACAGGGAAGTGGAACGGATTCCAAAACAGTGGGTGCCGTAGATGCCGTTTAATTCGTCAGAAAACTGATGCAGCGTTTTGGAGTCAAAATAATTTGACCATGACATCTGAGGAGAAACAAGCGCAATTTCTACCAAATCCTGATTCATCAGACTGAAGGAAGAAAACTGAGTTTGAAGAGAGGTAAGGTAGGAAGGGGTTTCCGGAGAAAAGGGATTGTTCAGAAAACGTTCGATATTTTCGTCAAATAGCAGACTGTTAAATATGGAATCGATTCTTGCGAATAAAAAATCCATTTCACTGTAAAATTTATGCGCTGTATTGGAAGCATATGCAGAAGCATTCTGCGTCATCAGACGGTCTAATAAAATATAACAAAGGGAGGAGAGCAGCAGGCCGATTGTAATCAGGCAGCAGAGAATGATCTGAAATTGTTTCTGGATTGGTTTTTGAAAGAATTTTTTCATATCAGCCTCCTTGATGATATTATGGAGTATATCACAATTGTCAGGGCTTGGATATGGAAAAATGAAAATGTTATCTAAAAATATTCCATATTTGACATATAAAATAAAGAAATTGCATAAAAGAATTAAGGGAATCTATTTTTGTCCATAAAATCCATAGTATTTTTCCATAGGGAAAAGCAGCGGCAGGAGATATAATAATGTCATCATCAAGAAGGGAGCAGGTGTAATATGAAAAAGAAGGGATCACGTGAGAAGATATCCCCAAAAAGAATTCAGAGGCGTCTGAAAAATGACTGGATGTTGTATGCGCTTCTGGTTCCGGTGCTTTTGTGGTATATCATATTTTGTTACCTGCCTATGGGGGGCATTACGCTGGCATTTAGAAGTTACCGGTATGATGTGGGAATGTGGGGAAGTCCATGGGTAGGGCTGGAACATTTCCAGACGATGTTTCGGGATGCAGAATTCTGGAGGGCATTCAAAAATACGTTGATTTTCAGCTTTGGAAAACTGCTGTTTCATTTTCCGGTTCCGATCATTGTAGCCATTCTTCTGAATGAGATCCGGCATCCCAGGGCAAAAAAATTTTTCCAGACCGTTTTTACATTCCCGCATTTTATTTCCTGGGTTGTTCTGTCAGGAATCCTGATCAATATGTTTGCATCAAACGGTATTATCAATCAGGTGCTCGGGGGGCTGGGAATGGAGGAGGTGGCCCCGCTGATGTCTCTGACATCATTCCGGCCGTTTATCTGGATTTCAAATATATGGAAAGAATTTGGATGGGATTCCATTATTTACATGGCAGCATTGACGAGTATCGATCAGCAATTGTATGAAGCGGCGGGAATTGACGGAGCAAACCGTTTTCAGAAAATGCTGCATATTACATGGCCGGGAATCAGGAGTACAGTATGTATTATGCTGATCCTGCAGGTTGGCGGTATTATGAGCGGAGCATCCTTTGATCAGATTTTTAATCTGTATTCTTCGCCGGTATATCCGGTAGCCGACATTATTGATACTTATGTTTACCGGCAGTCCTTTATGGTAGGAACTAATTTTGGATATACAACAGCAATCGGATTATTGAAGTCGGTAATCGGAGTTATTATGATATATGGGGCAAATAAGATTACGACCAAACTTGGAGAAGACGGGCTGTTTTAGGGGAGGGATCAGAGATGAAAACAAAGAAAAAAAGCAGACTGACGCCCTTTGAAATATGTCTGTACATAATATTTGGAATATTAGCGCTGATTACATTATATCCGATTTATAACGTTTTGATCGTGTCGATTTCCAATACGGTGGCAAGCGCAAAGTATTCGCCTTATTTATATCCTCATGTATTCGATCTGACCGGATATAAAGCGATCATCAAGGATGTATATTTTTTTAAATCTCTTGGAACCACGTTGTTTGTGACGATTGTGGGAACCAGCCTGAATATGATCCTTTCTGTGGTTGGCGCATATGTATTGAGCAGAAAACGGCTGATGGGAAGAAACTTTTTCCTGAGTGCGATTTTGTTTACCATGCTGTTTTCGGGCGGACTGATACCGACTTATCTGGTGGTCTGCAATCTGAAGCTGGATAATACGATATGGTGTATGATTTTGCCGACAATGATCAGCACCTATTATCTGATTATTATGAAAAACTATTTTGCAGGTCTTCCGGTCAGTCTGGAGGAGGCTGCCAGAATAGACGGCGCGAATGAATGGACGATACTGGTGAAAATTTTTGTGCCGATTTCCAAGCCGTTTATGGCAACATTTGCACTGTTTTATGCCGTAGAAAGATGGAATGGATGGTGGGAGGCTTTCCTTTATATTAATGATAAAAATATCAAGCCTCTGCAGATTTATTTGAGGGATATTCTGGTAAGCTTTAATACGCAGCTTGGAAGCCAGGCGCAGAATATGATGTCAGGCGATAAAGTATTTGTACAGTCTGTTCAGATGGCTGCAATCGTGGTGACAATGGTACCGATTTTATGTCTGTATCCGTTTTTACAGAAATATTTTGTAAAGGGCGTAATGATCGGTTCAGTAAAAGAATAATGGAAAACAATGGGCAGAACTGTCCTTAGGTTAAAAAAGAAAAGGAGACGAGGGTATGAAAAAAAGAAAACAGATTTTGGCAATGGTACTGAGTACGGCGATGGCTGCCGGAATGCTGGCAGGCTGCGGCGGAGCAGAAGAAACTGCTGTGGAACAGAAAGAAACAAAAGCTGCAGAGCAAACGGATAACAGTACGGATAAAGAGCCGGAGAATGCCGAGGCTGTTGCAGAACCGGTAGAGGTAAGCGTTGCAATCTGGGGCGCAGAGGATGGCCTTGCAAACCCGGATGATCCGATCCTGAAACAGCTGGAAGAAAAGACAGGTGTAAAACTGGTTCCTCAGAATATCACCTGGGATGATGCTTCTCAGAAAGTACAGCTTTGGGCAACCAACGGGCAGCTGCCGGATATTTTTGTAGGCGATTTTGTGGGGCAGTCTTTTTACAGCAACTGGATTGAACAGGGCGTCATCCGGGCGCTGCCGGATGATCTGAGCGCATATCCGAGTCTGGAAGAGCATATGCAGATGGAACGGGCCCAGGCAGCCAAAAGAGACGGCAAGTTTTATATGATCCCCAGAACCACATACGGAGATATCAGCTATAGCGTATTGGACAGAAACATTGTATATCGCTGGGATCTGGCACAGGCGGCAGGTGTGACCAAGGAGCCGGAAACTTATGAGGAATTTTGTGATATGATCAAAAAGATTATAGAAGCGGATCCTGAGGGTAAAAATGTCTCCGGTATGACACAGGCACTGCCGGAACTGATCGGCGGCTTCGTATATCCTTATGCCGGTATTATTGATAAGAAATGGGTTGCAGATGAAAATGGCCAGTTTGTACCCAGTTACTTTGCAGATCGCGACGCGATGGTAAGCGCTATGCAGTTTGGGCGCGATATGTATGAGGAAGGCGTGATTGAAAAGGATATTGCGCTGGCAAAACTGGAAACAAGCAAAGAAAAATATTTACAGGGACAGAGTGCGGCAATGGTATTTGCATGGGCCGGTCCGGCAAGATTATATGATAATATAGGCCGTGATTATGATGCTCTTTACGGAGAGGGAAGTTTCCTGGAAGACAACCGCATTGCAAAGCTTTATCCCTCCAAAGACGGAAATAAGTATTACTTTATTGATACGGAAGCATGGTCTGAATCCTATATTTCCTCTAATGTAGATGATGAAAAAATGGAAGCAATCTGCAGATTGTATGACTATCTGTATTCAGAAGAGGGAAGCCGCCTTGTATTCTGTGGCTTTGAAGGAGAAGATTATGATCTGGTTGACGGCAACGTTGTAATGAAAGAGGGCGTGAATCTTTCTGACAAATATACGTTCTGCAACGTGAATTCCAATATCTCCGCACTGGCGATGTGGAATCCGGAAACATGGGATATGTCCTTCCCGTCCACGATTCCGGCAGAATATCGTAAGCTCAATGAAGAACGTCATGAGGATGCGGTACAAAACGGAACGCTTCCGAAATATTATGACAGTGTGCTGTTTATTTCCACTCCTCTGAAAGATTCCTTCGTTTATAACACCAACGATGATCTGCTTCAGATTATGATGGGAACAGATCCTGTCGAAAAGATGGTGGACGATCTGCTGGCAAACTATGAAAGCAAGGGACTTTCCAAGATGCTTACAGAGGTAAATGAGGCAGCAGCAGCGCAGGGAATCAAAGCAGAGTAAGGTGTTTTTCAGTTACACGGTCCAAAAAATATAACAGGAAAGCAATGAGAACGGAATAAAAATCCGGCATTTCTGAGATGGATAACAATCAGAGATGCCGGATTTTTTACCGTTGGAGACGGAATTCATTTGGTGTAACGCCGAAGGTCTGCTCAAAAGCTTTATAAAAGTAAGTTCTATTTGTAAACTGCAGTTTTTCACAGATTTCAGTAATCGTCAGATCTGAGTCTGTAAGAAGTGTTTCTGCCGCCTTCAGGCGTACAAAAAGCCGATACTGTGTAAAGCTTTTTCCCAGACTTTCCTTAATGATGCGGCAAAGATAGGCGGCATTATAGTTCATGCGCCTTGCAAGTTCTTCTTTGGTCATCAGTCCCATAGAAGATTTCATTAAAAGAGCAATCTGAGCCAGAAGTTCTTCCCGGCGTCCCTGCATGCTGAATGCAGAAACCTGTTCATATTGAAGGGGATCTTCCAGAATACCGAGGAGGCGTTTCAGGTGAGCCTGGATCATCAGAATGAAACCGGGACGGCGTTCTGTCAGCTCGGAAAGAATTGCATTCATCTCTTCTTCTGCAGGAGAAACAGAAGAGACGAAGGCTTTGGACGGACGAAAATGGCAGAAGGATTTCAGAGTTGTTTCTTCATTTTCCATATGGGAGAGGAGAAACTGCAAAATGCTTTGAGGCGCTTCATAAGGAAGTTCGCTGGAAGCAAGGAGTTTGACACATTCATCGTCCATCGAAATAAATGCGCAGCTTGAAGTTTTGTTTTTCTGGAAATATTCTTCTACGTGCCGGATATTTTTATCCAACAGGATACAGTCTCCGGGGTGAAGCAAAATACACTGCTCTTCAATCCATTCATTCACTTCTCCGTCCAAAACATATAAAAGTTCAAAATAGTCGTGACTGTGATATCTCTTTTCCAGCGGAGCGACAGAATCCAGCTGTGCTAAAGTATCTGCGCTCCATGTAGTTGATCTTGCTCCGTCACGATCTGCAATCAGATAGGAGCCGTTTCCTTCTCGCGCACGATAGATGCTGATGCTGACGGGTGCCTGCATTTTTCCGTAGCGGACAAAGGAGTCTGGCCGTTTGGAAGTGTCAGAAATATCGGAATAAAGATCCAGAATTCTCCGGATGTCAAAGTTCTGTCTGGATGAGATCAGATTGGTCATGTGATATTCCTCTGGTATAAATATGTAAAAAATGATACACAAATAAAGTTCCTGTCCAGCTGGTGTCATTGAAGAAAATATATATTGAAGGTATCATGCATATATGGTCATTGTCAACAGGATAAACAAAGGAGGGGTTTTATAATGGCGAAAAAAGACCAGAGACAAAAAAAGGAAGCGGAGATCCAAAAATGGAAAAGAGAGCAGAAAAAGCCAGAGTATAAGGGGTATATGGCGATACTCATCGTGATGGTGGCACTCGTTCATCTGCTGGATGAATATGCCAGCAGCTCATCGGGGGCGATTCAGTCATTTGTCATCAACGATTTGTTTGTCAATCAGATGGGGGTAGATTATACAACAGGACTTTCCCTGATGTCAATTGTTTCACTTTTGACACTGGTAGCATCCCTCATGGCATCGGTGTTCAAGGCATTATCTGATAAATATGGAAGGAAGCCGTTCTTTGTCATCAGTGCACTGGGAATGGGCGCAGGCATGCTGATCTGTGCAGTGGCTCCGAATGCAACGATTTATTTCCTGGGACGTGCAGTGGTTGGTTTCTTTACTGCAACAGATTTCCAGGTGCTGTATATTATGGAAGTTTCCCCGGATAACAAGCGCGGTGTATTCTATTCTGTAACAAAAGCAATCGGAACAGTCGGAATCGTGCTGATCGCAGTTGTGAGAGGAACATTCCTTACTTCAGATGCATCCAACTGGAGAATGATTTATCTTGTTCCTGCGATTGCAGGTATTATCCTTGGTGTAATTGCAATGTTTGCTTCCCGGGAATCCAAGGTGTTCATGGAAAGAAGAATCGAAACACTGGAAAGAGAGCTGAATGCACCTGATGTTGCAGCCGCTTCTAAAAAAGAGAAGGCTGGTATGATTGCCGGATTCAAAGCAATCATAAAGAGCAAAGAAATGCGTAATCAGATGATCGCAACCTGCCTGTTCATGTGCGGTATGATGGCATTTACAGGATTTTATGAATCGGTTATGACAATGGGCGGAATGACAACGGAAGCTGTAACAAATGCACTGTTCTTTTACCCGATTTCCTGGGCGCTGCTTCTGTTCATAAGCGGATTTATCAGTGACAAAATGGGCAGAAAGTTTGCAGTGATCCTGTTTGGTATTATTGCGCTGGTATGTCAGGTTGGCTTTATTATCGGTTCCGGAAACGGCATGAATCCTGTGGCAGTCGGCCTCCTTCTGGGTGGTGCAATCGGAAGCTACTGGACATCCAATAATACGATTACCATGATGATGAGTGAAATTGCGCCTACAAGATTGAGGGCATCGATCGTTTCAGTAAATGCAGTGATCATTCTGGTTGCTACATTTGCTTCAACCGCTGTGTATGCAACGCTTGTAACGATGATTCCTTTAAAGAGCCTGTGTCTGTGGGGGGCAGTGATCACAATGGGTATTGGAATGCTTTTCCTTGCCTTTACAACAAAAGAGACGGCCGGTATGGAGCTGGATTCAGAAGAAGCAGAATAAAGGATCGATAAGTATGCCCCGGTTGTATGGAAGATGACAACCGGGGCATGTGTCCAGAAATCAGGAGGGATACATATGGAACGTAAAAGAAATTTTAATGATGGATGGTATTTTCACCCGGGAAAACTGGAGCAGGTAATTGCGGAAGGACGGAGTAAATGCGGAGTTTGTGGAGGACCATCCAACGCAACTAATGAAGAGGGAAGATTTTATCCGCTGCCGGAGCGATTCTGGGCAATTTTTGGACAGTCAGGAGAAAAAGCGGGGAATGCCTGTATGAACCTTGCAGAGACGCTGACAGATACCTGGGAACCGGTATCGTTGCCCCATGACTGGAGAATCAGACAGGATTATTTTAATCCGGGAGCGGCATCTTCCGGAACGGGGCTGCATAATCTGGGCGGTGATTGCCTGCCGAATGGAGAAGCATACTACCGGAAAACATTCCGGCTTCCGGCGGAAGATGAAGGAAAACGGATTGTGATACAGTTTGAAGGAGTCATGAGAGACTGTATCGTCTGGGTAAATGGCAGCAGGATCGGGGAACATTTTTCGGGTTATTCAGCATTTGAACTGGATATTACAGAGCATGTGCTCTATGGTGATGAAGGACTGAACGTTATTCTGGTTAAGACAACGTGTGAAGTGCCGGAAGGCTGGTGGGGAGAAGGAGCGGGGATTTACCGGGATGTATGGCTGAAGGTATTGCCCGGGATCCATGTGGCAAAAGACGGATGCTTTGTACGGTCGCAGATCATAGAGTCCGGAGAGGCAAAACTTCATATTGAAGTGGAACTGCAAAATGAAAGAAACCGTGTAGAGAAGGCAGAAGTAAAGGCGGTGATTTATGATCCGGAGCACAATGAAGTTGCAGTGGCAAAGACTGTGGGAGAAATCAGACCTCTGAGCGATACAACAGTAAAAATGACAGTTGTACTGAACGATCTGCGCGTATGGTCACCAGAAAATCCTGAGCTGTATACAGCAGAGCTGATCGTGCAGGGAGAGAAAGAAACGGACTGTTATAAACAGCGCTTTGGTATCAGGAGTGCGGTATATACACGGAATGGTTTGATTTTGAACGGACAGCCTGTTGAGCTGAAAGGCGTTTGTGTCCATCAGGATTTTGCGGGAGTGGGGATTGCTCTTTCAGAGGATATTTTGCGATATCGCCTTCAGCGTATCAAGGATATGGGAGGAAATGCGTATCGTTCCAGTCATCATACCGCTTCAAGAAAATTGTTGGAGCTTTGTGATGAAATGGGAATTCTGGTTTTAAATGAGACACGATATTTTGACATGTCCAAGGAAAGCTGTGACAGTCTGGTGGATATGATCAAATCCTCCAGAAATCATCCTTGCGTTTATATGTACTGTCTTGAAAATGAAGAATTTTGCGAGCTGATCCCTCAGGGGAAACGAATTCTTAAGAGAATGATCGAACTGGGAAAAGGGCTTGATCCGGACAGACCTTTTACGACAGCAACCCAGTTTGGCAGAGGAGACCTGGAATATCAGCTGATCGCAGATGTGGCAGGATATAACTATGACAGCGGAGAGGCAAGAGAGCTTGTTGACTCCTATGAAAATGTTTGTGTTATGGCGACAGAAGATGCCAGCTATCTTTCCACCAGAGGAATTTATGAGGATGATCCGGAAAACGGGTGGTGTGACTGCTATGAAGGAGAAAGCTATTATGCGAAGCTGATGCGGAAAAGCGGTATCGATCCGGGAACGATGGGAGGCGCGATCGCTGCAATGAAGCTGACCAATTGTTATGCAAACAATCGGATCAAGACGCCTGAGCTGGGAGGAATGTTTGTATGGACAGCTTTTGACTACAGAGGAGAAACGTTCCCGTGGAATTGGCCTGCTGTGATAAGCAGCTATGGTGCAATGGATTTTTGCGGCTTTGAAAAGGACGTATTTTATTACTGGAAGAGTATCTGGACAAAAGAACCGCTTGTACATGTACTTCCGCACTGGACATGGACCGGGAAGGAAGGGGAAACGCTCCATTTTGAGGCATATTCCAACTGTGAAGAGATTGAGCTTTTTGTCAATGGAGTCAGCCAGGGAAGAAAAGTCCATCTGCCTGGTAAAATTTCTTCGTGGGATCTTTGTTATGAACCGGGAGAACTTTGTGCAGTCGGTTATAGAAATGGACAAGAGGTTGTACGCGAAACACATCGAACCGCAAAGGAGCCGGATCATCTGGAAATCAGCTGCATCTATCAGGGAACACAGCATCAGCTGTTTGCGGTAAAGGTTGTTGACTGTGACGGAAATTTATGTCCGCATAGCTGTATACCGGTTGTATTCTATGTGGAAGGTGGAGATATCTGCGGCGTTGGAAACGGAGACCCTGCGTGCCATGAACCGGATGTGGCAGACAGGCGGACGACTTTCAACGGACTTGCCCTGTGTATCACGGAGCATATGGATGAGGAGCTTATCATCCGTGCGGATGCCGAAGGGCTTCGCGCTGGGGAGTGCCGCATAAAGTAAATACGCCGTCAGGCAGACAGATAAAACAGCGCGTCCCGATGCTTAAAAAGTATCGGGACGCGCTGTTTAGAATCTATCGGGGCGTGTTGCTTTACTTGTTTTGGGCAGAAAAGGAAAGATATACATGGTCTCTGTAGCAAAGCTGTCCGCGCATGCCGGGAGAAAGCTTCTGAGCCTGATGCGAGGACAGAGAAAAGGTCTGCTCTGTCTGGTCAGGAAAGCGGAAGGTCACTTCGTATTTTCCGTCAGAGCCCGCGCATGGAGAGCCTCCTCTGGACAGATACTGGGAGGGATTAAAGCGGTCGGTGGGCTCCAGCTTTATTAAGACGACGCCAGAAACAGTCTCTTTGCAACGGGAAATAAGGATGAGCAGCCAGACGGCAGCCAGACCCGAAAGAATGAGCAGCACCGAACGGAGTGCCGCAGGAAAACCGGAAAGAGACGGCATGAGGAGCAGTATGGTGAACAGGATAAGGTCAAAGATGAGAAGGGACGGGTATCTGTGTTTCATAAATGCCTCCTTAATATAATTTCCTGATATGTACATGATACTACATTGTCAAACAAAATAAAACATCTTATAATAGAAGGAGCAGAGAAAAATACAGGAAGAGGAGATGGAATATGCTGAAAAAACTGTTTGCGCCCACAGATATGACAGAAGGGGCGCCCTGGGAGAAGATAATACTGTTTGCGATACCGATGCTCATCGGAAATATCGCGCAGCAGATGTATAACACGGTGGACTCTATCGTTGTCGGAAAATATGTGGGCGACAATGCGCTCGCGGCAGTGGGGAGCGCCAGCCCGATATTGAATCTTCTGCTCGTTTTGTTTATCGGTATTTCAGTAGGGGCGAGCATCATGGTATCCCAGTATTTTGGGGCGCGGGAGAAGGAAGAGCTGGCCAGCACGGTCGGTACCTGTGTGACGCTGACGGCTCTGGCGTCTGCCCTGATAATGCTTGTGGGGCCTTTGGTAGTACCGCCGCTGCTCCATCTTTTGAATACGCCGGAGAGTATTTTTTACTGGTGCAGGGACTATCTGAATATTTTATTTATCGGTGTGGCGGGGCTTGCCTATTACAATATTCTGAGCGGTATTTTGCGTGGGCTGGGAGATTCCATATCCGCGCTGGCTTATCTGCTCGTGGCGACAGTCCTGAATATCATTTTGGACGTTGTCTTTGTGGCATCCTTTGATATGGGCGTAGCGGGAGTCGCGCTGGCAACGGCGATCGCTCAGGCGGTTTCGGCGGTCCTGTGTATGTGGAAGCTGCTCCACATGAAGGATATTTTTGAACTGCATCTGAGAGATTTTATCCCGACGGGAAAGCATACGCTGGATATGGTAAGGCTGGGGCTTCCTTCAGGCGTGACTCAGGCAATATTCTCTATGGCGATGATTGTGGTACAATCTTTAACGAACAGCTTTGGAGAGGCATTTATTGCAGCAAATGTGATAGTGATGCGAGTGGATGGATTTGCCATGATGCCGAATTTTTCCTTTGGTACGGCGCTGACAACATATGCGGGACAGAATGTGGGGGCTAAAAAATACGACAGGGTTACGCAGGGAGCAAAACAGGGCACTCTGATAGCGGCAGGAGTTTCCGGATTTATTACAGTTCTGATACTTATTTTTGGAAAATATTTGATGGGAGTATTTACGAATACGCCGGGGCTGGTGGATCTGAGCATGCATCTGATGCGGATATTGGCGGTAGGATATGTTGCGATGGCGGTAACGCAGGGACTTTCCGGTATTATGCGCGGGGCGGGAGATACGATGACGCCCATGTGGATATCACTGCTGACGACAGTGGCAGTGCGTGTCCCGATCGCTTACGGCATTTCATGGATAACGAGAACACCGGAGCTGCCGACCGGAAACAGTGATTGTATTTATATTTCGCTTCTGATCTCATGGCTGTTCGGCGCGTTGCTGACATTTATGTTTTATAAGAGAGGAAAATGGAAACAGAAAGGATTAAAAGGAGAGGCGCTTTGAACCTCTCCTTTTTTGTTCTGCAGAAATGTTCCTTTTGCAGAATAAAAAACGCGATTATGTGTACTCATACGAAAGACAGATAGGCACATGCCTTTTTAGAGGTGTAAACGGTCTTTTTCGGTAATCGGGCGGATAACGCGGCAGGGATTTCCGGCTGCAAGGCTGTTTGCAGGAATGTCTCTTGTGACAACGCTTCCGGCACCTATCACACTGCCTTCTCCGATAGGCATCCCTTCGGTAAAAGGATCATATAGCATGCCGGCAGCCATTTGTTCACGTTCTGTCATGATGTGGTCCGTCCTTTCATGTGATATTTCCCGTTATGTCAAAAAAGCGTATATGACAAACGTCCGGACAGCCTGCCGCCCGGACGTTTTAAAGTTTAAGAATGATATTATATTATAACTGAGGACCTGCAGTAACAAGAGCTTTGCCGGCTTCGTTGCCTTCGTATTTTGCGAAGTTCTTGATAAATCTGCCTGCCAGGTCTTTTGCCTTTGTATCCCATTCGGAAGCATCGGCATATGTATCGCGAGGGTCTAATATCGCGGGATCTACGCCGGGAAGTTCAGTGGGAACTTCAAAGTTAAAGTAAGGAATCTTTTTGGTGGGAGCATTTAAGATATCGCCGTTTAAGATGGCATCGATGATGCCGCGGGTATCTTTGATGGAGATACGCTTGCCTGTACCGTTCCAGCCGGTGTTTACAAGGTATGCCTTTGCGCCGCTCTTTTCCATTCTCTTAACGAGCTCTTCTGCATATTTGGTAGGATGAAGCTCGAGGAAAGCCTGACCGAAGCATGCGGAGAAGGTAGGAGTGGGCTCTGTGATGCCGCGCTCTGTACCTGCAAGCTTTGCGGTAAATCCGGACAGGAAGTAATACTGTGTCTGTTCCGGTGTCAGGACAGATACGGGAGGCAGTACGCCGAACGCATCTGCGGACAGGAAGATAACATTTTTAGCGGCAGGAGCTGCGGATACGGGGCGTACTATCTTCTCGATGTGGTTGATAGGATAGGATACGCGGGTATTCTCGGTTACGCTCTTATCAGCGAAATCAATCTTGCCGTTCTCATCCAGAGTAACGTTTTCCAGAAGGGCGTTGCGCTTGATTGCATTGTAGATATCGGGCTCGGAGTCTTTGTCAAGGTTGATAACTTTCGCATAGCAGCCGCCTTCAAAGTTGAATACGCCGTTGTCATCCCAGCCGTGTTCATCGTCGCCGATCAGCAGACGCTTGGGGTCAGTGGAAAGAGTGGTCTTGCCTGTGCCGGACAGACCAAAGAAGATAGCGGTGTTCTCGCCGTTCATATCTGTGTTTGCAGAACAGTGCATGGATGCGATGCCCTTTAACGGCAGATAGTAGTTCATCATGGAGAACATGCCTTTTTTCATTTCGCCGCCGTACCATGTGTTCAGGATAACCTGCTCACGGGAAGTGATGTTGAACATAGCGGCAGTTTCGGAATTTAAGCCCAGCTCTTTATAATTTTCAACTTTGGCCTTGGAAGCGTTGAAAACAACAAAATCAGGTTCAAAGTTTTCCAGTTCTTCCGCTGTGGGATGGATAAACATA
This sequence comes from uncultured Lachnospiraceae bacterium, assembly GCA_900539715.1. Lineage (GTDB taxonomy): Bacteria > Bacillota > Clostridia > Lachnospirales > Lachnospiraceae > Gallintestinimicrobium. The sequence goes on along the minus strand of UQDA01000011.1, from coordinate 20,418 downwards.
TTCGTTACAAAATGTGCCTGCCATGCAACTTCCATAATGAAACGGATAGCCATGCGGGTATCATGGTTTGCGCCGCAGAATGCGTCTACTACAAATAAACGCTTATTGGAAAGCTCCTCCAGAGCAATCTTTTTACATGCGTCCCATGCTTCCTGTGTAGCAGGATGATTGTCGTTCTTATATTCGTCGGAGGTCCACCATACGGTGTCTTTGGAGTTGTCGTCCATTACGATGAATTTGTCTTTCGGCGAACGTCCCGTGTAAATACCGGTCATTACGTTTACAGCGCCTAACTCGCTGACCTGCCCTTTTTCATACCCCTCCAACTCAGGTCTGGTCTCTTCATCGAACAGCATTTCGTAAGAAGGATTGTGCACGATTTCTGTCGTGCCGGTGATGCCATACTTGCTTAAATCGATTACAGCCATTTGTCTATTCCTATTCCTTTCTTTGACAGGAGTTACCCGTCAGTATTTTCCAAAGAAGTATTTATAACAACCTCTCTTTTACTATTATATCTATAAAACTATGAAAAGCAATAAAAAAATCATAAAATTCGACGATACATATGAAAAACAAAAGTTAGTATTGCAAAACTAAAATAAGTATGCGATAATCTTGAACTGTACACAGAAGTTAGTCATAACTAACGATGCTTGGGAGGATGATGTATGAGCGTGGTAATTGTCGGAGGAAACGAAGGAATGGCAGGACAGTATGAAAGCATTTGCAGGTCCTATGGATGTAAGGCAAAGGTGTTTGCCAAAGAGAGCGGAGCTATGAAAAAGAAGATAGGGAATCCGGATCTTTTGATTATTTTTGTAAGTACGGTATCTCACAAGATGATGATCAGTGTAGCGCAGGAGGCGAAGAAAAATCGGATTCCAATGGAACGTGTACATACGAGCAGTGCTACGGCGCTTCATAATATTCTTTCTGAAAAATGCAGGGCGGCAGTTTTATAGCCTTGTAATTGCCATTTGTTTGCATTACAATAGGAAACGGAGTCGGTATCGAAAAAGATACCGCAGACGGAGGTAATGATACAAATGAGTGAAAATTGTACACATAACTGTTCTTCCTGCTCCAGTTCCTGCAGCGAACGCACAGAACCGCAGAGCATGTTGGAAAAGCTTAATGACAGCTCTAAAGTACGTCGTGTGATCGGTGTTGTCAGCGGAAAGGGCGGCGTGGGAAAATCTCTGGTGACAGCGCTGCTGGCTTCCCGGATGCAGCAGAAAGGCTTCCGGACAGCAGTTCTGGATGCGGATATTACAGGACCTTCCATTCCAAAGATATTTGGTCTGACCAAAAAGGCAATGGGCGTACCCAACGGGATATTGCCGGTTCTGACGTCCGGCGGGACTCAGGTGATGTCCGTTAATCTTTTGCTGCCGCAGGATACCGATCCGGTAATCTGGCGTGGGCCGCTGATAGCGGGGGTTGTAAAGCAGTTCTGGACAGATGTCATCTGGCAGGATGTGGATTATATGTTTGTAGATATGCCGCCCGGAACAGGAGATGTTCCTCTGACTGTATTTCAGTCTATCCCGGTGGACGGGATAGTTGTTGTGACATCTCCGCAGGAGCTTGTAGGGATGATAGTCGGAAAAGCGGTCAAAATGGCTTCTGCGATGAATATTCCTATCCTTGGTATTGTAGAAAATATGTCTTATTTTGAATGTCCTGACTGCGGCAAAAGGCATGCCATCTTTGGAGAAAGCCATGCAGAGGAGCTGGCGGCGGGATATGGAATCCCGATGTTGACAAAGCTGCCGATAGATCCTGATATTCCGAGGATGTGCGATGCAGGGCGCGTAGAGGATGTGCGGGGAAACTGGCTGGATGAACTGATAGCATCGTTCCCGGGATTGAACGCGTAAAAAAGAACGACAACAGCGCGCCGGATCATAGAATTTTCAATTTTTTGCAACTTTTTTGTATTGTAATGCGTCTGTAATAATAGAAGGGCAATGATGAAAATATTAAAGCAGATTTTATACATGCAGGGAGGTGCACATTATGAAGAAAGGTAAAAGATACGGCGAATTTTCCTATAGCAGCAGAAGATTTAAGAAAGCGTTGGGACTGCTTTGCGCAGCTGCGGTTTTTATTCCGGGGCTGTCTATGAGAGTGCAGGCTTCGGAAACGCCTCCGGTGCAGACGAATGGAGGATGGGCAACGGATATAGGGACAGTTGAGACGGAGACAGCGCCGGAAACATTGGATTTTGGCTTTTTTATCCCTCAGGTTTCCATTTATTACGGACAACAGCTCAAAGCAGCAGCATTGTCAGGAACGGCTACGAATGAACAGGGACAAACTGTGAACGGAACATTTTCATGGCTATATCCTGAAACTGTTATGAAACAGCTGGGAACCGTCACGGCGGAAGCTGTCTTTAAGCCTTCGCCCGTAGCGCCGGCTGACAGTGGAACGGCTTTGGGAGGAGGCTGGATATCGGCGGAGATATCTGGAGGACAGAATACCCAGACGGCGCTGCCGAAGCAGTATCTGTCCGTTCATGTGAAGGTGGAACCGGCTCCGGTCGATATTGTGGAAGTTCCATGGACTGCCACGCCTTTAAAAAAGGGTCTTGTGTTAAAGGATATCCGGCTGGAGGGCGGTATGGCAACGGTCGGTTATCCGGCTCCCTATGGGAAAAAGGCAGACCAGACCGGTGTTGTGAGCGGAAGCTTTTCGTGGGCGGAGCCGGATTATGTTCTGGAAGAAGGAAAGCAGGATGTGAAGGTCATCTTTACGCCTGACCGGAAAGAGTACCAGCCCGGCGAGACAGTGCTGACACTTGAAGTGCCGGAGGAGCAAAAACCCGAAAAACCTCAGATGCCCCGGCTGTACCTGTCGTGCCCGGATATTTTTTACGGGGAGACGGTAAGGGCAGAGGCATGGGCGGATGGAGACACCCAGCCGTTTATTACATACAGCTATAAAGGAAAAGGACGCACGGTCTATCCCGAGAGCCAGACGCCTCCAAAGGAGCCGGGAGAATATATAGCATATGCGGAGGTACACGAGTCAGAGCTGTTTGAACCGGTATTTTTGGAGGAGGATTTTACGATTAAAAGGGCAATCCCTAAGATGGAGATTTCCGCCGACCGTACGGAAGTAAAAGGAAGCGGCAGGGTCAACCTCAGGATAACGGTCAGAAATATGCATGACAGTAAGCTGAAAGAAGGGCTTCCCGTAGCGTCAGGGCTTCGGTGGTCCTTTGAAGGAAAGCCCGCAGTCCGGCACGAGCAGGAGATAAAGGGCAGCGACGGGACTTATACGGCGGCGTTTTCCGTGCCGGATGAAAACGGGACGGTCACCTGCAGGGTCTATATGGCGGGAAACAGCTTTTACGAGAGCAGCGAAGCGGCTGTGACGGTGCAGGTCAGGAAAAATGACAAGCCTTCCGGCGGGAATAAGGATGAAGGCGGGAGCAAGGATGACGGAAAGCACGACAGCCATAAAAAAGATGAGGAAGAAGAACCTGCAGTCAAGACTCCTGAGGAGGTTGAGGCAGAGTTCTGGCAGGATGTGATATTCCGTATTTACAAGGCGCAGGAAAAGGGCGAGACAGTTACCATCAATGCGAAGGGGCACGGGCAGATGCCCGATAAGGTGATGGAAGCGCTCCGCGGCCATAAAAAGGTGACGCTCGCGCTCGTGTGGGACGGAGATATGATATTTATCCCTGCGGGAAAAGCTCCTGCAGCCAAAAAAGGCGGCGCTGCGTGGACGCTGATGGAGCTGTCGAAATCTTATCCTGCACCCAGGCCGGCAGATGCGAAGCCTCAGAAGCCTGCGGCAGAGAATAAGCCTCCTCAGAGTAAGCCGGTCATAAATCAGCCGTCAAAGCCTGTGGCACAGAGTCAGAACGGTTCCTCCAATGTTTCCGGAGGCAATGGAAATCATCCCGGTACGACGGGCGGCAGTGAAGCTCGTCCGGAAAGCAGTGAAGCAGAGAGCACGGAACATACGGAAGAAACGGCAGAGACAGAAAGCGTGGAAGAGACAACGGAAGATTCAGGAACAGAAGAGTCGATTCAGGAGAGCGAGAGTGCTTCCGAAGAATTTGCAGATTCCGAAAAAAAGACAGATTGGCTTACCATTGCAGCCTGCGTCTGCGCGGGGGCGGGACTGATTGCAGTGCTCGTCGCCATCGCAACACTCGTTTTAAAGAAAAAAGGGGAACTGTAATGGCTTGATACAGATACTGTAAAAGACAGAAAGGAAACGGATGAAATGGTACCTGAGCTTGCAAGGATGTCTGTGGTGATAAAATCACAGCATGAAACATCCGTTATGACAGGAAACTATGAAATGGCTTACACCTGCGGACTGCTGTGCCGGCTCGCAGGCGCAGCCCTGCCGGAGTGGACGCAGGTGAAGGAGCTTCAGGAGAAAACGCTGGAGCTGTTAAAAAGCTATGCGCCGGCAGATGACAGGGAGAAAAATGTGCTCCATATGCTGCATTTTTATCATCCGGATGAAAATGCGGACGGGCAGGTAAGAGAACTTGTAGGGATGGGATTTGAAGAGGTACATCTGTGGGAGATGAATCCGAAAAAATAGGGATGCAGTAAAACGGGTATCAGAAAGAAGAATGTGAAAATTCTTTCTGACACCCGTTTTATATTATACGTACCTTTTTATTTTATGCAGCTGATGTTTAACCGGAGGTCAGCACCCGAGCATTTTTAAGTCGCGATAAAATGCCGGATAACTGATGTTTACGCACTCCGCATCCTGGATAGTGGTAACGCCGTCGGCGCACAGGCCTGCAACGGCAAAGCTCATGGCGATACGGTGGTCCTGACAGGAGTTGACAGGTGCGCCGTAAAGCGGTTTCCCTCCCCGGATGATCATGCCGTCGTCTGTCGGTGTGACATCGCAGCCCATCGCAAGAAGCGCTTCTGTGACGGAGGCGATACGATCGGATTCTTTGAATTTTAATTCAGACGCATCGCGGATGACCGTCTCGCCGTCAGCGAATGCCGCGAGGACAGCGATAACAGGAATTTCGTCGATGAGTGTCGGGATAAGGCTGCCTTCCACCACGGTTCCATGCAGAGAGGAAGCGGTTACAAGAATATCTGCAACAGGTTCTCCGGCGCAGAGCCTTTTGTTTTGGAGGATGATATTGCCGCCCATAGCCCGGATGACAGTGAGAATGCCCGCACGAGTCGGGTTGATGCCGACATTTTTAACAAGTATTTCAGATCCGGGGACTAAAAGCCCTGCGGCAAGAAAATAGGCAGCGGAGGAAATATCCCCGGGGACTTCAACTTTCTGACCATACAGTCTGGATCCGGGAGTGAGGACAGCGGTCAATCCTTCAGTCTTTATCTCTGCGCCAAACCCTGTAAGCATAAGTTCAGTATGATTGCGGCTGAGAGCCGGTTCTGTCACGCGTGTTTGACCGTCGGCATAGAGTCCGGCGAGCAAAATGGCGGATTTGACCTGAGCGGAGGCAACCTGAGTGGAGTAGGATATGCCGGAAAGCCTTCTGCCGCTTATCTGAAGCGGAGCGCAGTCGTTTTCACGGATACTTCTGATATCCGCACCCATCAGAGAAAGGGGCTCTATGATGCGCTTCATCGGACGCTTCTGAATGGAGGCATCCCCCGTCAGCGTGCAGGAAAAATTCTGCCCTGACAGGATGCCGGAGATGAGCCGGGTTGTAGTGCCGGAATTCCCGGCGTCCAGAATGGAATCCGGCGCTGAAAGTCCGCGTATCCCTTTGCCGTGTACGAGGATTTTTTCGGTTGTATTTTCTATTTCGATGCCGAGCTTTCTAAAGCATGAAATAGTAGAAAGACAGTCTGCACCCTGTAAAAAATTAGTGACTTCGGTCAGCCCTTCTGAAATAGCGCCGAACATAATGCTTCTATGGGAGATGGATTTATCGCCGGGGACGGTGACTTCGCCCCGCAACGCGCCGCTTTTTTTGATTTCCATAAAAAATCCTTTCTTTTATTTTAAATATGCGTCGTATACCCGCGCTCCTTCAGCAGACGGGAGGCACGTTCGATAGAGGATTCCTCGTAAAATTCGATACGTAAGACTCCTTCCTCCGCCTCGCGGTTATGGACAATACCGATATTTTTGATATTGATTCCGTTTAAGGCAAGGAGGGTAGCGACTGCTGCCAGCGAGCCGGCTTCATCGGGAATGTCTACCCGCAGAGAATAGATACGCTTGATGGGGCCGCTCCCGGCGTCAATAAACGATTCCCGGTAGGTACGGGCTCCATCAAAAAACTGATAGAGTGCATCGGAATTTGCATCATCCAGCTCTTTTTTTATGTTGACCAGTGTATCAATGTAGTCCTGAAGCAGGGAAGATATATTGACCGTATTGGTCATACATATCTGCTGCCACATGACCGGAGATGATGAAGCTATCCGTGTGATATCCTTGAAACCGCCTGCTGCAATGGATTTCATCAGCTGTCCGGGGTCATCGTGATCGCGGACCAGCTGTACGAGTGCGGCAGCAACAATGTGGGGGAGATGACTGACTGCAGCGGTCACATAATCGTGTCTGCAGCTGTCTAGCCGGAGCGGAATGGCGCCGGTAGAGCGGATGAGCTCCTGAAAACGGCTTACTTTCTCGGATGGTACATCGGAGGCGGGCGTGAAGATGTAGTAAGCATTTTCCAGAAGGGAGGCTTTGGAATTGACAAAGCCAATGCGCTCGCTGCCCGCCATGGGGTGTCCGCCGATAAAGCAGTCTGTCAGCTTCAGCTCATGGATGAGCCGATCGATGGGGGTCTTTACGCTTCCGACATCTGTGAGGATACAGCCGCTTTTTTTATATGAAAGGATTTTTTGAAGGTTTTCGTCATTCCGGGAAACCGGGGCGCATAAAAAAATATAGTCACACTCAGTGAACGCATCCTGCGGCTCCGGGTATACGGCGTCTGCGATACCTTCCTCAATCGCCAGACGGCAGGTATCTTCGTTCGGGTCACAGGCGATGATACGGATATCCGTCCGGTTCTGCCTGAGGGCGCGCGCGATCGAGCCGCCGATAAGTCCGATGCCGATAAAACCACAACTTATCATGATATGCGCTCCTTTATCAGGCGTGCCTGCCGGAAAGATTCCAGTAAGGCTCCAGTTCTTTTGTCAGCCGGTCGAATTTTTCAAAATTGAGCGATTGAGGACCGTCTGAAAGGGCGCAGGCGGGATTGTTATGTACTTCGATCATAAGCCCGTCTGCTCCGCTTGCGATAGCTGCTTTTGCCATCGGGGGCACATAGCGGTAGGAGCCTGTCGCATGAGAAGGGTCTACGATGACAGGCAGGTGGGTGCGTTCTTTTAGGACGGGGACCGCACTCAGGTCAAGCGTATTGCGCGTGGACGTTTCATAGGTACGGATGCCGCGTTCACATAAAACCACATTTTCATTTCCTTCTGCCATAATATATTCGGCGGCGTTTAACCATTCGTCAATGGTGGCGCAAAGACCACGCTTTAACAGGACGGGAAGTCCGGAACGGCCGGCTTCTTTCAGTAGGATAAAGTTCTGCATATTGCGCGCGCCAATCTGTATCATGTCCACATATTTGACTGCAGCTTCAATGGCTTCCAGACTGACGACTTCGCAGATGGTGGCAAGACCGAATGCTTTTCCGGCTTCCTGCATGTATCTTAAGCCTTCTTCTTCCAGACCCTGAAAAGAATAGGGAGAGGTACGAGGCTTGTATGCGCCTCCGCGCAGGATGGTCGCACCACATTTTTTGACTGCTTCAGCAATCAGCATGAGCTGGCTGTTTGATTCAACTGCACAAGGACCGGCCATGATGGTGCGGGTGCCGGGACCTATCTTTGTGCATCCTACCGTAACGCTTGACGGCTGGGGATGGAATTTTAAGTTGGCGAGTTTGTAACTTTCCGTTACGGGAACAATGCGATCAACCTCATCGAAAAGCGCGAGATTTTCCTGTGAAAGCTTCGTTTTATCACCGACTACGCCGATGATAGTGACCTGTGTCCCCTCCGAAAGATGGGGCGTCAGACCGTTTGATTCGATATAATCTTTTACGGCGTCCACATTTTTGGGGGATGCGCCGGGCTTCATAATAATAATCATCGAAAATAACCCTCCGTTTATATGCTCCTTTCAATATATCACGTTAAAGTGCGAAAATCAACCGGACAGGGCAGTTATTTTTCAAAGAAATTTCATGTTAAATCTGCTTAAAAAGACTTGCTAAAAGTGACAAAGTTTAGTAAAATATCCACATGGGGAAATTGGGAATGATTTTCGTCCGTTAAAAATCTTTGACAGAATACCCAGAATTTGCATCATACGGAGGAATTGAGATGAACATTTACACAACTGACAAGATCCGTAACGTGGTTCTGTTAGGCCATGGCGGTTCGGGCAAGACCAGCCTTGTGGAAGCGATGGCTTATCTGGCGGGTATCACATCGAGAATGGGGAAGATCGCAGACGGCAATACAGTCAGCGATTTTGGCAAGGAAGAACAGAAGAGACAGATTTCTATCAGCACATCCGTTGTCCCGGTGGAGTGGAACGGTGTGAAGATAAATATTTTAGATACACCCGGTTATTTTGACTTTGTAGGTGAAGTGGAAGAAGCAGTGAAGGCTGCCGGCGCCGCCATTATCGTTGTAAACGGCAAATCAGGTATCGAGGTCGGTACGGAAAAGGCATGGGAACTGTGCGAGAAGTATAAGCTTCCCCGTTTCATCTATGTTACGAATATGGATGTCGACAATGCTTCCTATCGTCAGATTGTCGAGGATCTGAAAGAGAGATACGGCAAGAAGATAGCGCCGTTTAACCTGCCTATCCGTGAGAATGAGCATTTTGTCGGTTATGTCAATGTGGTTTCAGAGACCGGTAACCGTTGGCAGGGCAAGGACGTTGTTTCCTGCGACATCCCGGATTATAACAGACCTAATCTGGAGATATGCCGCGAGACTCTGATGGAGGCGGTTGCGGAGACGAGCGAAGAGTTCATGGAGAGGTATTTCGGCGGCGAGACGTTTTCCGAAGCGGAGATTCGTGCTGCGCTCCGCACGAACGTAATAGATGGTTCTATCGTTCCGGTGTCCATGGGTTCCAATACGCTGTGTCAGGGTGTTTACACACTGTTGGACGATATCGTAAAATATGTTCCCAGCCCTGAGGACAGGGAATGCGCAGGCATCAGTCTAAAGACAAACGGTATCTTCCAGGCAGACTATGATTTCGCAAAACCGAAGTCTGCTTATGTTTATAAGACAATGGTGGATCCTTTCATCGGCAAATATTCTTTGATAAAGGTATGCTCCGGTGTTTTGAAGACGGATGATATGATGTACAACAGCGACAGTGACGTAGAGACAAAAATAGGTAAGCTCTATGTACTGCAGGGCAACAAGCCTATAGAGGTGAGTGAGCTTCATGCAGGGGATCTGGGTGCGCTGGCAAAGCTGACAGGAGCAAAGACAGGAGATACCCTCTCTACAAAGGCAAATCCGGTAGCGTATGCGAAGACCGAGTTTTCCAAGCCCTATACCGCAAAGCGTTATAAGGCGGCGAATAAGGGAGATATTGACAAGATTTCCCAGTCCCTGCAGAAAATGACGAATGAGGACAGGACATTGGTTCTTGTGAACGACGCGGAAAATCATCAGTCCCTTATCTATGGCATGGGTGACCAGCATCTGGACATTGTGGCAAGCCGTCTGGAGAATGAATACAAGGTCAAGATAGAGCTTTCCCAGCCCAAGGTTGCCTATAGAGAGACGATACGTAAGAAATCCGATGTGGAATATAAGTATAAAAAGCAGTCCGGCGGTCATGGTCAGTATGGCCATGTAAAGATGCGTTTTGAGTCTTCCGGTGATCTGGAATCTCCTTATGTATTTGAGCAGGTTGTTGTGGGCGGTGCAGTTCCGAAAAACTACTTCCCGGCAGTGGAGAAGGGTATTGCGGAAGCAGTCCAGAAGGGACCTCTGGCAGCATATCCGGTTGTTGGCGTGAAGGCTGTTTTATATGATGGTTCTTATCATCCGGTGGATTCTTCTGAGATGGCGTTCAAGATGGCAGCGTCTCAGGCATTCAAGAAAGGCTTTATGGAAGCTGGTCCTGTGCTGTTAGAGCCGATTTCCTCTTTGAAAGTCACTGTTCCGGATTCCTATACGGGTGACGTTATGGGCGACTTGAATAAGAGACGGGGCAGAGTGCTCGGTATGACTCCCGTAAGTGGCGGAAAGCAGATAATCGAGGCGGATGTTCCGACCTCCAACCTGTATGGCTATTGTACAGATCTGCGTTCCATGACAGGCGGACGCGGCGTATATGAATATACATTTGCGCGTTATGAGCAGGCTCCTTCCGATGTTCAGGAGAAGGAAATAGCGGCAAGAGCTTCCAAACTGACGGAAGGCGGCGAGGAGTAAGCCTTTTTCACGATAGGAAAGCTTCTCTGTTGTCACAGAAAAATATGTCAGGCGCACTCACACGAAAGAAGGATGTTGCCTGACGGCAGAGTTCGAATGTGACGCGGATGTGCGTCAATGTGCATATCTTTTTATGATAGGACGGCTTACAGTATTTGATACGGCAGTTTTTAAAATCCGGCGGCAGGGATTATCCTGCTGCCGGATTTTTTTGGCGACAGGAAAGCTTACTTTGTGAGAACGGATATGTACAGGGACATCGGATATTCATTACAAATATAAAGATTTTGTAAAACCGTTCGGTTTGCTTGACAGCAGTGTATCGTTCCGATACGATAAAAGGACAAGTACATCCAAGGAGGTCTGTATGAAAAAGGGTAAAAAAGCGCTTTATTGGACGATTGGCGCGGCAGTTTTGCTGACAGCAATCTTTATCTGCTATTATGTAACACTTCCGGCAATCAATATTCATTCGGAGGGATTCTGGTTTTTCCTGATGGGATTGATTGTAGCCGGAGCATTGCTCTATGCGATCCGCCAGACTGTTAAGATCCAGAAAAACTACGGCAAAAATGCACATATCGACTGGAAGGATTTCAAGCTCATAAAGGTGCTGGGAGTCTTATTTCTCGTGATATTGGCAGTTTATCTGATAGGGAGTCTGCTGTCTTCTCCTATCATCAATGCGAAGAAGTATCAGGCACTCCTGAGTGTGGAGGAACGTAATTTTACAGATGATATCAAAGAAGTGGATTACAACACCATTCCTCTGCTGGACCGGGATTCCGCAGCAATACTGGGTGACCGGAAGATGGGGAGCATGGTTGAGATGGTTTCCCAGTTTGAGGTGGCAAACGATTATACACAAATAAATTATCAGGGAAAGCCGGTCCGCGTGACGCCGCTTGTCTATGCGAGCCCGATCAAATGGCTGACGAACCAGAAAAACGGTATCCCTGCCTACATGAAGATAGACATGACCACACAGGATACGGAGATAGTGATGCTTGAGGAAGGCATCAGATATTCAAAGTCCGAATATTTTAACCGGAATATCTACAGACATCTGCGTTTCAAATTCCCTACTTATATTTTTGACGACCAGATATTTTTTGAAATCGATGAAGAGGGGACTCCTTTCTGGGTGTGTCCCGTAAAAAAATTCAACATCGGTCTATTTGGCGGTCATACGGTTGGCAGAGTTGTTTTGTGCAATGCGATCACAGGGGAATGTACGGATTATGCGGTAGAGGAAGTACCGCAGTGGATAGATAAGGTGTTTTCGGCAGAACGCCTGATAGAGCTGTACGATTATCATGGCGTTTTGGTACATGGATTTTTTAACAGCGTTCTCGGACAGAGGGATTGTATCCGTACGACAGAAGGCTACAATTATATTGCGCTGGATGATGATGTATGGGTTTATACGGGATTAACGAGCGTAAACGGAGACCAGTCGAACGTCGGATTTGTCCTGATGAACCAGAGGACGATGGAAGCACGGTATTATAAGGTGGAGGGCGCAACGGAAACCTCTGCGATGTCTTCGGCAGAAGGTCAGGTGCAGAACTTAAATTATCGCGCGACATTCCCGCTGCTTCTGAATATTTCCGGTGAACCTACTTATTTTGTGGCGTTAAAAGACGGAGCCGGGCTTGTAAAAAAATATGCGATGATAAATATCCAGAAGTATCAGTGGGTAGCTATTGGTGATACGGTCAAGGAATGTGAGAAAAATTATAACGAGCTGCTCTCCACAAACGGCATCGTCAGCGAGATATCCTCGGATGCAAAAGAAATATCAGGAGTGATAGAAGTCATCTCTCCGGTTGTCATCGAAGGGAATACTCACTATTATATATGCCTGCAGGGGCAGGACGATATTTTTGACGTCAATGTAAGCGATCAGAATCTGACGGGTATTATTCGCGCGAAAGAGGGCGACCGCATTAAGATGCTCTATGAGGAGGGCTACGGTCTGAATCAGGTTGTGAACTTTGAATGAGCCGTGTTACTGTTCGCCGGCAAGCCGGCGAACAGTAACTGAGCTGTCACAGCAGCTGAGGGATCGTCGAAACCGGTCTTGACAAAAATACCGGTCTTGGGTAAAATAAAACAGAATTTAAAACAGTTTCAGAGACAGTGAAGAGAACGAGTAGGAGAAGACCTGCTTTCAGAGAGCTGGCGGAGGGTGTGAGGCAGCAGCAAGGCTTTTTTGAACTGATCTTGGAGTCCTTTCTGGGAAAGAACGCTTTCGTTAGTTTATGACGGGGAAGCGGACAAGTAACAGGGAGCGGGCAGCGCCGTTATACGCATCGAGCGTGCGGGAACAGATTTCCGCAAAGTAGAGTGGTACCGCGGAGAAACAGGCTTTCTCGTCTCTATAACAGGGATGAGAAAGCCTTTTTTATGCGATAAGAAATTTTGAAGGAGGAAGCAAATGGAACGGGTTTATAATCCAAAAGAAATTGAACAGAAATGGCAGAAGATATGGGAGGATGAGAAGGCGTTTGCAGCGACCGATGACTATTCCCGACCGAAATTTTATGCGTTGGTGGAGTTTCCGTATCCATCCGGTCAGGGACTTCATGTAGGTCATCCGCGTCCGTATACGGCGCTGGATATCGTTGCCAGAAAGAGAAGGATGGAAGGCTATAACGTGCTGTATCCCATGGGATGGGATGCGTTCGGACTGCCGACCGAGAACTATGCCATCAAAAACCATATTCATCCGAAGATAGTAACAAAAAACAATGTACATCATTTTAAAGAGCAGCTGCAGTCTCTGGGCTATTCCTTTGACTGGGACAGAGAGGTTAACACGACCGACCCTGATTATTACAAATGGACGCAGTGGATATTTTTAAAGCTGTTTAAGGCGGGACTTGCATATAAGGCGGAAATGCCTATCAACTGGTGTACATCCTGTAAGGTAGGTCTTGCGAATGAAGAAGTGGTAAACGGCCATTGTGAGCGCTGCGGAGCAGAGGTTGTTCGCAAGGTAAAGAGCCAGTGGATGCTGAAGATAACCGAATATGCGGATAAGCTTCTGGAAGGGCTGGACGGCGTTGATTATATTGAACGTGTAAAGGTTTCCCAGAAAAACTGGATAGGACGTTCCACGGGAGCAGAGGTGGACTTTGCGATTTCCGGTAAGGAGGATAAGCTGCGTATTTATACGACGCGCCCGGATACGCTTTTTGGCGTGACTTATATGGTTATTTCTCCGGAGCATCCTTATATTGAAAAATTTGCGTCTGAAATCAAAAACATGGATGAAATCAAAGCGTATCAGGAGCAGGCTGCCAAAAAGTCTGATTTTGAGCGTTCTGAGCTGGCAAAGGAAAAGACCGGTGTTCAGATAGATGGCCTGACTGCGGTAAATCCTGTAAACGGCAAGGAAATTCCTATCTGGGTTTCTGATTATGTCCTGATGAGCTATGGAACGGGCGCTATCATGGCGGTTCCCGCTCATGACGAAAGAGACTGGGAATTTGCGAAAAAGTTTGGTATGCCCATCATTCAGGTAGTAGAGAGTGCCGACGGTCCTGTAGATGTAAATGAAGCGGCATTTACGGATGTCGCGACAGGCAGGCTTGTAAATTCCGGCTTCTTAAACGGAATGGAGGTTTCGGAAGCAAAAGAGGCTATCGTTTCCCATCTGGAAAAAGAAGGTATCGGTACCGCAAAGACGAACTACAAGCTGCGCGACTGGGTATTTTCGAGACAGCGTTACTGGGGCGAGCCTATCCCGATCGTTCACTGTGAAAAATGCGGTTATGTGCCGTTGCCGGAAGATCAGCTTCCGTTAGAACTTCCCGATGTTGACAGCTATATGCCGACGGATAACGGCGAGTCCCCTATCGCGGCAATGAGAAGCTGGGTAGAGACAACCTGTCCCTGCTGCGGCGGCAAGGCGGAGAGAGAAACGGATACGATGCCTCAGTGGGCGGGCTCTTCCTGGTACTTCCTGCGCTATACCGACCCGCATAATGAAAATGCGCTCGCCAGCAAAGAAGCGCTGAAGTACTGGCTGCCCGTAGACTGGTACAACGGCGGTATGGAGCATACGACGCTTCACCTTCTGTATTCCCGTTTCTGGCATCGCTTCCTGTATGATCAGGGTGTGGTTCCGACAAAGGAGCCTTATCAGAAGCGTACCTCTCATGGCATGATACTGGGCGAAAACGGCGAAAAGATGAGCAAATCCCGCGGAAACGTGGTAAATCCGGATGATATCGTCAATGAATTCGGTGCGGATACGCTGCGTACCTATGAGATGTTCATCGGCGCGTTCGAGCTGAGCGCCGCATGGAGCAACGAAGGCGTGAAGGGCTGCCGCAGATTTTTGGAGCGCGTATGGAAGCTTCAGGAAATCGTAACGGATGAGAGCGGTTATTCCAAAGAGCTGGAAACAAAGATGCATCAGACGATCAAAAAGGTCTCCAATGATTTTGAGGCGCTCAAATACAATACCGCAATCGCGGCGATGATGTCCCTGATAAATGATTTTTATAAGGCAGGCAAGGTGACCCGCGATGAGTTTAAGACGCTTCTTGTGCTTTTAAATCCGGTTGCCCCCCACATGACAGAAGAACTGTGGCAGAGCATGGACTTCGGCGGGCGCCTGTACGAGACATCCTGGCCTGTATGGGATGAAGCAAAGACAGTGGAAGCAGAGATAGAGATAGCTGTTCAGGTAAACGGTAAAGTGCGCGCTACAATTAAGGTTGCGGCAGACGTTTCCAAAGAAGACGCGATTGCAGCCGGCAAAGAGGCTGTTGCAGACAAGCTGACAGGACAGATAGTCAAAGAAATATATGTTCCCGGACGCCTTGTAAATATCGTACAGAAGGGCTGAAAAAGCACCGGGATCAAACCGCATATTTAAAAACAGGATCGGAAACCTCCAGTAAAAAGGAGGTTTCCGTTTTTTGTTTCGGACACAATATTCTCACGGAATAAACACAGTTTTCTCACAGATTCCTCCTGCTTTGAACACATTTGGGAGCTATGATGATAGATGTATAAAATCGCAGCGATGACAGTTTTGAATCGCTGAAAGGGAGGAGAACATCATGATTGAGATTTCGCATCTGGTCAAGAAATACGGAAACCATTATGCGGTGAACGATCTGAGCGTCCGGATAGAAGAAGGACAGATTTACGGATTTTTAGGGCCCAACGGGGCGGGAAAATCGACAACGATGAACATCATCACAGGCTATGTGGCGCCTACGTCGGGGACGGTGATGGTGGACGGCTTTGATATCGAAAAGGAGCCGGAAAAAGCAAAGAAAAAAATCGGATATCTGCCGGAGCTGCCGCCGCTGTATCAGGAGATGACGGTGGAGGAATATTTAAAATTTGCCGCGGAGCTGAAAAAGATTCCTGCAAAAGAACGGAAGGCAGCCATCGAAAAGTCAATCTGTACAGCATGTCTGGAGGACGTCAGAAAACGCCTTATCTCCAATCTTTCCAAAGGGTATAAACAGAGAGTCGGGCTGGCGCAGGCAGTTTTGGGCGACCCGCAAACCATTATCCTGGATGAGCCGACAGTAGGGCTTGATCCCAAACAGATGATAGAAATGCGTGAGCTGATCCGAAGCCTGAAAAAAGATCACACGGTCATTTTAAGCTCCCATATCCTGTCAGAGGTCAGTGCAGTATGCGATCAGATACTCATTATTTCCAAAGGGCGGCTGGTTGCCAGCGATACGCCGGAAGGGCTGCAGGAGAAGATGCAGGGGGCGGGAGAGCTGGAAGTTGAAGTCAGGGGAAGCGCAGCGCCTCTCCGTACGCTGCTTTCCAATCTGGATAATGTGGAACGTTACAGCGTTTCAGAAGAAAATGGAACGGTGCGGGCTGTCGTTGTAGAAAAAACGGGAACTGATATCCGGGAGGCGCTGTTTTATGAACTGGCAGAAAATCATATGCCTTTGCTCCTGTTACAGAATAAGACCGGCTCTCTGGAAGATATTTTCCTTGAGCTGACGGATAAAGAGCAGGAGGTTACGAAATGATAGCGATTTATAAAAGAGAACTGAAAAATTTCTTTACGACTGTGACGGGCTGGCTGTTCATTGCGGCGCATGTGTGCATGGCGGGGCTTTATTTTTTTGCGGTCAATTTGCTTTCCGGTTATGCAAATGTAGGGGAAACGGTTTCGAGCATCCTGTTTCTGCTGCTTTTGACAACCCCCATTCTTTCCATGCGTATTCTGGCAGAAGAGCGTAAACAGAAAACGGATCAGCTTACGCTGACCAGTCCGGTATCGGTGGCTGGCATTGTGTGCGGCAAATATCTGGCTCTGGCGACTGTGTTTACAGTCCCTGTTGCTGTAATGTGTACATTTCCGATTATTTTAAGCCGCTACGGCACAGTCCCTATGGGGGAAAGCTATACGGCTATCCTTGTTTATTATCTGTTCGGACTGACCTGTCTTGCGGTGGGACTGTTTATTTCTTCTATTACGGAAAGTCAGGTGATCGCAGCGGTACTGAGCTTTGCCATGCTGTTTACCACGTATATGATGTCTTCCATAACATCCGTTATTTCTGCATCCGGAAATGCGGTAACGAAGGTGCTGAGCGCCTTTGATTTCTCCTCCAGACTTGATGCAATGCTCGGAGGGACGCTGGACTTGAAGGCTGTTTTGTATTTTCTGACGGTTATCGTCGTGTGCCTGTTTTTAACTGTCCAGTCTATCCAGAAAAGACGTTATCATATTTCTGTCAAAAGTCTTTCTATGGGTGCCTACAGTATCGGAATGGTTGTAGTGGTGCTCGTGAGTGCGGTGTTTTTGAATCTGGCAGTTTCTGCTTTGCCGGACAGATATACGACGGTGGATGTGACGGATCAGAAGCTTTATTCGTTGACGCCGACAACGAAAAAGCTGTTAAAGGAATTATCCGAGGATGTAACGGTTTATGTGATAAATTCAGAAGGGAACCAAGACAGCCTGATCGAAAAAACTTTGAACAGTTATGCGGAATTTTCCGATCATATCGAGGTGATTTATAAAGATCCCGTTGTATCTCCTGATTTTTATAAACAATATACGGACAGTATTTCCGTGAATTCTCTGATAGTAGAATGCGGTGACCGTTTCCAGGTGATTGATTACAAAGATCTTTATACATATGATTTCGATTCCTATACTTATCAGCAGGCGGTGAGCGGTTACGATGCGGAGGGACTTTTAACGAGCGCTGTTGCGTATGTGACGAGCGAAAACACATCTCCGGTATATCGGTTGGAAGGGCACGGGGAACAGACGCTGGAACAGGCGTTTTCGGACGGTATGAAAAAGGAAAATGTCGCTCTTGAAACACTGACGCTTTTAACTGCTGACGGCGTGCCGGAAAATGCCTCGGGCGTTATGCTCCTGTCGCCAACGAGCGATTTAAACGAGGACGACGTGCAAAAGCTGATAGACTATCTGAATAGAGGCGGCAGGATTTTAATAACCACTTCTTATACGGAGCATTTCAGTGAGGAAATGCCAAATCTGACAAAAGTGCTCGATTATTTTGGTATTTCCATCGGGGACGGTCTTATAGTAGAGACGGATCAGGATATGATGTACCAGAGTCCGCTTTATCTTTTGCCGGAGGTGGAAGCAGACGGTCTGACTGCGGGGGTATTTGGGAAAACATATGATTTTATCATGATGCCCTATACGCAGCCTATTCTCATAAAGGAAACGGAGGGTGTAACCGTAACGCCTCTTTTGTCTACATCTCAGGGCGCTTACAGCAAAACGGGATTAAATGATTCCGGAGATACCAAAAAGGCGGAAGGGGATTTGGAAGGTCCTTTTGCAGTCGGCGTACGTGCACAGAAAGCGCTGGATTCCGAAAAGATAGCGGAACTCATTGTATACAGCTCTGATATGCTTTTTACGGAAGTTTCCAACAGATACACAATGGACAATAATCTGACCCTTTTTACAAATGCGGTAAGTGCGATGGGAGGGAAGGAAGATAGTATTTCCATTCCGGTCAAATCCTATCAGGCTGAGCTTGTGACGGTCCCGATGGGTTCTGCGGTACGTCTGGCGGTTCTTTTTATGGGCATTATTCCGGTCGGCTCGCTGACAGCTGGTATCGTGATCTGGGTAAGGAGGAAAAAGAGATGATGAAAAAACAGAAAATCCAGATGTGTATCCTGCTTGCAGTGTGCGGTCTCTGTGTGGGAGGATATTTTGCAATCAACAGGCATGAGTTTGAAATAAAGGAGGAGCTTTCCGAGGTTTTGGTTACGGATTTTAATAAAGATGACGTGACAGGGCTGACAGTTTCCGGCGACTATGAATTAAAGCTTGTGAAGGGGGACGACGGCGTATGGAGGGAAGAAAGTATTCCGGAAAAGGCGATAAAACAGGAGAGTGTGAACATGCTTTTAAGCGAGATAGACAACATTACGACTTCGGAAACTGTGATAGAAGCTCCGGAGGATTTAAGTCAGTACGGGCTTGACGAGCCGTTTCGGACTATTACAGCAGAGCTGTCCGACGGTACATCCGTGACGCTCTGTGCGGGTGCAAAGAGTGATCTTTTGTCGAAATATTATGTGAAGACAGAAAGCGGCGAAAGCGTATATATGGTGGATTCCTATATCGTGGAGGATTTTGCGAAGATGCCGGAGGAACTGGTCGAGGAAGAAACGACGGGAACAGAGGATACCGGAGAGGAAACAGAAACGGGATTGGAATCATAAGAACAACAGGCGGGCAGAACGGATTGATTTTCGTTCTGCCCGTATTTTTTACCCGGGTATTACCGATTTCTTTTTTTCCATCAGCCGCATTATCTGATTCATTTTGAGCAGCTCCTCCGGCGTGCTGTATTTTCGGATGGCTTCAACAATGGCTCTGGTTTCCGTAGTGGAAAAGCTGATATTTTCATCGCGGCTGCGTTGTGCGAGTGCCATCAAAAAGGGCAGTAGCTCTTTCTGAGAAAGGGATTTGCTTTCAAATACGAGCTTCTGCAAAAATTCCAGCTTTTCACGGGGAATGTCCTTTACGGAATCCTCCTGCATCCAAGCAGGTATCTGTTCATTTTCGTTCATAATGGATTACCTCCGGTTTTTAGTGTTTGTTTGTGTTTTGAAAGGATGAGGAAAATGCTTCAAACATGGAAAGCTGTTCCGGGGACAACAGACCTTTGAGCAGTTCCATAGGCTCTGTGGAAAAGGAACCGGGGGCATCGGCGTTGTCCCGGGCAGAGGTATTTTGCCGGGGGGCGGGTTCCTCCGTTTCTGAAAATATTCCGGCAAACGGGTTTTGTTCCGGGGAAAGCTGCTCGAACAGTTCCATCATTCCTTTCATTTCCTCATACATTTCCAGACTTTTTTTCATGCTGCATATATGCCCGAAAACAGCGCGCTCCTGAGGCGTGCAGAAATTTTTGATCTTCTCAAAAATATCTGCGATATCCGGTTTTTCTAAAGTCTCGCAGCATACCATGGCCGGGTGTCGTTTTGCACAGACCATCGTATATTGAAGCTCCATATATTTTATCCAGACGGCGATGCTTTTCTGGCTTGCCGGATCGAAATAGGGCAGCAGCACTTTAAGGATTTGGATGTGGTTTTGCGTATAGAGCGTGTCAAAAGCTGCTATCGCTTCGTTTTCACATGGCTCCATCTGTGTTCTCCTGTATTTTCTGTGCCGTTTTTATTATCCTTATGCGGCGTGTCCGCGGCTTATGAAAAGAATGTTGGAAAAGTGTGATTGCGGCGCGCATCAAAAGACGGGCACCGCCGTCTGAAAATCCAGAAACGATGCCCGCGCTTTGTGGCTCAAACGCCGCTGTGCCCTGTATGCGGCGTTTGAATCAGGAAAAGCAGAGTTTTCTTAGCAGCAGTTATTGCAGCCGCAGCCGCTGTTTCCGATACTGTTGCCGTTTCCGCAGAAGGACAGCAGGATCAGTATCCAGATGATGGAGCAGCAGTTGTTGCCGCCGTCGCAGCCGCCGTTGCCGATGCC
>UQDA01000010.1 GCA_900539715.1 uncultured Lachnospiraceae bacterium | reverse complement strand
GGTATGGTCATCACCCTGTTTTTGAAGGATAAGTCGGAGTTTCAGGGAGGTATTACTTATGCTTCAAAAAAAATCCTGCAGTATGCGGTCATTCTGCTGGGCTTCGGACTGAATCTGTCGGTAGTGCTGGAAACCGGAAAGCAATCGCTTCCGATCATTATCGCGACAATAAGTACATCTCTCATCATTTCATGGGTGCTGCATAAAGCGATGAAGATTCCGGCAAAAATTTCAACGCTGGTTGGTGTAGGTTCTTCCATATGCGGCGGTTCTGCTATCGCTGCAACGGCTCCTGTCATCGATGCGGATGACGAGGAAGTGGCGCAGGCTATTTCCGTTATATTCTTCTTTAACATGGTAGCGGCGCTGATATTCCCGGCGCTCGGTACGCTACTCGGATTTTCCACGACGAGCGGTGAAGCCTTCGGTGTTTTTGCAGGAACGGCGGTCAACGATACTTCTTCGGTCACGGCGGCGGCGTCCACATGGGATTCCATGTATAATCTCGGTTCCGCAACTCTGGACAAGGCGGTAACGGTTAAGCTGACAAGAACACTCGCTATCATTCCTATTACGCTGGTGCTGGCGTTTATGAGGACGAGAAAGGCGGAGGAAGGTCAGCAGAAGGTAGATTTTAAAAAGATTTTCCCGTTCTTCATCATTTATTTTATCCTGGCTTCCGTAATTACGACAGTGGCGGTCAGCGTGGGGATTTCCGCTGATGTATTTACACCGTTAAAGACGCTGAGCAAATTTTTCATCGTGCTGGCAATGAGCGCCATCGGATTGAATACGAATATCGTGAAGCTGGTAAAGACCGGCGGCAAGCCGCTTTTGATGGGACTGTGCTGCTGGATAGGTATTACATCAGTGAGTCTTGTGCTTCAGTCAGTTCTTGGAATCTGGTAATGCAGCGCTCTTTTGAGCAGAAAGGGGACAGGTATGTACGATATTATCATCATCGGGGCGGGCCCGGCAGGGATCAGCGCAGGAATTTATGCGGTAAGCCGCGGTAAAAAAACGTTGATTTTAGAGCAGGCAAAGGTAGGCGGACTGCTCGGGAAGGTTTCTACGGTAACGCATTATTCGGGGATCGTAGAGAAGGAAACCGGAGCATCTTTTGCGGCGCGTTTGGAAAAGCAGGCGCTGGACGCGGGAGTGGAGATACGTTTTGAAACTGTGACAGAGGTTTCCCTTTCGGTCGAAACGAAAAGAGCTGTTACAGCGCAGGGCAGCTATGAGGCGAAAAAAATCATTCTTGCGAATGGCAGCAGAGGAAGAAAGCTCGGCATTCCCGGGGAGGAAGAGCTTGCCGGAAAGGGCATGGGAATGAATGCGGCAAAGGACGGAGAAGCTTATGCCGGTAAAAACGTCTATGTTATCGGCGGCGCAGACGGCGCGGTAAAAGAAGCGCTGTATCTGTCTCAGCTGGCAAAAAAGGTGACGATAGTCCATTTTGAAGAGCGGCTTGGCTGTATCGCAGAATTTCAGAAAAAGGTAGAAAAGAGCGGCAATATCGAACTGAGGCTTGGAAGCCGGCTGCATGCGGTATACGGAACGGAGCGCGTGGAGGCACTGGAGATAGCGCGGGAGTCGGATGGAAAGATTGAGAGGATAGAGGACCCCGGCTGCGGCATCTTCGTCTATGCAGGCGTGATACCGAATACGGAGCTGTATGCGGAGCTTACGCTGGAAGGTGGCTATATTCCGGTAAATGAAAAAATGGAAACTGCGATTCCGGGCGTTTATGCGGCGGGAGATATCCGGGTAAAACAGGTGCGTCAGGCTGCGACGGCAGTTTCCGACGGCGCGGTCGCGGCGATAAACGCAGCAATGTGAGACAGAAAAAGGAAAGTGTATATAAAAAAGGAGCGGCCGCTCCGGGATTGATTTCTCAATCGTCAAAGCGGCTGCTCCGTTTTGGCAAGACATCAGCAATCAGCCCTCAATGGCGATTCTGGTGTCTTTCTTTTCTACTTTTTTCGCTTCCTTTTTCAGGATATTCAGATGCAGGATACCATCCTCAAAACGGGCGGAGATATCTTCCGGCTCCACCTCTTCGCCGACATAAAATGTTCTGGAAAGGCTGCCCGCATAACGCTCCCGGCGGATATATTTTCCGGTCTCTTTGTCGGTCTCATCCTTATCAAGCCCCTTGGCGGCGCTGATGCTCAAATATCCGTTTTCAAGGGAAACGTTGACCTCGTCCTTCTTAAAGCCTGGCAGGTCGATATCGACCTCATAGGAATCATCGCTTTCTTTCACATCTGTTTTCATGAGGTTTTTGCCATGCTTGCCATAGAGCGGATTGGTTTTCCCAAAGAAAGCGCTCTCATCAGGCCATCTCATCAGATTGTCCATATCTTCAAAAATATTCTCATCCCAAAGTCTAGGCAGTAACATAAGTCATTCCTCCATTCTTTTAAAAAGTCCCTTGCGGGAAACTGCGTTTGTATTGTTATTGGACAAAGGAGGAAGTTCTATACGGAAATTCTTTTGTTCCTTTGTTCTATAAATAATATAACATCTATTATTAGCAATGTAAAGAGGTGAGTGCTAATTTTTTTGTGAAAAATCTGTGAAGCCTTGATTTTACTGGGTTTTCGGATACATACAATTTTCAAAATTGCCATTTTTCCGGTTTTGACACCAATTTGACACCAATTTTTTATTTCTTGTTCAGCCAGTTATGGAGTCCAGACGCGCGATTTCACTGATAATTCTATCCCTGTCAGCAACGTGGTTATATACATTCATTGTCACATCGGCACTGGCATGTCCCATGATATATTGAAGAACTTTTATATCTATCCGTTTTTCTGCCATTCTGGTGCATGCGGTATGGCGCAGGACATGTGCGGAAAATTTTGGCATCAGTTTTGCTTTCCTGCGTTCTTTTTTGGCTTTTTCCAGTTCTGCTTTGTTGTATGCGTCCACGATATTATATAAAATGTTATTTACTGCTCCCGGCATTAGCGGCTTGCCGGATTTTGCTGTAAACAGGAAACCGGAATAGCCGTCAATGGTTATGCTCTTATCCTTTGCGGTCATGAGGTTAATTTTACGTTGCTGTTTAAAAGCCTTTGCAACCGCATTTGTCATCGGGATCATCCGGATTCCGGCATCTGTTTTCGGCAGGGTGATGTGGAAATTACAGCCATCTCCCCAGTTTCTATAGATAAGCTGGTGGTCGATGCTAACTGTCTTTTCTTTGAAGTCGATATCATGTTTTGTAAGTCCGATCAGTTCACCGCATCTTACCGCTGTCTCTAACATGATAACCAGCATCGGATGATAAACATTATATATATTACTGTTTTTTACAAACTCCAAAAGACTTTCCTGCTGGGATACAGTCAGCGGCTTGCGTTCTTCTGTTTTCCTTCCATAGTCTCCCAGTGCGCAGTCTGCCGGGTTTTTACGGATCAGGTCATCCTCAACCGCCAGTTTCAGAGAAGGATGGATGAGTCCATGGAGATTTTTAATTGTGGCATGTGCATACCCTTCCTGTGAAAGCTTGGCATAATACCTTTTGATGTGGGATGGACGGATTAGGACTACTTTCATCATCCCAATTTCATCCCGCACGCGCCTGTTCCACAAGTGGGTATAATTAACTCTTGTGGTATCAGACAGGACACGGGTTTCCAGATAATATTCAAACAGGGCGTTGAGCGTCATTTTCTGGGATGCTGTACCTGTCAGAAGACCGTCTTCTAAATCTTTTTCAAGTTTTTTTTCTTTGATGCGGAGCTGAGGAAGGTCTGAGGCATAAAGTGCGTTACGCTTGCCTGTTGCCGGGTCTGTATATCTGTAACAATACCGTCCGTCAGAACGCCAGCTTTCGCCATCGTTTAGTTTTCTGCCTTTTGGGTCTTTTCTGCTTACTGCCATAAGAAATCATCCTTTCTTTTGTAGCCCTCCTTTTTCTGTTCTCATGGCGCAGATTTTGTCTAAGCTGATTATAGCACAGAATATAGGGACAGGGGAGACATATAAAAATTATGAGGAGAGACAGTCCAGATAGTTCTTTACTTTTTCTACTGAATATAAGACTCTGCGCCCGATCACAATTTTTGCACCAGCCTGTTCTCCTATTTTGCGGGCGGTAGAAAGTCCGCAGGAAAGCATGCCGGAAAGGGTTTCTGTATCGACAGTCAGCGGGATGGAAGTGACGCGTTTGATTGTTTTATTCATACTTTAATTACTCTGCTTTTAGAATTAGTTTTTATATGAGGGGTAATATGTGATATATATGACGTATCAGCCAGTCGCACTAGGAGGCTAAAAGACACCCTCCAAGTGCTTCGTGGCAGCTTAGACGCTAAGCGTGGGCAAACAAGGATGTGGAGAGGATGACCTTGCCTGAGATGTAAGTCAGCCTAAACTGTCCAGATAAACAGGGCTGACGCCGGGGATTTGCTGAGCTTGTTGTCTCGTGAGAGATTCATGGGTAACGGTCTTTTCACCGTCAAAGGCTATGACGCGATAAGTTCCATCACTATTTTTGGTTACGATTGCCTTTTCCCCTTTCTGTGCATTAGTCGGTAAAATATAATTAAATCTCATGTTTAAAATCTCCTGTTAAATCGTATTGTCTCCCCTTTTATTATGGGAATGGGGTTTCCCCGGTTACAGGAAGGAAGCCGTCTTCCCGCCCGGTTTCCGCACGGTTTTGAAGTTCCCCATAGGTTGTAAATTCTTCCGCAGGGATTTCAAAAAAATGGAATTGCTGATCCAGTGTTTTCCAATGGTAAACGTATCTTGTAATACGCCTTGTAAGCTGATAGAGGCTGTCCGTGGATCGGTCGCTGATATCAACCATGCCTTTATACAGTTCTTCCGGCGTGTAGATGCTGGATATATCCACCTGCTTCCATAAGCTGTATACATTACTGTATCTGGCATGGATCGGTGTGCGGTATCCATGCAGGAGCTGGAGCAGGAAGCCATACCGGAAGCTGTCCGGTTTCACTTCGTCCAGGAAAAGGTAGGGCTGTGCCTGATAGCCGTCAAACAGGGCTGTGCAGGAGTTGGAATAATCACTTGCATAGTATACGTTCTCATCCCCGTGCTCCTCACAGAGCTTTACATAGGAATAGGTCTTGCCCGAGCCGCTCGCCCCCAGATGCCAGATAACCGTGACTTCCCGGATAGGCGGGGTTTCCCGGAAGCGGTTTGCATAGAACTGGCGGCGGATCAGGTTTTCATATTGCCGGAAGACCATCGACTTTTCCATGATTCCGTCCGGGGTCATACCGCGCCCCAAAAGCTCCTCTGCCTGCAACAGCATTTCCGTCCTGTCCGAAGAGATATAGATTTCCGGGATTGTGCCTTCTTCATAAAATGTATCAGGGAAGTTGGTTTCTGCCTTGTCCTTGTGCTTATCCCCTTCTTTGCGGATATATGCACGGCACTCCTGCGGGTTTCCTTTTGTTTCCGGTTCAATATGTCCATGCTCAAAAGCATTCTGGACGGAAGACCAGCGTTTCTTTTTCGAGAGCAGGATATAGATATGCGTGTGATAAGTCGTCCCCTGTTCATCACACATACACCAATAAATCCGGTTTGGGAAGCGGCTGTGTATGATTTCTATGATCCTTTCATGGGTATAGCCGTTCTTTGCCGGGTTGTTAAGTGTCAGGAAATAGGCTTTCTGTTGCCTGTCATACCCGGCTTTCGGCTGTTTATTTTCTTGTTCCATTGTCTGTCCTTCTAGGGAGGGCTGGCGTATGTTTTGCCAGCCCAGACCGTTTTTTACTTCAAGATAACGCCGATCAGAATATCCTGTCCGCCCTTGTCCTGTACGTCCACAACGACTATACCGTTTGCGAGGAGAGGGAGAATGACGGAATATCCCTGCCGTTGCATCACGGTTGCCTGATGCAGGTCGGTATTCATGTTATTGCGGATGCTTGCCAATATATATGGCGGGAGGACATCAGGGGAAGATTTTGCCATCGAAAAATAATAAATATACCGCTGGTTGATGATGGCGTACCTTACAATCCTGATCCCTCCGCATGTGTGCAGGGGGGCAAGACCATAATTTTTTCCATGGAATGCCGTGAACAATGCGTATTGAATCCGGCACATGAAGTTGTACACAGCTTCATTTTGCTGTATCCTCTGCATACGGATGCTTTCTTGTTGCTGTTCCCGCATGTAGTCTTTTGCCTTTCCTGTAATCGTGGACAATGTCTTTTTTGTCCCTTCTTTTAATTTTTCAATGAATTTAGACATAACATTGTCCTCCTTCTTTGAAAGGGGGCAGGAGTGTTTTCCTGCCCCGGGTTTACGGGTTACTCCATGATGATAAGGTCATCAAGGTCAACTTCCGGCGGGGTGATTGAAACGATGTTCAGTTCCGTTGCCGTTACGGACACGCCTTTCAGCAGTGAACCGTCGTTGGTGTTCAGCGCATAACATGTCCCGCGCATTGTGGAAGCCTGTGCCCCAAAATTAACGGTCACGATGTCATGGCGATCCAAGGCTTCCCGGATTTCAAGATATGTAGCTTTTGCCACAGCACTCTCAGGGAGCTTTACTGTCTGGAGCTTGCCACGGGCAGTCAGAATGTCAACGGAATAACCGTCCTGCTCTTCTGTCAGCCGTCTTGTGACAGGGTCAACCTTGTTCCTGATGCGGATTTGCTCAACCGTCACTTCCGGTTTTTTCTTTCCCACAATTTGCGTTTGGGAAAGGGTAAAATCCTTAAATCCTATAGATGGCATGTGAAAATCCTCCTTTCCCCGGAAGACGAGGATAACTATGATCCTTGTCCCGGATGATAGGGATGAAGAAGCGTCCTTTTGCCCCGCCTAGGTGGGCTTTATGGATGGGCTTTTTTATTCCCTTCATAAAGCCATTTATAGGAGGGGGGGGTCACGGTATCTTTTTGAAAAAAATTTATTTTTTTTTCAATCCGTTTGAACTCCCTTGTGTTCCCTTCATATAGCCATTTATAGGAGGGGATTTTCACGGTATCTTTTGAAAAAATTTTTATTTTTTTCAATCCGCTGGAAGAACTACTGTCTGTTCCCTTCATATAGCCATTTATAGGAGGGGATTTTCACGGTATCTTTCTAAAAAAAGTTAATTTTTTTCTGTCTGTTGCTGGCTTTTTCTTAGATCAACAGCTGATGGCGTTGATTTTGCAGGAGTATCTTCAGTTTTTTTAATGCCCCATCATGGCGGCTTGTAACGGAGGAATGGGCAATTCCCAGTTCCTCAGCAGTCTTTGTCAGGGATTTTTTTTCATAATAATATTTCTGGATCATTTCCCGTTGGGCTGGGGTCAGCTGATCCAATGCTCCTTGAATAATTTTGTGCCGTTGCTGGCAGAAAACCTTGTGAACGGCTTCCTGTGTATTGTCCGATACTGAAAAGATTCCATAGAAATCTTCATCATCACTGGCAACATGTATTTCGATATGATCTTCCATATTAGAATCTACGTTATGGGAAATCCGGGATTCCCCTGCAAGGAGAATCACATCCTGTGCATCCATGTTGTTAAAACCGCAGATGGCTTCATTTTGGTTATCCTCCAGTTCTTTTATTAAGATCGGGATAATCCAGTTTGCATAAAATGCTGTATATCTCTTCCTATATTTATTCCAATCAATTTTTTCAATTTTCTGGAACAGAATTTCTCCTGTCTGGAATGCGATGATGTCACAGGTATCCGTTGTATGTATAAATACAGGGGATTCCTTTTTCAGTTTTTCCAGTAAGTCCGTTTTCTTTGGTGCTCTTTCTGTAGAATTCTGCTCCTTGCTTACCAATGTCATAAAATATGAAAATTTCATTATAAATTTTCTGAGACATGAGAAGCTTCCAAAGAATGAGAACCAAATGGATTTTATTTTCAAAATTCTTTATCATATGATCTGTCCTTTCCTTTCTTTTTTTTATCAATTCCGCGTTCTTGATATAATAAATTTTACCTGATTTAGAAGGGGCTGGACGTGGTCTAGAGGGGCATGGTAAAATACAGAAGAAAAAGTAGATATTTATTCTAGGAAAAAGGAGTGAATTTGGATGGCAGGTGGAGAGGGACAAAGGCAAAAAACCAATAGCAAGGAAGCTATCAAACAGACGTTTTCTATTTCAGAAAGAGTTATCGACAGGCTGGATCAAATCCATACATACTACGGGATCAATAAAGCAACTTTTATAAGGATGGCAATCTATCACGGAATAAAGTTATTAGGAAATGGATATAAACCAACAAAAAGGATTCCAAAACAAAAAAAGAAAAAAATATCTGTGACACTTTCTTTTGATTTATATGAAAAGTTTGTAGAAGTTAAGGAGAAGTTAGATGATGACATACGTAGAATACAGAAGGTGTTAAAGGAATCGAATACAGAAGAGAACTTGTCAGAAGTCGATAAATTTTTAGGTGAGATGGTTGCATATAAGAGTACGTCCTATCTCAGCTATGGAGAACTGGTTGAATGTTTTTTAAGGGTTGAACTAAAGAAGTATTCTATACTGACATCTGCACTTATATCTGATAAGCCATATCGATTTGATTCAGACGGTATACTTATTCAAACAGAAATAGCTAATGATGAAAAAGGGATGGAGGTTCAGGAACACTTTTACGATGATGAACGGTTACTGGAGGAATCTGAAAAAAGGCATGTGGATTTTGAAATTCCGCAAGTCCTTCTTGATAAAATAAAGCATATCCAAAACCGGACGGGTTTAAAGGAAAGCCAACTGTACAAGTACTACTTAATCCGCGGTATAGTTGAAGAATGTATGAATATGGACTTTAATATGATAAGTACTGATACTGATATGAACATAAATATTTTGGCGTTAGGATTGCCACATTTAAAAACGATGACTTTATTAAAGAATTTGATTCGGTCTGGAAAAGTAATAATGACTGTCGACCGAGAAACTATGGAATGGATGACAAAAGATAATTCAGATACAAAAAAGTAGTTTTCCGAAAATGGGAAATGGGAAAATCGGAAGTCCCAAAAATTGCTGATAAATACGCGGTTTGTGGGCGGTTGGGCAAATGATGTCCGCGAGGTAATAGTATACTCGCGGACTCCCATCCTGTCGGATCGGTGCGCGACGCGCGCCTCCCTCCTAGCCGCTCTGCCGCTCCGCTTGCGCCGCGGCTTCGTCCTCCGGCACGACTGCGCCCCTCCGGTTTTTGAGGCGGGAATGGGGCGTTTACGACGTGGCAGGAGGGGATACTTTCCAGCACGGACAGACAAAAAATACCGGAGATGCACAAGCAGCATCCCCGGCATTAAAAAACAGGTATGTAATTTGATTTTTAACTTTATGAGAGTTTTGTTAGGATTACTTTCCGGTCATCATATTTGTATTCGACTTTAAAACGGTCTCCGGCTTCAAATTTAGCTTCATTGTAAAGTCCTGAAAGACCGTCAATCCTTCCGGTTGAAATCTTGTGCATTTTTCCTCCATAAGTCTTGCCGTTAAATTCAACCGTTATTTTCTGTCCATAACCAAGCTGGAACTTACTTCCAAGGCAACAGATTTTATATTTTACATCAGTCTCTGTTAAAGTTTTTTCTCCATTATTATTTTCGATCAGATGGTTGTAGTGGTCAAGCATTTTTTTATAGTGTGCTTTGTTCGTTTATTCAAGTTAAATAAAAAAGGCTTTACGCCACACCCATATAAACTTTGATTTTTCTTCTGGTACATCTTTCTTACCATTTTAATGAAGTCCTAACGAAGGACCTGTAGGTCGTTTTTCTTCTAATGGTTTATCGAAACCAGAGAAGAAATCATCAATTTCCTGCTGTGTCATTTCCCCATCTGCTCCTGTGTTGTTATTTACTGGAGGTGTTGTGTTTACTGGAGGTGTCTGTGTTGCTGTTCCTGTGTTCGTCTGGTCTGTTAAACCACTGTTGCTGTTGTCTGTCTGACTGTTACCTGTCTGACTGTTACCTGTCTGACCTGTTTGACCGTTACCTGTCTGACTGTTACCTGTCTGACTGGTCTGACCTGACTGACTGGTGTTGGTGTTGGGACGTTCCTCTACAAGATAGCCACCATTTACAAAACCTGTTAAACCTTTCGATGTCCTTACCTCTAACCAATAACACGCTATCCCATTAAACTTTTTTACTGTCCCTGTTGCTGTTACTTCCTCACCGTAACTTAATGAACCTATTTTGTTTCCACTTACATCCGGTAAGTCCCTCATGTTTACATTCGCTGTCGCATATAACTTCACAGGGTCAATCGGGATTACTGTATACAAGGCTTCCTCTGTTTCTGTGACAGCCGTTTCTAAATCAGTTTCTGTCTCTGTAATGGATTCTTCTGTAGATTCTATTTCAGATTCCGTTTTAGGCACAGAGGTGCTTTCTGCAATGGACTCTTGCGTTTCGGTTGTCTCCGGCGTAGCCATGACTGGCTCAGCTTTGTTGTATTTTGCTGTAAGGATGACTCCTATAACGCAGATGATAAACAGGATAATACAGCCTATTTTTGTGTATTTGTTTTTCATGTTCATATTATTTTTGAAGTTCCTTTCTAAATAAGGATGTTATTACGTTAACTTTGGATAAATAAAAAAGACTTTCATCTATAAAAAGTTCAGTCATAAATACATCTGTATACTTAATGCAATCCGAGAGATGACCCATCAGTATGGAGTGGTGTTTCTTTGTAACCGCCTGTGGCTCCAGAGAAGAAATCATCAATTTCCTGCTGTGTCATTTCCCCATCTGTACCTGTGTTGTTATTTGCTGGAGGTGTTGTGTTTACTGGAGGTGTCTGTGTTGCTGTTCCTGTGTTCGTCTGGTCTGTTGAACTGCCTGTATTTGCAGGAGGTTGTGGTGGTATCGCCGTGTTATCTGTTCCATCCTGACTCTGGGATGTTGTATTATCAGCTGGCGTTGTGTTTGGTTCAGGGATAGGCATAGGGGCGGAAGCAGGGGTAGAAATTACTTCTGGAGCAGAGGTTTCTTCACTTTCTACAACTGTTTCCTGTTCCGTTACTGTTTCACTTTCCGAAGCTGATTCCAGAATTGTTTCCGGCTCGATGGTGACTGACTTTGTTTCTGTCTCCAGACTGCTTTCTGTTTCTGCAATAGAAGTAGATTCTGGCTGTACAGATACCGGAACAGTCTTTTTTTGATTCAGAACCAAAAAGGTGCTTAGTCCAATTCCAACAACCAAAACAATCCCCAAGGCAACAAAGATGCCTTTTTTGTTGTTACTCATGTTGTTTTTTCCTCCTCATAGATATACATCATTACATCTTTTATATTAATACTGCTTTATTTTGGGTGTCAACATCTATCAAGAGTTTATGTTTTAAATTAAGTTGAAATGTATGTGGAAATTCTATTCAAATTACAAATGATATTCAGAATAAAAGGGTTCAATAAAATAGAAAAATGACGCCAATTTTGACACCAATTTAAAAAAAAAGACGATTTTTGATGAAATCAGATGAAAGACTTAATTTACAAAGAATGCTTTATTTAAGCCATCTATGAAGGTTGATGAAGATAGACAAAATCTGCACATTAAAAAAAAGAGGTGAGTGCTAATTTTTTTGTGAAAAATCTGTGAACTTCCGCTTCCGGACATAGATAAAAGAGTGCGACAGGGCGCACACTCCGCGTTGAGCGCGGTCGCATCAGCCACAATTTCGCTGCGCGCAAGTGCGTATAAAAAAACAGAGCCATAAGGCGATGCTTACGACTCTGCCAAAGCTCAAAGTATTCAGTTTTTATAATCCCTTGGGATTGGGGCCAAACTCGTTGGAGCCGGGCTGGCTGTCCATGCACATCAGGACGATGAGCCATATCTGACCGATAATGGGGATAAGACCTATCAGAATCCATATCCAGCCTTTGCCGATATCATGCAGCCG
This sequence comes from uncultured Lachnospiraceae bacterium, assembly GCA_900539715.1. Classification (GTDB taxonomy): domain Bacteria; phylum Bacillota; class Clostridia; order Lachnospirales; family Lachnospiraceae; genus Gallintestinimicrobium. The sequence continues at coordinate 87,348 of UQDA01000010.1, read as the reverse complement.
GCGTACGATCAGCGCTACGGTCGGACACAGCACGGCGAGAGCATAGATGTCCGACAGCAAGGGGAAACGGATAAGCATCGCAACGATTGCGATGACTGTGCTGACGATAAAGCTGAATAAAGCGAACATCCAGTATTCTTTACGTCTTGCTCTTCCCTGAAAATTTACATAGTTCTTAAAGGCATTTACATAATACTGCATAGCGATACCTCCCGCATGATTTTGATTAAAAATATCATTTCCGAGGCATTTTGTCAATTATTTTTTGAAAAACATCATTTTTATGGTAAAAATGACGATAACTGCCGGCAATCATGCAAGCCCGAGGACTCCGATGAGCAAAAGCCATGCCATCCCATAGTAGGTCACGACTGCGAACAGGTCGTTGACGGTCGTGATGAGAGGGCCGGATGCGACAGCCGGGTCGATATGGCATTTTTTAAAAAGGAGCGGAATGATAGTTCCGGACAGGCTTGAAAGGAACATCGCCGTGAGCAGGGCAACACCTGTACAGAAGGATACCGCGAAGGAGAAAAGCGGCGTCTGTCCTTTTAAAAGCATAAGGTACAGCCCGATAAAGAGAAAGGAGAGGCTGCCAAGGATCAGTCCGTTTAAAAAGCCAACCCGGGTTTCCTTTATGATCAGCTGCAGCTTCTGGCGGCGGCTGACAGTTTCGTCCATAAGGACGCGGATGGTCACAGCGAGAGACTGAGTCCCGACATTTCCTGCCATATCCAGTACGAGCGACTGGAAAACAATGATGATAGGAAGGCTCGCTACTACGTTTTCAAAAATGCCGACAACGCTGGAAACGACAAGGCCGAGACCAAGAAGAATGATCAGCCAGGGAAGACGCTTTGCAACACTTTTTTCAACGGGCTCATAGAGATCTTCCGCAGCGGTCAGAACAGCGGGCTCGTGTCCGAGATCAAGTTTCTTTCTGTATTCGGTATCATGTGTGGAAAAAATGGATTTGTTACGGATTAAGATTTTTGCATTCATGTTTGTTCCTCCTCTACTGGTTGTGATGTAAAGGCGGGAAAAGGGCAGAATGCGGCTGAAAAAAGACAGAAAAAAACCATTGTCATGATAACCGCATTCGCGCTTCACCCGTCCTGTGATGGTGCAGCGCAGTTTGGAGAACAGACAATGGTGTCATATATTGGTATGAAAAAGCGGTCAGAACATGAACGGTATGTAGCCGTTTGCTTTCTGACAATATATGAAACCAGTGCCCGTACTTCGACTACAACTACTGCCGTCCATGATCTCACCTCGCTTTCAAAAGATTTCTTCGCTTTGCAGGCAAAGCATAACACAGGGAAAAAGATTTTGCAACCTGTTTTTTTTGTTCTGTTTTTTTGAGTTTTTTTGTTCTATTTTTTGAGTGCTCCCTTTTGGATATTTTCCTGCAGGATACGGTCAGTGACCTCAAAGAGCTTTTCGGAGCCGTATCGGGTGCGCTGCTGGCGCTCATAAACCTGTTTCGCACTTACATGGTGCTCCAGCCAGTCAGAGCCGCCGTTGCTGTGATTGAGCAGGAGAGGCTGCAGATTGTCCATCGCACGGGCAAAGCGCGCCTCCGGCGTTTCACCGGCTTCAAATTCATCAAAAAGCGCAGTCAGGGAAAGCTTCTGGTCGTCAGGGAGCATGGAATATATCTTTTCTTTTGCGGCGTCTTCGCGCGCCTTCTGAGTCTTTTTGGCTTCCTCGTCATAGGCATAGGTATCGCCCGCTTCTATCTCCACGACGTCGTGGATGAGGCACATGAGCATGACCTTTGCCACATCTATTTTTTCATTGGAATATTCCTGCAGAAGGTATGCCATGATTGCCATATGCCACGCGTGCTCCGCGTCATTTTCATTGCGTCCGTGCCCGCTCAGATGCGTCTGGCGGAATATATTTTTTTCTTTGTCTATCTCGACGATAAATTCAAGCTGTCTGCGAAGTCTCTCGTCCATAGGGCTTCCTCCTTTTTTGACTCTGATATCATTATATTTCAGCGCCGCAAAAAAGTATACCCTCAGTTGGTAACAGATACCCTCAGTCGGGGGAAAAGTTAAAAAAGGGGTTGACCCTGACGCCGCGTCATAGTTTATACTCAGTTTATCCTCAGAGGACAAGGGAGGGAACGGTTATGATGACATTCTGCTTTCTCTCGGGACAATGTATGCCGCAGGCGGGGAATTTACGGAAAATATTGACCGCGCGGGAGGAAAAGGGACGGCAGAGTTTGCTGACAGAGCCATTCGGGCATATTGCAGGAAAAAGCAGGAAGAATGCAAATAAAAGACAGGATATCGTGAAAAGAGAAGCCTGCGGCGGAAGGGAGCGCGTCGCAGGCTTCTCTTTTTTTGCTCGGATCAATGCGTCAGGTCCTTGCCATTCCGTCTACGCTGAGGACAACGCCTGTGATATAGGATGCTTCATCGGACGCCAGAAAAACAAAGGCATTTGCGATGTCCTCGGGCTGTCCGAGACGGCGCAGGGGAATCTGCCGGATCATGGGATCGATGATTTCTTTCGGAACAGCTTTCATCATGTCAGTTTCTGTGATGCCGGGAGCGACCGCATTGACACGGATACCTTTCGGTCCCAATTCCCGCGCAAGGGAAACGGTCAGCCCGTTTACAGCAAATTTGGAAGCCGGATAAGCGATGCCGCTGGGCTGTCCGTAGATGCTGACCATTGAAGAAGTGGAAAGCACTACGCCGCTGCCCTGATCGATCATAAATTCACTTGCGGCTTTGGTTGCGTTGAAAACGCCTTTTACATTGAGGTCCATGACCTTATCAAAAGCTTCTTCTGTATATTCTGTAAACGGGGTACTTTCCGAAACGCCCGCGTTATTGACGAGAATGTCGATACGACCGTATCTGGATACAATATCGCCAAATGCGGCGCGTACATTTTCAAGGCTGCTCAGATCCGGACTGATTCCTTCCACAGATGCGCCCGGATGGAGCTCCTTGAGACGGTCGGCGCCTTTTTGTGCAGAATCGGGACGGCTGGCAGTGATGATAACCACAGCGCCTTCTGTTAAAAATCTGTCTGCGGTAGCAAAGCCGATTCCTCTGCTTCCACCTGTGATGACAGCAACTTTATTTTTTAATCTCATAGGAAACCTCCTTTTATTTTATTTGATATTGTTTGTATTTATTTTAGGCGTTTTGTGAAAAAATATCTGTGACCGGGTCACTTAGCGCAGCGTTCCCAGGAAATTGATACCATCCTCTGCGAGGAGGACAGTTCCTGAAAAGCTGTTTTCGGCAGGATTGTATACATAATCGGTGATTCGGCAGCCGGCAGTACGGATATCCCGGAGGACGATGTGCAGATTGTTCCCGGTATCAGTCCAGATATCGGCTTCCGGGACGCCCAATTGGATATGTTCATCCAGAAAGACGTAGGAATCATCTCCGGATACAGCCCGGATATAAAAATGACAGTTGTCGTCAAGCATCAGTGTCTGACCGTCCAAAGAGCCTTCGGGGACAAACATCTGAAGCTCCCATTCGTTTTCCTCCAGAAAAAGGGGCAGGGAGGAATACAGAACCATGCCGGAGGGCACTGTGTCAGGCTGAGAAGTGATTTTGGGGACAGCCGGCAGAGCAGATTCCGTAAAATTCGAAGACGGATCTTCCAAAGCGCTTTCGGATTGTTCGGAAGCAATGACAGACTCTGCCAAAGCTTCGGTTTCCGTGGAAGGGGACGGCGCAGCGCAGCCGGAAAGAAGCAGCAGGACTGAGGCGGTAATGCCCGTAAGTTGCCAGTGGTTCATAATCAAAATCTCCTTTTTGCCAGTGTAAATCAATCTGAAAAGAGGCCGGTTTTGGAATCAGGATTGAAAGGAATCACGGCCGTATTTTTCGACAAGTTCCGGATAACCTTTTTCAAGGGCGCGGGAAAACTGTCGTTTTTCCTTGTCTGCAAAGTTTACGCGCAGATACAGAAGGACGATACAGGCAGACGCGGCGAGCGCGCCCAGGAGCGGTATGACCGGAAGCCCCTGTCCGGAGTCGGATATGATGGAAAAAATCATTACGATAAGGACGCAGACTGCGAGGGTGATGGCAGCGCGGATAAATCCGGTATTTTTGTCGGCCTGTTGTTTTTTCAGGACGGCGTGCATCTGCGCGATCTGTTCGACCGTATATTTGCGTTTGCGGATATTTCTCAGAAGTATCCAGGAAAGTCCGCGGTTGTAGGGAAGCTTTGTCATAGGTATCTCCTTTTCATAAAAAAATCAGATTTGAAATTCGTTGAGGGCATTGTCGGTCATAAATCGGGTGATTATCTCGAGCATCTGCTCGGGAGGATAACTGATCGCGGCCCCCTTTCGGCTGCAGGAAAGCTGGTTGGCAGACATTTTCTGCTTAAATTCTCTGGGGGTATCGTTGGAATATTTTTTAAAGGCATTGCTCATATAGCGATAGCTGGAAAAACCGCAGTTATAACATATGTCGGTGAGGGATGTTTCTCCTTTCATCATCAGCGACTTGGCATTGAGGTATCTTGTATAGGTCAGATATTCGCTGAAAGAACGATGCAGATTATCCTGGATAAAATGGGAAAGATACGAGACTGACAGATTCAGATACTCGGACAAATCTGTGAGCGTGATCTTTTCTGCAAAATGTTCTTCGATATAACGGATGATTTCAGAAATCTGCTGGCTTCGTTTCGCGGTGGTTTTTAATTTGATGCCATACATTTCATAATAAGCGCAGTGCTTGAGGATATCATACAGCATGATGTTGATCAGGCTGCTGCATTGAATCTGATAATAAGGTTCCTGAAGGACATAGGTTTTTAACAGTTTACAGAAAGTATAAATGAACAGCTGCTGATTCTGGCTTACGATTTTGTTTTCATCAAAATGGATAAATTTCATCTGCGGAAAATATCCTTCGAAATAGTCGGAAAGGATATGCAGATGAAGAAGCGTAGAGGGCTGTTCTTCTGAAGTGATCTCATGAAGTTCGTTGCTGTTGAGCAGGATAATACTTTTTTCTGGAAATTGCATGAGATTGCCGTCAATGTTAAAAAAAGGACTGCCTTTCAAAACCAGGACCAATTCGATCTCGGGATGAAGGTGGGGAGCCTTATAGCTGATATCCGTTATGGAAAGATTCATGTTGCTGATCTGCGGATGATGGATCGTTTCTATTTCTAAATGCAAAACGGACCTCCTTTTGAAGATGACGATTAGTAAAATTGTATGAGGATAGTTTATGTTTTGCTTTATTATACAACATATTTAAAGAAAAAGCAAAAAAGTGACATAAGTAAAGCAAAAAAGGTATATCAAAAACGCTGTGAAAAGGGTATCATCAATACGATGTAAATAAAAAAAAGCACAAAGAAAAGGAAGGGAAAATGAAAAAGAAACTCAGTGCAAAACTAGGGCTGATCATAGCCCTTGTGATGACGTTTGTGAGCCTTATCGGCGCATATACGGTCATGACGAATTTTTTCTCGGTTAAAGTAACCACAACCACAACGACAACCACATCGGGCGATACGGTAAGTCTGAGAATTTACAAGCCGGACAGTGCAACAGCAGAAACAAAGGCACCTGCCGTTGTTTTCGCACATGGACTTTCCACAACAAAAGAGTGCTATACACAGTATGCAATAGAATTGTCCAGACGCGGTTATGTTGTTGTAACGCCTGATATGCTGAATCACGGCGGGTCTGACATTACACCTTTTGAAACATTTTTTATGGACCCGGGCGCAGATGGATATGGCGTTTATGCGGCAGTAAAATACATGGCAGGTCTTGATTATGTTGATACGGACCGCATTGGTCTTGCAGGACATTCCATGGGCGGAAATGCTACCAACATCAGTATTGAGCTTGATAACATGAGTGAGAATCCGCTGATCGATTCTGTATTTCTGGCATCCAGCAACCCTACCTTTAAGGATCGTGAAGGAAACTGGACAAATGTTTATGGCGACAGAAGCGTAGGTGTATTCTATTCTGATTATGACCACGTTTACTTCAGCAGCTTTGATGAAAACGGAGCGCCTGTTTCCGCGCAGGGCTTTTTGAGCAGCAATGAAGCAAAATCGTTTGTAAGCTTTGGAGCAGATCCTACAGAGTTTGAGGGAGAGAAGGTTCTTCCGGGACATACTTATACATCTGAGGATTCCATCCGTCGTATCTATGAAGCGAAAGTAATTCATCCTTATGCACAGGGTGGTGACAAAGCAATCTGTGCTGTTACAGACTTTTTCCAGGATACGCTGGAAGCTCCCAATTATATCATTGGCTCCGCTCAGATTGCAAATGCATATCAGATTTTCTCCATTCTGGGACTGTTTGGCGCACTGGCAATCGGAATCTTTGTTGTTGCAGTTTTGGTGAAGGCAAAATTCTTCAGTGAACTTGCGGCAGAAGAAGGAAAAGCATTAAGACCGGCTCCGGATAAGACCGGAAAAATCTGGTTCTGGGGACTTACAATCCTGAACTGCGTATTTGCTTTCGTCAGCATTTCTCTGATTTTTGCAAACGGGCTTGGATATTTTGTTATCCCGCAGCTCCCGCAGCAGGTTTCCAATATTTTTGCATTATGGGCTCTGGCAAACGGCCTGTTTATGCTCATTACCTCTTTTGTTTCTTATTTCCTGTATGGAAAGAAACAGGGAGCAACCTTAAAGGATTGGGGCGTTGCAATCAGCTTTAAGAAGCTTTTAAAATCAATCTTACTGGCGCTGATCGCTGTAGCGAGTGTTTTAGTGGTTGTTTATCTGGCATCCTATGTGTTCCAGATGGATTTAAGAGTATATCTTTGGGGAATCAGAGATATCCCTCTTGATCATATGTATCTGTTCTTCATTTATCTGCCGTTCTACCTGCTGTTTGGTATTGCGGTAAGTATTGCAATTAATTCGGCATACTATTCAAAAATCGGGAAAGAGCCTACATGGGCAAATGATCTGTTCTTCGCCTTTATGAACTTTATTCCGGCATTTGCGATTACGGTGATTGGTTATTATCTGTTTATGAACAGCGGTGTTCAGCCGAATATCTTCGGTTCAACCTTTACCTTCACCTATATGATCAATGCGATTCCGGTATTCCCGGTTGCAGTATTGTTTATGAGAAGAATGAACAAGTACTGCAATAACCCGTATATCCCGGGTATTACGGCAGGATGCCTTATGGCATTCTTCCAGGTGGCATCTGTATTTACCTGCCATACCGTAATGTTTATGTAAAAACAGAACTTTATTACTGCCGTCAGACGAGATCTGACGGCAGTTTTTTTAGTTATAAACTGATTGAGGGCGGAAGAAATATGTGATATCCTCGGTTTAAAGGCATAATCAGAAAAACTTTTGAATACTTGCAAAAAGGAAGGGCGGGAAACAGGGAGATGGAACAGGGAAAAGAAAGAAGCCGGAAACGGGCAGTCATTTACGGAGGAATATTGGCGGCAGCGGGAGCTTTGATGATGCTCGCGCTGTCAGCGCTGGGAGGAGGAAGGCTCAGCTTATGGGAGACCGGATTTAACGGGCTGCTGTCGGCGTTGGGGATTATGACAATGCTCTGTCCGACCGCACGGCTGGCAGAGGAGGATACGCCGGAGGTATGGGTACGGGAAAGCCGGGTCATATCGTGGCTGGGAGGAATCTTTTTTGCAGTCGGACTGCCGTTCTGTATCGGTGCAGGGCTATTTCTGACAGATGATGCGGAGGGCAGGGCTGTGTGTGCAGCGATGGGGATATTATGCGTCGTCGCAGGCATCTGGATGGAGCTGGCCTACAGGAACCGCAGTATAGCGGCGTATCGGAACGGGAATGTGACGGCGGTGACGAGCTTTGGCAGACGCCGCACCTTTTCGGCGCAGGAGATACGGAAGGTGTCTGTCGGTCTGTCTGGTTCTCTTTGCGCGAAAAATGCCGATAAAAAGGTGCTTTTCCGGTTTGAAGATAATATGGATGATTCGGAGCTGCTGACCGGATGGCTCATCCGGCGGGGGACAGAAATTGCCCTACCTGAAACGAAGGGAAGGCGGAAAAAAACAACCGATACAGTCGAAACGCAGGAATGGAAAAAACAGGAACAACAGCCCGCGCCCAAACATATCAGGGTTATCCGGGCGGGGGTGACGGCAGCCGGACTTCTGGCGGTCGCGGGAGGTATCCTGCCGTTGTTTTTTTCGGCAGAGTTCGGGATGAAAAAGAGTATCTTCGTCATGGCGTTTTCGCCGCTTCTTTTGTATTTGTGTTATGTGCTCTTTCCGGGCATCGTGGTGGCAGAGAAGCCGGAAACGGAGGGAAAGAAGCGGAAGGAGAGATATATCTACATCACGCCGGTGATTCCGTGCCTGCTTGGTCTGTGGAGTCTTGAGGTGTTTTCCACATATGAAAGAATCGTACTGCAGGTGGTGGACAGCGGGAAAATGCTGTGCCTGGACCTGACGGTCATGGCATTGCTGATGGGGATTTTATTTTTGCGGACGCCGAAATGGCTGCGGAAGGGCGGGCTTGTCATGCTGATGCTGTTTGCGCTGTGCATCGGCTGGGGAGTATCCTATGGGATGAATCTGGCGCTCTGCGGAAAGGCGGAGCATTCGGAAGCGCAGATAACGGGCTCTGACATAAGGGAAGAAGATGGCGATGAGGAATATTATCTGACGGTACGGCTGGATGACGGGAGGGAAACCGAGCTGTACGTCAGCGAGGATATGTACCGGATGTATATGATGGACGGGCAGCAGACGCTTTCCCTCGGAAAGCATGTGGAAAACGAACCGCTGATACTTTGTCTCAGAAACAGTGTGTTCGGAATCAGGATGGCGGACATCCATCTTCCGGAGGAGGACTAGGGGCGTATGGAGGAAAAGCGAAAACTGTCGGGAAAAACAGTTTTAAAAATCATCGGTGCGGTCGTTTCCGCGTTGATTTTCGCGCTGTATGTATATGCGGGACTGAGCGGGGCAGAGGGCATGCAGAAAAAAGTGCGCGTCATGCAGAGGGGAGACATGAAGGTCTGGCTGTCCGGCTGCCTCAGCTCATCGCTCATTTTTGCGCTCTGCTTCAATTCCGCTTTGAACGATATGAAAATCTGGATGTGGCGCAAAAAGATGACGTTCCCGCTGATATTGCTGGCATTTGCGCCGTTTCTGGCGGTGTTCTTTCTGGACGCCTATCGGGATTTGGGGATTGCGGGAATCGTCAGTGTGTTCGTAAGCTTTGGAGTGCTGTTCGGGATTGCATGGATTCCGCCTCTTTTGAATATACTGCTTGCGCGGGGGCTTGAACAGAAAGGGGAACGGAGCGGAAAGCAGCTGATGCATCTTATAGAATGGATTCATTTTTATCCGCTTAAAAAGCTTCTGCTCCTCGGGCTGTGGGGCTTTGGCGTGTTCCTGCTTTTGAGAGCCGTCTGGCTGATGGCGGCGGGAGCGCTCGCGATGGATGGGCAAATGGTATTTTTCCTGTGCTTCATCGCGGTGCTGGTAACCGTATTTTTTAAGAGAATAAAAAAGTACGTGGGAAATCCATATCACTGCGCGCCGGTTTTGAACGGTATCCTGACGAAAAGGCAGCTGGAAGAGCTGATGGAGGGGGAGCGGTTTGAACGGATGGTTTTTCAGGATAAGGATATGGACAGGTATGTGCGTATCTATCGAAGTCGTAACTGGATGGTGATAAACGGACGGCTCTTTTCCAGAAAGCTGGCGCTGAAGACAGGGGTCGAGAGAGGAAACGGCGACAGCACGGTGAAGGTTTTGTATCTGAACGGTCAGATTGCCAAGACAAAGATTCCGCTCGACGTTTATTTTCATCCTGAGTTTGAAACGGTGGAACAGGAGCTTACGGGGATTTCGACGCCGCTGATACTCAAAAACAGGATGGAACAGGTCGGACAGAGATTTCAGGAGCTTTTTCCCGGATGCGATTCGGAGCGGGAAAGAGTGTATGCGCTGCTGTCGCATGATGCAGAGCAGATAAAGCAGGATTATGCGGCGTTTTTTGCGCCGCAGCCAAAGGGGAAAAAGAAGAAAAAAGAAAAAAACGGGTAAAGAAGTGCCGCAGGATCATCGTGAAAAATGGTCCTGCGGCATATTTTATTTCAGCTTTATTCCAGCGCTCCCTTCACCTTCCGGCGGGAAATACACCGCTGTTCCTTGTTGGCGAGCGCCGTCACGCGCGCGTTCAAAAGGATTTTGCGGCCTTCGGCATTTCGGGTATAGACAACATCATACTTTCCGATAAAGCGTTCCATTTCTCTGGCAAAAATATCCGCATCCTCGCGGCGTTTGGAAAAGCACTCCGGTATGACAAAACAGCCGTCCAGCTTATTTTTCCGGGAGGGCTTGTAGAGCAGATAACGCTGGTTGTCAATGACCTCGAAAAATTCAAATACGCATTTGGCAAAGAGCGACTTGTCGCGTCCTGTTCCGCCGAGCAGATAAATCTGGTATATTGTGCCGACAGATTCGGTTTCCACGCGGCTTTCCTCCATTTCCAGCTGGCCGGTTTTTGACAGGGCGCTGCGGATGCCCTGACCGAACAGCTCGAGTCGTCCCAGCGGCGTTCCGAGAGAGAACACCTTTTTGAAAAGCGGGCGTTCGATGAAAAAGAACAGGATGGAGAAAAGCCCGAATGTGAGTCCAATGACAGAGCCGCTCCCGGTACGGATACAGAGGCTGACCGCAAGGATAGCGGCGATGGACATCACAACGGTCGAAATAATGAGGTTTCGGATGGCGTCGAAGAGGAGCACGTTCGGGATGAATTTGTCCTGTACTCCGGTTTCGTCTACCGTTTCGATACGGTCGAATGCGGCGAGGGAGCGGTCCCAGCGTTCTTTTAAAAGGCTGCGCTGCCGGGACAGATCGAGCATACGGGAGTTTATTTTCCTGACATTGTCCGGAGAAAAGGGAGACTTGACAAAGGAAAGCCTGTCCATTCCGTTTTCAATGGAATCCTTTTCGTAATGAAGTCCGAGGAAGTGCTCCATGCGGCGGCTGAGCATGACAAAATCTTCGCTGTCGCCCATGTCGTACGGGTCGAGCATATTTTTGCGCGGACGGACGCAGACCAAATGCCAGATATTGCTCGTTTTCTCCGGGTCGTCTTTAAAAATGCGGATGGCGCGGCCCCGCATCTGGTTGCTCAGCATGTAAGAGCCTACGAAGCTTGCAAGGATGAGGGCGTTGATGCATGGCGAATCCCAGCCTTCTCCGAGCAGGGATTTGGTGCCGATGAGAGCCTGAAAATATCCTTGCGCAAAAAGCCGGCTGACAAGTCCCGTCATAAAATGCCGGTCGCCGGAAATATTTACCTTTACATAATCTGTCAGAAGCCCGGCGGAAGAAAAGCTGATGCGCTCCGGTTCGTCGGCGATGGAGAGGAGGGCATTTTTGGCTTCTGCAGGGATGATGACGACAGAACCGCACAGCACGGCAAAACGGATGCCACAGTCCGTACGGGCGGCATGACGCCGAAGCTGTTCAAAAAACGGCAGTACGCCGAGCTGGTCGACATTTTTGGATTCGTCCCCGAGAGCGCTTTCATACTCTTTTCGAATATAGTCGGTCAGAATGAGCAGGCGCAGACTGCTGTGCATGGATTCATATTCCGCAAAGGTGATTTCGCGGATGCTGTCGCATTTTCCCATGGAATTAACCATCATTTTTTCCAGGGCGGGATTTTGCTGAAGCAGGACTTTGCGCTTTTCAATAAGTCCCTTCGATTTGAACAGATGAAGGAGCTGTTCACGGTAAACGGTATCCACCGGGAAAGAATCTGCATCGTCGAAGAAAAAGCCCTGCATCAAAAGCTCGAGCCATTTGGGGGAAAGCTCTTCCAGACGGCGAAAGCCCAGCAGTGTCTGGAAGCGTTTCGGGCAGGGAACGCCCTTTGCCGCCAGAAAAATGAGCAGGGAGGAAAAGTACGCCGGGGAATCGAGGATTTTTTCATCGCTGCTTTCGGGAGCGAGGAGGGCGTGTCCCTGTACTGCCTGCAAAAAGGTTTCATCGGTTAAGAGCGTGTCCATGACATCCCTGACGTCGGCGTTAAAAACATCGAGACGTTCCAGCTCCGCCTTTGTCGGGTAGTTGAAATAGACGTAATCCTGATGGGGACAGAGCGTTCCGTCCTTTACAAGCTCGGGAACGGTTATCTCTTCGTCGATACCGCCGCACATGTCCATGTAGCGCGTCCACATGGCGGGCGTGGAATCATAAGGGGGAGTCGCGGTCAGAGCAACCGTAAAAATCTGCGGAAAGGAGGACTTAAACTGTTCCAGCGCCTTCCACCATTCGCTGCGCAGATGATGGCATTCATCGAGACAGAGGGTGGAAAGCTTCTGTTCCTGAAATTTTTTCACGAGGTCAAAATCCGAATAGTCTACCGTTTCGGAGGTGTGCAGCTCGTCGTCCTCCTCCAGCACGCCGCTGATACGGTTCATGGCGCTGTGGAGCGCCTGATAGGTAGCGATGGTGATGAGACCGGGATTTTTTAAATCCTGCGAAAGGAGCGGAATGGCTGTGTCGGAAGATGAAACCGGAACAGCTGCATCCTCCCGGCTGTCGTCCTGCGGCAAAAAAGATTCCCGTATCCTGTCGGCCCATTGTTCCCGTATTGTGATAGTCGGCGCAAGGATGAGAGCGGCAGCGTCGAGACGTCGCACGAGCTCGATACCAAGCGTTGTTTTTCCGGAGCCGGGGGCGGCGACTACATGGATTTTTTTATCGCTACCGTATTTATCAAAACGGTCCAGAACGCGCTGCTGGTAGGTACGCCAGGTGCCATGAAAATGAAGAAGTTCCTGAAGCATAGAGTGTCCTCTCTTTCGTGAAAGATTTCGTTCAATTCCGGAAAAGAATCTGTTCCTTATCTTCAAGCGGATACCGTTTTAAGTCTGCTGAATCCAAATCCACCCGGTGCATGTCCACTGCCGTAATCTGATGATTATTGTAGGTAGTATAGTAGTAAGTTCCGGTCGCCGCATTGCAGCAGGAGGTGTAGAGCGTTATCTCATATTTGCCGTTTTCATCCTCCGAGCATCCTCTTTGCTGGTCTACAGACCCTAAAATATGGAAGAACTGGCTTACGCTTTCTTCCTCGGAATCACCGGAAACGGAGTTCATTTTGGTAAAGGCTGCGCGAACAAAACGGGACATGGAGGAAAGGTCGCCGGGAAGCCCGAGTCCGCCCATACCGAGGCAGTAGGTGGAAAGAGGAAGCTGTTCGGAAAAGCGGTTGCAGGGCTGCTTCGGAGACAGGTTCATATAATTGTTCAGATTGAACAGCTGCCGGTCAAAGGGCGGGTTATTGGTAAGAATGCCGACCGGATTATCGTAAACCTTGAGCCCGTCTGCAACGGATTCCACAGTGATCGCTTCGGAAGCGTCCGCAATTATCCAGTGCAGGGGTGTCGGAGGAAGCTGTCCGCAAAAAGCATCGTTAGTCAGAACGAGAGAGGAAAGAGCCTTACGTACTTCAGAAACGGTGGAAAACTGTCCCAGAAGCCACGGAATGAGCTCAAACTGGGCGAGATTTGTCTTGCCTGGAACAGGAGTCTGATAAACGGCATTTTTGGGGAAATTCAGCCCTGCGATGCAGAGCCCTTTTTCATTGACGGCATCATAATAGAGCGGGTAATCGTTCATTACGCACGCCATTCCGATGAGGGCAAAATGACTATCCATGGCGGGCATATGCCGGAAGGAAAAGGGATAGCTGCGGGGGGTGATGACGACCTCCTCCCCGTAGGAAAACAGATAGTCTAAGGTTCTGCCGAAATAAAGGTCTTTTGTCTGATAAGTCGCTGCTGTACACATGATGTTTCCTCCTTGCTTTAGACGTATGATTTTATATATTTTCCGAAAAAAATCGTATGTTCAAGCGAAATATTCGGTGCTACACTGAGCGTGAAAAAGGAAATGTTCATAGATGTTCGCGCATATAGACGGCGCGTTCCAGACTGACAGTGGCCTCCCGCAGCCGGTTTTGTATGATAAAGGCAGTTTCGTTCATAAAAATCTCCAATGTCGGAACCTGGTCTGTAACTGAAAAATATTTTATCATAAGAAGGAGAAAAAAAGAATGGCTATCAAAGAAGTTTATATCATACATCATTCCCACACAGATGTAGGATATACGGACTTGCAGGAGCAGGTCATCTATAATCAGGCGCACAACATTCGCACAGCGGTTGCCCTGATGAAAGAAGGCATTGAAAAGGGAGACTGCCGCAGGGATTTAAAGTGGAACTGCGAGACATGGTATTGTGTAGAGCAGTTTTTAAAGATAGCGTCCCCTGTGGAAAAGGTGGATTTCTTTAATCTTGTAAAACGCGGGAATATCGGGCTTTCCGCCACGTATCTGAATTTTAATGACCTTGCGGACTGTGGATATCTGAATCGGAAGACGGCGGAAATGGTGGATATCTGTAAGGCGAACGGCGTGGACTTAAAGACGGCGATGAATGCGGATATCAACGGTATCTCTCTGGGAGAAAGGGATGTTCTGATAGATAACGGAATCGAGTTTTTGTATACAAATATCCACACGCATCACGGTATGTATCCGCTGTATCAGAATCAGAAGCCTTATTTCTGGGAAAATGAACAGGGAAAACGGCTTCTTGTGTGGAATGGAGAGCATTACAATCTGGGAAATGCGCTCGGCATCGTATTCAACAAAAATGTGAATTTCATGACGGAAAGCTATTTTGGAAAGGCTGTGGAAAACGGCCCGATGGAGAGCCTGCACAGGAATCTGACGGAGAGCATCAAAGAATATGTGGATAACGGTTATCCGTACGATTACAAAATATATTCCATCTGTCGTTCCTTTGTTTTCATCCCCATTTTTTCATAAAATTTCTCTGCCGAGGTATTTCCGGTCCATACGTTTAATGTCACTTCATAGCATCCCAGTTTCTTTGCTTCCTGTTTTACATATTCAAACAGACATTCCCCGATATGCTGCCCGCGCGCGTGTTTATCAATACATAAATCATCTATAAACAATGACCTGAATTGTATCATATTGTTTGAAAACGGCTGTTCCTTCAACTGACAGAAGGCATATCCCAGGCATACGTCTGCTTCGTTTATCGCAACGTAAACCGGCTTTGCTTCATTTTTCAAAAGCTCCCTCAATTCGCATACGGTATATTTTGTCGTACCGGGAATAAAAATATCAGGTCTTATATCTGCATGAATCTGCAATACCTGTCCTAATAGTTCAATAATTCTTGGGATGTCTTTTTCTTCTGCTTTTCTAATGTTCATTGTGACCTCCATGCTTCCGTCATTTTATCTGCGCCCGTATTGTTTTAGCGGAGCAGACCATTTCTGATGTGCGGTTTCCCGTTAAGCTTCGATTTATCGTTATATTTTATCATATGCAGTTTGGGGAAGCTATTTATTTTTTACCTTGATTGATATCGATATCAAAGTAAAGGAGCTGTTTCAGGTATCGGATAACCGGATAATGAAATTCATTTATTCCTCACATCCGTGCTTGTTGGGAATCAGGCGCTATGATAGAATGTGAGAGTAGTATAAGTTTGTATATACGACAGGCTCAGGCAATAGAGGGAGAAATAAGTGGATTGGAAGTTTACGAATGTCAAAGGCTGTGAAGTATCTCAGGATGGCTGGGACATCATTTACAGAAATCCGGATGGAATACGGATGCCGCATGAGCGTGTATCAGTTTTATAATATGGTCGCAGAACAGGAGCAGAACATATGACATATGAACAAGCTATATCTTGGATAGATTCCCGCCAATGGAGCGGCACGGGAAAAGGAATCGTCAGGAGCACCAGGCTGCTGGAGCTTTTGGGAAATCCCCACAGAGGGCTGAAATTTATCCATGTGGCGGGCACGAACGGCAAGGGATCGGTCAGCGCCTGCCTGTCCAAAATACTGACGCTGTCCGGATACCGGACGGGTCTGTATGTGTCTCCGCATCTGGTGCGCTTTAACGACAGGATTATGCTGAACGGGGCGGAGATAGGCGACGAAGATTTTGCCCGGCTCGCAGACAGGGTGCGGGAGGCGGCAGAGGCGATGGAGGATGCGCCGACAGTCTTTGAGATAATGACGGCGATGGGAATGCTCTATTTCCGGGAAAAAGCATGCGATATCGTGGTTCTGGAGGTCGGCATGGGCGGACGGCTCGATTCGACCAACGTGATAGAGTCGCCGGAGGTATCCGTAATTACCTCGATAGGGCTGGACCACACAAAGGAGCTGGGTGATACGCTGGAGAAGATAGCATTTGAAAAAGGCGGAATCATCAAGGACGGGTGCCCGGTGGTAGTGGACGGCTCAAACAAAGCCGTTATGCCTGTCCTGAAAAAGCTCTGCTGCGAAAAAAACGCGCCGCTGACGGTGAGCAGGCCGGAAAAAATCGTATATCGCACGCTCGGCTTTGGCCGCGAGCTGTTCAGCTACGGAGGCTTTGAGGATGTGGCGTTGTCTCTTCCGGGCATATATCAGGTGAAAAATGCGGCGGTTGTGGTGGAAACAGTGCGGATCTTACAGGAAAAGGGCTGGAATATTTCATCGAAGGATGCCAGAAAGGGAATGGAGCAGGTATATTGGCCGGGCAGGTTTGAAATCATCCATAAGGACCCTGTCTTCATATTGGATGGCTCTCACAATCCTGACGGAATCCGTGCGATGAAGGAAAGTCTTTGCTGCTATTTTCCGGAGAAAAAGGTGCGGTTTCTGATAGGAATGCTTTCTACAAAGGATGTGACAGAAATGCTTCGTATGATAGAGACGGCGGCACAGGAGATCGCTGTGGTAATGCCTCCGTCGGACAAGGCGGTGGACAGCAGGGAGATGTCGGAAAGGATTCAGAAAGAGAGCAATGTTACGGTACGGGCTTTTTCCACGATCAGGGAAGGGGTGGAATATATTCTGTCTGCCGCAGGAGCGGATGATGTAATCTGTGCGACAGGCTCTTTATATTCCATTGACGAAATACGGAACTGTGCGAAGGACGTCTGGAAACAGGGGAAAGCGGACCCTGTCCGGGAGGAAAGGTGTTGACTGAAGAAGAAGCGGACCGCTTTGAGGCAGCGCGGGAAAAAATAATTGGAAAAGACAGGGAGCGGGCAGGGATAGGCACGCTGTCAGAAAAAACGGTTCATGCGGTTTTAAAGCATTACTATGCCCCGGATGAGAGCCTTCACGAACGCGCGGTGGCAGGCTGCGTGGCGGATATTTTTGACGGGGAGCGGATCGTGGAGATACAGACGAGGAGCTTTGATAAAATGCGGACAAAGCTGGCGCGTTTCTTGCCGCTTTATCCGGTTACGATAGTCTATCCGATACCCTATAAAAAGCTGGTTTACTGGGTGGATGAAGAAACGGGGGAGATTTCTGGCGGAAGAAAATCCCCCCTGACAGGCAGCCCGTATCTCGCATTTCGGGAGCTTTATAAAATCAAAAGCTATCTGAAGGACCCAAAGCTCAGTATCCGTCTCGTGCTTTTGAATATGGAAGAATATAAACTGTTAAACGGCTGGAGCCACGACCGGAAGAGGGGAGCCAGCCGTTTCGACCGGATACCCCTTTCCATCGAAGAAGAAGTGGAGCTGACCTGCCCTCAGGATTACATGCAGCTCGTCCCGTACGGGCTGGAGGAGCCGTTTACATCGGCGCAGTTCGGAAAGGCAGCCCATATCCGCAAGGAAACGGCTGGAGTGGTATGTCATATCTTAAATGAGCTTTCCGTACTCGAAAGAACGGGCAAAAAAGGAAACGCTTATTTGTACATAACAGCGGAGGGATGAGTTCAGCGCCGGGATGTTTGGCGGGCGCGCTGAACCGGAACCTGAATCTTATAGGTCATCTGTCCGGAATGGTCCATTGGGAATTTGGAAAGGACTTCGCAGACATAATCGCCGCAAGGGACCATATCCTGACGGACGATTTCCTGATACAGCTTTCTGGCATACTCCGGTTCAAGGGAAGTATCGTCAGAGACAATGGACATATAAGTGCCTTGCGGGAGCGTTTGGCTGCTGTCTGTTTCGGGATATAACTCGTCCACAAAAATAAAAGCAGAATGAGAGATATAGTTTCCATTTATAAAATGCTCCTTTTTCATAAGCGTCCCCACGTTGATAAAATAAGAGGGCGGGAGCTGATTTTCATACAGATAATTCTGCATGTGGCGGAGCATATTTTCATATCCTTCATATCCCAATGCGAAAAAGTCAAAGCCGGTCTGCTGAACATCTATCTTCCGTTCCGGGATATATTCAAAAAATACCTGACCTAAAGGCGGAAGGGAGCTTAAAATCTGCAGGTTTCGCTGGATGCGGAGAAGGCCGCTGCGGCTGACGGACAGGCGGTATATCTCATCACCGAGGGCTGCGGTCTGTTCTTCCAGAGCCTGCAGGAGAAGCTGTTCGGAGGAAAGCTCCAGTATTTCACGGATGCGTTCCAACGGGAGGCAGCAGCTTTTAAGCGCGCGGATGAGATCCAGCTTGGCGCACTGTTCCAGCGTATAATATCGATACCCGGTTTCCGGATCCAGATATTCCGGTTCCAAAAGCTTGATTTTTGCATAAAGTCTGAGCGTCTGAGTGCTGACGTGGTTCATCGCAGCCATTTCTCCTATCCTGAAAAGCGAATCTTTCATATTTCTTTTCTCCATGGGCATAATGATGAGTGACGGTTTTTTATTTATATGATGTTGGGGGCAAAAGCCCCCAACTGCGATATCTATGGATTGTTTCGCGTTTTACGCTCCCACAATCCATCCCAATATTCGGATATCGTTTATATTATAACAGGGAAACGCCCGCCGGAAAAGGATGTTGACTTTATACATGGTATAAGGTGTAAAATGAAATCATCAAAAAAAACGGGGCCCTGTCGGGGGACAGGGGGACTTTTCAGAAGGAGGTATCTGTATGGACAGAAAGATTACGTTTGCACAGTATGGATGCGGTAAGATGGGGAAATATCTGATTCGCTATGCGATAGAGAAGGGGGCGTCGCTTGTCGCAGCCTTTGATATGAATCCGGCGCTGTATGGCAGAGATGCTGCGGAAATCGTCGGAGAAGGATATCCGGAAACCGGAGTGAAGATATTGCCTGCCGGTGAGGCGGAGGAAGCGCTTGGCGCATTAAAGCCGGATGTATGTATCATCGCAACGAGAAGTACGGTGGCGGAGCTGGAGGACATCTTTACTATTTGTGCAAAGTATGGAATCAATGCGATCACGACATGTGAGGAGGCTCTGTATCCGTGGAATTCTTCTCCGGCGCTGACAAGGAAGCTGGATGAGCTGGCAAAACAGGGGAATTGTACGCTGACGGGCGTTGGCTACTGCGACTTGGTATGGGGAACGATGGTAACAAATCTTGCGGGCTCTTCCTTTAAGATTACGGAAATACACGGAAGCAGTTGGTATAATGTAGAAGATTACGGTATCGCTCTGGCAGAGGGACACGGAGCGGGCTTTACGAAGGAGCGGTTTGAGCAGGAGGTTGCGAATATCAACAACATGCCGGAAGCGGAGCTGAAAGAGCTGATAGAAAGCGGGCAGTACGTTCCGTCTTATATGTGGAATCAGAACGGCTGGCTGTGCAGCAAGATGAATCTGCATATCACCTCGCAGACACAGAAATGCTATCCGACATCTCATTCCGAGGACCTTTTCTCCACGACGCTGAATGCGACTATCAAGGCGGGAGACCCGACTGGTATGCGCGCGGTCGTTACGACGAAGACGGAAGAAGGCATCACGCTTGTGACCGAGTGCGTAGGAAAGGTATTTGCACCGGATGAATTTGACAGAAATGACTGGACGTTTATCGGAGAGCCGGAAACGACGATTTCCGTGAACCGTCCTGCAACGGTAGAGATGACCTGCGCAACTATCGTAAACCGGATTCCGCAGCTTATCGATGCACCGGCAGGTTATGTGACGACAGATCGTTATCCTTATAATGAATACTGCGTTCATGAGCTGAACACGTATGTGAAAAGTAAATAAGCGGCAGGGGAGTACGGATGCCGCAGTATAAATGAAAAAATCGCTGAGGCCTTTTCGGGCTTCAGCGATTTTTTTATGATATGCACTTTTGGTCAGTTTTTAGGATTCCGGTAGAGGAACCAGTAGCCTGCGCCGACGATAGCCATGCCGCCCACAAGGTTTCCGAGGGTGACGGGAACGAGGTTTTTGAAAATGAAGTTTACCCATGTAAGCCCTTCTGCGGCAAGACCGTATTCCGCCTGAATGAAAAGACCGGTCGGGATATAGAACATGTTGGCGACGCAGTGCTCGAAGCCGCAGAGTACAAAAACCATGATAGGCGGGTAGAGCGCGGCGATCTTGCCGGAAACACGCTCGGCGCTCATTGTCATCCACACGGCGATACAGACGAGGACGTTGCACAGGATGGCGCGCAGAAATGCGTCGGAAAAGGTCAGGGATGTTTTAGCCGCCGCGGTGGAAAGAAGGTTCTGGGCGAGTCCGGCATTGAACATGTCCGTGGTGTGGCTGTATACAAAAATGGACGATACGAGGAGCGAACCAAGGAAGTTTCCGAGATATACCAGTATGAAATTTTTCAGAAGACCCGGAAACCCTATCTTCTTATCAAGAAGAGAGATGATCATAAGGCTGTTGCCCGTAAAAAGCTCGCTTCCTGTGAGGACTACCATGGCAAGCCCCGCGGGGAAGATAATGGAAGAAACAAGCTTTGCTGCCGACGGATTTTCAAACATGGCGCTGCCGATAGAGGAAGCAGCCCCTGCGAGGGCGATGAACATTCCCGCAAAAAAGCCGAGGAGCAGCAGGTTTAAAGCAGAGAGGGAAGCCTTGCGGACGCCGGCTTCGGAATAGTTGGATGCGATATTGGGTGATGAAATCATAAGACCTCCTGAAAGACATTTTTCGGTATTGTATCACGGGTAAATGGAAAGGGGCAAGGAGAAACAGGCATGTACGGAAGAAAGAACATTGACAGATTGAAAAACAGCGTTTATATTTAAAGTGAACAGCGTTCAATTTGGAGGAGGGATCATGAATAAGGTAGTTACATCAAAAGAAGAGATAATGGATGTCAGCCGGAGGCTGGTGTTGGAAAAAGGCATTGCATCATTGAGCATGCGGGCTATTGCGGAGGCGTGCGGCGTTGCGGTCGGTTCTATCTATAATTATTTCCCGTCAAAGGCGGAGCTGCTCTCGGCAGCGATCGGAAGTGTCTGGGAAGAGATATTCAGACCTTTTTATGAAAGGGAAGCGTTTGGGAGCTTTACGGAATGTGTCTCGGTGCTTTTTGGGACGATACGGGATGGAAATGAAAGATATCCCGGATTTTTTACGGTACATGCCCTGAGTTTTGCTTCATCGGACAGAAAAAAAGGGAAAGAGGCGATGACCAGGTACCTGTCAGCGCTGGAAGGAAGACTTGTCGATGCGCTAAGGCAGGATGAAAACATACGCGAGGGCGTGTTCGGGGAGATTTTTTCCGAAGAGGTATTTGCCGGATATGTGTTTGAGCTGATGCTTTCGATTTTTCTGAGGAAAGGACAAAGCTGTGAAGCGCTGCTGGAGATGATACGTCAGACTATTTACAAAGGAGGAACTTGCGATGCAGGCAATAGGAGAAACATTATTTGACGCGATCTACCTTGTCGGGGTGATCGCATTGGGGATTACCATGATTTTAAAATGCGGCGGGAACAGGCAGTTCAAGCTGTTCGGGATCATGGCGGTCGTGCTGGGAGCGGGAGACGCGTTCCACCTCGTTCCGAGGGCGTTCGCGCTGTGTACGACCGGGCTGGAGAACTATACGGTGGCGCTGGGCATAGGAAAATTCATCACATCCATTACGATGACGGCATTTTATGTGCTGCTGTATTATGTGTGGAGGCTGCGTTATCAGGTTTCCGGGCAGAAGGGGCTGACAGCAGCGGTTTACGGGCTGGCTGCCGCGCGTATCGTGCTGTGCTTTTTCCCGCAAAATATGTGGACGAGCGCAGACGCACCGCTTTCCTGGGGAATTTACAGGAACATCCCGTTTACGGTGCTCGGACTTTTGATAATCGTGCTTTTTTATAAGAGTGCGAGAGAGAAAAATGACAGGGCGTTTCGCAATATGTGGCTGACGATCGTGATAAGCTTTGGCTTTTATCTGCCGGTCGTTCTGTTTGCGGATAAGGTTCCGATGCTCGGGATGCTGATGATACCGAAGACATGCGCATATGTATGGACTGTCCTCATCGGATATAATGCGATGAAAAAGGAAAGGGACTGAAAAGATGAAAAAACTGATAAATACTTCTATGGTCTATATGGCTGCCGCGCTGGCAGGAGGCGTTTTTTACAGGGAATTCACAAAATTTAACGGCTATGTGGGAGAGACGGCGCTCGGAAAGGTACACGCGCACCTGTTTATGCTCGGCATGTTTTTCTGGCTAATCGTCACGCTGCTTGCAGGACGCTGGCAGGGGATTTTGAAGGATAAGCTGTTCGGCAGATTTTTTGTGCTGTACAATATCGCAGTTCCGTTTATGGCGGTCATGCTCGTTGTAAGAGGCGTCCTTGAAGTGCTGGGGACAGAGCTTTCCTCCGGCATGAACGGGATGATTTCCGGCTTTGCCGGCATCGCCCATATTTTGGCGACAGCGGCGCTTGTGATGCTGTTTGTGATATTGAAGAGGAATATAAAGGAATAAACTGAAAAGGTCGAAGAGCCGACAAGTTTTGAACAGGGGCATCTGCAGATTACAGATGTCCCTGTTTGTTTTTTGCTTTCGCTGCCGGGGAAGACGACTGTATATGCGGCAAATTTCCGCTGCAAAAAATGCGGACTTGACATTTCAGCACAGATATTTATAATAAATAAAATGAAAATCGTTTTCAATTTTAATCGTAATCGGGTATTGGGAGAAAGTCATGGCGGAACGTGTAAGATACAGGACGAAACAGCAGGAGCTGATTCGGGAATGCTTAAAAAAACACAGCGGAAGATTTTTAACGGCAGAACAGTGTATGGATTGTCTGAAGGCGGACGGGCTGCATGTGGGGCAGACGACGGTGTACCGGGCGCTGGACAGGCTGACGGAGCAGCGGGAGGTCATCAAGATACCTGCGGTAGACGGGGCGAGCGCGCAGTTTCGGTATGTGGGGGAATTAAAGCCGGGAAGCCTCGGGCGGCTGGTATGCCTCATGTGCGGAAAGATGATCCCGCTGGAATGCAGGCAGCTGGACGGGTTTTCGGAGCATATCCGGGCAGAGCATGATTTTGAGCTGGACGGCAGGCACATGATACTGTATGGCTATTGCAGCGGATGCCGGAAAAGCAGAACGGAAGGGATTTTATGAAAAACTGTGAAAAAAGAGCGGCGGCAATGCTCTTTTCGGCGGCGCTGATATTTTCTGCAGCCGGGTGCGGAAGCAGCCAGGATTTTGATACACAAATTTTTAACACAGGACTGAACGGGCAGGCTCGGCAGGAGGAGAACGCGGACAGCGCCGAAGGAAAACTCCGGGTGATGGCGAGCTTTTATACGATGGCGGATTTTGCGGAAAAGATAGGCGGCGACAGGGCAGATATCACCTGTATGGTCCCGACCGGGACGGAGCCTCACGACTGGGAGCCGTCAACGACGGATATCACCGGGCTGGAGCGTGCGGACGTCTTTATTTATAACGGAGCGGGAATGGAGCACTGGGCGGAGGATGTGACGGAAAGCCTGGAAAATAAAGAGCTTCTGGTCGTAGAGGCGTCGCAGGGAGTAAAGCTTCATGCAGAAGAAGAGCATGACCATGAAGGGCACAGCCACAGCCACGGAGGGTACGATCCGCATGTGTGGCTCGCCCCGCACAATGCGAAGCTTGAAATGGAAAATATCAAAAATGCTTTCGTACAGGCAGACCCGGATAACGGCGCCTATTATGAAGCCAATTATGACAAATGGGCGAAGGCGGCGGAGGAACTGGACAGGAAGTACCGGGAGGCGTTGGCGGATTTTGCCGGGCGGCAGATTGTGACTGCCCATGAAGCATACGGCTATCTGTGCAGCGCATACGGTCTGGAGCAGGTGGGGATAGACGGGCTTTCACCGGATCAGGAACCGAATCCTAAAAGAATGGCGGATATCATCGATTTCGTCCGGGAAAATCAGATACGGGCGGTATTTTTTGAGGAACTGTCAGGTTCTAAAACAGCCGAGACCGTAGCGGCGGAGACGGGAATCCGATTGCTGGCGCTGAGTCCGCTGGAAGGTTTGAGCGGCGAGGAGCTGGAGGCAGGAGAGGACTATTTCAGCGTGATGGAAAAAAATCTGGAACAGCTGCTCCTTTCCTTGGAAGGCGAGAACGGCTGAAAACCGGATATCACGGCTGAAACGACATCAAATAAAAGACGGGAGGACAGCATGGAAGCCATCAGAATCGAAAATCTGGACTTTTCCTATGGAAAGGAACAGGTGCTGGAAAAGATAGGGTTTTCTCTGCCGGAAGGGCATTTTGGACTGCTTCTGGGAGAAAACGGCGCGGGAAAGAGCACGTTTTTAAGGCTGCTGTTAGGAGAGCTGACGGCGGAAAACGGGAAGATAGAGATATTCGGGCAGGATGTCCGCGGATTTAAGGACTGGCAGCAGATAAGCTATGCGGCTCAGAACGGGATGACGGGCTGGGAGGATTTCCCGGCGTCTGTGGAGGAGATAGTGCAGGCAAATCTGTACCGCCGCATCGGACTTTTCAGATTTGCGGGCAAAAAGGAGAAGGCGCAGGTGAGGCGGGCGCTGGAGCTCGTCGGGATGGAGGAGTTTGAAAAACGGTTGATAGGAAATCTTTCCGGCGGGCAGCAGCAGCGCATCCTGCTGGCGCGGGCGCTTGTGAACGAGCCGAAGCTTCTGGTGCTGGATGAACCAACATCAGCCCTCGATGAAAAAAATGCGGAGAGTTTTTATCAGCTCCTGAAAAAAATCCATGAAAAGCAGAAAATATCCATTTTAATGGTAACGCACGACGCAAAGCGGGCAGCGCGTTACGCGCAGGATGTGTGGATTTTGGAGGACGGAAAAATGTACCGGAAAAACGGGACGGCGCAGGAAGAAAGGGAAGGGAGCAAAAATGCGGATTTTTGAATATATGTTTATGCAGAGGGCGTTTGTCGTCGGCATTTTACTGGCGGCGGTCATTCCCTGTGTAGGGATGGTAGTGGTGTGCAAACGCCTTTCGATGATAGGGGATGCCCTTTCCCATACGTCCCTGGCCGGCGTTGCGGCAGGGCTGATCCTTGGTGTGAATCCGGTGGCCGGAGCTGCTGCGGCATGTGTGGCGGCATCCCTTGGGATAGAGGCGGTGCGCCGCAGGCTTCCGCGCTACTCGGAAATGTCGATTTCCATCATCATGTCGGCAGGTATCGGACTGGCCGGCGTGCTGTCGGGATTTGTCGGGAATTCTGCGAATTTTAACAGTTTTTTATTCGGAAGCATTGTGGCGATAAGCGATGTGGAAATGTATACGGTGGTCGGTGTGGCAGCCGTGGTCCTCGGGGTTTTTATTTTGCTCTACAAGGAATTTTTCTATATCTCGCTGGACGAAAGGAGCGCGCGTCTGGCTGGTGTGCCGGTGAGCGCGGTGAATTTTGTATTTACGGTCATGATAGCGGTGACGGTATCTGTCGCTGCGCGGACGGTCGGTGCACTGATGGTATCGTCCATGATGGTAGTGCCGGTCGCGTGCGCGATGCAGTTTGGAAAAAATTACAGACAGACGGTTTTGATAGCGGTGATCCTGGATATCCTGTTTATGACGATAGGATTGTTTGCGGCATTTTATCTTGGCTTAAAGCCCGGAGGCACGATCGTGCTGGTCGGCGTGTTATGTCTGATCGTGATCTTTGCGGGAAAACGGTTGTTTTGCAGGAATTGACAGGGCGGCGGCAATCGCTCATAATGTAAAACAGACAGGGCGGAAAAACGGAGGATAGCTTACATGAAAAAAGCGATGATAGCCATGAGCGGCGGCGTGGATTCCAGCGTTGCGGCATGGCTGATGAAGCGTGACGGATATGATTGTATGGGCGTGACGATGCGCCTTTTTGCGGGAGAGGATACCTGCGAACGAAAGGGCGGAACATGCTGTTCCCTGGAAGATGTGGAAGATGCGCGCAGTGTGGCGAGAGCACTCGGGATGCCTTATTTTGTATTCAATTTTACGGAGGATTTCGGAACACAGGTCATGGACCGGTTCGTATGCGCCTACGAAAACGGCTGCACGCCGAACCCGTGTATCGACTGTAATCGTTATATGAAATTTGACAAGCTGTTGCGTCGGGCAAGGGAGCTGGAATGCGACTATGTCGTGACGGGACATTATGCGCGGATAGAGGAGTGTGACGGACGTTTTTTCCTGAAAAAAGGGATTGACGAAAATAAGGACCAGAGCTATGTTCTCTACAATCTGAGTCAGGAGCAGCTGGCACATCTGAAGTTTCCGCTGGGCGGCATGAGAAAGCCTGAGATACGGGAAATCGCGGAGGCGGAAGGGTTTGTGAATGCCCGCAAGCATGACAGTCAGGATATCTGTTTTGTTCCGGACGGGGATTATGCCGGATTCATACAGCGTTATACGGGCAAGACCTTTTTGCCGGGCGATTTCGTGGACCGGGAGGGACATGTGCTCGGCCAGCATAAGGGAATCATCCATTATACGGTAGGGCAGCGCAAAGGCCTCGGACTGGCATTAAAAGAGCCGATGTATGTGCAGCGCATAGATGTGGCAAATAACAGAGTCATACTCGGCAGGGATGCAGAGCTTTGGTCAAAGGAGCTGACGGCAAACGATTTCTGCTGGATAGGCGGCGATGTTCCGGCAGGGACGCTCAGGGTAAAGGCGAAGGTGCGCTATCGTCATAAGGAACAGTGGGCGAATGCAGAGCCGGTTGGAAAGGATGGGATACATCTGGTATTTGACGAACCTCAGCGGGCTATCACAAAGGGACAGTCGGTCGTTCTGTATGATGGAGATATCGTTGTAGGCGGAGGTACTATCAATGGATTATGTAGTTCTGGATCTGGAATGGAATCAGGCGTCTGATAACCGGGACGCCCGCAGCAGGCTGCTGACCTTTGAAATCATCGAGATAGGGGCAGTAAAACTGAACAGCCGCATGGAGATCATAGATACGTTTCAGGAACTGATCTGTCCGCAGGTATATGAGGAAATGCATTCTGTGACGGAGCGGCTGATAGGGATACATATGGAGGAGCTGCAGGGAAAAAGAAAATTTACGGAGGTCGCGGGCGACTTTTTGAAATGGTGCGGGACGGATTTTATGTTTGGCACATGGGGACCGCAGGATTTAACGGAGCTGCAGCGCAATATGCGTTTCTTTGGTATGGAGCCGCTGGGAACCGGACCAGTGCGTTTTTATGATATCCAGAAGCTTTTTTCGATAGCGTATGAGGACCAGAAGAGCAGGCGCAGTCTGGAATATGCGGTGGATTTTTTAAATATCGAAAAGGACGGGGCGTTCCATCGGGCGCTCAGCGACGCATGGTATACGGCGAGGGTGCTCCAGATGATAAAAGATCCGGTCGCCCTGCAGAGATTTTCATATGACACGTTCGTGCTCCCGAAAAGCCACCGCGATGAGGTGCATGTCGTATTTGATGATTATGCAAAATATATTTCCCGACCGTTTGCGGATAAGGAAGAGCTGATGGCGGACAGGGAGGTTATTTCGACCCGCTGCTATCTGTGCCACAAAAACCTGCGCCGGAAGGTGCGCTGGTTTACGCCGAACGGCAGGCACTATTACAGTCTTTCCTATTGTGACAAGCATGGATGGATGAAAGGGAAAATACGCATCAAAAAGGCGGAGAACGATATGGTCTACGCTGTCAAGACAACAAAGTTCATCAGCGAAGAGGA
Organism: uncultured Lachnospiraceae bacterium; assembly: GCA_900539715.1. Lineage (GTDB taxonomy): Bacteria > Bacillota > Clostridia > Lachnospirales > Lachnospiraceae > Gallintestinimicrobium. Next base: position 59,435 of record UQDA01000010.1, on the reverse strand, counting down.
ACGGGAACAGATACTGGGGAGAAAAGAGCATGTCCGGGAGCTCCGGAGAGAGCACCGGCACAGGGGATAGGATAAAAAATGATACAGGAGCCGCAGACTTAAAAAAGAGAAGTCTGCGGCTCCTGCAGCTTATAGCGTTGTCAGATAAGGATAGATTTGATGATATTACAGGATATAATCGGCGGCGTTGATGATTTTTGTGTCCAGAGCATTATTGATACCACCCAGGGCATTTTTTATCATATTACCGATTCCCATGTCGTCATCGCCGTCTGTTGTGCATATATGCGCGGTATCTTCACAGACCATACTGACGGCGTCCTCCAGTTCTTTGCTGCATTTAATGATGCCGCAGTCTTCCAGATGGAGCCGTTCCACGATGAGCTCTCTGGGAATATCATCGGAGATTTTTACGATGCCGCAGTCCCTGACGTCGATGCCCAGAGGCTGCTGCTCCAGTATCCAGCGGGTGATTTTGACAAAAGGTTTGTCCTCCAGTACAGCGCCTCTGGGCCTTATGGATTTTACTTCGCCGGAGATTTCAGTTACTGTTTCAAGGAATTTTTCTTTGTGCTCCGGTGCGACCAGTGCGTCTCCGCGGATGTTCAGATAGGTCAGCCGGTCCAGCATGTCTGCATTTTCGGGAACGGTCACGTCTCCGATGACATACAGGCTGCTGCCGAAGCGCCGAAGGGCTGTATCGTCCAGCGTGATATCATCCATTATGACGGCGGTATCATCGGGAACGATGATGATTTCAGCCTTTTCGTCGATGAGGTCGATAAGGGATTCAACTTTGGACCGGGCAATGATGATTTCTCCGGCGCTGAAGGAGGCGCCTTTATTTCTCAGAGCTTCCGCATTTAATTCCGGATCTACCATGATCATGCGCCTGCCGGACCAGTACAGGCTGTTTTTGGCGCGAAGTGTAAACAATCTGTCGATGACTGCGCTGCGCTTGAGTACAATGGCGTTATCAGGATAGCAGGTAGTTGAACCGTTGACTTTTACCGCAGGGAGAGCGGTGTAGACGCTTTCGGGGCAGACCAGCGATCCGTTTATCGTCATGCCAACGCATTTTTCAAGCTGTTTTTGAGTATCGGGACCGAGCGTGAGCTGGCCGTTGACAGCCAGATAGAATTTTTGCTGAGGGACGGCATCTCCGCTTTTGATCTCGCTGCTGCCGTTGACCGTGCGGAAATCCACATCATCTTCAAGCTCCATTACATTGGCGCAGTTGAGGGTAAAGGGAAGTCTGCTCAGCACTGCCTTTCCGGCAGGGCTGGTCAGGATGGTGGCGCAGTTGATAGTTATCTGTTCGTAGTGAGAATAGTTTTCCTCCTGTACTTTTCTGGCGTCGCAGTTTGCACAGTTGATGGTCAATTTTTTAGCCATATCATTTTCCTCCTTTAAAATTGAGCTGTTCTTTTAAAAATTTGCGGCAGCGGGACAGTCGTGAGCGAACCGTTCCGGATGGAAGATTCATCATCCGGGCAATCTCCTCCGCGGTATAGCCGTCAAAATAGCGGAGCTGGAACATCGCGCGGTCCGTAGGGCTGACAGTCTGTAAGAGCATCGCATTTTCAACCTCCTGTATCCGTTCGTCTTCAGAAAATTCAGACGAAAGATTGTTTATGTAGTTGTTTTCCAGAATGGTCCGCCGATAGCGGTCGAAGAAGAGGTTTTTGAAAGTACGGTACAACCATGCCCTCCGCTTGGCGGGGGACAGGTCCTCTATGGCGGCAGCGTGCATCATTGCCTTTATAAAGGTTTCCTGGGCAAGGTCTTCAGACAGCTCCCTGCTGCCGCACATACGCGTGCCGTAACTTACCAGTTCTTTGAAATAGTCTTCATAAAGCTCTTCCCACAAAGGTTTCGCCCCCTTTCTGCATAGATAACGAACGGCGGGAGAGATATGTTGCAAAAAAAGAAAAGAATTTGTTAAAAAAGGGAGAGGCGCAGTTTTTACGCCATCTCCCTTTTTTATGGAAGTTTTTTGGATAGTTTACAGATTCGGATCGATATATTTATCGAAATTGATAATTTCCTTTCCGCGGTTTTCCCTGCGCCGTTTCATGATAGCCTGTCTTCTGCGGTTGCGTCTGCGGGAGACAACGACGGAGCGGATAACGAGTGCAGCGATGGCAATGGCGGAAATTGCGCCTATAACGATGAGGATATTTTTGATATTTAAAAAAATTACATTTCCGCCGGGTATTGCAACGGAGGGACGGACCGCTTCGGAGGGGGCGGGAGCGCTGCTTTCAGGAAGAGCACTCTCTTCTTCGGAGGCTGTCTCGCCGGGGGCGACGGTTTCACTGCCGTCCTGTGTACTGTTTTCGCCGGAGTCTGTCCCCAAAGCTGAGAATACAGCTGCACCAGCGGTATCCTGAGTCGTTTGGGAGGCAAGAGCGGCAGCTTCCTCTTCCGTCAGGGGCTGGGTGGTTAAATCGAAGGCAGCCACATCCTGAAACAGAATAGGTGCAGTCCCGAGCGTCTGACCGTTGTAGGAATAGTGAATAACAGCAGCCTGTCCGGCACCGTTGCCGTCATAGGTGAGCTCGGAAGTCAGGTCTGCAAATTCAACAGTGGCAGGAAGAGTCACCTTCGCGTCCGGGTCAATGGAAAGTATCTGGGCGGCCTGCTGTCCTCCGGCAGAAAAAAGCCCGCCGCGTCCCACGTTATAGGTGGTATCCTCCTGGACTGCGTGCACGGATGAAAAATTGCTGAAGCCGTAATCAAAAAGGCTGACGGTATCCTTAAACTGTTCAGGGGATTCATCCGCCATCACGACGCAGATGAGTTTTAATCCGTCTTTTTCCGCGCAGGAAACAAGGTTGGAGCGCGCATGAGGTGTGTAACCGGTCTTGCTGCCGACCAGATATTCATAGGCGTATGCTTTGCCCGGCAGGAGGTTGTTTTTACTGTTGGGGATAAGCTCCTTCGAAAGCGTGGGTGACGCAGGAATCGTGTAGCTGCGGGTGCTGGACATTTTGCAAAGCACTTCGTCTGCAAAAAACTGCTGTGCGATGAGTGCAAGGTCATGGGTTGAGGTATAATGCTCTTCATCGTGTTTGCCGTTTGTATTCACGAAGTGGGTTTCGGTACAGCCGAGGTTTTTGGCTGTTTCGTTCATCAGCTGTATAAAGTCATCCACATTGCCGCTGATATGCTCGCCGATGGCGTTGCCGCATTCGCTGGCAGAGCCGACGAGAAGGCCGTAAAGGGACTGTTCCATTGTTATGGCTTCCCCGGCCTTGATACCGATATTGGAATCGCTGCGCCAGTCGATGCTGTTGACTGCTTCGGAGGAATATTCCACCATATCGTCAAGCCCGCTTTTCTGCCGGGCGATATAGGCGGTCAGTATCTTTGTGGTACTGGCGGGATATAGCTTCTCGTGGATGTTTTTGGAATACAGGACGGCTCCCGTATCGGCATCCATCAAAATGGCGGATTTTGCCGACACGACCGGACCCTGAGGCCAGTTATCAACGCCGTTGGTGTCGACAGGAAGCTGTTTGTAGATTTCCAGCTGTGCCCGATAATCGATGACTTCTGCGTGAGCCGTCAAAAAAGCGCTGTTCATAAGAGCAGCGCTGCAGCCGGCCGCTATGATAAAAGAAAAAATACGTTTTTTCCAGATAGATCTCATGTCGTTCTCCATTCTGTGTGAAAAATGAGCCGTCAGGCTTATTTTTTGTCTCAATATCGTTTTTTTTGAAATATCGTTTCCATCATACACTATTATTGCATAAAAATTAAGTGTTCAGCAGAAAAATTTACAATTTCTTAAAGAGTTGCGGGAATCGCTTCCTTTTTAGGGGATACTATAGTAAAATAACTGGTAAAATATGAAAAAAAAGGAAAATTTATATGAGACTGAGAAATGTGACAGGGTCCCGGGAGATGATCGGGGAAAGCCGGTTTGTAGTTCATGAGCCGGAGCAGCAGAAGGGCATGTGGCGCAGCGCGTTTGGAAACGACCGTCCGGTATATGTAGAGATAGGCATGGGAAAAGGACGTTTCCTGATGGATATGGCGCGTCTGAATCCGGAGATAAATTTTATCGGTATCGAGAAATATTCGACGGTCCTTTTGCGGGCGGTTCAGAAGCTGGAAGAGGAGGAGCTGCCGAACGTGCGGCTGCTGCGCATGGACGCGGAGGATTTGAAAAATGTGTTTGCAGACGGGGAATTGGACCGGATATATCTTAATTTTTCTGACCCGTGGCCGAAGGACAGGCATGCAAAAAGACGTCTGGAATCCAGACAGTTTCTGGCGCGGTATGACAAGATACTGAAAAAGGACGGGACCATTGAGTTTAAGACGGATAACCGCCCGCTGTTCGATTTTGCGCTGGAAGAAGTAAAGGAAGCCGGATGGCGGCTGGACGAGATGACATATGACCTGCATCATGACGAGAGGCTGTGCGCCGGAAATGTGATGACAGAGTATGAGGAGCGTTTTTCATCGCAGGGAAATCCCATCTGCAAATATATCATCAGCAGATAAAGTCGGCGGCAGGGCTGCCCGGCTGTTTTAAAGAGGGAACGAATGAAAAAGAAGTATCTGGATGTCGACGTGTATACGGCGCTGCAGAGGCGTCTGGATTATATTTTTCAGACATAGGAAAAGCCGTTTGGGGATATAGTGTAAAAACGGGTAGGCGGTGATTTCTATGGACAGACGGGAAAAAGTCAGGGCGCTGGTGGGATTGTGCCTGATCTTTACGCTGGCATTTTGTTTTGGAAGCTTTGCGGGACGTATCGTGAGCATGCGTGACATGGCGGTTTCGGCACTTCCGGCAGAGCAAAACTGGGGGTTGAGCTTTCAGGAGGAAGGGAAGCCACCGGTCGCGAATGCGGATTTTGAGGAATTGGGAAGATATGACGCTTTTTATGCGGAGGACACGCAGGAAAAGGTGCTTTATCTGACGTTCGACTGCGGGTTTGAAAACGGCAATACGCCCGCGATTCTGGACGCTCTCAAAAAACACAGCGCACCGGCGGCTTTTTTTGTTGTAGGAAATTATGTGGAAACGAGTCCGGAGCTTGTAAAACGGATGGTTGCGGAAGGACATACGGTCGGAAATCACAGTTATCATCATCCGAATATGTCCTCGATGGGAAAAGAAGAGTTTCAAAAAGAGCTCGGGGAGCTGGAAACGCTCTATGAGCGGACAATCGGGCAAAAAATGGTGAAATTCTACCGTCCGCCGCAGGGGAAATACAGCGAAAACAATCTGAAAATAGCGCAGGAGCTGGGGTATAAGACTTTTTTCTGGAGCCTTGCCTATGTGGATTGGAATCAGGACGCGCAGCCTACGCATGAGGAAGCATTTTCCAAGCTACTGAAAAGGGTACATCCGGGGGCGGTCGTGCTGCTCCACAACACTTCCAGAACAAACGGGGAGATACTGGATGAGCTTTTGACGAGGTGGGAGGAAATGGGGTATCGGTTTAAGGCGCTGGAGGAGATGCCGGGGGTGTAAGCGGGAAGCATCTGGCGTAGGATACTATTTTACGAAACAAAAAAAGCACCGTTAATACGGTGCTTTTAGTCGAAGCGACGTGATTCGAACACGCGACCTCTGCGTCCCGAAAATGGTGCTATTCCTTTACCTATCAGTTTTATAACGAGGAGCGTCTAACTTTTTTAACATGACGTTTAAAAAGAAGCCGTATCCTGGTAATAGTAACGTATCGTATTAAAACTTGAAGCGTATCGTATTAAAACTGTATCAGAATCCGACCTCTCATATTTCTCAAATATTAAGAAGATTATTATATCATAGCGTCGAGATGTTCCTTCAAGTTCTGAATCTGATGTTGGCTTGTTCCGTAGTAGTGATCGATAGTGACCCTATTTCCGGGCTTATGTCCGATAAACTTTTGAATATCCTCAAGTGACATGCCAGAATCCCTTAATAGAGTAGCCGTAGTTGCCCTCATGCTATGGAAATGGAGCGGAAGTGCTTCATATTCCCCAAAGCATGCAATCAAGGCTTTTTTGAAGCGTTTTGAAAGATTGTCAGGATTCCACATTTTCCCTTTTTTATTAAGAAATACTTCTTCCGGCTTATGGGATACAGGTCGTTGGGTCCGAAGCTTAGCAAGTTCTTCTGAAACAGCGATGCACATAGCAACTACCCGGTGTCCGGCTTCTGTTTTCGTCTGATTAGAGATATGAGGTTTCCCGCTGTTGCGCTTTACGACTGTCCTTTCTACAATCAGGAGATTCTTTTTCAGGTTTACACTCTTCCATTGCAGGCCAATCAATTCTGAACGCCGCATCCCTGTATAGAGCCCAACCAATACGATACTGTATAAGTCACTGTATTCCCCATATTTCAGAAAATTTAAAAATTCCCTGCACTGTTCACTTGTTAAGAAAGCGACTTCTTTTTTGGCGTGTTGTCTTGTGTTAAGAACAGAACTATCTTTCCGAGGAGCTACTAATTTTGCATCTTTAAGTTCATTTTCATATTCTATAAAGAAGTTAAACAGCGCCTTTGCATCATTTACTGTATGCGTGCTTAATGGTTTTCCATTTTTTCTGCCATGGAATGTCAGCCAGATATAATAGTTTGCAATATCTTTCTTTGTAAGGTCTTCAATATATTTTGGCGTATCCGGGCGGGAAAAATAACGGTCAACATAAGTTTTACGTGCTACATATCCATCGTAAGTAGTAATTTTTACCCGGTTTTTTGTCCATTCCGTAAATTCAGAATATTCCTCCAAGATACTATGTTTTTCCTTTTCGGCAAGTATAATGTTTAAACGATTCTGCAATGCATTCTGATGCTGTTCCAGTTCATTTTTGATTGAATCTTCTGTTTTTGACTTTAAGGTAACTGTTTTGCTGATTCTTTTCCCATTGCAGTCATTGTAGTAGAGAAGACCGAGAAATACTGTATCCTGTTTTTTATCCGTGCGACTTGTCAAAGAAGCACGCACTTTATAACTTTCTGCCCGTTTCATAACGCAGCACCTCCATATTTTTTGGTTGAGATACTGTAACGCTGTCCTGCCGAAAATGCACTATGCGAACTGTAAGGACATTTTCCCTGTTTTTCAGGGAGGATGCCGACAGAACAGCCTGTATCTTACAAAGCATTTATGCTTCTTTTATCCATATACATCCTTATAGTCAAAGTAGGTCAGGTCATCCCAACTGCCAACGATATTTTTATAGTTAATCCATACAACTTCGACCTTTGGAACTTTTGAGTTATTTTTAGAGCTTACCGAAGCTGTTGTGTTTGTAACTACGACAAGACGGAAGCCGAGTGGCAACAAATATTTGTTATATGTATTTCCAGCAAGGTTCTTGAGATTTCCGTCCTCGTCAACAGTAAAGTTTGCACAGATAATCATTTTGGCAGGATGCCCCGTAGCTACTGCTTTGTGTACAAGGTTCAGGAACTTGTCGTGGTCTTTATTCGTCCAATCCTTGAGATATCCAGCCTTGCCGTCCGCAGCCAGCTTATCCTGTCTGTTTTTCTTTGTCGTTTTTCTGGCATCTGTATTCTCATTCGATTCGGAGCTGTCCCTTTGGTCGAGTGGGTAGGGAACATCCAGATAAATCAGGTTGTCAGGGCATTCAAACAGTTCAGGTGCATCCATAAAGCTTTCATTCCGTATGTCAACGTTTGCAAGAGATTCTGCCTCATTTAAAATTTCTTCTGCAATACCCTCATGAAAATTGAAACTTGTTTTCAGCTGTGCTTGCTTTTTGGCTTCTTTCTTTATAGGGTCAGTTTCTTTTTTATATGTAGTTAGAGACCTATATGATGCCCTCATTGCGTTAAAGCTTAAATAAAGAGAACAGTAGGCAGCCACTGCTGTTTGAAGCTGTTCTTTTAGTGTAATGTCTGTACTCCTATGGCTTAGTACGTTGTCAATCCTGTTTTTTGATGCGATATAAGTTGCTTTTGAATAAGATTTTTGCTTGATTGCATCAATCAGTTCATAAGGATGCTGGACTGCCATTATGTGCAGAGTATACATACTGCGGTCAAGTTCAAAAGCCATCGCCTTTGTACCATTGCCTGTCATACCGACAGAGATTCCCTTTGTAAATGCACCAGAGCCCATACAGGCATCAACAACAAGAGCACAGTTATCAGCTGGAATCAGGTCTATGAGGCTGTCAAGGTACTGTTGATTTTTTCTGCCAAAATATTTCATTTCAAGCACCTCAGGAACGTTTAAAGTTTTCTGTAAATCTGATAGCTTCTTCTTTTGAAAATACAATATCATACACTTTGGAAGATGAAATCAAAGTGTTTGTTGAGTGGTTTTTAAGCACTTCTAAATTTCCAAGGTTATGCTGATAACATCCGCTTCCAGAATCCGTTATAATCAACTTCTTTTTGCACGCTTGCTTTTTTATTTCTGTAGCTGACATTCCACAGTTTAAGTCATCTAGAAAAGACTGAAAATTTGCGTCTGCACTTGTCTCCCCCGATTTAATAATGCAGAAATGTTCTTCGTCTGATTTTCGGGTAATTTTTGCAATGCGTTTATCTTTTGGATTGGCAATCATTTTTTCCCGTACCCATTTCATAATAAGGTCGATATCGGGAGTACCAAAGAATGCAGGGTTGTTCAGGTCGTTTTTAATCTTTCGGTTGTTCATGATATTGCGTATAGCAGAGGCGATACCGGTCTTGTATTTTGAATACTGGCACTGTGCCACATCTAAAATAGTGTTAATCTGTGTGGCGGTGCTTGGCGATTTTCTAACAAACCGATGCTCTTTACAATAATAGCCATAACTGCATCCGTATTTCCAATTGTGTTCGTACAAGATAAAGATAAGTTTTCCAGTGTTTGGGTCAAAATCGGTATCAAGCACAAGTTCGATTGGCAGAGCAGTATCGTCATTGAAAAAGAGAATTGCACGGTCTTGGCACAAATAAACAGTATGATTTGCAATTTTTTCTTCCGTCCAGTTACCTTCATTTAAGAAGGAGTGGATGTACTTATCAGGGGCGCGCCTAACTGTTTCGATTATTTTTTTATCTTCCATAGTCTGATTTTCTCCATTATCTAAATAGTTTTATGTGGTCAGTTCTGATGGGGTCATTCTACCATGGCAAAAAAAAGATGTCATTTAGGTTACTATGAGAGACGTTAGCTCTACTTTTTTAGACGCTTGTGTGAAAAAAGGGCACGCTTGTTGATTTGTTCAAAATTTTATTCTCCAAAAAGTTGCATTTTTTTCTGAAGATAAATAAAAAAAGCTGTGACACAGATGTCACAGCTCTTGGTTATGGTTAGGTGTTATAATCGTAAAATAGTTCTGCACTAAGAAAATCTTGTCTGCGTAACCAGATGTAGAAGCGATATAGATTGATGTCATGAAAATACAGCTCATTAACCTGTTCCTTGACCTCCTGCAAAATAGGAGCACAGGCTGCTTTTCGGTTTTCAGTGCAGTTTATTAGCTGCTCCCAGTAAGCCTCCTCAATTTCCAGCCATTCACTTTCTGTCGGAGTCTCTATTGTGGAATGCCCGTTCTTATTCCACCATTCCAGTGCGCATCTGCTCTTTAATAAGATAAGTTTATTGCCATTGCAAACCTCTGAGTCTATTCTGACTTTTTTTGCAAAATCCAGCATTTTAGTTCGCTGTGTCGAACCGATTATGCTCTTTCCAGAAGCATAGTTGGAGAATGTGGTATTTGAGATACCAAGGAGTTTTTTAAAAAAGTAATTTACATTGCATACAATTATTGGATCATTAGATTTAGAATGCTTTGCATAGACTTTATATACCTCTTTCAAGATATAAATATTAGCAATATCACGTACACGTTTTATAAAAGATATATCTTCCGTATTTATGTTTGCATTTTCTATCATCAGCTCAGTTCCTTTGTGTATATCATTTTTTTGATTATATTATATATCAGTCAAGGAACTTTGGAAAAGAGGTTTTGTAAAATTTTCCCTGAAGCTCTTTTGTCCTGTTTTTTACGCTCCCCGATACAGAAAAACAGGATAGCAGATAAACAATAAAAGCCGACTTTAATGGAAAGCATCCGACTGGAAAATGGATGCTGTCAGCTTTTCTAACTTGATACGATAGGGTATCCCTAAACAAGCCATTTTCCAGAATCCGCCCTGTCCTTCTTTTTTTTCCGAACTTTTGATTCTATTCCCGATTTTCCCATGAAATCAACCTTTTTCAAAAAAAACAAAGCCCTCCGCATCGGCTGTTTTGACGTTTTAATCCATTTTTACCAAATTAAAAAATCCATATTTAATCCTAATTTTCTGATTATCGGAAAAGTGATAATTGTATCATCCGATTTCTAATAAAAAGATTGATGGAACGTTCTGGTTTTCATAGAAGTGCTCCGGTTATTGATGCAGAGTAGGAAAAGCTTTCCAACTAGTACCATACAGGCTGTTTCTTTTTGTCAATCAAAAAACCCGACAAACCAAACGTTTTTTGATTTGTCGAGTTTTTGTTAAAGATAGGTCAGGCAGTTATAGTTTTATAACTAGCCTGTGTGACGCTGGCGGAATGTTACCGTTTGTTTGGATACTTTTCATAATACGCCTTTACATGGTCGTAAATATATGCAGTATTATATCCGCTCAGGATTGCAAGGTCGTTGATAGAATATCCAGCCTTTGCACACTTTGCAAGCTGCATGTCAGAAAATGATGGAATCGGTGCAATGATGCCTACCGAAAACACTGCATAGTTGCCGTTTGTGTATTGGGGTGGCTGAACACTTGCAGATTGTGGTGTGCTAGTTTGGTTTTGTACAGCTGTTTTTGGACTCGGTTTTAAGTCCTTTAGAAGGTCTGTCAACTGTACCATGTAACGAATCAGGATAAACGTGTTCCGATGAATCTCAGACAGCATCTTCCATGCCCCGTTTTTCTTTTGTTCTGCCATGTTAAATCCTCCTTTCATTAAAATTTACCCTTTCTATATCCCGAGCAAATAAATAGGCATCTTTTGAAATTATTTTTTGTATTGAAAATATTTTCAAAGCTATGTTGTTTTATATAGGTAGCTGAATTTTATTAACTTGCTAAGGGTGTGCCTTGAAAATATGGCTGAGAAAGAATCAATCATACACTTTAACGATTTAAACTAATATCATGAAAAATTTTACATAAATTCCAATTCAAACCTTCCCCCTCCACATCCTACCTTCCTCCACCATCCCCCTAAAAATCTTTCTATTTTTCCATCCCAAAAAACTTTTAGGCAGAAAGGTACAACGTATACCCTATTTTTACCCAATGTATCCTTATCCGACTGAATATACGCAGACTAATTTTTTCAATGCAAAATTGCTTGTTTTTGATAGTCATAGGAATAAATTTGTTTGATGATAAAATACCTATTCAAAAAATTTTCCCTTGGAAGAGTTGTGAAAAAGCCGAAAGTACCTTGATTTTTTCCGAATGTAACCCCACTTTTTGGAAAACAGGCAGACCTACTTTTTCCTATATGCAGATAGATTTTTTTCAATAGGCTCAGGATTTTATGTTCCCTTTTTCTGTGATAGGCTTGAATTTTATATTGGAGCTTCTGTGTGATATATCGGTATCCGGTTAAACATAAAGCCTGTTTATATTTTTAAACAGCATAGAAGAGCAACACCAGACTATAAATGGGGATAAAACCACTAAACAGGTCTGGAATATTTGAAGAAACGCTCCAGACCTGTCTGATTTTTTATAAATGTTGTTGTTCGGATTCCTTGCTGTCTGACAGCTCCGTGTCCCCGATATCCGATAAACACAAACGCAGTATTTTTTCAAATGCCCGTATGATACAGAAACAGATATAACAGAAACAAGAGAGTGTGACTGAGAACATTGTTATGACCTGCAACACTTCTATGCCGTACATCTCAACAAAGCCTCCTTATTTGTTTTTCCTGTCACTTTTGATAGGTGTGACAGCAGTATTTTCCTGTTTTGTCTGTCCGATAGTATCTGTCTGCCCCTCTGTGTGCTGTAAAAGTGCATCTTCTTTTTTCTTAGGCAGAGCAGTAGTTGCTTGATTGGTTTTTACAGGCTTGTCAGTTTTTTTGCTTTCCGAACCTACAACCTCAGAGGTATTGTTTCCGATAAACTCAGCCAGCACGATTTTTCCATCGGTAACCCTGCACCCACCGCAGATTGCTCCCATGTCATAATAGGCGGAGAGCTGTTCTGAGGTCATATCCTTGCGCTCAAACCTGCTTGAGATTGTCTGATAAACCTGTCTGCCGTCTTTCTCACACAGCCCTGTCACGATGAAAAATACTGAAACAACTGTATCGTTGTCTTTTAAAGGAGTATACTGCCCGATATGACGGTGAACCATCATATTTGTATAAAATGCCTTTTCAGAATCCAGCACCAGAGTTTCCCCAGACGCATCTGGACATAGACCGATGATTTCCTTTCCATCCTTTAAGTCCTTTAAAACCTGAGTTGCTGTCAGCTCGCAGATCTGCCTGCCGTCCCAAAGCTCATATCCGAGCACACGGCTCCCGAGTACTAACTGATTGATTGCAAAACGTCTGTTACACATATCGTCCTCACTTTCCGTAGCACTTAAGCTACACCTCTTTTTGATAAAACAACTGTAACGCTGGGTTCTGATGGTTACAATGGTGTAAGTGCAAGAAGATTTTCCAGCTGTTATAGAGATGTTGTCGGAAGTACCTGTAAACAGTGAAGAGAGCAGTTTGTACTGTAAAGAAAACAGATTCCTCTGCATCCTTATGTAACATTTATTTTTAGCATTGTAATCTGTCAATAAACAATACACACTCAGCTGGTTGTAGAATTGACCTTAGTTGTATTAGTGACAGAATAATGTAAAGAATAGTGCATTTGTATAAATAACTGAAAGCTCCTGAAAAGAGAGAGAGAAGAATAGGAAAACCGATGGTCGCCTTACATGAAACCCTGCTCAAAAATCTGGAAATCTGGAAATTGTCATGCCAGAATAGAGTAAAAAAAATAACGCCTATGGCGCTTTCTCTGGTTCATCTGGATGATGTTCTTCATCCCATGTATGTGTCCCTACATCCTCTCGTTGTAATAACACATACAACGTTGTCTCTCCTTTGTTCTTGTCTAACTCAATATCCCCTCGTTTTACTCCCTGCTGTACTATTAAACCAGGTACTGTTGTTTCCCATTTCGTAGAGTCCAATTTTGACTGAGCTGTTATGTTCGACGTTTTCCAACCTATTACTCTGTATAACTCTTCATCCTCTACTTTGATTTTACTATTTACTAACTTCCGGATGTAAAACTCTGTATCATCATCTTTTAATGTGACACCATCTTCACCAATTGACCTGTAGTTCTTAATGACTGTATACGTTCCCATGTATTCCTTGGCTTCATTAGGGTCAGGGGATTTGGCTGGTTTGTAGGTAGCACCTGTATAATGCTTTGAATCCCATGTATGGTATCCACCTAAACCATCATTGCTATATAATTGTAAACCCCAGCCCTCATTCCCATTACTATATACCGGAATCCCACTATGTGGTTTTACTAATCCTAACTCTGGTTGGTCTCGCTCTAACATTAGACATTGTTGTAAAACCTTGTGGTCTAATTTTGATGTATAGGTTCCACCACCTATGCCATATGCACTGTAGGCTTCTAACCAGTTGTTCGCTGTTCCGTAGATTCGTTGAGACATTTGAGATGTGGAATTGTCATTTCTGTAAAGGTTGTGCCATGTGATTGGCTCAAAGGCTAACCATTTTTTGGTGGATTGGTCTCTAAATACCTCATAAACACCTCTCCCAAAATAGTTGATAATTAAATTGTCAATTTTTAAAAATCCCTCTTGACTGCCAGGTGTGTTAATCAGCCAGTTCTTTAATGCTAATCCATTACCTGTAAAGCTTCCTTTGAATGGGGCTGGCATACCTTTCATTGGGTCTGCTACTCCACTTGCCTGTCCGCCAAATCTTGTTGACCTATAAAGCTTGTTTGCGTTTGGTGTTTGACTCACTACGTCAATGATGGGAGAGAGAATCTGTCTGTTCTCGTCTATCACATAAACTCGATAGCCCCAATTAGCACTCGTTGCTCCACCGCGATTGTTTGAACCAGAACTACTTGAACCTCCGCCTGTTGCATTGTCCTCACTTATTATGCCTGCTTGGACTTGGATGGGATTGCTTAATGCTGTTAAACTACTTACGCTTAATACTGTTGCTAACGTAAAACTGAGTAAGCGCTTGAAAATGTTTATGCTCTTTTTTGCTCTTGGCTTGTCCACGTTCCTTTTCCTCCATTTTTTTAATTAGAGTGTTTGCTGTATGTTAATCTGTTAAACTCATTTTTGATAACTGTTCTCCAGTAATAAACGTGTTTGTCATATATTGTTTGTCATATATTGTTTGTCATATATTGTTTGTCATATATTGTTTCTCTACATTGATACGACTTGTTTTTGCTGGTTTATCGTTTGACTGAGGTGTAAAGAAAGGAGTGAACGTGTCACCCCTTTCCTAAAAAGCAGGTGCATCCTCTATGGATAGAATTTTCTTTTCTACTCCTGCCTCTTTCTTAATTGCAATGTATCTTCTCTCTGTACATCTCACAGAATTAAGTCTAACAAGTATATCACTACTAAGGTCTTTTGCGTTTCTGAATCTAGTTATCAATATGAACACATTGTCGCTGTTGTTTATAAAGTCTAACCACTCTGGTGTAACTTTGCATTTATCCATTCTGTCAATAATAATCAAGCAATCTTTGACTGATAAACTTTCTTCGCCAAATCTATAAAACTCGTCTGGGTTTCTTATCACTTTAACACTGTTCAATGGGAAGTTGGATTCAGCCAATGATGCTAGGCTGCGTGAAGACTTGACTTTGTCTATCAATTTCACCAACTGTGTTTTTCCAGTTCCGCTTTCTCCAGTTAATATGGTTACCTTATCTCTAATGGTTATTGTAATTTTAAATTTGCCCTTAACTGTAAGATTATATTTTGAGTCTAAAAATATCTTATCTATATTCAGCATGATTTTCCTCCGAGTATTTCAGTCTTTGTTTAGCTGTTGGCTTAATTCTGCAATTGTTAGTTTTGCCCCATCTAAAACTACTGTATCACTTGTGAGTCTTAATGCTACATTAGTGTACCCTATATAAATTTGAATGTTGGCTTCTCTGGCTAATACTATCGTTTTATTTATTACACCATTTGAAGCCTCGTCATAATTTATGATGTAGTCAGGAAAATATACCGCCAGTATTAAAGACTTACATCCAGAAGATAGCTCACTGAGACTAAATGACTCACCATTGCTGTTTCTAACTGTAAAAGCATCTACAAAGTCTACTTTATCAATACTGTTTAAAATGTCTCGCGTTATGCCATCATTATGCAGTCCATCAGGTAGTAGCATGATTTCAAAATCATTTTCTACGTCATCTATATACTTTGTATTTGATTCTTTTGGTTCCTGAGTATATACGTACAACATGTCTGTTACCTCCTTAACCTTAAATTATATTTTCGTAATTTGTGTGCTCATCAGGGATATTCACAGTTAATATTTCTCTAATTTTAGATAAGTCCCAACTGTTAAACACTGTTTTGTTTTTTTCAATCCCAAGGTAGTACCTTAATAATATTTGAACCAACCCGAGTAAACTCTTTTGCATAGCGTAAGCGTCTACTCCTGCCATATCAAGAGCCTGTTTTATGGTTACTGTATTTGATTTATTTTTCTGGTAGTCACAGCGTGTTGTATATGGTTCTGAACCGATATAGCGATTGCAACAATGACAAAAGTAACAAGAACCAATTTTTCCCTTATCGTACTTAAATCCGCTACCATATAATCCACCATTTTTTCCTACGCCTTTCAACTCATTGAATATTGCCTCTTCCAGGTTTTTTACTGTATTGTTTCCTACATTATAACTCTTATGTTTAGGATCGTAGGTGTAATAAGGCACCCCAGATGTTAAATACTTGCTTATATGTGAATAATAAAAGCCATTAAAGGGAAGTGCGCAACTAGATAAAATGACTTCTTCCACAGAAACTGGCTTAAATGTGGCTACCTTTATATTCGCAGTTTCCAGTTCGTTAACAACAAAGTGTGCCATAGCTGCTACATTAGCGGTTTCTTGTTTGTTGTCATACATTATAACGACCAGTTCTATATCTTCGGTATTTACATTTGCTAGAATGTCATTTACAATATTCTTGATACCCCCAAAACCATCAGCAGTTCTAAACTCAAATTGTACATCCGGAAAAAGAGCCTCTATCATTCTTGTGTAAAATACACGACCTGACTTAGCATCCTCAGTTATTATGTATATTCTACTATCAATTAGTTTTAATGTTTTTATACTTGGGTCACTTTCCAAATTCTTTGATTTGTTTTCAATTATATGAACAGTATTTTTATAGTTATATACTTCTCTCAACGCGTTTACAGTATATTTGTTACCTTTTCTATATTGATTACTGGAAATTTTTTGTATTTCATCCGGTGTGAATCGTATTCCATTACTGTCATTGTACCAAACAACGTTGTTGTTTTTGTCAATCACTTTGCTAACTATTTTAATTCGATGCTCCATTATATTGTCAACCTCCTTTCCAAGCTTATTATATCACGTCTAAACTGTTCTATGTTACTCTTTTTATTTATTTTATATACCCTATATCTTTAAAGTAAGGTCCCAAGCTCTTTTAAACTAACTAGAGCTTGGGATTTCTTGATGGTGTGCTATTAAGACTGAAAAATGTCGATATTACGTTAACTATGGGTAAATAAAAAAGGCTCAATGCCAAGTCCCTCCGATAGGAGTAATTCCAGTTGTATCAACTTCTTCTTTGTAACCACCGGTTGCTCCAGAGAAGAAATTATCAATTTCCTGCTGTGTCATTTCCCCGTCTGTTGCTCCTGTGTTGTTATTTACTGGAGGTGTTGTGTTTACTGGAGGTGTCTGTGTTGCTGTTCCTGTGTTCGTCTGGTCTGTTAAACTACTGTTACTGTTGTCTGTCTGACCGTTACCTGTCTGACCTGTCTGACTGGTTTGACTGTTACCTGACTGACCTGACTGACTGGTGTTGGTGTTGGGACGTTCCTCTACAAGATAGCCACCATTTACAAAACCTGTTAAACCTTTCGATGTCCTTACCTCTAACCAATAACACGCTATCCCATTAAACTTTTTTACTGTCCCTGTTGCTGTTACTTCCTCACCGTAACTTAATGAACCTATTTTGTTTCCACTTACATCCGGTAAGTCCCTCATGTTTACATTCGCTGTCGCATATAACTTCACAGGGTCAATCGCGATTACTGTGTATACCGCATTTGCTGTCTCAGGCTGTTCCGTTACAACTGGTTCTGAACCATCATCAAGGTCACTTCCATTGTTCTCTAAACCAGCTAAAGCTTCATCAGACGTAATCCCTAAGTTAATTTTTTTCTGGTATTTCTCATATAAACGCCCATACGTACTATCTACATCTAATCCACTGATACGAAGGTCAACCCATTCTAAAACAAACGCCTCTTTGTCGCCCTCTAGGTTCTCAATGTTTTCCTCCCATTTTGCTCGAGCCTCATTCTCATATTCAATCCGTAAGACCTCATTGTCTATGGGTGTCTCTGTTTCTACTGCTGTTGTTTCAATCGGGATAGTAGCTGTTGCGTTCTCAATGGTATTTGACCTGTAAACTAGGTAACTTCCTACCGCTACTACACCCCCTATCCCAATCACACAGATTAAAATTTTTAAATAGGTAGGTTTTGAAAATCCTCCCGTGTCTTTTCGTTTCATACTTGAAACTCCTTTCTTTTTTTATGTATACCTGCAATGGTTGCAAAGTATCCGAAATGATTAGAATGTCCAGATAAACCCAGATACGTTTATTTTCCATTTTGACCAGTCTGCATATTTTTTGATATGTAATAACCAAACAACCCATATGCATCATATCAGAAATACATTGTACTGTAGTAGTGCATATACATTTATTAGAATTACTTCCCCTACATCTCTCCCGTCCAAGGAGAGATGTAGTATATATATGTATGTAAAAATTTAAAATAAACTATGCTGAGCCATAACATAGAGGGGTGGAGAGAGAGTCTCAACGCCAATTGTTAAAAAACATGGGCTCAAAATCTGGAAATCTGGAAATTTGTTTATGAGACAGGAAAAACATAATAGCATGCCGCATAGAACAAATTTGACACCATGGCTACAATATTGATTTGTCAAGGTGCATACCCTGCTTTTTAGAAAGCTTGGATATATAATAATTGAACAATTCCGTATGTGCTATAGCAGAAATTACAGAAGTGAAGCAGATAGGATTTTTATTTTTCTTTTTTTAGTAAAGTAGGTTATTTTCCTGTACTTCAGTTGTTCATTACTACATTAAATATAATACTTCATAAACCATAGATTCGTCAATATGGAAAAAGCGATAAAACGATAATATTATAATGTAAATAAAATAATCATAAGTGATAAAGTAGAGTACCTAAAGATACTGACAATTTGGGTAAGCTCTCATTTAGGCTTTTGAACCTCCTTTGCCAGTTTCTTGTTTTCGCTCATAAGCTATGACCTTGTTGTACCATGTCCCCCGTGAGATAGATAGTGCCTCAGCCGCTTTAACAGCCGAAATAGAGCCGTTTTTCCACAAAAGGTATAATTCCTCAAAGCCTTCCAATTCAAGCGGTTTTCTGCCCTTGTATTTGCCCTCACGCTTTGCAATCGCAATGCCTTCCCGTTGACGCTCCAGCATATTCTGGCGTTCAAATTCATTGATTGCCCCTATGAGCGTAATCATGAGTTTTCCTGTCGGTGTGCTTGTATCAAAAGTCTCTTTGATGCTGACGAGCCGGACTCCCTTAGCAGATAGGGCAGAAACGAGATTCAAAAGGTCGCTGACACTCCTGCTCAGACGAGAAAAGTCATTTACATAGACTGTATCGCCTTCACGCACAAATCCGAGCATAAGTTTTAACTGTTCTCTGTGTGTATCCTTTCCGGATACCTTTTCCTCAAACCAACGCTCGATGTTATAGGGAGCAAGGTTTTCACGTTGCCGCTCCAGATTTTGTTCTGCGGTACTTACTCTGATGTATGCTACATTCATAACAGATACCTCCGTTAAGTGAAAGCAAATAAAGTACTGTGCCGATTTAAGTCATACCTATATTTGACATTCCTTCTCATAATGAAATCTGTCGAAATAGAATAGGATGACTGAACATTTGACACTTTATTTGCCATGTTCAAATTACATCCTTTTTCTTTATTGAGCACTTATGGACGTAACATATATATTTTAGGAACGTATTGGCTGAAATCAGGACGCTTGCTGATTCCATGAGAAGTAATGAAGATGTTTCCAAAGCTGGCAAATAAAAAAAGCAGTATCTTATGACAGATACTGCACTGGATTAGATGCTCCTAATAAAATATAAATTTTTTATAAAAATAATAAAACATTTGTGAAATGACACTGAGTTATCTTTTTAACGATAGCTCATAGTCAATAAATGGTGGTTAGATTACTAGAAAGCCTTAAAATTCAACCTTTTTCAAGGCATCGTATTAACATTGTATTAAAGTTCCATTTTTTGGCAGTAGATAGGAATATAAAAAAAGGCTGTAACCCTTATGGTTACAACCTTTTCTTTTAGTCGAAGCGACGTGATTCGAACACGCGACCTCTGCGTCCCGAACGCAGCGCTCTACCAAACTGAGCCACGCTTCGATTGCTTGTCAGCTTTATTATAATACCGGATTTTATAGGAAAAGTCAATGGTTTTATCAAAAAACTTTGAAAGTCATAACCGTCTAGCCCCCCTCTGCACAGTCAGGAAGTGTATTTTGCCGGATAGGGGCTGTGCCGGACTCTGCAGAAGGGTGTGGCGGTTTGCGGGAAAACATTTATTTTGTCGCAAAATGATTCATAAAGTAATCGGTAAAAGCAGCAAGCTCTTCTTCCTGCGATACATAGACATAAAGCTTTTCATCGTCCAGCCAGTCATAGGCATTGATACCGATATAGCCCTTTTTGTCGGGATAAATGATAAAGGCATCCGTCGGATATTTGTTCCGGTATGCTTTCAGGATTTCAGAACGGCGGTAGCAGACAGGCTCACCGCAGCCGGAAAGATCGGGAACTGTAGGCAGTACGACAATCGTGTCTGCAGAAGCATCCCATCCGACGATAAGGTTGCCTATTTTTGTTTTGCTTCCGTGGACAAAGCCATAGTTGAAGCGGCTCACATCTTCGGTATAACCGAAGATAAGGCGATAGCGGTCACCGTTTTCGACAGACTGGTTAAAAAGCTCACGCATCTTTTTTGCGTTCGCATTGCTCTTTGCCGTATCGACTTCCGGCCCTTTGAAAAGTTTACTGAGAAATCCCATGATAGTTTCCTCCTCTTTTTATATTACTCGGGCAAAATACCCGGAGTTCTTATGCTGTCCAGCCAGTCAACGATGGAGTTGATATGGAAGGCGATCGTTTCGTCTGCCGCTTTCGGAACAAACAGCGGGAGCGCGTCGGGAATGGCTCTGCGGACTATCATTACAGTGAGGCACAGATTGGTAAAGATGCCGACTGTGTCCTCATCCGCCCGGACACCGAAGCATTCTAATATCTGTCCGAAGAGCCGGAGCTGTCTCTGACGGAATATATTGTAATTTTCAGGCGAAAGCCGACGGAAGAGATGCTGCTGTTCTTCGATAGTCAAAACAGCGATGCCGTGCTTTTCACCGTAGCAGCAGGAATGAAGGAACTGCCGGACGGCATCGCGCCAGTCAAGTCCGGGCTGGGATATCAGGCGGCGGGCGTATTCGATGAGCCTGGGCTGCTGAAGGTAGAGGGCTTCCACGATGATGTCTTCTTTTGCCGGGAAAAAGGAATAAAAGAACGTTCTGGAAATCCCTACGGTCTTATATATCTGTTCTACGGTAGTGTGCTGGATACCCTGCTTTGCCATCAGCTCCAGAGCGGTACATATCAGGGCGGACCGGATTCTGATGCGGTCTTCTTCGGAATAAGCTGCTTTCGGCATGATGCCTCCTTAAAAAATAAAAACAATTTTTAGAATTTGTATTTATTTTAAACCAAAAGATGAAAGACAGCAAGGAGTTTTGCAGAAGATGGGGAGAACATATAAAGAAAAGCAAAAAATGCAAGCTTCCGGAAGTTGATAGGACAATTAATACATAGCCGGAGCGGATAGAATTCGATATACTGCAGTCAAAGGCTGTTGATGAAGGCAAATATATATTACAGCGGAAATAGAGTTGTAGAAAATTAGATTTTTTCTTTTGGACAAATGCACTGGAGAGGAGAATCATTATGAGAAAGCATTATGAAAAGATTGTACAGGGAACGGACAGACGAGTGAAAAAATGTCTGCGGACGCAGATTATGGATGAAAAAAGTCCGTTTTACGGGGGCTTTCCGGATGAAACGGATCTTTTGCAGGCAAAATATACGGTTTATCGGTTGACAACAATGATTGCATCATATAGCAATGCTGACTGCAATTATTACAAAGACCGAAAAGTAGCGGAGCGTATTCTTCTGGGCCTTAACTTTGTGGAACGGGTTCAGAATGCAGATGGATTATTTGATTTCACGGTATGTAATTTTCATTCCGCGCCGGATACGGCGTTTATTGTCAAGAGGACGCTGCCCTGTCTCCATTGGCTACATGACCATGAAAGAGATGAAAATCAGGAGAGGATTTATCAAAAGCTGTATAATATTGTAAGAAGGGCGGCGGAGGGACTTTTACAAGGAGGATTTCATACGCCGAATCATCGTTGGGCGATTGCATCGAATCTGTTAGAATGTGCGGATTTTTTTGGGAGTTCTGAGTTGGCAGAGGCTGCAAAAGTGTATTTGAGGGAAGGCAGCGATTGCAATGAGGATGGTGAGTATGCAGAGCGTTCTGCGGGCGGCTATAACCGGATCAACAATGAGGCAATGCTTACGATTGCGAAATATACGGGCGACTCTTCTTACGAGGATTGCGCGGTGCGTAATCTTTATATGATGCTCACTTATATGGAGCCGGACGGCACGGTATTTACCTCAAACTCCACAAGACAGGATAACGGGAAGCGTATTATCCCCAAAAATTATTACTGGGATTATCTGCTGCTGGGGCGGGATAAAAACATTCCGGAATTTCTGGGATTTGCAAATTACCTGTTTGACCTGACAGAGGAAAATGGTCTTTCCTATCCGGATATTTTATGGCACTTTATGAACCGGACAGAGTTTATTGAAGAAGAGTACGACGAGGTTTTCGTTAAAAAAGATTATAAGAAGCTTTACAGGGATTCAGGAATTGCGAGGATTGGAAAAGGCGATACGACATATACGTTAATGAAGGGAAAAAGCAATTTCCTGTATTTCAGCAATCCATCCATTGATGTGGGAGTAAAAATTGCGGGTGCATTTTGCGAACATCGGGCGTTTAAGCCGGAAACGCTGGAAGAAACAGAGGATGGTTTCGTTCTGACCCAGACGATGCGCGGCTGGTATTATCTGCCGTTTAAAGAAAAGCCGGAGACAAGTGACTGGTGGAAAATGGATCATACCAAGCGGGAAAAGAAGATGGGACCGGATCTGACAATTGAGGTACGCGTGAAAGAAATAGCGGACGGTATAGAGATATCTTCAAGGATCAGAGGAGTAGAATATGCGCCGTTTAGAGTGGAGGTATCTGTTTTGGGCGCACAGAAAGCGGATAATGAGCATTTCTGTGTGCAGGATATGAAAGGAAGACGAATTTTATCAAAGGATGGTATGACGCTGTTTACAGACAAGGACAACGCAGTAGAGGTTGGACCGGGATTTGGCGCACATTCTTACATAGACGGGCTGTTCGGCAGCGAGGCTGCCGACCCGAACTGCTTTACGCTGTATTATACGGATTATACGGAATGGGATCATACCTTTACGATTCGGAACATCACAGCATAAATTGATGATTTTTGCGGTATTCAGAGGGAGATTCGCCGCATAGACGCCGGAATATCCGGTTGAACTGTGAAAAACTGGAAAAACCGCAGTCTGCGGCGATTTCTGTGATTTTCCGACGTGTATTGGTAAGCAGATACTGGCAGTTACGGATACGTACCAGATGGATATAGTGCGTGATTGTGTAACCGGTAATCCGTTTAAACTGATGGGACAGATAGTAGGGACTCATAAAATTTTCACGGGC
This sequence comes from uncultured Lachnospiraceae bacterium, assembly GCA_900539715.1. GTDB lineage: Bacteria > Bacillota > Clostridia > Lachnospirales > Lachnospiraceae > Gallintestinimicrobium. Next base: position 36,179 of record UQDA01000010.1, on the reverse strand, counting down.
AAGGTCTTCCAGCGACAAATCTTCTGCATAGTGCAGGTGGATGAAGTTGGAAACCGCATAGATACGTTCCGCCACGGGGTCTTCGGTATGTTCACGTTCATACAGATTGTCATTTTGGAAGCGGCTCAAGGTATACAAAAATTCTGTGAAAATACTGTGCAGGATGAGCTCATGGGTTCCTGTAAGCTCCTGTGTTCCCGCGTCCTGTGAAATCTCCATGATTCGGTTGATAAGACTGTTTAAACGGTTTTGCTGCTGCTGCGGAAAGCGGTAGATCGGAAGCTGGGTCTGAAACGGCGAGAGCATTTCATGGAATGCGTCCGGAAAACCATAACCGTCATCGCGATACATGAACGTGATGATAAGCCGTTTGGACGGCTCGCCTTCGGGATAACAGGTCTTGTGGAGCAAAGACGGCGGCAGCAAAACAAAATCCCCTGCCTGAATATGATAGGGAATACCTTTGATAAAATGGATTGCATCCGGGCTGAGAAGAACATGGATTTCGTAGTAGGAATGAAAATGCTCGAATTCCATGTTTTTTTGATAGGAACGGCTGTCATAGTCAAAGAAATAAAATATGTAATTGGAAATATCATTCACAATAATAAAGTGTTTTTCTTCGTAATGAATGGGCTGTGTCATATGCGGTGCCTGCCTTTAAAAAGTTTTAATGTAAAAAGTATAGCGGAAAACAGAAAAAAAACAAGATGCGAGGGGGAAAGAGCGGAATGAAACAGAAAAAAAATCTGATTATTTTTACAGACAGCGGAGATACGATCATTGATGAGGCGACGCAGAGGTTCGATGGCGACGGAATCGTAACGGATGCGGATTTTATTGAGGATGCGGGAGAAGTTTTGAAGCAGCTGTATGAAGAGGGATATCGTATCGCACTGGTGGCGGACGGCGAGGAGTCTTCTTTTCAGAATGTATATATGAAAAACGGACTGAAGGGATGTTTTGAGGGATGGACAGTATCGGAGACAGTAGGCGTTCAGAAGCCGGAGAGGGCAATGTTCGAGGATGCCATGGAGCAGATGGGACTTTCAGATGCGGACAAATCGCGGATCGTCATGATCGGCAACAATCTGGCAAAGGATGTTGCCGGCGCGAACAGGTTCGGGATTACTTCTGTCTGGCTGGACTGGTCGCCCCGGTATTTTCATGAATACAGGGAGGCAGACTGGAAACCGGACTATATTGTACATCATCCGTCAGAGCTTCCTGCGCTTTTGGAGCAGTTGGATAAGAAATGTGGAAAGGAAGAAGAGATTATGAAAAATCAGGGGCAGGAAGCAGAGCGCAAGCTGGAGCTTCTTATTCGGGCTTTTACACCGATTTTATATGAAGACGATGATATTTTTATGGAAAATATGAGAAAAAAGAAGCATGTTTCAGAGGAAGAGCTGAAAAAATACGCGCACTGGGAGTGGACGCAGGGAGTTGGACTGTACGGTTTATGGAAGCTGTTTGACGCCACGAAAAAGGAAGAATATCTGGAGCTTCTTATCCGTTTTTACGATAATCAGATGAAGGTTGGATTTCCGCCGCTGAATGTAAATACGATGGCGCCGTATCTTGTGATGTCGAATGTAGCGGAATATTTGCACCGGGAGGATTATATGGAGCCGTGCAGGGAGGCGGCAAGATGGATCATGGAGGAGATGCCGAGAACGCAGGAAGGCGGTATCCAACATCAGACATCGGATGATGAAAATGATCAGGAGTTATGGGATGACACCCTGTTTATGACAGTCCTTTTTTTGGCAAATATGGGACGGATTCTAAATAGAAAGGATTATTGCGAAGAGGCAGAATACCAGTTTTTGCTGCATATGAAGTATTTGCAGGATAGCGAGACGGGATTCTGGTATCATGGCTGGACATTTTTGGAGAGAAATCATTTTGCGGGGGCATTTTGGGCAAGAGGGAACTGCTGGCTGACAGTGGCGATTCCGGAGCTTTTGGCAATGATTGAATGTAGTGAACCGGTAAAGCGGATTTTACAGGGGGCGCTGGAAAATCAGGTAAAGGCGCTGGCAGAGGTTCAGGCGGACAGCGGTATGTGGCATACACTTTTGGATGATCCGCAATCTTATGAGGAGGCAAGCGGAACCTGCGGATTTGCATATGGAATCCTTAGGGGTATCCATACGGGTGTGCTGGATGAAAAATGGCTTCCGGTTGCGGAAAAGGCAATGGAACCGATATTGAATCTGATTTCGGAAGAGGGCGTTTTGGGACAGGTTTCCTATGGAACACCAATGGGCAGAAAGAGCAGGGATTTTTATAAGGAAATACCAATCCGGCCGATGCCTTATGGACAGGCGCTTGCAATCCTACTTCTTGTGGAGGAGAGAAACGGTGGAAAACGATAAAAGATATACAGGAAGACAGTGGAGAGAACGGCTGGAAATGTGGTCAAAGTGGTTTCCGGCACATCGATATGAGCAAATAAAAGAAATCCCGATAAAAGGATTTGTGACGAGGGAGCGCTTGCCTTTTTGCAAGGCGCTCCTGAATTTTCAGGAAAAAGTAAGCAGGATAAAGCCGGGAGACAGATGGGGACATTTCTGGGAATATGGGTGGTTTATAGCCGAGTGGACAGTGCCGGAAGAGCTGGAGGGACAGAGAATCGTTTTTGTGCCGGGTGTCGGAGAAGAGATGCTTATCTGGGTTAATGGCAGAGAAAGTGGTGCAGTAGATAAAAAGCATAGTTTTGTGACGCTGTCAGAGTCGGTAAAGGCGGGAGAGCATTTCCAGATTGTGATGGAATGCTATGCGGGGCATGGACCGAGAATGGAGGGCGGTTGTTTTGTCAGGAAAGGCGAGGAGGCTTTTTCGAGAGAAGATACTTGTCAGCAGAGGATTATTCCGTCGTTTGTAGCAGTTTGGAGAGAAGAGATTTTTCAGACCGAAATGGATTTTCTGACGCTGTATTCTTTGCTGAAGCGGTTGCCAGAGCGCTCATTGCGCGCTATGAAAGTACTGGAAGCATTGAAACGGTTTACATTGAAATCGGATTTGGAAGCTTCTGGAGAAATGCTTGTAAAATCGGTTTTGGAGGCAGATCAGGAACTGAAGCCGCTTCTTAAGTGTGTGAACGGATCAACTGCTCCGGAGTTTTCTGTATTCGGTCAGTCCCATCTGGATTTGGCGTGGCTATGGACCTGGGAGGAAACGCGCAGAAAGGCGGCGCGGACATATGGAAATCAGCTGGCGCTGATGGAGGAATATCCGGAGTATCGCTTCCTATTATGTGAGCCTCCGATTTTAGAATATTTAAAGGAGTCATATCCTGCGCTTTGGGACCGGGTAAAACAAAAGGTAAAGGCGGGACAGATTTTCGCAGATGGGGCAGTGTATGTGGAAGGTGATATGAATATGCCCTGTGGAGAGAGTCTTGCGCGGCAGTTTTTGTATGGGAAACAATGGTTTCAGGAGGAATTCGGTATTGATTCAAAGGTGGCGTGGATGCCGGATACATTTGGATTTTCGGGGGCGCTTCCGCAGATTATGCAGCAGTGCGGCGTAGAGTATTTTGCAACGCAGAAGCTGATCCGTCAGGACCCCGAATGTGAACCTTTTCCGTATAATGTGTTCTGGTGGCAGGGAATAGACGGGAGCCGGGTGCTGGCGCATACTTATAAGGAAAATAATGCGGAAACTTTTCCGGAAAAATTGATGGAACGCTGGGAAAATGACAGGATACAGGAGGAAGGAATTGATTCCATGATGTATCCGTTCGGTTACGGTGATGGAGGAGGCGGGGCAACCAGGGAGGCGCTGGAATATGTCCGCAGATGCGAAGATTTGGAAGGCATGCCAAGGACGCGCTATGAAAGTCCGGAGCAGTATTTTGAAAAGCTGAAAGCAGAAGGGACTGAAAATATTTTTGCAGGAGAGCTGTATCTGGCGTGGCACAGGGGAACCTATACCGCTCAGGCAAAAACAAAGCTCGGAGTGCGCCGCGCGGAATGTGTGCTGAAGGAAGCGGAATACTGGAACTGCGTGACAGCGGTGCGGACGGATGATAAAAGCGCGGAAAAGAAAGCTGCGCTGGAGCGGGCAGAGCTGCTGAAAAAGCTTTGGAAGCGCCTTTTGTTTCAGGAATTTCATGATATTCTGCCCGGAACGGGAATTGCCCGGGTACATGAAGAGGCTCAAAAGGAGATGGCAGAAATCGCAGAACAGGGTGGAGCGGTACTGAATGAGTGCCTGGGCTGTCTGGAAGAGCTTGAAAAAAATCAGACCGGAGAGCGGCAAGAGTGCAGGGAAAGAAATGCAGGGCAGGCACAAACAGAAAGCGCTTTGGATCAGAACATGCGGGCAGGAAGCTGTTCTGAAACCGGAAATGTTTTTTTGGAAAGCAGCTTTTTATATGCGGAGATTGATGAAGCTGGGCGCGTAGTGAAGCTGGAACTTAAAAAAGACAGGAAGACGGAAAAAAGCTTAGGAAAAAAAGAAAAGCCTATGAATGAATTCCGTCTTTACCGGAATGTAAATTCCTATTATGATGCATGGGAAATCGGCAGGATGTATGAAGAGGAAGAGGAACCGATTGACCGAAGCGGATGGTGTATCAGCCCAGAGGTTTATGAAGACCGTCCGGCGTGGCGGTTGGACGGACAGATTGCCGATTCAGCTTTTTCGCAGTGGATATGTATGGGTAGAGACGGGAAAATGTTGGAGTTTCACACCCGGATAGACTGGATGGAAAGGCACAGAATGTTGAAGGTCGATTTCCCGTCAGAGGTGTATTCTGGAGAAGTAATTGGAGAAACTGCCTTTGGCGTTCAGAAAAGACCAACGCGCAGAGGATTGCAGTGGGAAAAAGACCGATATGAGGTGTGCAGTCAGCGTTACAGTGCGATGGAAAATGGACGCGAGGGAATTGCAGTGATAAATGACTGCAAATATGGATGGAGTTCACAGGAAAACTGTATCAGTCTGACTCTTATGAGAGCTCCGGTAATGCCGGACCAGAATGCGGATCAGGGAATACAGGAATTTTCATATGCCTGCCGTCCTTACAAAGGGAGCTTTGGAAATGCCGGAATTGCGCAGGCTGCAGTATTGTTTAACCGGGAGTCCCATCTGGACAGTGCCTTGCGGACAAGGGAGAGGAATATACAGGAGAGCTTCGGTTTGTTTTATCTGGAAGCGGCAGATGGTGTAGGCTGTCATGTGGCTGTGGAAGCGGTAAAGCTTTCTGAGGACAGAAAAGGCGATATTATATTGCGATTGTATGAGGCGGCGGGAGTGCCGCAGCGTGTGAAACTATTTTTGGATGTACCTTTTCAAAAAGCCGGAGAGGTTGATATTTTGGAAAGAATCCAGAGAGTGTGCGAACCGGACATTGGGAAGAAGAACTGCCTGACACTGGATTTTAACGCGTTTGAGATAAAGAGCGTTAAGATTTCGACAGAGTAATAATGTTGCAGTTTTTGTGCAGATAGATTTTGTGAGAGCAAAATAGAAAGCAAAATGTGCAATATTTTAGTGCTTGAAAAGCAAAAAACAAGTAGTTATGATATGAGAGATATCATATAATGAATGTGCGTTCAGGAAATATGACAAAAGAATGTCAGGAAAGGATAAGGCAAGATAGTGAGATGAAGAAAAAGAAAATGTCTGGTACAAAGGTAAAAAACTATATGAAAAATCACTGGCAATTGTATGCGATGCTGCTGGTTCCGGTGGTATACATGATCTTGTTCAGGTATAAGCCGATGCTTGGCGTCGCTGTTGCCTTCAAAAAATTTAATGTATTTCAGGGGATATGGGACAGCCCATGGGTGGGACTGAACAATTTCCGTGAGGCGTTTACTTCAGTGGATTTCTGGAATGCGTTAAAAAATACGCTTATCCTGAATATTGGCGATTTGCTCATTGGATTTCCTATTCCTATTTTTCTGGCGGTGTTTTTAAATGAGCTGAGAAGCAGCAAGATTCGGAAAACGACACAGACGCTGTTATACCTGCCAAACTTCCTTTCATGGGTTATTATTTCTGGTATTGTGACACAGCTGTTTTCTGCCAGCGGTCTGGTAAATAACGTGATCAATGCGGTGGGAGCGGATTCCATATCCTTCCTGAGCAGTCCGTTTTTGTGGCGGTTTATTTATTGGTTTTTTGGCGTATGGCAGGGTGCAGGGTATTCCCTGATCGTTTATCTGGCAGCGCTGATGGCAACGGATGCTTCTTTAGGAGAGGCGGCATATATTGACGGTGCGACGAGACTTCAGAGAATTTGGCATGTGACGCTTCCGCAGATTTCGTCCACGATTACGGTGCTCTTAATCATGCAGGTCGGTAAGCTTGTTACAATCAGTTTTGACCGCCCGTTCATGATGGGAAATACGCTGGTAAAGAGTGCTTCTGATGTAATCAGCACATATGTATACTCCGTCGGTCTGGCGGCGGGACGGTTCGACTTTGCAACGGCAGTGGGGCTGTTCCAGACGGTAGTGGGAATTGTGCTTGTTCTTTCTGCAAACGCTGCAATTAAGAAAATGGGACAGGAGGGAATTATCTGATGAACAGCTCTATTAACAGTAAACAGGAAAAAATATTTCAGTTTTTCTGGAGCGCGTTTTTTATCCTGATCACCTGTGTTGCTATGATTCCGATTCTTCGCGTAGTCGCTGTGTCCTTAAGTTCCAAAGAAGCAATTACGGCGGGCAGGGTTCTGATTTTCCCGATCGGGTTTAATACAGAGGCTTATGCAAAAGCTATTCACAGCGGCAGCTTCATACATGCGTTTGGCTATTCGATCCTGCTGATGCTTGGTTCGACGGCAGTAAGCCTTGTAATGACAGTATTGGCGGCATACCCGCTTTCCAAGAAAAATCTGGTGGGCGGCAGCTTTATCATGACGCTGTTTGTTCTTACAATGTATTTAAATCCCGGTGTTATTCCGGAGTATTTAAACGTAAAAGATTTCAAGATGATCAATACAGTATGGTCATTGATTGTTCCTGGAGCATTAAGTGCATATAACATGATTATCATGTGTAACGCATTTAAAGGAATTGATTCCGCTATTTATGACGCGGCAAAAATTGACGGATGCAGTGAATTCAAGACATTGATGCGAGTATCTCTTCCGTTGGTATATCCCACAATCGCAACATTGGGACTGTTTTATGCGGTGGGACGCTGGAATGGTATCAGCGATGTTATGTATTATATCAATGATTCGTCTCTGTTCACAGTCCAGATGGTATTAAAGCAGTTTGTAGAATCTGTCAAGATTGCAGCAGAGGAAGGAATTCGCTCCAATCTTGTGGCGGATAATGTGAAATCGGCAAGTATTGTGATTTCAATGCTGCCGATGCTCATCGTGTATCCTTTCGTCCAGAAATTTTTTACAAAGGGTATTATGATTGGCGCAGTAAAGGGATGATTGAACGTTGCAGAAAAGGGTAACGGTACATTCAATAAAATTTAAGGGAGGCAAAACATGAGAAGAAAAGGTTTATGGAAAAAAACAGCAGCTCTTTGTCTGGCGGCATCAATGGTATTTGCAGCAGGTTGCGGCGGATCAGGCAGTGAAAAAGCACCGGCAGAATCTGCAGCAGCAGGAACAGAGGCGGCAGGAACGGAAGCGGCGGGTGAAACTGCAGGTCCTGTGGAGGCAACAAAATTTGAGGATGAGGTAACGATTCGTGTTATGCTGTGGGATCGCGGCAATGCAGCGCCTGGAACGACGACAGAGAACAATGCCTTGACCCAGTGGCTGAAGGATCAGATGAAGGAAAACTACAACATTAACGTGGAATATGTTGCAGTTCCCAGATCCAGCTCTGACGATAACTTAAATATAATGATGGCGGGCGGAACGGCTCCGGATATTGTTTTCACATATGACCAGGCACTGTTTTATAATTTTGCTGCAAATGGAGCGCTGGCGGATCTGACAGAGGTTTACAGTAAATACGGTGCAAATATTGCAGAGTATTGTGCAGAAGCTCAGGGTATTGGTGAAGTAAACGGCACCAGATATGCGGTTATGAAGCAGAGAGGTACAGAACAGCCCAGGCATATGGGGTATATCCGTCAGGACTGGCTGGATGAGCTTGGCATGGAAGTGCCGAAAACAAAAGAAGAGCTTGGCGAGTATCTGTATGCGGTAAAAGAAAAGAAGCTCGGCGGAGATAAGACTGTTCCGTGGGCAATGAGCGGACGTGCCGATACAGAGAAGAACTATCTGAACTTTGTGGGCTCTTATGTAACTCTGGAAAATGACAGAGATGCTTACATTTATAATGAAGCTTATATGGCGGTTGCACCGGGTTCCAAAGACGGCTTAAAGCAGTTGAACCAGTGGTACAATGACGGGCTGATCACAACGGATTTCCCGACAGATACGACAGAGGATGTGATGAAGGCGGACGTTGCAAACGGACGTGCAGGTTTTGTTCTGGACGACCTGACACAGTCTTGGGATTCCTTTAAGGTTCTCAATACCGAGGTTGGTCATGAGACATTTGTTCCTTTATATTGCTTTGATCTGCCGGACGGCACTTACAGAAATCCGTTCGAGTACAGATATGCAATGTTCGTAATGGTTCCTTCTACAACAAAAGATGAGAAGCTGGATGCCTGCATGATGTATCTGAACTGGCTGGCAGATCCTGAAAATGCGAAACTGGTTCGTTACACTCCCGATCTGATCGAGGATGAAAACGGTGTGGCAATCGAGCCTGCTCAGGAAGTGAAGGATGAAAAGGGATATCCGGGAACATGTGATGACCTGTGTATCATGAACCTGAACTTTGACTGGGTAAATGACCCCGAGGTATTGGCACAGACTGATTTTGAGAATCAGAGTCCTGAATGGGCAACGCTGGAGTGGTACCAGAACTTCTATACAATGCGTATGGAAAATCTGTTCCGCTTCCCGACCTATGGTTATATTTCCGAGGACGAGCAGACCTTCGGTGCAGATATCAAGACCAGAATGATCGAATTTGTTTATACGGTAGTGTGCTGCCCGGCAGACCAGTTTGAAGCGACCTACGAGAGCGGATACAATGAGCTTGTAAACGCAGGCCTGCAGAAGATTCTGGATGCGAGAGCTGCATATTATGACAGCCTTGGCAACTAAATAAACGCCTGATTAGAAAAGGATTTCAGAGGGCCGTCCGGATGAAGAATCCGGGCGGCTTTCTGTATTTTAGGAGAAAGTAATGGAAACGGACAAAGAACTGGCGATACGGTATATGCCGGAGCTGATGGTAGATAAAAAAGATCCGTTTGCTGTCGGAGCAGTCGGATATACCATATTCAGGGAAACAAGACAAAGCGGGTCTTTTCCAAAAAGAACCATAGAAGCTGACTGGAAAAAAATAGAATGTGTGATCGAGTATGCGATATGGTTTGATTATGATATACAGCATTTATATGAGTTGGAGCATATATGGGTGTATGTAGACAAAGGCGGCAGGGCTGTATGGGCGGAAGGAAGCTTTCACGGGAAATATTTGAATCAGGTAAGGCTTTCGGATGGAATGCCTGTAATGGAAGAAAATGGTCGGATACGGGTATGGATGCAGCCGGGCAAGCACGCCGTTTTACCAGATCCGGCTCTTGTAAAGCTTGTGCCAAAATGGAAGGAAAGCTGCAAAGAGCTTGCAGGAGAGGACGGCTTGGCAGTTCCGGAGGCATTTCGTGGCTCGCTTCCTGCTCTGGATGAAAGAATACAGAAGACTGTGCAAGGTTATATTCGGGAACATTATGCATTTGAACCGTCTATGGAGTTTGTAAGGGCTTCTGTTGGCGAAGATTTTTTAATGTCCTGGGAAAGGCTTCGTGAAAGTATTCCGGAGCGTCTGAGAGCAGAACTTGTGAAGATGGGGATTTTGGAATAAAATGAGCGTAATGGAGGAGATGGAAAGATGAGCTGGTGGAAACAGGCGAATGAAAAGATGGAGAAAAAGGACTGGGCGGTAAATGTGGTCTTGTATCTAATTGGAATCGGGCTGATGCCGCTGGGCGTTGTGCTGACAGTTAATTCACATATGGGAGCAGGGGGATATGACGCATTGAATTTTGCGCTCGGAGAAAAGTTGGGGATTAATACGTCTCTGGCAATTTATATGACTGCCTTTTTGGCGGTAGTGCTGGCGGCAGTCATCCGCAGAAAAATGCTGAGGCTGACGACATTCATATCATCGTTTTTTCTGGGGTTATTTACGGATTTCTGGAAAGGAATACTGGCAGGTGTGGAAGGAAACGGAGTTGTGGATTCGGCAATATTGTTTCTGGCAGGGATGGTGATCATTGCCTTTGCGGTAGCAGCTTATATTTTGTGTATTTTCCCGTCTAATCCGACGGATGACCTGGTTGCTGCGATGAAAGAAAAGGGAATCCGTATCGGGGTTGCCAAAATCGGGCTGGATATAGTATGCGTTGTGCTGGCGATTTTGCTGGGCGGCGAGATTGGCGTGGGGACGGTCGTATGCACGCTGGGACTTGGACCGGTGGTCGATCTGTTTTACGGATGGCTTCAGAAAATGACAGCTAAGCATGGAATCTGCGTGGAAATCGGTTGACAGTTTTTGAAATTGTGTAAAAATAGAGATATCTTCATCGGCAGCCCGGCGGCTGTTGAGGAAAAGGAGCAAAAATGAAAAGTGAGGATATGAACAAAAAAAGCGGTACGAAGCAGGAAGCAGAAGGAAATACTCAGTCTTTACAGGGAATCTGGACAACAGACCGGATGAATCTGGGAATGCGTCTGCATGATACGCCGCAGATGGGGCTGGAAGAACGGCTTTCCTATATTGAGAAACAGGGATTCACCTGTGCGCATGTGGCGCTGTCCAAGGTTCTCGGAGCCAATGAGAGCGCGGATATGGCGCTTACACCGGGATACGCAAACATACTTCGCAGGATGTTTGCGGAGCATAGGATTGATTTTGCGGTGCTGGGCTGTTACTTGAATCTGGCAAATCCGGACAGGCGGCAGCTGACAGAAATCCAGAACCGTTATATGGCTCATATCAGGCTTGCAGCGCTTGCAGGCTGCGGAGTGGTCGGGACGGAGACGGGAGCGCCGAATACGGAGTATCGGTTTGTGCCGGAATGTCATACAGAAGAGGCGTTTCGCAGTTTTTTGTATGGATTAAAACCTGTTGTCAGGTATGCGGAGCAGATGGGAGTGATCATAGGTATCGAACCGGTGGCGACCCACATTGTGCATACGCCGAAGCTGGCGCGCAGGATGCTGGATGAAATAGGATCTCCAAATCTTCAGATTATTTTTGATCCGGTCAATTTACTTTATATTCAAAATTATGAGAACCGGGAAGAAATTCTGGGAGAGGCAATGGAGATTCTGGAGAATGAGATTGCAGTTGCTCATATTAAAGATTTCAGAATTGAAAACGGACAGTTTGTGAATGCGGCGGCAGGAACAGGGATGATGGATTACCGACCGATATTGAAATTTTTAAAGGAGAAAAAGCCGTGGATCGCATGCACGCTGGAGGATACAGTGCCTGAAAATGCGATGGATGCGGCCGGATATATCCGCAGGATTTATGCGGAAGTATAGTGAAAGCAGAAGGGAAGGCGGTTTTGATGGAAAAAAAGGACGTTCATAAAAGCGGCGCAGACAGCGCATATGATAAGATAAGTCAGGAGGCATACGGCGCAGCGAAGGAACTTATAGAAACCGCACAGCTGAGGCACGGAGAAATTCTTGTGGTCGGGTGTTCCACGAGCGAGGTGGGCGGCGAAAGAATAGGGACTTTTTCCAGTCCGGAGCTTGCGGAGCATGTATTTGACGGGATTTATCGGGCGGCAAAGGAAGCGGGGGTATACCTGGCGGCCCAGTGCTGCGAACATTTGAACCGGGCGTTGATAGTCGAGGAGGAGGCGGCAGAGAGATATGGATATGAGCCTGTAAACGTGGTGCCCCAGCCCAAGGCAGGAGGCTCTTTTGCAACAGCGGCATGGAAACATTTTGAGACGCCATGTGCGGTCGAGCATATTCGGGCACATGCGGGGATGGATATCGGGGATACGCTGATAGGGATGCATTTAAAAGAAGTGGCGGTTCCGGTGCGGCTTTCTGTCCGTCAGATCGGGGATGCCCGTCTGGTGTGCGCCCGCACCCGGAGGAAGTTTGTGGGCGGGGTTCGAGCGGTCTATGATGAACGGTATTTATAAAAGGTGTTGTTTCGGGGGAAATGACAGGAATCAGATGAAGTGGCAGAATGGAGGGGGAAGATGGTACTGGAGCAGATAGCGGCATTGCAGGAGCTGACGCTGCAGTCGATTTTATTAAGAACGGTGCTGGCGATGCTTTTCAGCGGGGTATTGGGCTATGAGCGTGAAAAGAAAGGGCGTCCGGCAGGATTTAGGACATACATGGTAGTATGCTTAGGGTCTGCTATCGCAATGATGACAGGGATATATCTGAATCAGGGGACGGGAACCGGAGACCCGGGACGTATCGCGGCCCAGGTCATCAGCGGTATAGGGTTTCTGGGAGCAGGAACTATCCTCGTTACGCGTCAGAATCAGGTAAAAGGGCTGACAACGGCAGCAGGATTATGGGCGGATGCCTGCCTTGGACTGGCCTTGGGAGCCGGCTTTTATTCCGGCGCTATCATCGGCTTTGCGGCGATATGGTGTTCTCTGCGGATACTGCATGTTGTCGATAAACGCCTGAGCCGCAGATCAAAGGTATTTGCGGTATATGTGGAGCTTATACGGATGAAGGATCTGAGCGCGTTTCTGGGATACGGGCGGGAGCACGGATGCCGGATGGACAATCTGGAGGTGAGGCGCGGAAAAGATGTAGACGGCAGCAGGGTCGTTTCAGTAAATATGACACTGCATTTTGAAGAACCGGTACTCCATGCGCAGATTATCGAGGAGTATGGAAAGCTGGACGGAGTGACGTTTATAAGGGAGATGTGAAGTGATATGGACCCCCAAAGGGCTGCGGCTCTTTGGGGGTCTGTTTCGTTCTTCGTCCGATGAGTGTAACATATTTTTTGAAAACCGGTTGACAAAATGTAGATAGTGTATATAATGAGTATATACACAAGAACGGAGGTGAGGAAGCTGGACATCATCATCAGCAACATGGGAGACCAGCCTATCTATGACCAGATATATTCGCAGATAAAGAAGCTCATTTTGTCGGGAGCGTTAAAGGAAGGCGAGCTGCTCCCGTCTATCAGGGGACTTGCAAAGGAGCTGCGCATCAGCGTTATCACGACGAAACGGGCGTACGAGGAGCTGGAACGGGAAGGCTTCATTTATACGGTGACAGGCAAGGGAAGCTTTGTGGCGAAGAAGAATCTGGAGTTGATAAGGGAAGAGAATCTGAAAAAGATTGAGGAGCATATGAGCGCGGCCTATGAGCTGGCAGCGGCATGCGGACTTTCAAAGCAGGAGCTTTTGGAGATGTTTGCGCTGCTGGGAGAGGATTGAGCGAAGAAAGGAAACAGAAATGCAGGAAGCATTATATTTGGAAAATGTAACAAAAAGATATCGTGATTATACACTTGATCATGTGGGCTTTACGCTGCCGTCCGGATGTATCATGGGGCTGATAGGAGAAAACGGCGCAGGAAAAAGCACAACCATCAAAGCGATAACAGGAGCTGTGCGTCCCGATGAGGGAATTATACGGGTGTTGGGATGCGATACGGGGGCTGCAGATTTTCAAAGAAAAAAACAGGAGATAGGCGTGGTGATGGATGAAGCGTGTTTCCCGGACGAGCTGACGCCGAAGCAGGTGGACCGCGTAATGGCGGGATTTTATGAAAACTGGGAAAAGGATACGTTTTACGGCTGGCTGGACCGTTTTCAACTTCCGCAGAAAAAGAGATTTCAGGAATTTTCAAGGGGAATGAAAATGAAGCTGTCTCTTGCGGCGGCGCTTTCACACAATGCGAAGCTGTTATTATTGGATGAAGCGACAGGCGGGCTCGATCCGATGGCGCGGGATGAGATTCTGGATGTATTTAATGATTTTACGCGGGAGGAGGAACATTCCATCCTGATATCGTCCCATATCGTAACAGATTTGGAGAAAATATGCGATTATGTGACCTTCCTTCATCAGGGCAGAGTTTTATTCTGTGAAGAAAAGGATGAGATTTTGGAGAAGTACGGAATATTACATGTCGGTAAGAAGGAATTTGAAGCGATATGTCCTGAAGCTGTCGTTTCTGCAAGAAAGAGTGAGTTTGACGTGGAGGCTGTCGTAAAGCGCGGACTTCTGCCCGACGGGATGCAGATTCAGCGGGCAGGCATCGAGGAGATAATCGTAGCGATCGCAAAGGAGGGAAGAGCATGAAAGGACTTTTATTGAAGGACTGGTATGTTTTGTGCAGACAGTGGAGGGTGATGCTGATTTTTCACATGATATATGCGGCGGTGGCAGCATTTTCAGGAATGGCGTTTTTGTTCGCGGCGATGAATGTATTTGTGGGAATGTTGACTGTTCAGACTGTGATGGCGTTGGACGAGCGCAGCAAGTGGGATTCTGTTGCGGTGACGCTTCCGGTTTCGAGAAAGGAATTTGTGCTTGAAAAATATGTCCTCGGGCTGCTGAGCGGTCTGTTTGTGACATTTCTCACGGCAGGCATCATGCTGGCGGCAGGCCTGTTGGCTCCGGGGAAGGCGCGGTTTTTCGGGGTTCCGGGTATGCTGATAGTGTTTGCGTGCGGCTGCCTGTGTATGGCGCTGGAACTTCCGGTCATATTTCGTTTCGGGACTACAAAGGGGCGGATATGGATGATCGCAGTGATGGCGATTGTCGGAGGACTGGCGGGAGCTTCTGCGAGCCTGACCGGTCAAGGGGATATGGCAAGAGCCGATGCAGGACAGATTATGGAAAGTATGACGGGTTTTTCGGCGGCAGGAGTGCTGGCAGCGGCGCTGGCAATCGCAGCAGTATCATTTGTGATTTCGCTGAAATTTTATGAAAAACGGGAATTTTAAGAAAACAGGACGTCTGGAATCCTACAAAAAAGAATTCCAGACGCCCTGTTTTTGTATCTGTCAGTATCGGGACGGTTATACGGTTCTTGTCGTCCATTTGGAAGCGTCCCATACAGCGTCGGCGAGCCCTTCGTAAAATTCGGGCTCGTGGCATACCATAAGGATGCTGCCCTTATAAGCGAGCAGGGCGCGTTTTAATTCGTCCTTTGCATCTACATCCAGATGGTTTGTAGGCTCGTCGAGCACGAGCACGTTGGAGGGGCGGTTGATGAGCTTGCAGAGGCGAACCTTTGCCTGCTCGCCTCCGGAAAGCACCTTGACGAGACTTTCAATATGCTTTGTCGTCAGTCCGCATTTTGCAAGGGCCGAGCGCACTTCATACTGGCTGTAGCCAGGAAATTCCTGCCATATCTCCTCGATGCAGGTTGTGGAGATGTCCTGACTCATTTCCTGTTCGAAATATCCTATCTCCAGATAATCACCCTGCTCGACTGTGCCTGAAATCGGCGGGATAAGGCCGAGTATGCTCTTTAACAGAGTGGACTTTCCAATTCCGTTTGCGCCGGTAAGCACGATTTTCTGACCGCGTTCCATCGCAAGGGTCAGCGGGGAGGAGAGGGGTTCATCGTAGCCGATGATAAGCTCGTTGGTCTGGAAGATATAGCGGCCGGGCGTGCGTGCCTCTTTGAAATTAAATTCCGGTTTCGGTTTTTCTGCCTGCAGCTCTATTACGTCCATCTTATCGAGCTTCTTCTGGCGGGACATCGCCATATTCCGGGTGGAAACGCGCGCCTTGTTGCGCGCCACAAAATCCTTTAAGTCTGCGATCTCTTTCTGCTGCTTGTTGTAAGCGGCCTCCAATTGCGCTTTTTTCATGGCGTAAACTTCCTGGAATTTATCGTAATCACCCACATAGCGGGTAAGCTGCTGGTTATCCATATGGTAGATGAGGTTTACGACGCTGTTCAAAAACGGGATATCATGGGAAATCAGGATAAAGGCGTTTTCATATTCGTTTAAGTAGCGTTTGAGCCATTCGATATGGACGGCGTCCAGATAGTTGGTAGGCTCGTCCAGAAGAAGGATGTCAGGCTTTTCCAGAAGGAGTTTTCCGAGGAGCACTTTTGTACGCTGACCGCCGGATAGCTCGGAAACGTCTTTTTCCAGACCGATATCCGCAAGACCGAGGGCACGTCCGACTTCCTCTACTTTAGAATCTATCATATAGAAGTCATGTGCGGTCAAAAGCTCCTGCAAGGTCCCGGCTTCTTCCATAAGAGCCTGTAATCCGTCTTCATCGGCTTCGCCCATTTTGTCATAGATGCCGTTTAATTCCTGCTCCATATCAAGAAGAAAATCGAAGGCGGAGGTGAGCACCTGACGTATTGTCATGCCTTTTTCGAGGGCGGTGTGCTGGTCAAGATAGCCTGCGCGGACATTTTTAGACCACTCGACCTTGCCCTCATCGGGCATGAACCGTCCGGTGATGATGTTCATGAAAGTGGATTTTCCCTCGCCGTTTGCACCGATCAGTCCGATGTGCTCGCCTTTTAAGAGGCGGAAGGAAACGTCGTGGAATATCGCTCTGTCGCCGAAGCCGTGGGACAGATGTTCTACATTTAATATGCTCATGTTGATTCTCCGTTCATAACTGTTTTGTGCGTTCGTATAGATATTTCATCATGCAGTATATCGGGAAATGCGGGCGTTTGCAAGGGAAAGTATCGTCCGGTTATCAAACGGGGGATAAAGGGAGGCGGTTTATGTACACAGTCGGGATTTTTGGAGATGAAAACGGGTATGGAATGTGATAAAATATCTCCATATCGGGACATGGCGGAATGTACAAAATGGAACAGCCGGGCAGGCTGACGTGCTTCATCCGGGCAAATGATGGAAAGGATGAGCGGAAGAAAGGGGAAAAATGCTGAAAAAACCGAAAATTGCAGAGAGCGCTTTCGTCGCACCGGATGCGGCGGTGTACGGAGATGTACGTATTGCCGAGGAGTGCAGCATATGGTTTCATGCTACAGTGCGAGCGGGAGAAGGGAGCGTTTCCATCGGCGCACGTACGAATGTGCAGGATAACTGTGTGATACATGTGGACAAAGGATTTGATGTGAATATCGGGCGTAACGTAACGATAGGACACGGCGCCATCGTACATGGCTGTACAGTCGGGGACAACAGCCTGATAGGGATGGGGGCGATTGTTTTAAACGGTGCGGAGATAGGGAAAAACTGTATCGTGGGAGCAGGGGCGCTTGTGACGCAGGGGACCGTCGTTCCGGACGGGTCACTTGTGCTTGGGAGTCCGGCAAAGGTCGTGAGAAAGGTCCGTGAAGAGGAGATAGAGGCAAACCGGATAAATGCGGACCACTATGTGAAGGAAAGCAGAGAATATCGGGAATATATGCAGCAAAATAATTGTTGACATATCAACAAAAATAGATATAATACAATCTGTACCGGGTACAGACAACAGGAGGAACAAAAAATGGATGACCGTTTTCTGAAATTTACACTTTCTGTGTCTCGCATGAACAAAAAAATACAGGCGATCAAGACGGCAGGAATGGGAAAGCTGGGATTAAAAGCGGCCCATACCACGGTTTTATATATTCTGGGAAGGCATCCTGAGGGACTGCGATTCTCAGAAGTTGCGGAACGCTGTGATTTGGATCAGGCGCTGATATCGCGTACTTTTTCTGAACTGATAAAGGCAGGGATGGTACGTAAGGAAGGCGCGGAAGGACGTTACAATGCCAGATATTTTCTGACGGAGGAGGGCAGGGAGCAGACAGAGCGTATTGTGGAAGTGATACAGACACTGCTCCGGCATGCGGACGAAGGTATCGACCCGAAGGAGCTTGTGATATTTTATAAAGTGCTGGGACAGCTGTTGAAAAATTTTGAGGAGATGGAAACGGATTACGAGACGGTGTTTGCACCGCTGCATTCATAGGGCTTTGTTCTCCTGATAAAAAAGGAGAAACGGAACATGGCATCAGCTTTTTTACATGGAAACGGGGAAGAAAAAAGCTCCCTGACACGCGGCAGAAGGATTGGGAGAGTTATACTGACGGCGTTCGCAGTCATAGCGGCAGTGATACTGGCGGCTGTATTATGCGTTCTTTTTATATTCCGCAGGGAATTGGGAAGCGTATGGTCTTTGCAGAAACAGGATGATTTTTATTATACGATGGATTACAAGACCGATTATGGGCTGGATGAGTTTTTGGAGAGCGGGGCGCGGACAGACAGCGAGCTGGCGGGCTTTGTCGTAAAAAAGCTGATGAAGGGGCTTCCGGTCGAAATAAGCCTGCCGGATTTGGGATGCTCCACATTCGCAGCGGAAACATCGGAGGGTGAAAAGCTTTTTGGCCGCAACTTTGACAATAAGCAGGCAGCTTATGCGCTCGTGCATACCGACCCGGAGGAAGGCTATGAGTCTATCTCGATGGTAAATTTAAGCTACATCGGGTTTAAAGACGGTTCGAGCGTGCAGGATAAGGCGCTCGCGCTGGCGGCTCCGTACATTCCGCTGGATGGCGTGAACGAGGCAGGGCTGGCTATCGGCGTGCTTCAGCTTTTTAATGAGCCGACGGTCCAGGAGACCGGAAAGACACCTATCACGACAACGTCTGCCATCCGCATGGTTTTGGATAAGGCGGCGACCGTAGAGGAAGCCATTGGTCTTTTGGAGCAGTACGATATGCATTCTTCGGCAAATGCGCCGTATCATTTTCAGATAGCGGACGCATCCGGGGACAGCGCAACGGTGGAATATGTGGACAACGTGATGAGCGTGATACGAGCCGAAGAAGGGGAAAAGCTGGCGACGACAAATTTTGTACTGACGCCCGGAGCTTCTTACGGAGACGGAAAAGGACAGGACCGCTGGAAAATCCTTACGGAAGGATTAAAAGAAAGCGGCGGCGTGCTGACTGAGGATGAGGCGATGGGGCTTTTAGAGGCAGTCGCACAGGATAAAATGGAGGACGGGGTGTTCTCCGGTACGCTCTGGTCGGGCGTTTATAATCTGGAAAAACGGACGCTCATGCTTTCCTGCAACCGGGATTATGAAACGGTGCGCTGCTATGGCGTCGATGGGGAAGAGATAGAAGAATAAACAGCAACAAGGCTGCAGCTTTGCGGAAATGGACCGCTTAGGCTGCAGCCTTGTTGGACGTTTAGGGGAACGCTTTTAGCAGAACCGGTAAACCTTTGCTTCATAGCCTGCCAGTTCAGCGTCGCCGGAGACCGACGTCTGGGATATCAGGTCAAAACCTTTCCGGTGCAGGGTAATGGAGACGGGCGTTTTCTGATAATTTAAAACAAACAGATAGAAGACGCCATCCTTTTGGCGCACGGCGATTTCGCAGCCTTCCGGGGCGGTCACATAGGCAGAGAAAGGTTCTGCCGCGCCGAGCTTTTCGAGGAAGACCTTTGCGGTATCCGCAGAGAACGCCCCGCCGAAATAAAAGGCATATCCTTTTCCGAAACGGTTCCGTATCAGCGCGGGCTGACCGGCATAATCTCCGGAAAGATAGCGTGCGAGGACTTCGGAATCGTCATTCAGGGGAGCCAGCACATCGTTAAATACCGCAGCTTCCATCTCGGTTTTGTCCCAGGATGCGCAGATTCGTCCTTCATCGGGAGCGACAAAGGAATATTCTGGGATATCGGTGCCGGTCAGCTTTGCGGCAAGACCCGGCAGGCAGTCCATAACGCATCTGCCGTTTAAGTCCTTGTAGCCGGTGCGGCAGCCCATGACGAGAGTGCCGCCGTTTTCCACATACTGCTCCAGCACAGCCATGCGCGTAGGCGTGAGGATGGAAGCATGGGGATAAAAGATAAGGTCGTACTGCGCCAGAGCTTCTGCCGTTGTCTGTTCCGTAAGATAAACGAAATCCAGTGGCGTATGGGTCAGCTGCGCGGCGGTAAAAATACCGTTCTGGCTGACCTGTTCGACCCGGCCGTGCCAGCGGTCCACAGCGGCGTCCCAGATATTATCATAGTCTTTGAGCAGCGCGGTTTTGGCAGTATATTTTGCGCCGGAGACCTCCTGCAGATGCGTCAGCTTTTCAGAAACGGAGCGTACTTCCCTAAGCCTTCTGTTTTCGCGTCCTGAGTAATCCAGAATGCCGTGCCAGTAGATTTCCGTGCCGACGGTACAGGTGCGCCAGCGGAAATAGCTGACATAGTCCGCACCGTGGGCGATACTCTGCATCGTCCAGAGCGTCAGCTGGCCGGGGCGGGGCGTGCAGGCTTCCATGCGGGTATTCCAGCCGTTTGCGCCGGACTGCTGTTCCATGATGCCAAAGACCGGCGAAGCGGAGCGGGCTTCCGACAGATTTCTGCTCCACGCGCAGTCCTTCAGCACATCTTTTTCATCGTAATCATCTAGGCAATAGGCAAAATTCGGATAGGAATCATAAGTGATAAAATCGAGGCTTTCAGCAGTCATGGCGTGGTTGTCCAGATTTCCGAAGAGACCGTTCGTCGTGATAAAATCATCCTTTTTTATATGTTTCCGCAAAATGTCGGACTGGATTTTCGCAAAGCGGCGCGCGCTTGCGGAGATAAAGCGGCGGTAATCCAGCACGCGGTGCGGGTTGACAGAGCCTGTAGGAGTGGGCTGCGGGACAGCTATCTCCTCCCAGCCGGTGTAGGTCTGGTTCCAGAAGACTGTACCCCAGGCATCGTTCAAAGCGTCCAGCGTGCCGTATTTTTCCCTCAGAAAATCACGGAAGGCGATGGAATCGCTTTCGGAATAAAATTCATTTGCCTCGCAGTTTAATTCATTATCAAGCTGCCAGCCGATAATGGACGGATGGCTGCCGTAGTGGGAGCCGAGCTGTTCGGTTATCTTACGGCAGAACTCCAGATAGACGGGAGAGTTGTAATTGTAGTGCCGCCGGGAGCCGTGGCGCAGGAGCGTCCCGTCGATGCGGGCATTGAGAACCTCGGGATATTTATGCGTCAGCCATGCGGGCGGCGTTGCGGTGGGCGTGCAGAAAATGACCCTGATCGGGGTCTTTTCCACTTCTTTCATAAAATCATCAAAAAAATCAAAGGTATATCTGCCTTCCTCCGGTTCAAATTTATTCCATGCAAATTCTGCGATACGGATAACGCGGATGCCGTTTTCCAGCATGCGCTGCAGGTCACTGGCCCAGAGGGCGCGGGGCCAGTGCTCCGGGTAGTAACAGGTCCCGAGCATCAGGGACTGACCGTTTAAAATAAAACTCATAGGAAAAACCTCCTGTAGGAAACATGATTTTGCTGATGCATCTATGTTACCATCGGGAGGTTTTGCATACCATTGATATTTTTGCTTTAAAAATGGAGATTTTTGCAGGAGATCATCTGAATGAGTTTACAAAGCTTTTAACAGAAGACAGGGAAAATATCTCTTTTTTAGGAGATTATGCAGTTGGAAGATTATGCTCATTTTCGATTTTCCGCACTTCTTCTGTGGTAATGCCGACCAGATCGGCGATTTCTTCATAGGAAAATTTCTTTTTGGAGAGCATATTTAAGGTTAGCGTTTTTGTCGCGGCTTGTTTACCGGCTTCTATACCGGCTGTCATGCCAGCCTTTCTGCCGGCCTCCATGCCAGCTTTCATACCGGCTTTTCTGCCGGCCTCCCGGCCCTCTTCTATCGCTTCCTCGCGTATCTGCTGTTCCCATTCCCAGATTTTCATATATTCCAGAAGCACCCCCTTATCTTCTTTGACATTTTCTACCATCCTTTGAATCTTTCGCAGGGACGGATTGACAGCATTCTGTGCTGTCGTGTCTTCCATGTAGCGGAGCAGCTCCTGAAGCTCTCTGGGGATATCGCCCTGCGTTCCCTTTGTGTAGAGAAAAATCGTTCTGGCGCCGTCGTCATAAGGCATGGAAGGGTCTTCCTGGCACATGCTTCGTATGGTATAGATAAGCCGATCCTGCCCGAACGGGTCGTACGGAAGGATAAGAATAATATACACATCCTTTAAGGTGCCGTAATCTGTGCCGGATGCAAGGCTGTGACCGTCTACAATCGCCCGGTAGAATCGGGCTCTTTTGGGGAGGAATTTCCGTTTGTTCTTGTCCCTGGCGTTTTCGGGCTCGAGGTCGTAAAGCGCCTCCGGTTCCAGCTCGGCATTATCTTCTTCCAGATATACATCCAGACGCGTCCCGTGCTTTGTGGTATCGTCTCCGTAGTATTGCCTCTGCGGAATGACTTTCAGTTTTCCGAAGTTCCTGTGAAAAATCGTCTGCAGCAGCTCCCGGCAGAAAGCCTCACCGAATTCTTTGTGGGAGACGAGTGTTCCGAACAAAAAGTCGTCCAGAAGATTCAGTTCTTTTAAATTTCGTTTTGCCATAGCATCGTCCTTTCTGATGACGGAAGGAAGAGGATGGCATTTGGGAAAACATTGCGCTGTATCTTCTTTCCGCCATATTTGATTGAGTATTCATATGGGGGATTTGAAGCTGAACAGCCAAGATGGTTCCCTGATATGTAATTTTATTGTAGCAGTACCGGGGAAGGGGTGTCAATGGGTTTCCGGGGGGATTTTTCAGGGAAATGTAACGTTTGCGAGCCTGTTGAAAGTTTTATTGCGTAAAAGAGGCCCGCTCACCCCTGAATCACGTTCTCACGCCCTAAACGGCGGGCGTTTGAGGCTGGTGTGAACAGCAACGACCGTCCGGCCTCCGGTCTCGCTCGCAGGGAATTTTAAAGTGGTACTATATTGAAAAAATATGATAAAATGAATTTAACGGTAGCAACCGTTTGAACGAATATGGATATGGTGCTGTGGAGGGAAAAACCTGTGCCTGAATAAAACGGGCACGATACCGGTGGAGGAGTGCAATGGATGCAATGGAAACCTTTCTTGCCTATGCGGGCAGATATGATACGAACGATGCAAAGATTCATTTGAAAATCGTCCATACGCAGGCAGTGGACGCGGTGATGGAGCGGCTGTCTGAAGCGCTGGGACTGGACGGGCGGATGTGCGGGCTGGCGCATCTGTGCGCGGTCTATCATGATATCGGCAGATTTGAACAGCTGAGGCGCTATGATACGTTTCTGGACCATCTGAGCGTGGACCACGCGCAGTTGGGGTGCGAGGTGCTGCGCAGCGGCGGATTTCTGGACGGACTGCCGGAAAAGGACAGGCAGATGGTGCTGAAAGCAATAGCCAACCACAACCGACTAACGGTCGAGGGCGGTCTGGATGAGGAGACGCTGCTTTTGTGCCGGATGCTCCGGGATGCGGATAAGTGCGATATTTTCAGAGTCTTTGCGACGGAGGATCCGCGGAATACCACAGGGGTCTGTGCAGAAGAGGCAGGGCAGGAAAAGATTTCGGATGCGGTGTATGAAAGCCTGATGGCGCACAGGTGCGTGAAAAAGGAAGAGAGGGTAAGCGGACTGGACATCTGGGTAAGCTTTTTAGGGTTTTTGTATGACCTGAATTTTCCGGAAAGTCTGCGTATCGTGAGGGAGACGTCCTATTACAAAAAACCGTTTGAAATGCTGAAAATTAAAGACGGAGAGACACACATCCGGATGGAAAAGATTTTTGCGGAAGCGGAAGCATATATGGATGAAATGGAACGGGACTGGAGGAAAGACAGATGAATTTTTATATGCCGACAAAGGTTTACAATGAAAAGGACTGTGTGAGACGGCACAGTCAGGAGCTGGCGGCGTTGGGGAGCAGGGCGCTGATTGTTACAGGCAGGCACTCTTCGCGGATGAACGGCTCCCTGCAGGATGTGGAAGAAGCGCTTTTGCGGGAAAAAATCCCATATGCTGTATTCGATGAGATAGAGGAAAATCCTTCGGTGGATACGGTAATGCGCGCCCGCACAGTCGGGATTTCTGAAAAAGCGGATTTTGTTATCGGCGTGGGCGGAGGTTCCCCGATGGACGCGGCAAAAGCAGTCGCGCTGATGATAGCGAATCCGGAGCGGGATGCGCGCCTTTTGTATGAAGCTCAGAAAAGCTCTTCACAGGAACCGGTCTGTCCGGCGCTTCCGGTGGCGGCGGTGCCGACTACAGCGGGGACGGGGTCAGAGGTAACGCCCTATGCGATACTTACAAGAAATGTGCTGCCGGAGGTGGTGCTTTCCATCGCTTCGGGAGAAGGGGCGCAGGACGCCCTGTCCCATCTGGGAAAACAGACAAAGCAGGGCATCAGCCACCGCATCTTTCCGGCGCTGGCGTTGGTGGATACCACATATTTACAGACGGCATCCCGGACAGGCTGTGTAAATACGGCCGTTGATACGCTGGCGCATCTGGTCGAAAGCTATCTGAATACAAATGCTACGGCATACAGCAGGGATTTTGCCGAGCTGGGACTGCGTATCTGGGGGCAGGTAAAAGACAGACTGCTGTCCTACGAGATAGGGGAAGAGGAGAGGGAGCAGCTGATGCATGCCTGTACGCTCGGGGGGATAGCAATATCCCATACAGGTACGAGCCTGCCGCACGGGCTCAGCTACACGGTAACATGTGAACTCGGGACGCCGCACGGGAAAGCGGCGGCGATATTCCTGCCCGGATTTTTAGCAAATTACGGCGAACAGGAAGCGGCGCAGAGAGTGCTTTCGATGCTGGGATTTGGCAGTGTCCAGAGCTTTTCGGAATATTTGAGGGCACTTTTGGGAGAGACGAAGCTTTCACAGGAGCTTTGGGAGCAGGCAATGGACGAGCTTTTGTGTAATCCGGCAAAGCTGAAAAATTATCCGTTCCAGCTTGACCGAGAAAAATTAAACCGCCTGCGTCCGGAAAGCGTGTGACAGAGGCGGCAAAGACCTAATGGAAGCGTCTGAAATCAAGCGGTGTCCTTCCGGTGGATTTTTTGAACATGGCGATAAAATGGCTCGGATCTGAAAAGCCGACCTGTCCGGCAATCTCCTGAATCTCGAGGTGCGGATATGTCAGAAGAAGCTCCTTGGCGCGGCTGATGCGGCAGGAAGTAAGGTATTCGTATACGGAGCATCCCAGAAAACGGCGGAAGAGCCGGGAAAGATACTGGGGTGTCACATAGACGGTGCGGCTGAGTTCGCCGACGGTGAATGGGCTGTTATAATGAGTTTCAATCTGTTCTACTATAGGGGCGACATAGCGCAGATAGAGAGGGTCTTCGAGGAGAGCTTTGTCTGACAGTCCTTCAACGAACTGCAAAAGAAGCTGATAGCAGTCCAGAGAAAGCTCCTGCGTATTCAAAGGCGGTGCCCCATATTTATGTGTAGTATGGCGGAGCATTTCACCGATGCGTGCGCCCTGTTCTTTTTCAATGAAAATGATCGGTCTGTTTTTTAAGATACGGGGGATGCTGCCTTCGACAGTTCCGGTAAAGGTAGCAAAGCAGGTGAGCCATACGGGGGTGCGCGCCGCGTAGGAATGACGGATGGAGGGGGCAATGAGGACGCCTTCGTTTTCATTCAGAAAATAGTTCTTTCCCTGAATGGTGATGCGCCCGCAGCCGCTGACAGTCTGCAGGTAGTGATAAAGAGGGTGTCCATCGGGGCGGGAGGTCGCTTCCTGGACCCAGTCGGCTCCGATGGAGTCAAATATGAACGGTTCCCGGACGGGAGTATTTCTGAAATAAATAGGCATAAGGGTCTCCTGATATCGTGCAGAGGACGCACAGTTTCAAAATGTTATATTTTTCGGTCATACTTATTATACAATGAACGGGAGATTTCTACTATAATAAAAATAATAGGACGAGGATTATTTTCCGGAAGGGTTCCTGTTCACTGGCTTGCCAGCGAACAGGAATATTCGCGGGCCTATTGAAAGTTTTACTGCGTAAAAGAGGCCCGCTCACTCCGGAATCACGTTCTCACGCCTCAAACGGCGAGCGTTTGAGGCTGGTGTGAACAGTAACCCGGAGGGCATCCGGCTATTAAAACAGGAGGAGTTACAGGACAATGAGAGTGGAAAAATTTTATGAAGAGCTCCACACACTTCATGTGGGCACTGTGGATAACCGGTGCTGGTATGTGCCGAAATGTGGAGAAGGCAGGGAAAGCCAGGTGCTTTTGAGCGGAGATGACTGGAAATTCGGTTACTTTCCGAGCGTGGAGGCAGTGCCGGAGCGATTCTGGGAGAACACGGAGACGCTGATCGACATGGAGGTGCCTTCCTGCTGGCAGATGAAGGGCTTTGATCAGAAGCAGTACACGAATGTGCGCTATCCGTTCCCTTTCGATCCGCCGTATGTACCGGATGAAAATCCTTCCGGCGCCTATGTAAAGGATTTTACGCTGGACAGCGAAGCGGCGGAAAAACGTCAGTTTTTATATTTTGAAGGCGTAGATTCCTGCTTTTATGTGTGGGTGAACGGTGAGTTTGTGGGCTATAGTCAGGTTTCCCACAGCCCCAGCGAGTTTGAGATTACGGATAAGACGCGGGAAGGCGTGAACCGTCTGGCTGTGCTGGTATTGAAATGGTGCGACGGCAGCTATCTGGAGGACCAGGACAAGCTGCGTTTTTCCGGTATTTTCCGGGATGTGGAGCTGGTGCTGCGCCCGCAGGAGTTCGTGCGTGACTTTACAGTGCAGACACCGGTAGATATGGAAAATAACAGTGCGGAAGTAATAGTGCGCTTTGATGCGGTAGAAGGCAGTCCGGCGATACGCTGCGAGCTGTTCGATGCGGACGGCACAGCTGTGGGAAGCATGTATTCTTCCGGTGAAACGGTTTCTATCCCGGTTCAGAATCCGGTATTATGGAATGCGGAGCAGCCGTATCTCTATACATTAAAAATCAGCACCGGGGATGAGCTGATAGAGCAGAAGGTCGGAATCCGCACGATTTCCGTAAAAGACGGGATGATACTCGTCAATGGGCATCAGGTAAAATTCCGCGGTGTGAACCGTCACGACAGCGATCCGTATACCGGCGCAACAGTCACCCGTGAAAATGTAATCCGGGATATGCGTATGATGAAGGAGAGCAATGTCAATGCCATCCGCACGAGCCATTATCCGAACGCGCCGTATTTCCCGGAGCTGTGTGATGAATATGGATTTTACGTTATTGCGGAGGCGGACCAGGAGTGCCATGGCGTATGCGAGCTGTTTGGTGCAGATTATGGGAATGATTACGGCAGGATAGCGCAGGATGCACGTTTCGGAGAAGCAATATTAGACCGTCAGAAGCGTAACGTGATCCGGGACAAAAACCATGCCAGCGTAATCTTCTGGTCGCTTGGAAATGAAAGCGGTTATGGAGAAAACTTTGAAGAGGCGGGCAAGTGGGTAAAGGCTTACGATCCGACCCGTCTGGTGCATTATGAAGGCAGCATCTGGGAGTCCAGAGGCTATCACAACGATACGTCCATGCTGGATGTGATGAGCCAGATGTATGCGTCTACGGAGTGGGTAAAAAATTACTGTGAAGATTCCCGCATGAAAAAACCGTTTATCCAGTGTGAGTTCGTTCATGCAATGGGTAACGGCCCCGGGGATATCCATGATTATATCGAGCTGCTGGACAATTATGACAAGTTCTGCGGCGGCTTTGTCTGGGAGTGGTGCGACCATGCCACTTATGAAGGAAAGGCGGCAGACGGACGGGAAATGTTCCATTATGGCGGCGATGCGGGAGAGTTCCCACACGATGGGAACTTCTGTATGGACGGCCTTGTATATCCTGACAGACGTCCTCATACAGGTCTTCTGGAATGGAAAAATGAGATACGTCCGGTAAAGGCTACGCTCAGGGATATGGCTTCCGGAACAGTGGTGCTTCGCAATATGCAGGATTTTGCAGATCTGGCGGATACGGTTGAAGTACGCTATGAGATTAAAAAGGACGGTGTTCTGCTGGACGGCGGAGTGATAGAGGGGATTTCCTGTGCGGCTCATGAAACAGCGGAAGTTGTGATTCCGAAGCTGGCTTCGTCTGCCGGGGACAGGACTTATGTGAAGCTGACCTATATCCAGAAAGAGGATAAGGCGCTGACAAAAAAAGGACATGAGCTTGGCTTCGACCAGTTCGCACTTTTTGAGGAAGCAAAAAAAGAGCTGACGCTGGAAGGCTGCGGCGCGCTTACACTGGAGGAAACGGAAACGGCGTTTGTCATTTCTTCCGACAGGATACATTACGAGTTCGGTAAAAAGGCGGCAGCCTTTACGGTGATGAACCGGGATGGCAAGGCGCTGGTAGAAGCTCCGCTGGCATGGGATACATGGCGTGCGCCGACCGACAATGATCGTAATATCAGAATAAAGTGGGAAGCGGCCGGTTATGACAGACCGTGGACGAAGGTGTATCGCTGCGCGGCGGAAAATGACGGTCAGGTCGTAACGGTCAGCTGTGAATTTTCCATTGCGAGCGTATATCGTCAGCCGTTTATCCGCGCTGCCGCAGTGTGGGAAGTAAATGCGGACGGCGAAGTGAAGCTTTCGCTGAATGGAAAGCGCGATAAGGCGTTCCCGTTCATGCCCCGTTTTGGTCTGAAGCTGACGCTTCCGGAGACGGAAAAACAGGTGGAATATTTCGGCTATGGCCCTACGGAGAGCTACAGCGATAAGCACCATTCCTGCTGGGTTGACCGCTTTGCGGCGACTGTGGACGAGCTGCATGAGGATTATGTGCGTCCTCAGGAAAACGGAAGTCACTGGAACTGTGCCGAGGTGAGAGTGGGTGCTCTGAAAGCGGAGGGAAGCAGCCCTCTTTCCTTCAACGCGTCTTATTATACCGCGGAAGAGCTTACTCAAAAGGCTCATAATTATGAGCTGGAAAAGTCCGGTCATGTGATATGGCATCTGGATTACGGCATGAGCGGCGTTGGCTCCAATTCCTGCGGGCCGGAGCTGCTGGAGCAGTATCGTGTGGATGAAGAAGATATCTGCTGGGAAGTAAAGCTCAGCTGAGAATGAGGCGGATTCAGGCCGGAAGGCAGTTTCTTTTTTACGGATAATGTGTTAAAATCAATAACCATCGTATCGTGTAAATTTATCTTATACGGGACGATGGTTATTGCTGTATTCAGGTGTAGGGCTGGAGAACTGGCGAAATACAAAATACGGAGGAAGATATGGATATACTCATTGTGATGTGTCTCGGCGTTGTCGTCGGGAAATTTTTAATTCCGAAGAAAACGAAAAAGGGCTTTGAGTGGCTGGCATTTTTATGCACATTTCTTTTGATATTTGCGATGGGGATGAATCTTGGAGGAGATGAAGATTTTTTTGCGGAGCTTTTATCCCTCGGAGGAAAGAGCTTTTTGTTTTTCCTGGTACCGACGGTGCTTTCCGTAGTTTTTGTGTATTTTATGACGCGGAATTTCGGGAAAAAGAAGGATGGGAAAGCTGACCGGAAGGAGGAAAAAGAATGATAGTCATACTTACGATATTTTCGTTGATAGCGGGGCTTGTCTGCGGCTTTTTCGGTCTTGGGGATACGGTGTTTTCTGTGGTAAGAGAGCACACGGATTTGATTTTATATGTGCTGATGTTCTGCGTGGGTATCATGATAGGAATGCGGGAAGGGATTTTGGCAAAGATTAAAGAATATCATCTGCGGATTTTTATCATTCCGGCAGGAATCATGGCGGGCTCCCTGCTGGGCGGCGCGCTGTGCGCCATGCTTTTAAAACTGCCGCTTAATCAGGGGGCGGCGGTTGCCGGCGGGATGGGCTGGTACAGTCTGGCGGGCGCGACGATCAGTAACCT
Organism: uncultured Lachnospiraceae bacterium; assembly: GCA_900539715.1. GTDB lineage: Bacteria > Bacillota > Clostridia > Lachnospirales > Lachnospiraceae > Gallintestinimicrobium. The sequence goes on along the minus strand of UQDA01000010.1, from coordinate 6,506 downwards.
GTGCGGGGCGGAGATGGGAAGTATCGCATTTCTGAGCAATCTGATGCGGGAGATATTTTCGTTTTTCATCATTCCGTTTCTGGCAGTGAGGTTTAATTATTACACATGTATCGCGCCCGCCGGGGCGACCAGCGAGGACACCACGCTTCCGATGATGCTCAAGTATACAAATGAGGAAACGGTGGTGCTCTCGGTGCTGAACGGCATCATCTGTTCGTTTTTCGTGCCGATTCTGATAGCGTTGTTTCTGGGGACGGCGTAAGGATGTTACAGCGCCGCCGTCAGTAAAAATCCGACCCCGAATGCGAAGAGCCCCGCGAGGAAAATGAGCGTCGCGGCGGCGCAGTTTATGTACATTCCGGTCATACTGATGTATGAGATATCCGGTTTTTTCGGGTTATAGCGGACGCGGTATTCCCGGCTGGCGCTGAAAATGCCGTTGGATGTCCAGCCGGTATTTCCGGTGTAGCGCACGCCGTCCACAAAATATTCATAGGAGGCGCGGTGCGTGGAATTTCCGTTGGAGCGCTGGCTCTGCCAGGAAAGCATTTTGCCGGAGGTCACGCTTTTACAGGTGAAAATCCGGTAATACTTAGGGAAGCAGAAAGCCGCGCCGACTATCGTAAAAGAAAAGGCGATGATCCATACAGCTATCATATCACAGACTCCCTTCTGAAATTTCATAAGTCTGATTCTTAAAATCCACTTTTACTTTTGTCCCGTCAGAAAATTCCGTTTCCTGAATCCACCAGTTTTCAGGATTCATCCGGTGACGGACCATTTCACATTTTGCAATCTTTTCATGCAGAGCGGAAACGGTTTTGGAGCGCCTTATCATCTCTTCAAGGGCGAGAAGTTCGTCGCCTTCAAAGCTGCCGTCGGTATTTAAATATGCGGCATCGCGCAGCAGATATGGGGCACCGCCGTTTAGCAGCGCATAAAGCATATAATCGTCGTTTTCGGAAGCTTTGTCCATCATCCACGGCTCGATCACACAGTCATGGTAAACGAGATTGAACAGAGGTACCGGGATGCCGTCTTTTGGAAGCCCCGGGCGCTTCATCATAAAGGAATAGGGCGCGTAGTGGCAAAATACGAGGCTGGGGATTGCCCAGTCGCTTACCTCCTCGGAGCTGGACAGGATGCCGTGAGCCAGAAGCCATGAGAAGCACTGTCCCCGATATTCATAGCATTCCCGGCGCGTCATGCGGTGCTCGGGATTCGTACATTCATCGCCCTCATTGCAGGTAAAAACATCCAGGTAAGCGCCGTCAAGTTCGATACCGTTTTCAAAAAGCGCCGCAAAGTTGCGCCTCAGGTAATAGGGAGCCTGAGTGGCGCACAGATAGGACTGCGGGCCGCCTGCCCAGCGGTGGTGCTCCGGGATGGTGCCGTCCGTTAGGCGGCAGGCATAGTTTTCGTCAAAGCTTTTCGCGGATTTATAAAAATCGCGGTATTGGTCATGGATGCCGAAAAGGTAGCCGCATTCGTGCATCGTATCCGCCAGCTCCTTCATGCCCTCCCAGCCTCCGGCTTCGATACAGGCGGGGGAATAGTCCGGATGGCAGTTGTCATAGCCGGGCTGCGCCCAGCCGTCCAGGTGGAGATACAGTTTTTCAACACCCATATTGTGCAGGAGCTTTATTTCTTCCGTTCGTTTTGAAAAGGGCGTGCAGTGGTTGTTTTTTTCGGGATTTTCCGGGTCAAAAAAATCGGAATCCGGCTGGACGACGGTTTTGATTCCGGTGTGGACAAAGCTGCATCCGATCAGACGATCAACGGACGGGTTCTGAGCCGCTTTTTCCGCAAGGGTGCGGAGATGTCCGGTCTCGCGCACATAAGCGCGGTAGACCTTGCACAGGTCGTTGTAGTCGCAGTCGGACAGCAGCGTATAACGGAGCACTCTGCGATAATCCATTTTGCCGAGACTGGGCTCGTAATAAATGCCTACATGGGAGTAGGGACCGCCTGCCGGATGCTCGGCGGTATATCCGGCATTCCATGGCGTTTCGCAAATGGCGATGTAGCCTTCTCTGTCCTTTACCTGACCAAACCAGGGCATATAGGCTCCTGCCGTTTCAAAAAATCCATTGAAAACAACATGGTCAAGGGCAGTTTCCCAGTCGTTTGGAACGAGAAGCCCCTGCTGATGGTTCAATACGGAATACCAGCTGCGGGATGCTTTTTCAAAGGACATTTCTCCGGGCCAGCGGACCTTTTTGACGGAAAGCCCTTCTTCGCAGAGCGGAAGCCATTCAAAGCGGATATCGCCGGAGACTGCTTCTATCCAGATGAGAGTTTCAAAGGAATAGGGGCGGACAGTTCCGTTTGCCTCAAATCCCTCAAAGCAGCTGCGGATGCCGGTCCCGATGCCGTTCTGAAAAAGCTCATGGGAAACGGAGCGCGCATCAGTAAAGGAAAAAATCCCTTCGTCACATTCCAATGTCGGCACAAAATCCTCTCGCCAGTTCCATTCAGCATCATTTCTGAAAAGGGAGACCAGAAGGGTCTCCTCATGAAGGCGGACGGTCGAGCCGCCCGCTGTAATCTCTTTCATGCGGAAAAATCTCCTTTGTTATATTTTCCGGACGCCGTTATCCCAGATAAGCCTGTAAAAGACGGAGGGTATTTTCCATTCCCTTTACATGGCTGCGTTCGTAACCGTGGGATGCATATACGCCGGAGCCGATGAGCCCGTGACGGCAGTCGTGGCCGGAACGCAGCCCCGCCTCGGCATCAGAACCGTAGTGGGGATAAACATCCACGGCAAAGTCGATCTCATGTTTCTTTGCGGCGTCTATCAGGGCGCTCACCACGTCATAATGGTAAGGGCCGCCGGAGTCCTTGGCGCAGATGGAAACCTGCGTTTCCTTACAGGAAAGACCATCGCCTACACAGCCCATATCCACGGAAAGGATTTCGGAAACGTCCGTGGGGATGGAGGCGGAGCCGCCGTGTCCGACTTCTTCAAAAACAGTGATGTGCTGGTAAATGGTGCGCTCGGTTTTTACCTGGTCGTCTTTCAAATATTTTGCATATCCCAGCAGGATGCCGACGCTTAATTTGTCATCGAGGAAGCGGCTCTTGATATAGCCGGATTCTGTTACGGTCGTACGGGGGTCAAAGCAGACGATGTCCCCGGTCATGATGCCGAGCGCTTCTGCATCGGCTTTGCTTTCTACGGGTTCGTCGAGGACAACTTCCATGACGTCGTAGGAACGGGAAGTATCATTATAGCTGCCGTTTACATGGATGGATGCATTCTGCATCTGGAATGTGCCGGAATAAACCCTGCCGTCTCTTGTGTAGACGCGGCAGTTTTCTGCTTCGGCGTTGTTGGCGTTCATGCCGCCCAGAGCAGTCAGCATGAGGCGTCCTTTTTCGTTAATGCGGCATACCATTGCTCCCAGCGTATCCATATGCGCCTCTAGAAGAATGGGAGCTTTTTCGGGAGAAACGTCGGAGTATGCGGCGTTGTTGTCCGCTTCTGTATGTTCAGCGCCCTTGCTGACGCAGACAAAAATACCGCCCTTGTTGGTCAGATGAGGCTCATAGCCGAGCTTTCGGTATTCTTCCATGACATATTCCGCAGCGCGGGAGGTAAAGCCCGTGGGGCTGTCGATAGCAAGGATGTTTTTGGTCTGTTCGAGCATGTAGGAAGTGATGTCATTCATGATGGAAATCTCCTTTGTGTTGGTTTGTTAAATCCAGTATGGAACACGGGCGGGGGAATGTCAATTTTTTTGTGGGAGGAATGAGTCGCTGCATTGACAGATTGCTCACACTTTTCCTTTTTTGTTCCAATTTATCCCAAAAGAAGGAAAGTGGTAAAAGCCAATTTTTTTGCGGAAACATATAATAAAAGCAGGTCAGGAGCTGACGTTACAAAGGAAAAAGGAAAGGGGAAATTGGTATGACATCGAATAAACTGACACACGCCGCGCAGAGGGCTGCATTCGGAACGGCGATAGACGCGGCGATAAAATCTGTACGCGGAAAAGGAACGGAACATATGTCGGAAGAGGCGCTCAGGCTGATAAAGCTTGGAGAGCCGCTGTTGAACAAGCGCCATAAGCCGGAGGCTTTTGAAGCGGCGCGCCGGCTGGTGCAGGACCCGGACGGAAAGTGGATGCAGTTTGCATACCGGGCGATTAATGAGGTGGACCCTCATATTTTAAAAATGAATGCCCTGAATCTCGGATATGAGGGGATGTTAAACGGTTATAACTACGTATTGGAGCTGCGAAAAAAATATGACTGTAATATGCCATGGATACTGCTGTTTGATCCTACGGCATCCTGCAACCTGCATTGCAAGGGCTGCTGGGCGGCGGAATATGGCAAAACGCTGAATCTTACTTATGAAGAGATGGATAAGCTCGTGACAGAAGGAGAAGAGCTGGGAATACATTGGTATATGTGCACCGGCGGCGAGCCGATGTGCCGGAAAAACGATCTGCTCCGGTTGGCGGCAGCGCATCAGACTTCCGTATTCCATTTGTTTACGAATGGAACGCTGATAGACGAGGAGTTTTGCAGGGAAGTGCAGAAAGTCGGAAATATGGCGTTTTTCATCTCGATAGAGGGCATTGGAGATGCGACGGATGACAGGCGCGGCAAGGGCGTGTATGATAAGGTAATGCATGCGATGGATTTGATGAAAAAATATGGTCTGCTGTTTGGAACATCCATCTGCTATACAAGTCAGAACTATAAGGCTGTTACGGACGATGCTTTTATCGATATGCTGATAGAACATGGTGTGCGGTTTAACTGGTATTTCCATTATATGCCGATAGGGGACGGGGCAAATGTGGACCTGATGCTCAATGCGGAGCAGAGGGAGTACATGATACGGCGGGTGCGTGAAATCCGCGGACTGACCGGAGGAAAGCAGATTTTTTGCATTGATTTCCAGAATGACGGGGAATTTATAGGCGGCTGTATCGCGGGGGGACGTCAGTATGCTCATATCAATCCTGCGGGAGATGTGGAGCCGTGTGTATTTATCCATTATTCCAATGCCAATATCCATGAACAGAGTCTTCTGGAATGTCTGCAGCAGCCTCTGTTTAAGGAGTATCATAAGGGACAGCCGTTTAACGGCAATCACCTGCGTCCGTGTCCGATGTTGGAAAATCCGGAAAAGCTGGGCGAAATGGTAGAGCGCAGCGGAGCGCACAGCACGGATATGCAGCAGCCGGAGTCTACAGATGACGTATATGTGAGATGTAAGCCTTATGCGCAGCAGTGGGAGCCTGCTGCAGACCGTATCTGGGCAGAAAAACACGGAAGCTGTGACGGCTGCAGCGGCTGTGGAAAATAAAGAGGGTTATAGAACCATAAAAAAGCATCCTTTTCGGGATGCTTTTTACGTTTTTGGTAGTGTATGCAGTTGTCGAATGCAGTTGTCAGTCCGCAAAAAGCGGGGTAGACAGGTATCTGTCCCCGGTATCAGGAAGCAGGACAACAATTGTCTTTCCTTCATTTTCGGGGCGTTTTGCCAGTTCTATCGCGGCAGAGACAGCCGCGCCGGAGGAAATGCCGACAAGGACGCCTTCCTGCTGTCCGATGAGTCTGCCGATGGCAAAAGCGTCTTCGTTTTGAACGGGGATGACCTCGTCATAGACGGCGGTATTCAAAAGCTCGGGGACAAAGCCTGCGCCGATGCCCTGAATCTTGTGCGCGCCTGCCGTGCCGTTGGAAAGGACAGGGGAGGAGGCGGGCTCGACTGCGACGATTTTGACGTCAGGCTTTTTGGATTTTAAATATTCTCCGACGCCGGTAATGGTGCCGCCGGTGCCGACGCCCGCTACAAAAATATCGACTTCGCCGTCCGTATCTTCAAAAATCTCAGGACCGGTAGATTCATAATGCGCTTTTGCATTTGCGGGATTTACAAACTGCCCGGGAATAAAGCTGTCCGGAATCTGCGCGGCAAGTTCGTCTGCTTTTGCAATGGCGCCGGACATTCCCGTTGTGCCGTCGCTCAGGACGAGCTCAGCGCCGTAGGCTTTCATGAGCTGGCGGCGTTCCACAGACATTGTGTCGGGCATGACGATGATGATGCGATAACCTCTGGCGGCAGCGACTGCGGCAAGTCCGATGCCCGTATTGCCGGAAGTGGGCTCGATGATGACCGAGCCGGGTTTTAATCGGCCGGAAGCTTCCGCATCGTCAAGCATTGCTTTGGCAGCGCGGTCTTTTACAGAGCCGGCGGGGTTGAAATATTCCAGCTTTGCGAGGAGACGGGCCTTGAGACCGAATCGTTTTTCCAGATGTGTCAGCTCTAAAAGAGGGGTTTTGCCGATGAGCTGGTCGGCAGAAGTATAAATCTGTGACATGTTAACCTCCATTGATAAAAAATAATCATTATGATGTCTGGTCATTGTGAACTACCCATTGTCTAAAGCCAATGGGCTTCCTGCTTCGCAGACCTCGTAACCTACTACCTACTATCTCCACAGGCGTTAATTCGGGCAGTCCCTGCCCTATATTATTATTTT
>UQDA01000009.1 GCA_900539715.1 uncultured Lachnospiraceae bacterium | reverse complement strand
AAAATAATAATATAGGGCAGGGACTGCCCGAATTAACGCCTGTGGAGATAGTAGGGAGCAGAACGTAGAAACGAGGTCTGCGAAGCAGGAAGCCCATTGGCTTTAGACAATGGGTAGTTCACTTTGATGATTCACAAATTACTGATACTTTCGTCCTCGATATTATCAGCGCATTTAACTATGGCATCAGCTCCCGGAAATCACAAAAGGATCTGACATTTTCGGAAGTTTTCCAGAAATTTATCAAATAGGAAATTGATCAACCATTAGAACGCGAAAATGATGTTACCAAAATGCGAAAACTCAAAACTCGACGCAATTATTTGAATGCTGCATATAAAAATTGTTCCAGTCTACACAACCAAATATTCCGAACACTGACCTATGATAACCTGCAGGATGTCGTTGATTCATGCCCTTTAAAACATGCCAGCAAAGAACACATTATCACGCTTTATCACAAAATGTATAAATACGCAAAGGTCTCTGATATAACAGAGAAAAATGTATCTGAATATGTCACAATCAAAACAGATGATGATGATGAATCCGGAGTACCTTTCACGACTGCAGAACCAAAAACTCTCTGGGGGCATAAAGAAGACCCCACCATAGAATTTATACTCATCATGTGTTTTTCAGGCTTCCGCATATCAGCATACAAAACCATGAAAGTTGATTTAGAAAACCGCACTTTTTTTGGAGGCATAAAAACCAAAAACGGGATAGACAGAATCGTACCTATTCACTCTGCTATTTTCGACATGGTGGAGAACCGGATTAAAACTCACGGGAAACTTTTATTCCAACCCATTAAAAAATATCGCTCTAACATGTATGAAAAACTTGAAGAACTTGGGATTGAAAAACATACGCCACACGACTGCCGAGATACCTTTGCAACGCTCTGTGATAAATTTAAAGTTGATAAAAATTATCTGAAAAGACTGATTGGGCACAGCCTCTCTTCTGACATTACAGAAGATAAATATATTCACCCAGAACTTGAAGACCTCCGAAAGGAAATAGAAAAAATTGATTTGTCACAAATTGTCACTGACGACCCAGCATGAATACGTTTTTACGAACATTTGCGGATACGTCAAGCTTTTCCATTATTCAAGCAGGCTTGGCACATTTGTTTGCTTTTACGTATTTCTCGATAATACAAAACTTTAACAAATCCTTAACAGGTCGTTTTGTTGAAATAACAAAACAGCTGTCGTATAATGGGTGCGACAAAAATACAGTATAAACGACAACATATTATATAGGAAGAAAGTGACAAATTCCATGAATCAGATGAAGTATACCTTAGGCATCGACATCGGTTCCACTACCGTAAAGATAGCCGTTCTCGACGAAGCGCACAATATATTATTTTCCGATTACAGACGGCATTTTGCCGATATTCAGGGCACGCTTTCCGGGCTTTTGCAGGATGCGGGGCAAAAGCTTGGAAATATCACCCTGCATCCGATGATCACCGGCTCCGGCGGTCTGACTCTGGCAAACTGCCTCGGCATCCCGTTCGTTCAGGAAGTCATCGCCGTTTCGACAGCCCTTCAGGAGCTCGCTCCCAAAACGGATGTTGCCATCGAGCTGGGCGGCGAAGACGCAAAAATCATCTATTTTGAAAACGGAAACGTGGAGCAGCGGATGAACGGTATCTGTGCCGGCGGCACAGGCTCCTTCATCGATCAAATGGCGTCCCTTCTCCAGACTGACGCAGCTGGACTGAACGAATACGCAAAAAGCTACTGCTCTTTATACACAATCGCGGCACGGTGCGGCGTCTTTGCAAAATCTGATATCCAGCCGCTCATCAACGACGGCGCAACAAAGGAAGACTTATCCGCTTCTATTTTTCAGGCGGTCGTCAATCAAACCATCAGCGGACTTGCCTGCGGTAAACCTATCCGCGGTCATGTGGCATTTCTTGGCGGACCGCTACACTTTTTATCTGAACTAAAGGCAGCATTTATCCGCACCTTAAAGCTCGATTCCGAGCATGTGATAGATACGGACGATTCCCACCTTTTTGCTGCCATCGGCTCCGCGCTCAACGCAAAGGAAGAGGTATCTTTCGCAATAAACGAACTGACCGGCAGGCTTTCCTCCGGTATCAAAATGGACTTCGAAGTGGAACGCATGGAACCGCTGTTTTCCTCCCAAAAGGAATACGATGACTTCTGCGGACGCCACAACAGCCACCGTGTAAAAACAGCCCCGCTGGAAACCTATACGGGCAACTGCTATCTCGGCATCGACGCAGGCTCTACAACGACCAAAGCCGCTCTCGTAGGTGAAGATGGCTCTCTTTTATATTCCTTTTATGCAAACAACAACGGAAGCCCTTTAAAAACTGCCATCGGCGCGATACAGGAGATATATTCCAGACTTCCGGAAGGGGTTAAAATTGTCCGTTCCTGTTCTACCGGATACGGAGAAGCCCTCATGAAAGCCGCATTTTTACTGGATGACGGAGAAGTAGAGACCGTCGCCCACTATTATGCTGCCGCATTTTTTGACCCCAAGGTAGACTGCATCCTGGATATCGGCGGCCAGGACATGAAGTGCATCAAGATAAAAAATCAGACCGTTGACAGCGTACAGCTAAACGAGGCATGCTCCTCCGGCTGCGGCTCTTTTATCGAAACATTTGCAAAATCACTAAATTACAGCGTACAGGATTTTGCAAACGCCGCCCTGTTCGCCAAACATCCTATCGACCTCGGGACACGCTGTACCGTTTTCATGAATTCCAAAGTAAAACAGGCCCAAAAGGAAGGCGCGTCCGTATCGGATATTTCCGCAGGTCTCGCCTATTCCGTCATCAAAAACGCGCTGTTTAAGGTCATCAAAGTATCCGACGCCTCCGAGCTCGGAAAACAGATTGTCGTACAGGGTGGAACCTTTTATAACGACGCAGTCCTCAGAAGCTTTGAAAAAATCGCGGGCTGCAATGCGATACGCCCTGACATTGCAGGAATCATGGGCGCGTTTGGAGCAGCGCTGATTGCACGGGAGCATTATACCCCCGGCTATCAGACCTCCATGCTCTCCATCGACGCCATCAATTCCCTGCAGTTTGACACAAGCATGGCAACATGCAAAGGCTGCACGAACAACTGCCGCCTGACGATCAACCGTTTTTCCGGCGGCCGTCAGTATATTTCCGGCAACCGCTGTGAAAGAGGACTGGGTAAGGCAAAAAATCCCGACCAGACTCCCAATCTGTTCGATTATAAATTGAAACGGCTGTTTTCCTACGAACCTCTGACCGCCGACCGGGCGCCCAGAGGGCAGGTCGGTATCCCCCGTGTGTTAAATATGTACGAAAACTACCCGTTCTGGTTTACCTTTTTTACAAAGCTGGGTTATCAGGTCGTACTCTCCCCAGCCTCCAACCATAATATCTATTCGCTGGGCATCGAATCCATCCCCAGCGAATCCGAATGTTATCCGGCAAAGCTGGCGCACGGCCATGTGACATGGCTCATCCGTCAGGGAGTCCCCTTCATCTTTTACCCGGCGCTGTTTTATGAGCGCAACGAAACGCCTGAGGCGAATAACCACTACAACTGCCCTATCGTCACCTCCTATTCTGAAAACATCAAAAATAACGTGGAGGAAATCGGCAGAGGCGATGTAAAATTCCGCAATCCGTTCATGGCGTTTACGTCTCTGGAAACCGCGACCGACGCCCTGATACGGGAGTTTGAGGATATCCCGTCCGATGAGGTGCGGGCAGCAGCCCTTGCCGGCTGGGAAGAAATGGCTGCCGCCCGCTCCGACATCCAGAAAAAAGGGGAAGAAGTTCTTTCCTGGATGGAGAAAAACCACAAGCGCGGCATCGTGCTTGCAGGTCGTCCCTATCATGCAGATCCGGAGATCAACCACGGAATACCTGAGCTCATTACCTCCTATGGTCTGGCTGTTCTCACCGAGGATTCCGTTTCCCACCTGGGACACCCGGACAGACCTCTGCTCGTTTCAGACCAGTGGATGTACCACTCCCGCCTGTATGCGGCGGCAAGCTTTGTCCGCACACGGGACGACCTGGATCTGATTCAGCTAAATTCCTTCGGCTGCGGTCTGGACGCCGTTACGACCGATCAGGTCAACGACATTCTCACCGGCTCCGGCAAGATTTATACATGCTTAAAAATTGACGAGGTGAGCAATCTTGGCGCCGCCCGCATCCGCGTCCGTTCCCTGCTCTCTGCGATACGGGTACGCGAAAAGAAAGGCGAACAGCGCACTATCAATCCGACCAGCTTAAACCGCGTCATTTTCACGGAAGAAATGAGGAAGGACTATACCATCCTTTGCCCGCAGATGTCGCCCATCCACTTCGAGCTTTTGCAGCCTGCCTTCCGGGCATGCGGCTACAATTTTGAAATACTTGACAACGACAACCGCCATTCCATCGACGTGGGATTAAAATATGTCAACAATGACGCCTGCTACCCTTCGCTTTGCGTTGTGGGTCAAATTATGGACGCCCTGTTGTCCGGTAAATATGATCTCCATAAGGTCGCAGTCGTTATCACCCAGACAGGAGGCGGCTGCCGCGCTACCAACTATATCGGCTTTATCCGACGCGCCCTGGAAAAAGCAGGACTGGAATACATCCCCGTCGTTTCCATCAATATGAGCGGCCTGGAATCCAATCCCGGCTTTCAGCTAAATGCCGAGCTGCTGATAAGAGCCGCTTACGGCGCTATCTTTGGCGATATCTTCATGCGCTGCGTCTACCGCATGCGCCCCTACGAAAAAGAGACCGGTTCAGTCAATGCGCTGCACCGCAAATGGGTGAAAATCTGTCAGGACTTCCTGTCCTCCAAAAAGCTGCCGGGATATTTTAAATTCCGCAGGCTGTGCCGCCAGATCATCGAAGAGTTTGACGCAGTCCCCGTTACCGATGAAAAAAAGCCGCGCGTCGGCATCGTCGGAGAAATCCTCGTCAAGTTTGCTCCCATGGCGAACAATCATCTTGTGGAGCTTCTGGAAGCCGAAGGCGCCGAGGCCGTCGTGCCCGATCTTCTGGACTTCATGCTCTACTGCTTTTACAACCAGATTTACAAAGCGGAATATCTCGGCACCAAAAAGTCCTCTGCCTCCACTGCCAGACTAGCGATATGGGCAATCGGACAGGTGCGCGCTGCTGCCGCTTCCGCTTTCAAAAAGAGCCGGCATTTTGCACCACCCGCTTCCATCTACGACCTGGTCTCCTATGCGGAACCCATCGTTTCCATCGGAAACCAGACCGGCGAAGGATGGTTTCTGACCGGAGAGATGGTAGAGCTTATCCATCAGGGCGTAAACAACATCGTCTGCACGCAGCCCTTTGGCTGTCTGCCCAATCACGTTGTCGGAAAAGGCGTGATCAAAGAGCTGCGCCGCCGTTATCCCGAATCAAATGTCGTTGCTATCGACTACGACCCGGGTGCCAGCGAGGTAAACCAGCTAAACCGTATCAAGCTGATGCTGTCCACTGCTCAGAAAAATATGAAAAAGGGACATTAAAAAATACACATTTTTTCGAAACTATCCCGTTGGTTTTCGCATCTTTATATGGTAAAATAGTTCATCGGACACAAAATCTGTCCGTAAGGAGGTATTCCTATGAAAAAATGTAAATATTATCTATCGGCAGCGTTATGCGCGCTGTTCCTGCTCTTTTCCCCTATGCATACGGAAGCGGCATGGACGCCCCAGCCTCTTCCTGCCGCGAGCGTGGACACCGTGTTCGGAGACTCCCGCTACATAGACCCTGCCTGGATGACAAAAAAAGTCACTATCACCTATCAGGGCACGAGCTGGATGACGGGTATGGATGCATTTAAAGACATGCCCGTACGGCTTACCAATGTAAACGGCGCGATTGACTGTGTCTTTTTGAATACGGATGTATTTTCATCCTATTTTTCCGCTATCAACGCCCAGCTTTCATTGCTGACACAGGCTCCTGCTGCTCCCGTATTCGACAACAACGCAGGCAGTTACATCAAAAAAGAAGCCGCCTCCCATTATGAAGCAGTTTCTTCGATGCCCGGCTGGCTGGCGCAGATGATACGCAACATGATACTGACCGGCTCCTGTAACGACATCTCACAGGAGCTTACTCCAGAGCTGCTCACACAGGTCACCGGCGCGGGCAATGTCATTACCAGCCCGGATTTTGTTCTGGCAGGAAGCTGTACGACAAGTTTTAAGACGAGCGGCGCCAACAGAAGCAGCAATATTGAAATTGCCGCATCCCGCTTAAATAATCTGGTTGTAATGCCGGGACAGACTGTTTCCGTCAGTGATACGATTCTGCCCCGCACACGCAAAAACGGTTACAAAGAGGCAGGCGTCTATGCAAACGGCGTACATACCACAGGACTTGGCGGCGGCGTCTGCCAGATTTCCTCCACTGTTTACAATGCGGTCAAAAATGCAGGCCTTACCGTAATCGAACGTAAAGCGCACAGCATGCCTGTCTCTTACCTTCCTAAAGGTCTGGATGCCGCAATAGCTGCAGGATCGAAGGATTTAAAATTCCGCAACGACTACTCCACTCCTGTCGTACTCTATACCGACACGGCAAACAAACGGCTCACGATCAATGTGGTCGTATGGGATCAGGAACTTGCCGGGCGTTCCTTTAAACTCTGGGCAAAGCAGACCGGTTCCCTTTCCGCAGATACCTACTTTACCACCTATCAGAACGGAAAAGAGACCAGCACCGTATTTGTCGGAACGTCCCGATATCTGCCTTACCGGGAAGAAGGCGAAGAAGAATAATCTTCCTGACTGCAAAAACAAAACATCCGCCCGGCGAATATCAATATCGCCAGACGGATGTTTTGTTTTTGTTTGCTTTTTAAATGATGATGCACACCATTCCGCCTGTAGAATCATTTACAATCTTCTGCATCGTATCCTGAAGCTTTATCTGGCTTTCCTCGTCTATCATCGCAATCTTCGTGCTTATTCCGTCGTTAACGAGCTGCTCTACCGTTTTCCCGAAAATATTCGTCTCCCAAATCCCCTCATCCTTACCGTTTTCATCGATATAGCCTATCAGATCGCGCGCCTGCTGCTCCGTCCCCACGATAGGCGCTATCTCGGTCACCACATTCGCCCTGATAAAATGCAGAGACGGGCTTTCCGCCTTTATCTTCACGCCGTATTTATTGCCGTGCCGTATCACTTCAGGACGCTCCAGACGGATTTCCTCCCTGTCCGGCAATACCACTCCGTATCCTTTTGAACGGACAGCCTGCATGGCAGAAAGTACTCTGGAATACTCCTTTTTCATCTCTGCCATTTCCTTTAATGTCTCTATCAGCTCATACTCGGTATCGATTTTTTCTCCTGCCATTTCACTCAGCATTTCATAATAATAGCGGTCGTCCATATCGAGCACGACGCGGATACAGCCGTCTGCCATATTTATCTTCTCTACCATACAGCGCCTGATGTAATCCCCGGAAAGGCTGACCGGGCGTTCTGCCACATCCCTTATCGTATGAATAGTGTCCATCAGCTCCCTGATACGCTCTATCATATCAGCCTTTATCCTGTGGGATACGGGAAGCAGCTCCACCCATTTCGGCATATAAAATTCCACCATCGTCACCGGAAATTCATATAATACCTGTTCCATGATATGGCGGATATCTTCTTCTTTTAACTGGGCACAGTTTACCGGCATCGCATATACCTGATGCTTTTCCCGTATCTTATGTGCAGTTTCCTCTGCCTCCTGGCTGTATGGACGTGCCGAATTAACGAGTACGCAAAACGGCTTCCGCAGTTTTTTCAATTCCTGTATCGTCTTTTCTTCCGCCGCCTGATAGCTTTCCCGAGGGATATCGCCAAAGCTTCCGTCGGTCGTCACTACAATACCTATCGTCGAATGATCCGTAATAACTTTCCGCGTCCCCAGCTCAGCCGCCTGTGTAAACGGTATCTCCTTTTCAGACCACGGCGTTTTCACCAGACGCTCTGTTCCGTCCTCCATATGTCCTGCCGCGCCATCCACCATAAAGCCCACGCAGTCCACCAGCCTTACACGCACGTTTACATCTCCTCCAAGCTTTAGGGAGGCTGCTTCCTGAGGAATAAATTTCGGTTCCGTCGTTGTGACCGTTTTTCCGCCTGCACTCTGTGGAAGTTCATCCTGAGCCCGCACTTTTCCCGCCTCATCGCCCATATAGGGGAGCACCGCCACGTCCATGAACCGCTTGATAAATGTTGATTTACCGGTGCGCACCGGCCCCACGACTCCTATGTATATCTCTCCGCCTGTCCGCTTCTGCATATCGCGGTAAAGATTTTGTGTATCCAAATTCCCATTTTGCAGATTTTTCATAAAAAATCCCCTTCCGTCTGTGCTGTTATACTATATGCACCGGAAGGGGATTTCATGTTTTGAATCATTTAAATGTATTTATTTCATTACAACCTTTTTAAAGCTCTTCTTACCGCGTTTTAAGGTAATACCGTCTCCTGTAAGGTCTTCGCCCGCAAACAGCCTTTTCACGTCCGTTATCTTTTCGCCGTCCACAGATACGCCGCCCTGTTCCACGCTGCGGCGCGCCTCGGAACGGGATGCCGACAGCCCGGATTTTACGAGCAGTCCTAAAATATCAATATTGCCGTCCAGAAGATCGGACTCCGTCAGCTCGGTCGTAGGTATCTCCGCATCGGCCCCGCCCGCAAACAGCGCCTTTGCGCCCGCTTCCGCTTTATCCGCCTCTTCTTTGCCATGAACAAGCTCTGTCAGCTCGTGCGCCAGAATCTCCTTTGCGGTATTTAACTGGCTGCCTTCCCATTTTTCCATCTCAAGTATCTGCTCGATCGGTAAAAATGTCAGCATTTTCAGGCATTTGAGAACGTCTGCGTCGGAAACGTTCCTCCAGTACTGGTAAAATTCAAACGGGGAGGTCTTGTTGGGGTCGAGCCATACCGCGCCCTTCTGCGTCTTGCCCATCTTCTTGCCCTCGGAATTCAGCAGCAGCGTAATGGTCATCGCATATGCGTCTTTGCCAAGCTTTCTGCGTATCAGCTCTGTACCGCCCAGCATGTTCGACCACTGGTCATCGCCGCCGAACTGCATGTTACAGCCATACTTCTGGAATAACATGTAGAAATCATAGCTCTGCATGATCATGTAGTTGAATTCAAGGAAGCTCAGCCCCTTTGCCATACGCTGCTTATAGCACTCTGCGCGCAGCATGTTGTTCACGGAAAAGCAGGTTCCCACCTCTCTCAAAAGCTCCACATAATTCAGATCCAGCAGCCAGTCCGCATTGTTTACCATCAGCGCTTTTCCCTCGGAAAAATCGATAAAACGGCTCATCTGCTTTTTAAAGCAATCGCAGTTGTGCTGTATCGTTTCGGGCGTCATCATCTGACGCAGATCGCTTCTGCCGGAAGGATCGCCGATCATGCCTGTGCCGCCTCCGATCAATGCGATCGGCTTGTTGCCAGCCATCTGCATCCGCTTCATCAGACACAGCGCCATAAAGTGCCCTACATGCAGGCTGTCCGCAGTCGGGTCAAAGCCGATGTAAAAGGTCGCCTTTCCGTTATCGACCAGTTCCCTTATCTCCTCCTCGTCCGTCAGCTGTGCCAGAAGCCCTCTGGCTTTTAATTCTTCAAATACTGTCATCTTTTTCTTCTCCTCTCGCAAAAAAAGTATTCAAAAAGGCCCTCATCCAATAAAAGGACGAGGGCCAACGCTTCGTGTTACCACCTTTTTTCACAGACAGCTCGCGCATATCTGCCTCATGAAGTACGGTCTGAAAAGACGATACTCCTGCGGGATAACGGCCGCTTCTGCCGCTGCAGCCTACTCCGAATCAGACTGCTGCAAAATATTGTGTCATACAAGTACTCCGCTGCAATACATAAATTCCTTTCGGTACAGAACTCCGGGATGTATTCAGACTGCCGTCTTCTGCGCCTCTCATCAGCCGGCTGCTTTCTGTTGAAGCCTGCATCAGTCCTACTCGTTCCCATCACTGTCTTTTCCATATACTGCAAAACGTACCAGACAGAAAAACCTGTCCCGTTTTACAGGAACTAACTGGAGTGTATCACGGTTTGCAGACCTTGTCAACACTCCAAGGCTCAGTCCAGATGAAATACCGGATACAAGTCCTTACTGACCGGACTGTTGTCCGGGTTTGTCTCCATGATATCCGCCATATAATCCCACCATTTCCGGTTAATCTGCGTGTCTGCTCCCGCTGCCCACAGGGCTTCGTCTTCGATTTCAATATACCCGAAAAGTGTCAGCGTTTCCCTGTCTAAAAAAATGGAATAATTTCTGCCGCCGTGAGCATGGATCATTTCCTTCATCTCCGGCCACAACAGGTTATGACGCCGCTCATATTCTGCCTCGCAGCCCGGATACAGCTTCATTTTAAATCCCTTATGCATCTTTCATCCTTTACCAGTATAATTTCCAGTCCTTCAAAAGCCTTGTCAGCGCCTCCATGTAAAAATAGTCGCCCCAAATATTGCATTCATCCACTCCATTTTGATGACATGTATTATAAGGGGATTTTTTAGAGTAGGTGCTGTGCAGCACAAGCCCGTTGGAGATTTCATGATTCTTAACTGCATATCCGTCATAAAGCGATTTCATAAACTGCCCCGCCAGCTTCCGGTATTTCTCAGCTTCCTCTGTCTCCATATATTTTGCCATCTCCAGCATGCCGCAGGCTGCTATCGACGCCGACGAAGAATCCCTCGGCTCATCCCCGGACGTAAACTCCAAATCCCAGTAGGGCACCATATCCTCCGGCAGATGACGCAGAAAATAATCCGATACATTTTTGAAAATATCGATATATTCTTTTCTTCCGGTATATTTATAAGCCAGCGCACAGCCGTATATCCCCCACGCCTGCCCTCTCGCCCATGCGGATCCGTCACGATATCCCTGACAGGTTGCTCCGTGATCGGGCTCTCCTGTTTCCATATTGAAAAAGAAAGTATGCCAGGTGGAGTAATCCTCCCGGATTACCGTTCTCATAGCGGTATGGATGTGCTTTTCCGCAATATTTTTATATTTCGGGTCTCCCGTTTCTTCCGAAGCCCAGTACAAAAGCGGAAGGTTCAAAAGACAGTCGATGATAAGGCGGTAATTTTCCGGCTGATTCATCGGTCCCCACGCCTGAATGAACTCCCCGACCTCATGATAACGGGATATAAGCTGATCTGCCGCCAGTATCGCCGCTTCTTTTGCCTTTTCACTCCCCGTGAGTTTATACGCTGCCACGCAGGAAGGGGAATATAAAAATCCCATATCATGATGGTCTACATTTATCTTGTTTATTATCCTGTCGTAAAAGCTGTCAACCTGCTTCAGGGCAGCCTCCTTTAACCTTTCATCCCGGCAATATTCCCATGCAAGCCATATCTCCCCTGTCCAGAATCCGTTTGTCCAGTCCATGTTCTTTACCGGTTTGTAAAACAGCCCCTGGCTGGCACAATCCTGAAAACTCTCTGTAAATTCCGGCAGATTGCGGATGATATGCTCCGCCGCAAATCCAAGCCCCTCCTCCACTTCTTTCCGGCTTATCACCGGCATGCTTTCAAACAACATTTTTCCCTCTCTTTCCGCCGCCCCAAAGCGGCATCTGTTCTTCCCATAATGCTATTTTACCGTGTCCGCGCCCGGGGCGCAACCGCCCCTTTGCTCATATCTTTTCACAAATATGGCATATCTTCCACAATCCTGTCCTGCTGCCTTGTATCCGCTGTTTTCAGGTGGTATTCTGGACTAATAAAATGACATTTCCGAGCAAGGAGGTTTATCATATGTTTTCAGAAATTGCTTCTGCATTTTCGGGGAAGCTGCTCCCCTATACTCCATATTCCAATATTTCCGACCGTGCTGCCTGGGAAGCTCTCGATCCCGAATGGAAAAAGGAAACTGTTCTGCTTGGGCAATCCTTTCTCGGATTTGAATGGCCTTACCTTTCCGCTTCCGACTTTCTGGAATTTTTTCGCACCGGAAACAGGGTTCATTTTGAAGACAAGATGTTTTCCAAGCGCCACGCCTTAAATGCTCTTATACTTGCTGAATGCGTAGAAAACCAGGGACGTTTTCTTCCTGCCGTTATAGACGGTATTTTTTCGATCTGTGATGAAAATGCGTGGAATCTGCCCGCTCATAATTCCTATGAACGGGATTGTCCCCAGCTTCCGCTTCCCGATCTTTCCGATCCGGTGCTCGATCTTTTTGCCTGCGAAACGGGTGCGGTGCTTGCAACTGCTTCCTATCTTCTCTCCCCTGTGCTTGATGACTTTTCTCCTTTTCTGACAAAACGGATCCGCTATGAATTGGAGCGCAGGATTTTTATTCCTTATCAAAAGAGGCACTTCTGGTGGATGGGAGACGGAATTTCTCCGATGAACAACTGGACGATCTGGTGTACCCAGAAT
Source organism: uncultured Lachnospiraceae bacterium (assembly GCA_900539715.1). Taxonomy (GTDB): domain Bacteria; phylum Bacillota; class Clostridia; order Lachnospirales; family Lachnospiraceae; genus Gallintestinimicrobium. The sequence goes on along the minus strand of UQDA01000009.1, from coordinate 87,105 downwards.
GTGCTCCTGTCTGCCTTTCTGACAGATACGGACGACTCTCTGCGGCGTTTTATCTTTCATAAAGCCTGCCAAAGCACGGATTTCTTCCTGGCAGAATACGGTCAGGACGGCTGCTGTGACGAGGGCGCTCAATATTACCGCCACGCCGGACTTTGTCTCTTTCTCGTGCTTTCCATTTGTGATTCCGTGACAGGCGGTGCTTTTCGTCAGCTTTTCTCCGATGAAAAAATCCGCAATATTGCTTCTTATATTTACCGGGTGCATGTTGCAGATCAATACTATATCAATTTCGCAGACTGCTCTCCCATAGCGGGACGCTGCAGCGCCCGCGAATATCTGTTTGCAAAGCTGACGGATCAGGAAAATATGATGCGCTTTGCTGCAAAGGATTGTCTGGCAGGACAAAAGAATGCCCTTTTGCTTCCAACTGAAAACAACCTGTTCTACCGACTCCTTTCCGGCTTTACCGCCGCCGAACTAAAGGCGTTTGACTGCTCCTGCACATGTCCTGCCCCGAACCTGTTCTATCCGAGTGTCGGTCTTTTTACATCCCGCGATGAACGACTCTTCCTTGCAGTCAAGGCAGGAGACAATGCGGACAGCCATAATCATAATGATGTCGGAAGTTTTACCGTCTATAAAGACGGGCTTCCTGTGTTTATAGATATCGGCGTTGAAAGCTATACCAAAAAAACCTTTTCCCCACAGCGCTATGAAATCTGGACAATGCAGTCGGCCTGGCATAACCTTCCATCCTTCGACGGAGTCATGCAAAAGGACGGGGAACACTACCATGCCGCAGACGTCTCCTGCAGCCTTGAAGATTCCTCCATCTCGATGGACATTGCCCCCGCCTATCCGTCCGGATCCCCGGTCGCCTCTTACCGGCGCAGAGCGCGTTTATACAAAGAAGAAAAAATACATATCACCGACACCTTTTCCTTTCGGGACGATATGCCCCATCAGGTCGTGCTGAGCCTTATCACATATGAAAAGCCCAAAATCATTTCAGAGCTTTCCGAACGTCAGGAAATCTCTATTCCTTCCGCGGCAGACGGCAAAGACCCCGCCCGGCTTTTCCTCTCGGGAGGGCGCGTCGCCGCTATAGAAGAAATCCCCATCACAGATGCCCGGCTTGCAATCGCATGGAAGCATCCCATTTACCGGATACTCATCACGCCCTTGCCGGACAGCCGGCAGTTTGACCTGGAAATACGCTGAAGAAAAAAGGAGCAGCTCTTCCTGAACTGCTCCTTTTTTCTTCCGATTATGTGCGCCCTGGCACAGCCGCCGGCAGGCAACAGACTTCTCTCACCGTGTCGGTTCCATTCCGTCAAATACAAAGGTATGCCCGTGGTCTTCCGAACGATAGCGCGCCGTCTCCTTAGCATCTCCGCCATTATAATCCCCGTCCGCGCCCTGCCCGCAGAGCACATATATCTTCCCGTCCTTTTCATAAGGCATCCGGGGATAATCGTAAGGCGCCCATATCGCGCCGCCGGAATCCGTCTCCGTCTTATGCTCTATCTCCACAGGCTCATAATGCCTTCCTCCGTCTTCCGTCACATAAAGCCGGGCAGTATCCCCGCCGTTATGCATCAGCGTTGCAAATCCGAAATTTTCATCCAGGAACGTAAAATCCACGCCCTGACCCAATTCCTGACCAAAAGGGTCGTCTGAAACTACTTCCCAGTTTTTTCCGCCGTCTCTGCTTTTGATCAGCCCGTACCAACGGCTTCCCAGTGCCGCATCCAGAACGATCATCCGATAGCGGATTTCTCCTTCCAGAACGACCTCCTTTTCATAATCCCTGTCATCGTATTCCGTATATGTACCGTCGCTTTGTAAAATGACCGACTGCTTTCCCTCTTCTGCTTTTTCAGCTTCTTCCCGCGCTATCTCCTGCATCAGGGCTTCCATTTCCCGCTGCTCTTCCAGCGCCGCCGCTGCCGCACCATAATCCGGCCAGTCCGCAGAAGCTGCTTCATCCGCTTTTTTCAGAATGATTTTTTCTTCCTCATCCACGGAAATCCCGCACAGCGTCAGCGTTCCTCCGTCCATCAGCATTCCGTCTTCCTCGCGGCAGTCTTTGTTCATAATGAGCGAAAACCGCGCATCGCTCCCTTTTCCGAGCGTCATCCCTATCGTTCCGTAACGCTCGCATTCGCTTTCTCCAAAAAGCCACTGTTCGCCGCCTTTTACGACGCCGACCCCTGAGGAGACCGTAACCCTCCACTCATTTCCGGCTGCATCATATCCCTGCCAGTTACCGAGCATCGGTACATAAGGATCCATGTAGGAAGTAAGGCTGCCGCGGGCGCCATAGGTCGCCAGATACTGCTGCACATTTCCCCCAGCCAGTCATATTTGATATTGCTGTCCGGCACAAAGGGCAGGATATCCTTCGGATACCGGAAAACCAAACAGGAAACCCTGCACAGCTTCCTCTGGCCGCTTTGCCGGTCTGTCTCCACTACGGCTGCGATAGTTTTTTCAGGGGACAGAGAAATGCTTATCTTTACCGGTGACAGAAGTGCTGATGCAAGCGTCCATGCCGCTCCCGCCGTTACAAAAAGCGTCAGGCACACTGCCTTTGTCCTGCGTTTCTTTTTCAGATTCAGTATCACAGCCCCGGCTGCCGACACCGCTCCCGCTGCTAAAATCGCCGGTCCCATCCAGTCAAAGAGCCATCGGTATCCCCGTGGAAGTACGAGTCTGTGATAAACAAACTCAATTCCAAAAGCTGCGGCAGCCGCCAGGAGCAGGCAGACCGTTCCGGCAATCCTCCAGCCGGACTTACTCTTTTTCATATAAAAACCGCTCCGGCAGCGTTACTCCGAAATCCTTTGCCAGCGCGCGAAACTGCTCCGGCGTGATAGTCTGACGCTTCTGTCCGCCCATGGAATGGACTTTTACAAGAATCTCCGCAGATTTTTCCACCGTATGCGCCAGCCCGAAGGTGATGTCAAAATCCGGTCCCGCGCAGAAGATACCGTGATGCGCCCACACCGCCACATCATATTTTTCCATCAGGCGGCTCGTCTCAACGGCAATATCCCGCCCGCCGGGAACCATCCAGTCTACCACGCCGATACCGTCCGGGAATACGACGGGACATTCCGTAGCCATTTCCCATAACTCCCTCGTAAACGCCTCGTCCGTCAGCGGCAGCACAAAGGTCAACGCTATGACATTTGTCGTATGTGCATGATAAATTACCCTGTAAGCTCCTCCGGTCACACGTTTTTTTACTTCATGGTTCATCAGGTGACTGGGAAGCTCGCTGGTCGGTCTGCCCCCGTTTATCAGTCCCCAGCAGATCCGATACTGTTCCCCGGCTTTATCCAGCTCGATGATACATACGGAATCCTCCGGGTCGCGCAGCACGTTTCTGAAAAATTTTCCGCTCCCCGTCACAAGAAAATATTCGCCGGAAAGTCCCGGCACAGACGCGCCTATCGGCCTCCACTCCCCATCCGTCAAAAGCTCTTTCCTGATGCTCTCTATCTCTTCCTCACGGATACGGTAGCTCAGATTTCCGCCGTTTCTTTCATGCCAGCCCTGCTGCCACCCATCGTCCGCCATCCTTAAAAATCCCTGTACAAAGGGCGCTTCCAACACTCTCATGCTCCTGCTCCTCACTTTCTTTTTGACAGCACTTCTTTTTCATAACGCATCACTTCATCCAGCCAGCTGTCCGCCTCCGGTACACCGTTTTTTACACAGAAATAATTCCATACATCCGCAAACGGGCAGAATTTCAGTTCCTCCTGCACTACCATCAGTTCGGTAAAACGCCCCTCGTCCTGCAGCTGCTTTAACATTCTGTCCGGGCAGAGCAGTGCATATAAAAGAGCCTTCTGTACGTTGCGCATTCCCGTTACCCATGCGCTGATACGGTTGATGCCGGCGTCAAAATAATCCGTCGCTATGAACACTCTGTCGAGGGCGTTATTCCTTACTATCTCTTTTGCGATTTCTTTTGTTTCATCATCAAACAGCACCACATGGTCGGAATCCCAGCGGACAGGACGCGTCACATGCAATGCAAGCTTATCATGAAATAAAAGCATCGCTGAAATTTTATCGGAAACTGTCTCGGTCGGATGATAATGACCGTTATCCATCAGACTGATGATACCGTTTTTAGCCGCATAATTCAAGCAAAATTCAGAAGAACCGACCGTATAGGATTCCATCCCTATCCCAAACACCTTGGATTCCAGACAGACGTAAACCTTTTTCCTGTCATAAGGCACAGAAAGTATCTGGTCCAGTGAATCCTTAAAACGCTCTCTCGGACCAAGCCGGTCTGCCGGAATATCCTTATATCCGTCCGAAATCCAGATATTCATGACGCAGGGCTGCCCCAGTTCTTCCGCAAAATACTGGGATATCCGGATGCATGCCTGTCCATGGCGTATCCAGAACTGCCGTATCTCTTCATCCGGGCTCGATAGCGTAAACGGATTCGCTTTTTCATGCGAAAAAAAGGTCGGATTAAAATCGATTCCCATATTACGTTTCTTTGCAAACTCCACCCATTTTGCAAAATGCTTCGGCTCCAGCATATCTCTGTCCGCCATCTCCCCGTTTTCAAAGATCGCATAGCTGGCATGCAGATTGATCTTATGTCTTCCCGGAATCAGCTTTAATGCTTCATCCATATCCTCCATCAGCTCCTGCGGAGTGCGCGCCTTTCCCGGATAATTTCCCGTTGCCTGAATCCCGCCCGACAAAGGCCCGTCATGGTCAAATCCTGTCACATCGTCCCCCTGCCAGCAATGCATGGAAACAGATATCTTTCCCAGCTTCTCTATCGCGTTTTCGGTATCCACACCGTATTTTTTATAAATTTCCCTTGCTGATTCATAGCGTTCCTGTACTGTCATACTAATCCCCTTTCCGGTACAAAGCTCCGGATTTCTCCGGAATCCAAGATACATTTCCTTGCCTCCTGTAAATTTTTCAACACCCCGTCTGCGATCATCTGTACTGCGATATTTCCGATAGCAGTCGCTTCCCCCGGTCCTGCGTATACCTGCTTTCCTGTGGCATCTGCCGTCAGCCGGTTTAAATAGTCCGCATTCGACCCGCCGCCCACGATATAAAGTGCTGAATAGCTGTTTCCTGTCAGCTCCTCCAACTCCTGCATCGTACTCCGGTAGCACTGAGCCAGACTCCGGTAAATCACACGAGCCAGCTCCCCCGGCGTCTGCGGAATCTGTTGACCGGTTTTTCTGCAAAAATCCCGAACCGCCTCTGTCATCGAATCCGGTGCAAGAAAGCTTTCATCATTACAGTCAACGATAGAATCGATTACTTCCCGCTCCGCCATCTCACAAAGCTCCGCAAAGGAAACATCATCTTCCAGTTCCTTTTTTACCGATTGTATCATCCACAGCCCCATAATATTTTTCAGGTAGCGGAATCTGCCGTTTACGCCTCCCTCATTCGTAAAATTACGGGAATAGCTTTTCTGAGAACAGTCGGCGCGCATCCTCTCCACTCCCATTAAAGACCATGTCCCGGAACTGATATAGAGTACATTTTCCGCATTACAGGGAACCGCCGCCACCGCCGAACCCGTATCATGAGATGCAGGCAGCACAACACGGCAGGAAAATCCGACTTTTTCTGCAACCTTTTCCGACAGTTCCCCCAATACCGTGCCCGGCATCCTGATTTCCTGAAACAGCTTCCGGGGCAGTCCGAGACGTCCTATCAGCTCCTTGTCCCAGTCAAGCGTTTCCGGGCTTACAAGCTGTGATGTCGTCGCCTCCGTATACTCTGCAGCTTTTTTTCCAGTCAGCAGATAATGAAAATAGTCCGGCAGCATCAAAAGGCTCTCTGCTTTCTCCAAAAGTTCCGGCTCCTGTCTTTTTACCGCCTCCAGCTGATATATCGTATTAAATATCTGCTTCTGTATCCCTGTTCTTTCATACAGCTCCTGTTCCGGAATCTGTTCATATACAAGCGTATCCATTCCCGCTGTCCTGCCGTCCCGGTATCCGACTGCGTCCCCGAGCCGGTGTCCTTCCCTGTCCAACAGTACAAAATCCACTCCCCATGTATCAATTCCCATGCTTTCCGGAATTTTCCCCAGTATGGCGCATCGCTTCATTCCTTCCACGATATGATCAAATAATCTGTCCACCTCCCAGCAGAGCCGTCCATCCTTCTTTTTCATGCCATTCTCAAAACGATAGATTTCCTGTGTCTTCAGCGTTCCTCCCTCCAGCCAGCCAATCATATGCCGGCCGCTGGATGCACCGATATCCACCGCAAGATAATACTTATCCAATCTCTACTCCTTTCTGCCGCTGCGACTTTTATCCCCTCATCACATAGGACCGGTCTCTTTATAAATTCATTGTATCAGAGCATAATATCCCCGGAAAGAACACCATTTGCATAAAAATATGACCTCATTTGCACCCCTGCCTTGCTTCATTCTGCCTAACCTGCTAAACTGAAACCATCCCCCCTGCACAAGCATGGGATATACACTTTTTACAGATGACATTTTGTACGGAATGGAGATTTTTTATGAATGCTGAAATTCTCGGGCTTCTACGTCCTGTTACTCCCGAAGAACAGGCAGCCCTTGACGGAAAACATGACGTAGACGCTTCCCTTTATAACCTGAACGCTTCCATGATCGTCGACTGCCAGAAGCTTCTGGAACGCGGCAGGCTGATCGAGCTGCGTAAACACCCCCGCTTTCTTCATTTTCCAAAGCATACTCATAATTATGTGGAAGTCGTCTATATGTGCAGCGGTCAAACGACTCATATCATCAACGGAGAATCCGTAACGCTTCAGGAAGGAGAACTCCTTTTTCTAAGTCAAACGGCAACTCAGGAAATCCTTCCGGCCATGCAGGATGATATCGCCGTCAATTTCATCATCCTGCCCGAATTTTTCGACCGTTCCCTCGATATGCTGGGTTCTGAAAACAACCTGATTCGCACCTTTTTGACCGACTGTCTCAGAAACGGCACCGGACAGGTAAGCTACCTTCATTTTAAAGCCGCCGACATCCTTCCTGTCCAGAATCTTACGGAAAACCTGATATGGATGCTCCTGCATCACCAGCCTAACAGACGCAGCATCAACCAGACGACAATGGGGCTTCTCTTTTTATATCTGAGCAGCTACACTGACCATGTTGACACCGGAAAAGATCCCTTTGAGCAGGAGATTGCCTTCACAGTCCTGTCATACATTGAAGAACACTATCGGGACGGAGAGCTTTCGGAGCTTGCCCGACGCCTGAATCTGGATCTGTACCAGCTGAGCCGTCTTATCAAATGTGCCACAGGAAAAACCTATACACAGCTCCTCTGGGAAAAACGATTGAACCGGGCTGCACTCCTCCTTTCCTCAACCTCGCTTTCCGTTACCGACATTGCTTTGGATGTTGGGTACAGCAATTTCAGCTATTTTTACAAACTATTCCGCCGTCAATATGGCTGTTCGCCAAAAGAATACCGAAAATTTTCGGATATTTCTATTTGTGGAACACTGTCGCCTGTGGTAAAATAAATGTAAAATATCTAAAATATATCAACCATACCGGAGGAAAAACATGAGCGGATTTTTTGGAGTTGCATCAAAAGAAGATTGTGTCTTTGACCTGTTTTTCGGAACAGACTACCATTCCCATCTCGGCACCCGCCGCGCCGGAATGACCGTTTACGACGCTGAAGAAGGATTTAACCGGGCGATCCACAATATCGAAAACGCTCCTTTTCGTACCAAATTTGACAAAGACCTTGGGCATATGAAAGGCCACCTGGGCATCGGCTGCATTTCCGATTACGAACCCCAGCCCCTTCTCATCCGCTCCCATCATGGCACATATGCCATCATGACGATCGGTAAGATCAACAATATAGACCAGCTTTCCCAGAAACTCCTTTCAGAATCTCCCGCACATTTCCTTGAAATGAGCGGCGGTGACATCAACGCCACCGAACTGGTAGCGGCTCTTATCAACCGCAAAGAGAACCTGATAGAAGGTATCCAGTACGCACAGGACATTATCGACGGTTCCATGTCCATCGTCCTTCTGACACCGAAGGGGATATACGCCGCCCGCGACAAGCTGGGACGTACCCCCATCTCTCTGGGCAGAAAAGAGAACGCGCACTGTCTTGCATTTGAAGGCTTTTCCTATCTGAATCTCGGATATCAGCCTCTGCGCGAATTAGGTCCCGGCGAAATCGTCATCCTTACCCCTGAAGGTATACAGACGCTTGCCGCCCCCGGGAAAAAAATGAAAATATGTACCTTTTTATGGATTTACTATGGTTACCCGTCTTCATCCTATGAAGGCATCAGCGTTGAGCAGATGCGCTACCGCTGCGGTGCCGCGCTGGCAAAGCGGGACGCCGGGAACATCCATCCCGATATTGTAGCAGGAGTACCGGATTCCGGCATTGCACATGCCATTGGCTATGCAAACGAATCCAAAATCCCTTACTCCCGTCCATTTATCAAATATACACCCACATGGCCCCGTTCCTTTATGCCCTCTATCCAGAGCCGCCGCAATCTCATTGCCAAAATGAAGCTGATTCCTGTCCACGATCTTATTCAGAACAGAAGTCTTCTTCTCATCGACGATTCTATTGTGCGTGGAACGCAGCTTCGGGAAACTACCGAATTTTTATATCAGAGCGGAGCCAAAGAAGTACATATCCGCCCTGCCTGTCCTCCCCTGCTCTACGGATGTAAGTATTTAAACTTCTCCCGTTCCACCTCGGATATGGATCTCATCACCCGCCGCGTGATACGCGATATGGAAGGAACGGATAAATATCCCAATCTGGAGGTTTATGCCAACCCTGAATCCGACCAGTACCACGGCATGATAGAGCGCATCTGCAAACAGTTAAACTTTACAAGTCTGCGCTATCATCGTCTGGATGATATGATAGATTCCGTAGGTCTGGACAGAAGCCAGCTCTGTACTTACTGCTGGGACGGCAAGGAATAACACTCAAAAAAATGTATACAAAAAGGTCGCAGAACCAGCTAAAAAGCAGTTCGCGACCTTTTTCCATTATAATAAAAATGTACTCATACCTTAATGATATAGCCGTCTTTTCTCGGCTTTGCCTCCGGCAGCTCCCCTTCCGGATATCCGAGGATACAGCACGCCACTCCGGCATAATTATCTGCAATTCCCCACTTTGCCATCAGTTCTTTTCCTCTCGGGCTTTCAAACATCTCCCTGGCACGGTTTATCCAGCAGGATCCCAGCCCTACCGCATAGGCAGCCAACATCAGATTTCCCATCACAAGGGAACCATCCTTCAGCCATGTCCCTACATTCGTATCCGCAAAAACCACCACAACTGTCGGCGCGCCATAAAACGGGTCGGAATCTGCTCCCATCACTTCTGCATTCATCCGGGATAACTCTGCGATAAGTTCTGCATCCTGCACTGCGACCATCTTCGACGGCTGGCGGTTCATACCGCTTGCAGCATAAGTTCCCGCCTCCAGAACCGCATCCAGCTCTGCATCCGTAATCTGTTCTTTTTGGTAAGCGCGCACGCTTCTGCGCTCTTTCATGCTCATCAATGTTTCCAGTTTCATTGCCGCTGCCTCCTTTTCATGTCGTGTTTTCAATCTCTCCGGTTATTCATCAGCCGTATCATTCCCTCGTTGAGTCCCTCTACCGTAAGCTTATACATTGGCAAAAGATCCTTTATCGCCGTTTCTGCCTCCCTCCACGGAGCGCGCCCCGGCGCCATCTTGGGATTTAACCAGATGATTTTTTTGTAATGGCGTTTCATAAGCCTTAACCATTCCCATCCCGACAATCCGCCGTTTGGCCCCCGGTAATTACCCGTATCCGAATACAGTTCCTCCGGCGCCATCGCCGCGTCTCCCACGATGATAACCTTATAATCGCTGTCCAAATTACGGAACACCCATTCCGTATCGACCCAGTCGCCGTTTTCGCATTCCGGCGTCTTATACAGTTTGGAATAAATACAATTATGAAAATAATAGCATTTCACATCTTTAAAATGATTCGACTTGTTTACTGCCTGAAACAGCTCATTCATCAACGAGGAAAACGGTATCATCGTTCCGCCCGAATCAAAAAGGAGAAGAAGCTTTACGGAATTTTTCCGCGGCTTTTCCATCACTATCTGCAGACATCCTCCGTTATTACACGTCTTATCGACCGTTCCCGGGATATCCAGCTCCGTTCTCGGGACATCCAGCTTCGTAGAAAACTGTCGCAGTCTTCTGAATGCCAGCTGAAACTGCCTGTTATCCAGCATCCTGTCGTCCCTGAAATCCCGGTACTTGCGCGCTCCGACAACCGCAAAAGCCGACTGGTAGCCTGTTTTTCCGCCTACGCGCACGCCTCCCACGTTTCCGCCCATATTTCCAAAGGAAGTCTTTCCCATCGTTCCAATCCAGAAGCTTCCTCCGTTATGTTCGCTGTCCTGATCCCGCAGACGCTGCTTAAACTTTTCTTCCACATCCTGCTTATCTATCTGAAGGTCCTCGCCCTCGTTCAGAGCCTTGCGCGCCTCCTCGTGCGCCAGCTCCTCCATATCGGACTTGTCCAGCCATCGAAGCATTTGCGCCGTAATCTCATTTTCTGTCTGGATACCTTTAAAGCATTCCTCAAACGCCTGGTCGAACTTATCGAACTCCGTCTCGCTTTTCACAAGTATCATCCGCGCCAGATAATAAAACTGCGTCAGACTGCCCCCGGCAAGCCCTTTATCCAACGCCTCATGAAGTGTCAGCCATTCTCCCAGACTCACATTAAGCCCTTTTGCCTTACAGGTATAAAAAAATTGTGTAAACATAGGCAACCCTCATTTATGCCATTTTGTGACGCACTGTTTCCAGATCCTCGTCCTTTTTGACGATAACGCCTACGAACGGAAGCTCTTTTAAACGCTCCGCAGAAATCCCGCCTATCTGCAGCGCATTTATCCAGTCTATCAGCTCGGATGTGCTCGGCTTTTTGCGGATATCCCGGAAGCTCCTGATCTCATAAAAGACCTTCATCGCTTCCTTTAACAGATTTTCTTCCACATTGGGGAAGTGTACCTTTACGATATCTTCCATCAGTGTCTCATCCGGGAAATCGATATAATGGAAAATACAGCGGCGCAAAAATGCGTCCGGAAGCTCTTTTTCCGCATTTGATGTAATGATAACGATAGGGCGCTGCTTTGCCTTGACCGTCCGCTTCGTTTCGTGGATATAAAATTCCATCTGGTCCAGCTCCCAGAGAAGATCGTTGGGAAATTCCAGATCCGCCTTATCTATCTCATCTATCAAAAGAACGACCTGCTCATCTGAATCAAAAGCCTCTCCCAGCTTTCCGAGCTTGATATAGCGCGCGATGTCGTCTACGCCCTCTTCCCCGAACTGCCCGTCATAGAGCCTCTGGATCGTATCATACATATACAGACCATCCTGCGCCTTTGTCGTAGATTTGATGTTCCAGATAACCAGCCTCTTTCCGAGGGACTGTGCAACGGCTTCTGCCAGCATCGTCTTTCCGGTACCCGGCTCTCCCTTGATCAGCAAAGGCTTCTGCAGTGCTATCGCCACGTTTACACTATCCATCAGCTCTCTGCTGGCCACATACTGCTTCGTACTGTTAAAAGATTCGCTCATATAAAAATTTCTCCTTTTGCCGCGCTTGAACTGCGCATAGTTATATGTTACGATATTCACGTTTTAAAATCAAGAATTTATGAGGAACAACATCTATGGTAAGACAACTTTTTGATTCCGGAAAGCAAACGCTTTCCTTTGAAGTATTCCCTCCCAAAAAGGAAGAGGAATTTGAAAATGCCCAAAGTATTTTAACACAGCTGGCAGAGCTTTCTCCTGATTTTATCAGCGTCACCTACGGAGCCGGCGGAAGCCGATCCAAACGGACTGTCGAGCTGGCATCCTTTATCCAGAACAAACTGCAGATTCCTGCAGTTTCCCATATGACTTGTGTGGGCTCCTCACAGGAAGATATCCTTGCCGTGGCAGACGCCATGAAACAGGAACATTTAAGTCATGTCCTTGCATTACGCGGAGACCGCCCCTCCTGGATGGATGACGCCCAATTTGAAAGCCGCGCCTTTGCCCACGCTTCTGACCTGACTGCATTTCTCAAAGAAAATACGGATTTTGAAATTGCAGGCGCCTGCTATCCGGAAAAACATTTCGAGGCGTCCTCGCTGGATGAGGATATCCGCTTTTTAAAGGAAAAGGAAGCTTGCGGAGCACAGTTTCTCATCACCCAGCTCTTTTTTGAAAACGATCTCTTTTATCGCTTTCTTGAAAAAAAAGAAAAAGCTGGCATCACGCTTCCCGTCTGTGCCGGCATAATGCCTATCACCTCCGCAAAACAATTAGGAACGACTGTGAGCCTGTCCGGTTCCTCTGTTCCCAAAAAGCTGGCAGATCTCATTGCTTCTTATGGAGACACCCCGGAAGATATGCGGAAAGCCGGCATCGACTATGCTGTCGGACAGATTCTGGATTTAAAACGCCATGGAGCCGACGGCATCCATATTTACTCCATGAACAAGCCGAAAACGACTCGCGCTATCGTGGAAGCAATCCGCTGAATCCAAAAATATATGCATAACAGCCCGGTCTGGAAAGAAACCCTCTCCAGCCGGGCTGAATCGCTCAATCTGTACACACATCTTTTTATTCTGCTGTCCAGACCGCTGTATCACCGGTTTCAAACGGCAGATTTACCATCACGCGGTTATTTTCTTCATCCAGAAGCTCCCCATACTCTTCTATCATTACCCGGGAAGTATCGGGCTCTGCCGCCAGATAACATACAACCGTACCTGTCTTCCCTGCCGGAATAACCTGTCCTTCCCGCTCTGCATCGGCAAGTCTCTGTTTCTCCTTCCGCCGAAGCATCTTTACATAACCGCCATTACCCGACCCTGCTGTCAGATTGATATTATTCCATGTATAATCAGATATATTTTCATATTCGATATGTACCTCATATATCTTCATATCCTCTGACTCATAATCAAGTCCTTCAAACTCTTTCTTCCTCTCGTCAGAAAGCAGTTCTGCTTTTGAAGCTTTCGCGACCAACGGGCTTACGCTGTAACCTGTAAAGCGCTTCTGCTCCGTCACATTTGCAGAAAATCCGACCAGCGTAAACAGGATCGATATACCCAGAACGATTCCACAGACGATTTTTTTTACAGTTCCGTCCTTCATTCCTCCACCCCGCTCTCCGGCACAAACCACTCCACATCATCCAGTGCAATGCTGACCTGACGACTCACACTGCCGGATATGCCGTCGTCCAGCTCCAGTATCAGCTCTCTGTTCTCTGCGCCGTCTCTGACCATAAATATCAGATATCCGAGCGATTCTCCATAATTAAAATCGAATTCGCTCAAAATCTCATTCGCATCTATTCCCCAGTCGTCTATCATATATTCTAAATCGTACCGGCTGACAGTCTTCTGATAAAAGACTTCATCCCCGACCTCATAGCCCAGCTGCAGGTCATTGATCTGCTCCCTGGAATTATACCCGTTGCTGGAAGACGCTATACAGATTCCTTCCAGATGCCATCCCTCCGGCACCTCATCCGACGAAAACTGCTCCATCCCGAGCACCGCCGTATAAATCGGGGATTCCACATTTCCGCCTTCTATCACGGTTACCTCTGCATCCCCTGATTCCCGGACAATATTTTCCGCCGCAGATATCCTCTCCTGAAAATAGATGTTCTTCCATATCTGGAACACGAGCGCCGCCGCAATGGGGATGAGCAGAGCTGCTGCGAGCATTTTCCATGCTCCCTCCGCGCCCGCTTTTTGTTTTATCGCCGTTTGCTTTGCAGCCTTTGGCTTCTCCGGGATATCCGTCCTGCTGCGGCTTTCCGAAACAGCCTGTTCCGCCTTCTGCTGCTCCTGCCGCCACGTTTTTTCCGTCTTCTCCCTTTCGTTTACCGCCTCTTCATACCCCGCCATATGTTTGCCGTTGTAAGCGCCGCACTTCGGACACAGACCGCTGTAAACGTCCGCATCAAAGCGCTTTCCGCACCGGCTGCACCTGATTTTCATAAGCCCCTCCTTCTGCAGCAGCTTGACAGCCTGCCACAGCCTTTTACTGCTCCCACTCCGTATCAGTTATCTCTATCTTCTTATCGCGCAGCATCAGCTCCCCTACTGCGTCCGCAGCCGGTTTTCCGTAAAAGAGCACCTGATTGACCTGTTCAATGATAGGCAGGGAAACCTGATATTTCTCCGCCAGTCCAACTGCAGCCCTGGCAGAATAGACGCCCTCTACGACCATCTTTACTTCTTCCATCGCCTCTTCCATCGTATGTCCCTGACCTATCAGAATACCTGCCCGCCGGTTTCTGGAATGCATACTGGCACAGGTAACGATCAGATCGCCGATTCCGGACAGCCCGAAAAAAGTCTCTCTTCTTCCGCCCATTGCCATTCCCAGCCGCGATATCTCCGTAATGCCCCGCGTAATAAGCGCCGCCTTCGTATTATCGCCGTAGCCTAAGCCGTCCGCAATACCGGCTGCCAGAGCCACCACGTTTTTCAACGCAGCTCCCAGCTCTATCCCCAACACGTCCGGGCTTGTATATACCCTGAATACAGGGCTCATAAAAATATTCTGAATCTTTTCTGCGGCTTTTTTTGTTTTTGCTCCCGCAACGATAGTCGTCGGCACCCCTTTTCCGACTTCCTCCGCATGGGACGGCCCTGATAATACCGCAACCTGAGCCTGCGGGATTTCTTCCTCTATCACCTCAGAAAGAGTCATCAGCGTCTTTTCTTCGATTCCTTTTGCTACATTGACGATTATCTGGCCTTCTTCTGCGATATCCTTTAACTGATGAGCAGTGCTCCTTACAAACGGCGAGGGAACTGCCAGAACTAACAGCTCCATACCTACAACCGCTTTCTCAAGCTCTGTTGTAAAGCTGACGCTCTCCGGAAGGAGTACGCCCGGAAGCTTGGATGTATGTTCGCGTTTTTCGCAAAGCATCTTAATCTCATCCTCCAGTGCGCTCCACACTGTTACCTGATGTCCGTTATTTGTCAGAAGCCATGTAAGCGCAATACCCCAGCTCCCCGCTCCGATCATACCTATTTTTGCCATTTTTACCTCCGTTCCAGCGCTTCTTTATTCTTTTTCAGAAGATAGGTTTTCCGCTCCGTACCGGATGCCAGACGCTTGATATTCTCACGATGCTTCCAATATGCCATCACAGTCAGAAAAACAGCGATTGCATACATCTCTGCCCTGTGACCGGCGGGCATCTGGAATACATCCATCTGTCCCATCACGACTGTCTGCACCAAAAATCCTGCATATACAAGCAAAGACCCGAGAGACACATAATGCGTGGTAAAGAAGATACCAAAAAATATCAGTACTCCCATCGGGATATACGCCGGATGAATAGCCAGTATCAGCCCCGCCGTCGCTGCAATGCCTTTTCCGCCCTTAAATCCCAGATAAAACGGATAGTTATGCCCCAGTATCGCACCGAGAGCCGCATACATCGCCAGCAGATAATAAGTATCCGTATGACCGTCCGCAAACAGAAGCCGCACGGTCACGATCGCCAGAATACATTTTAGAATATCACCCACCAGAACAATCAGGCCCGCCCTTGTACCGAGTACACGCAGGGTATTGGTCGTACCTGCATTACCGCTTCCGTACTGACGAATATCGATCCCTTTCAGCCTCCCGTAAATATATGCGGTCTGAAACAGACCGAATACATATCCGATCGCCAAAGCAGCCAGACGTTCCATCTCAGTTATTCTCCTTCCTCTCCCTGATAATGAATTTCAGGGGCGTCCCGCGAAAGCCAAATGCTTCCCGTATCTTATTTTCGATATATCTCGTATACGAAAAATGCATCAGTTCCTTGTCATTGACAAAAATAACAAAGGTGGGCGGCTTTACCGCAACCTGGGTAATATAATAAAGTCTCAGGCGTTTTCCTTTGTCTGTAGGGGGCTGCTGCAGCGCCACCGCCTCCGCCATGATTTCATTTAACACGCCCGTTGCCACACGCAGAGCATGGTTTTCAATAACCGCGTCTATCGTTTCAAACAGCTTCGGCAGTCTCTGCCCCGTCAGCGCGGAAATAAATATCATCTCCGCATACGGCATAAAGGACAGGATGTTGCGTATCTTCTCCTGGAAACGATAAATCGTCTTGTCGTCTTTTTCCAGAGCATCCCACTTGTTCACCGCGATTATCATACCCTTGCCGCGTTCATGTGCGATTCCGGCTATCTTGGCATCCTGCTCGGTCACACCTTCCGTCGCGTCAATAACCAGCACGACTACATCCGCCCGTTCTACAGCGCTGACCGTACGCACTATCATATAGCGCTCCAGTTCTTCTTTTATCTTATTCTTACGGCGCAGTCCTGCCGTGTCGATAAAAATATACTCTCTGCCGTTATGGACCACTTCCGTATCCACCGCGTCCCGCGTCGTTCCCGCAATATCTGAAACTATCACGCGGTTTTCTCCTATCAGACGGTTGATAAGAGAAGACTTGCCCACGTTCGGCTTTCCAACGATTGCAATCCTGGGACGGTCATCCTCTTCATCCGTATCCGCATCTTCCGGAAAATGCCGCACCACCTCATCCAGCATATCGCCGATACCCATACGGTTGGCCGCCGAGATAGGCCACGGATCGCCGATACCCAGATTATAAAACTCATAAACATCCGCCATGTACTTCTGGAAGCTGTCTACCTTATTGACAACGAGCACCACCGGTTTATGGGAACGGCGCAGCATGTCCGCCACCTTGGAATCCGCATCCACAAGCCCCTGTTTTACATCCACCATAAACAGGATAACGTCCGCCGTATCGATGGCTATCTGGGCCTGCTCCCTCATCTGGGACAAAATGATATCGCCAGAATCCGGCTCGATACCGCCCGTATCTATCAATGTAAAACTTTTATCCAGCCACGTGATATCTGCGTAAATCCGGTCTCTTGTAATACCCGGCGTATCTTTTACAATAGAAATCATCTCACCTGCAAGCGCATTGAACAGGGTGGATTTTCCAACGTTTGGCCTGCCTACCACCGCTACAATGGGTCTGCCTTTTCTTCCTGACATTCTTACCTCTTTCCGCCGCACGAGCGGCTTTTTTGTTTCCTGCCTGTCCTAAAACTCTCCCAACAGGCTTTCCGTAAAATCATATCCGCTTGATTTTACAATATTCACCGGCACTTGTAAAGCATCAGAGATATCATCAACCGTATAATCATCCAAAAGCACCCTCTCACCGCTCCTGAGCACATTTTGCGGCAGGAGCAGCTCTTCTCCCAGCCTGGTATCCTTTAACTGGGCTATAATATCCTGCCCTGTCAAAAGCCCCGTCACCGTGATGCGCTCCCCGAAAAAGTCGTTGCGGATCGCATTGACATGCACACGCAGTCCCGGAAACGTTTCCTCCATCAGCTTCGCCATCCGATAGATATACGGATATACGATACGTCCCGTCACTGTTGAAATTTCTCTTTTCCGCCCGTTCCAGCGCTCCACCGCGCCGTTCTCCTTCAGCTGACGGAGCGAATCCATAAACTCCTCCCACAAAAGCCGTACCATGCCGACGCCATTTTCCAGCTGCAGATATCCATCATAATTGTCTTCCTCGGGCACATCCCTGCCTGCAAGGATATACCACTCATCGCTGGCATGCACAAAATGCAGCCCGTATTTTGGAAAGACCTTTTCCTGCCATGCATGGATCGTATCCAGTACCTTTTCCGCATCTTCTTTTGTAAAAGGTTCCAGTGGATATAACCCTTCCCGATACTTTGACAGTCCGACCGGAACGACCGAAACGCTGCGCAGATGCGGCAGATATTTAGTCAGGTCCGACAGGCTCCTCTCCAGCTCTGCCCCATCGTTTACCCCCTTGCACAAAACTATCTGCCCGTTCATCTCAATACCCGCCTCAAAAAAACGGTCCACCTTTTTGAGCGCATCCCCCGCAAAACGGTTGTGCAGCATCTTACAGCGCAGCTCCGGATTTGTGGTCTGGAAAGAGATATTGATCGGCGACATATGATATTTGATGACCCGCTCCACATCCTTCTCTGACATATTCGTCAACGTTACATAGTTACCCTGAAGAAAAGAAAGCCGCGAATCATCATCCTTAAAATAAAGCGTATCCCGCATTCCCTTCGGCATCTGGTCGATAAAGCAAAAGATACACTTGTTCGTGCAGGAACGGTAATCATCCATCAGACCATTCTCAAACTCTACTCCCAGATCCTCCGTATATTCCTTATCTATCTCCAAAATCCATTCCTCGCCGGAAGGCTTGGATATCGTCACCTCCACATATTCGTCCTGTATCATATACTGATAATCAAAAATATCCTCAACGTCCTCACCGTTTATGGCAAGCAGCCTGTCGCCCGCTTCTATCTCCATTTCTTCTGCGATGCTCCCCGGCTGTACCGTTTTTATTAAATGTCCTTTTTCTCTCATAGTCAATCCCCATTCCGGAACGTAAATGACGGGCGAAGAGAAATCACAATGGGGATTCCGCTTCTGCCATAAGGGTTATTTGTGACGCTCCGGCACAAATAACCGCGGGAAAGCTCCTGCTCCCCCTGCCGATATTTCTATTCTATCAGAAAAAATCCGCTCTGTCATGACAAATTTCCATCCCCCCTTGACGGCATCGCGTGCGAATGATATAAATGTAGAAGATGGAGGAGAAAATTATGCCGAATTTACGCGAACTTGAAAACGCGCTTCCCGTTGGTCCTTTAAAGATCATTGCACTGGACTCCGCAGAAAAGCTGGGACGCAGCGTTAACAATTATCTTGTGTCCTTCCGCAGGAATATGCGGAATTCCTCGCATGACGACCCCGCGTTCCGCGGTTATATCGAGGACAATTATCTGGTAGATGCCTACTGCCCGCGCTTTGGGAGCGGAGAAGGCAAAGGCTGTCTGAACGAATCCGTCCGTGGAACGGACCTGTACATCCTTGTTGATGTCTGCAATCACAGCCTTACTTACAATTTAAACGGTTACACAAACCACAAATCCCCCGATGATCATTATCAGGATTTGAAGAGAATGATAGCTGCTGTCGAAGGAAAAGCGAAACGTATTTCTGTTATCATGCCCTTTTTATATGAAGGCAGACAGCATAAAAGGAGCGGACGTGAATCCCTGGACTGTGCCTATGCACTGACTGAGCTTGCAGATATGGGCGTTACCAATTTCATCACCTTTGATGCACACGACCCCCGCGTCCAGAATGCGGCTCCCTTGTGCGGCTTCGATAACTTTACGCCCCCCTATCAGTTCATGCGCGCCCTTTTGGACAATGTACCTGATCTTATCGTGGACAAAGACCACATCATCGTTATCAGCCCCGATGAAGGCGCCCTTGACCGTACGACCTACTTTGCGAATGTACTCGGCGTTAATATCGGTATGTTCTACAAACGCCGCGACTATTCGACCATCATCAATGGCAAAAACCCTATCGTTGCACATGAATTCTTAGGCGACAATATCGAAGGCAAGGATATCGTCATCATCGACGACATGATCTCCTCCGGCGGCAGTATGCTTGACACAGCCCGCCAGTTAAAAGAGATGGGCGCACGCCGCGTCTTCATCTGTACTACTTTCGGCCTGTTCACCGATGGTATGAGCGCTTTTGATGACGCTTATGAAAAGGGATGGTTTGATAAAGTCATCACGACCAACTTAACCTACCAGATTCCTGAACTGCTCTCCCGCCCCTATTATATCGAAGCGGATATGAGCAAATTCATGGCATCTATTATCGACTTCATGAACCACGATGTTTCCCTGACCAACGTGCTTACTCCTACCGAGAAGATACGCACGATTTTGGAAAAATACAACAAGAGGGAAAATTACCTGTAAAAACAGGGAATCCTCTTGTTCATCAAGGCAATTCCGATAATAAAATAAAAGAGCGACCGCACGAAACCTCTGTATGAAGCTTCATGCGGTCGCTTTTTATGTCAGATTACCTTTATTTCGATAATAGCGCATCATTTCTGGAAAGAAGATATACGCAATATTGATTCATACTGACACCTTCCCTCCGGGAATGCATAGCAGCATATCCTAAAAAGCAATATCTCACGCTTTCCCTTCCCCGCGATACTCCTTCGTCAGAAGGAACGGCAGAAATATTCCCAGATACATCGCCGCCGATAAAAACAGTCCGCCCCATGTCCATTCCACACCTTCGGCGGACACCTGAAACAGCGCCATCCCAAGGTTGTTATTCAGGAAATGTATCAGCGTCACCGCCCATATATTTTTCGTGCGCATATATACCCAGCCGAAGAAAACACCAAAGCTGACGCAGACTGCAAGCTGTCCCAAAATACTCTGCAGGCTCGTCTCAGGGCTGTAATAAAACAAATTGATAGGAAGATGCCATATTCCCCATAAAAGGCCGAGGACTATCACGCCTCTGCGAAGCCCGAGCTTCTCCTGAAGAACAGGCTGCAGATAATAACGCCAGCCATATTCCTCCCCCAAAAACATCGTAAACGACAAAACAAAATTCAGCGGCAGTACCATAGTGACCCACATCCACAGCATCGGATTCAGCTGATAGGATGAAATATCTTCTCCCATCGCCCACGATGCCAGAACGCTGAGACCTGTCAGCCCCAGATAAAGTACGATAAACGCCCCGACTCCTGCCAGAGCCTTTTTCCAGTTTACTGTCAGGGACAGTCCCCATTCCCTGCGGCGTTCCCTTTTTAATACTGCCAGCTCTATCAGACAGACTAGCGAGCCGAGTATCACGACCTGATTCGTTACGAGCATCGTATTTATCGGCGCAAAGCTTCCTGCAACACATACGAGTACGAGCAGGGCTGTCATCACCAGAAACGTGATATAAAACGCTTTCGGCAAAGGCGCCTTCTCCGATTCCTTATCCCGGCATAAAAGGCTGCCGAGCATCACCCCTGATGCAGGCAGACACATCCATGTCAGCGGAAAGGCGCTCACATCCTTCCCGCCGTAAAAAGCGACGCCCATAAATATCCCCAGAATGACCGGCAGCCCGAATGCTGCCGCAAAGAAAACCGCCAGCTTTTTATTACAGTTCTTCATCATCATCTTCCTCCAGTTCTTCATCCATTTTCTTCTGCATCCGCCTGTCTCTTATCCTGTAGACCCACATGAGCGCTAAAAACGTGGCAAACAGCACGACAAATAATCCTATAAGCCATGAAATGAACAGCATAAGCATCCTGTCCCATTCCATCGTCTTTCCGGACCGAAGCCATGAGCCCGCCGTAAACAGGGCAGAAAATGCAAGACTGCCCAGCAGGCTGCTCCCCGCGCTCGAAATAAGGGTCGGCTTCACGGAAAACTCCGTCCATACGCCGATTTTGGCAAAGGCGACAACACCATAGACCGCCAGAATTATAAAAATAAGCCATTCCGTAAACCACTCTGTCCGCGGTCTGCTTAAAATCACACTCTTCATGAGCACAGATGCCAAAAGCAGCCAGAATGCGATCCAGTATCCATAGCTTTCCACGCGCCTTAAATCCGCCTCCTGACGCTCATCAATTTTCTTCTTCCAATATTTCTTCAAGACTCCATCTCCTCCCAGAACAATTCATTCAGCGTACGTCCCAGCGCATGGCAGATAGACAGACACAGCTGAAGAGAGGGGTTGAATTTTCCCGATTCTATCATGCTGACCGTCTGCCGGCTCACGCCGACCAGCTCCGCAAGCTGCTCCTGAGACAAATCTTTCTCCACCCTGGCTATCTTCATCCTTTTATTTTTTCCCACCGCATATGCCTCCTGTCTCTTTGGGAATTATCTGTATTGTACTTCCTGCCTCCTCGCATGTCAAGTATATATGACATATTATTTATTATATTTTTCATAAAGTCGTGTTTTTATGGAATATATGGATATTCTGAGGAAGAAATCATCTCCCGGAATAAAACTTTTTCCTTTTGCAAATTTTTCCCAAAGAGGGTATACTGAAAACTAAGATATTCCAAAAAAGAAAAACAGAATTCTGAATGAAATGGAGATAAATACATTATGGAGACTACCGAACCGAAAATGCAGATAGCAGTGCTGATCGATTCCGAAAATGTCAGCTCCCGCTATGCTTCCATCATTTTTAATGAAATAGAGACCTACGGCTTTGCAACATACCGCCGCATTTACGGCAACTGGAGCAAAAACAACGGCTGGAACGAAAATATCCTGCTGGACAATTCCATCACACCTATCCAGCAATTTGACTATACTTCCGGGAAAAATTCTTCCGACATGACGATGGTCATCGACGCCATGGATATCCTGTATTCCGGCAATGTCAACGGCTTCTGCCTCGTCACCAGCGACAGCGATTTTACCCGTCTTGCCATGCGTCTGCGCGAGGCGAACATGTATGTCATCGGCATGGGAGAATCCAAAACTCCCGCCGCCCTCACGAAAGCCTGCAACAAATTTATTCACTTAAACCTCATCTATGAAGCCAGTGTTTCGGCTTCTTCATCCGGTCTGCATGAGGTGCTGGCTTCGGAGCGCAGCTCAAAAACAGATTTTGTCACATCTATCAGCGACATCGAAGAAGCGATCATTTCGATCATCAACGATAATGAGAATAAGGGAAAACCGACCTACATGGGCGAAATAGGGAGCCGCTTAAACAGCAAGTTCACGGACTTCGACGTCCGCAACTACGGCTATACCAAGCTTCTGACCTTTATCCGTGATAAATGCTCCAAGCTGGAGCTTTCCAAAGAAAATTCTTCTTATTATGTGTGCGTCCGTGAACTGGACAATATGACTGAGATGCAGAAGGCGGTCACCGCCCTCATCGAAAAAAACGGAGGCTCCATCGACAATCTCTCCGTCATCTACGATCATCTCAAAAAGAAGTATCCTTCCTTTGATTTAAAGGATTACGGATACAGCCGTTTTTCCAGCTTCCTGCGCAGCATGGAAAATATCATGGTGCGGGGAAATGCCGTCACGATAAGGACTGCTTCCCGGACAAAATCCAAAAAATCCTGAGTATGGCTGCCTTTCCGGCGGAAACAGACCATTGTTCTGTCCCGCCGGACTTTCTCTTTTTACAGCTTTTAAACTTCCCGCACGGATTCCTGTATGACCATATCCTCCGCGCGCACATAAAAGGCTTCCTGCTGCGGCGCAATATCCGCTGCTTTCATTTCAATCTTCAGATACAGACTGCTCCCCGCATCGGCCGCATTTTTTCCCAACAACATATATTCCCGCATTTTTTCATATTCCTCACCCGTGACCAGATAGACTGCCGCCGTTTCCCCGGATATCCTC
This sequence comes from uncultured Lachnospiraceae bacterium, assembly GCA_900539715.1. Classification (GTDB taxonomy): domain Bacteria; phylum Bacillota; class Clostridia; order Lachnospirales; family Lachnospiraceae; genus Gallintestinimicrobium. Next base: position 63,691 of record UQDA01000009.1, on the reverse strand, counting down.
CCGTAAAAATACCAGTCCTCATATCCCTGATGAGGATTTCGGAATAAAAACTGCCCATTGCTTTCTTCCCAGCCATGCCGCCGCTCGCACTCTTCCTTTGTTTCCTTTATCCGGAGTGCTTTCGCTTCAGTCTCTTTTTCCTCTGCCCGCCCCTTTTGCTCCGGAGATTCTGCTGCACCCCACCTTCCTTCATTTTCTTCCCGTACATCAATCCCAAGCTGCAAAAGCCTTTCATATAGACGCCCAAACCGCTCCAGTCCGGTAAATACTTCTTCCAGCTCTCCTCCCAGCTCTGTCAGCCGCCAGCGAACGTTTTCCCCGAACTCTCCTGTTCCCTCTTCTTCCGCATCCCGGCATATGATACCGCTTTTTTCCAGCTGCCCCAATGTCTGACACATCCGTTCTTCCGGACAGTCTTTTGTCCACCGGCAAAGCTGCGGCAGCGTCATACTTTTCCGATACAGGGCGCAAACGACCATCAGCCCGTCGCCTGACAACAGGCGGCACGCCGTTTCCAGCATATCTTTTTGAAGCTCATCCTGATCCTTTTTCATGGGGAATACACCTTTCTTCATGATAATCCCCTTATTGTACCATGCCCGTCAAGGATTTTTCCATCATCCTCTTTCTTTTTCCAACTGTTGCTTTTAGCGGATAAAAAGCCCAAACAAACTTCTCTTTGCCTCGCAGAAACGGTAAAACCTCACTCTTCCCCTGCCGCTTTGATTGTCGGGAACGTCACCATCACCTTGAACAGGTCGCCGTCCAGATAAATATCAAACCGCCCCTTCTGAAGCTGCGTCAGATTCTGGGCGATAGAGAGTCCCAGACCGCTCCCTTCCGTACTTCTGGAAATGTCTCCCCGGATAAAACGCTCTGTCAGCTCCTCCGCCCGGATGTTCAGCGCCTGGGCTGAAATATTCTTCATGGAAAAAACCGCATACTCCTGTCCGTTCTCCGTAATCCGCTTGATATCCAGATAGACCCGCGTTCCCTCCAGCGCATATTTGTAAGCGTTGGAAAACAGATTTTCCACTACCCGCCACAGGCGCCGGGAATCTGCCTCGATACATACCGGTCCCTCCGGCAGACTCACGACCATCTCCAGACATTTTTCCTGAAACTTATCCGCAAACTCTCCGCACGTCTGATTGACCAGCTCTTTGAAATCCAGCCGTTCCCACTGGAGCGAGATATTTCCGGAGCTTATCTTCGATGCCTCCACCAGATCATCCGTCAACTGCTTTAAACGCTGGGATTTTGCATCCAGCACCTCTATATACCCCCGGGCGCGTTCATTTTCAATCTTCTCCCGCTTGAGCAGACTCACGAAATTGATGATAGAGGTCAGCGGTGTCTTGATATCATGAGAAACATTTGTTATCAGGTCGGCTTTTAAACGCTCATCCTTCATGCTCTTCTCCACAGCCGTCTTGATGCCGTCGCCGATGCCGTTGACTGCCTCCGCCAGCTCCCTGTTCTCACCATGGAGCTTTCTTAGATCTACTTTCATATCCAGGTCGCCGCGTCCGATCCGGACTGCCGTGTCAACGATTCCCTGCCGTGTCTTTTTGGAAGAATACAGCACGAGTATCGCCGCCACATCCACAGTTGCGGCTATAAGTATCCCTGCAACACCGCAGCCGCCCAGCACCAGGTTCAGCGTTAAAAGCAATATAAACGGCAGAAGCGCTCTCACCAGAATATGGCTGTTGTCGTATAATGCAAGCATTCCTCTTTTGAGCTTTCGTCCCCCCCGCAGGATCAGGGAATTTTTCCAAAGCGTATGCGCCTTGCCCCTGCGGACAAAGCTCAGATATACAAACATGCACAGGTCGTCCGCCACGAACGCGGCTGCCCCCGCTGCAAATGGAAGCCAGACACTGTGTATCACATTTTCTATCGTTCCCTGACAGAACACAAACGCCAGATAGCAAAGCCCTGCAAAGCCTGCCGCCGAACCGGCTCCCAAAACAAAAAACGGTTCCGTAGGTATCCGGTCGCAGCGCTTTAAAGCGATATCCCAGCCTCCTGCCGGTAAAAATATCCTGCCTTCAAACTTTGTCAAAAATACAAAAATCCATACCGACAACCCGAGCAGGACTGCACACGCCCCCGCCAGATAACCATAATACGGCATCAGCCGGTCATACGCTTCCTTTGCCGTCCAAAACCCGTCCTGAACCGGATAGGAAGTATCCACTGCAACCCATATCCGCGTATTATCCCCGAACGCATACTGATAATAGCCCAGCTCCATTTTCATCTCATCCGCCGTCAGTCCCGTATTCGTGGTCATCTCCGCCCGGTCCGCATTGTAATACATATAGCTGCCGAACTCTTCAAACATAGCTGTAATCTCTTCTATTTTCAGGTCTGATAGATTTTCTTCCAGATTGGTAAAGCACCGGGGCTCCCCGTCCACATTCATCTGAAAACAATATCGCACATTGGAGGAATCCGCCAGATAAGCCCCTTTATTGCCGGAATACTCCGTGAAATTATAAAACAGCTCCTTCGACGTAGTCTTTAAGTCCTCCCTCAGCTGCACATATTCCTCCGCTGTCGAAGCATATTCCGCAAGGTCCAGCCCGTCGGCAGACAGATAGCGCGGTACGAGCACGTTTAATTCGATGATATCCGAATCCTCCACGTATTTTCCAAGCTCCTGCGCCATCTTGTGATAATCGCTGCGGCTGGACGGAAGCTCACGTATCATCCGCATGGAGAGCGTCTCTTCCTTCGCCGCGTCTATGATACTCTCGGAAACTATCTCCGGGGCAGTTTTCCCCCATGCTTTTTTTGCCATCTCGCTCTGTATGGAAAATGCGCTGGCACCATACTTAAAGTAAGAATCGAGTTCCTCTTCCGTCCCATATACGCTCTCCGAAACAAACCCGTAATTTCCCCATTTTATCAGATCGTCCAGATAAAACGGCGCTGATACCGTTGTTTCAGGCACCTCCTCCTGACGATGGGCGAACCCTGCCACATCTATCTTCTTCTGACCGTTGTAAGAACCCTCTGTCTCCAGCTGGCTTCTGATGACCGCCAGACGAACCGTACCATGCAGCTCTTCTTTCAGAATATCATTAAAAAGGGCAGACTGTTCAAAAGCTCCCCCTTTTTCAAAAAGGCTTATCCTCTGGGAATAGATCTGTCCGTTAATAGCCACGCTGATCGTGGAATTGCAGGACAGCGCTACAAGAATGACCGCTGCCGCCGCCACAAGAAAACGATGTACAACCAACCAGAATTTTCTTTTCTTTTTTTCCAACACCTGCAGCTTCATCTGAAAACTCCTCACCCCTGCTTCTCTATCTTATACCCCACGCCCCATACCACTTTTAAATATCGGGGATCCTTCGGATTTATCTCTATCTTCTCACGGATATGGCGGATGTGGACCGCCACCGTATTATCCGCTCCTATCGCCTCTTCTTCCCAGATACTCTCATAAATCTGATTGATGGAAAAGACCCTGCCCTGATTTTTAACAAGGAGCAGTAAAATATTGTACTCTATCGGCGTCAGCTTCACAGCCTCCCCGTCTACCGTCACTTCTTTTGTATCATCGTTTATCACAAGGCCGCCCGCCCGGAAAACCGAATTATTCTCCGCATTCAGATTGCCAAGCTTCGTATAACGCCGAAGCTGCGACTTTACCCGCGCCACGAGCTCCAGCGGATTGAACGGCTTCGTCACATAATCATCCGCGCCTATATTGAGCCCCAATATCTTATCCGCATCTTCCGACTTTGCAGAAAGAATAATGATGGGGATACTGCTGTACTCCCGGATTTTGAGCGTCGCGTGGATGCCGTCCAGTTTCGGCATCATCACGTCTATTATCAGAAGCTGTACATCATTTTCTTTCAGGGCTCGTATCGCCTGCTCCCCGTCATATGCCTTTATCACATGATAACCTTCCTGCACAAGATATATCTCTATCGCTTCTACAATTTCCTTGTCGTCATCACATACCAGTATATTCGTCATAAGTACCTCCCTCTTTTTCTGTTATTTTCTATTAAATGATGTTGGGGGCTTTTGCCCCCAAGGGCGATATCTATGGATTGTTTCGCGTTTCACGCTCCCACGATCCATCCCAATATTCGGATATCGCGGAGCTTACGCTCCACTTTTATCCTCATATTGGAGCGGGTCAATAAGTCATAGAACCACTCCCGTGCAAGCACGTCGTGTTTCATGACTTTTGCCCCTGATATCATTAAATCAGAAAAATATGAAGCCTCTGTTTCAAAGATTCTTAAGTTTTCATGAAGATTGCCTTCAGCGGATAAACTTACGGTTTCAGCATGATAAATGCCCCGATATTTCCTCTTTTTCCCCGGCTTGCACGATGTGAAAACAGGTATTCAGAGTTGCAGCAGGTACAGATATCGGTCACGGCCAGATGCTCTTTGCGGATTCCTGCAGAAAGGAGCACCTTCTCATTTGCTTTCCACAAATCGAGCAGATACTTTCCGTTTCCTTTTGCAGTCAAAACCTCTCCCGCTTCCCCTGAAAACAGATTCTCAAATTCTTCTGCCACCTCTTCTCCCACTTCATAACAGTCCCGACAAATGGAAGGTCCCACCGCAGCCAGAATATCCTCCGGATGGCTTCCAAAATACTTTTCCATCGCCTCAACCGTCACTCTTCCCATCTCTCCTACTGTCCCTCTCCACCCCGAATGGGAACAGCCGATTGCCCGGTGTATCGGGTCAAAAAACAAAAGCGGCACACAGTCTGCATAAAAGGTCGATAATATCAGCCCCGGCACGTCCGTCACAAGTCCGTCGACATCACTGTAATCCCTCTGCCTTGTCACGCCTTTTCCCCGGTCCTTCTCTGTCACCAGCCGCACGTTCGTCGTATGCGTCTGGTCAGAACAGACAAAAGCATCCATTTCCGCATCAAATACCTCTGCCATCCTTCGGAAATTCTCATCCACCGCTGCCTTATCCGTATCCCGCACATAGCTGAAATTCAACGAAGCGCAGTCTCCCGTGCTCACGCCCCCCAGCCTCGTACTGACCAGATGAGTCACCGCCCTTGTCTCCTCAAATATCGGAAACGTCAGATATTCCATTTCCTTCATCCGGCTAACTTTCATCCTCGGATAATCTGTTTTTTTACGACAAAGCATTTTTACCGCCTGTTCCATCCGCCTGTCCTCCTGTAATCAAACGCATTCTGTATCCACTCGACCCGGTCTTTGCAGACTGCGATCACATCAAACCGCACTCCCGTATCCGCAAACTCCCGATGTCCGTACAGGAAAAAATCCGCGCTGCGGCATATCCTTTCCTGTTTTCTGATGTCTACCGCTTCCACTGCCTGACCAAACCGGTCATCTTTCCGATACTTCACCTCAAAAAAAACAAGGCAGCCCTGGTGAAACCCTATGATGTCGATTTCTCCCCGGCTGCACCTGAAATTACGCGCAAGTATCCTCACTCCCGCCCGCTCCAGATAAGCTGCGGCAGCTCCTTCCCAGAAATTGCCTGCCTGTCGCGTATTCATTTTAGTTTTCATTCCCTCCGCTTACTTTTTACGATATCATAAAAAGTTCCCGATAAAACTCCTCCTGTGTATCGGCGTCGGTCCCAGCCTTTTCAGAGCTGCGATATGCTCCCCCGACCCATATCCTTTATTCTGTGCAAAGCCATATCCAGGAAACACCTCGTCATACTGCTCCATCATCCGGTCTCTTGTCACCTTCGCCACAATGCTCGCAGCCGCAATGGACACACTCTTTGCATCGCCCTTGATAATAGGTATCTGACGGATGTCCACCTGAGGTATCGTCACCGCGTCATTCAGAAGAACATCCGGGCGAGCCGCGAGCCTGCCGATAGCTTCCCGCATCGCTTCATAGGTCGCCTGCAGGATATTTATCTCATCAATACGTTCAGGAGACGCATATCCCAGTCCTACAGCCACCGCATTGTCCATGATGACGTCATAAAGCTCTTCTCTTTTTTTGGCCGAAAGCTGCTTGGAATCATTCAGATACAGCACCGGGCTATCCGGAGGGAGAATGACCGCACCTGCCACTACAGGGCCTGCCAGAGGTCCTCTTCCCACTTCGTCTATCCCGCACACGAGCGCGACTCCGCTTTTTCCGTATTCCCGCTCAAAATGCTCTAAAGCATAGATGCGCTCCAGCTCCGCTTCTGCAGCCTGACGCTGTTTCTGCGACCTTTGGAGCAGCGTCTTCACACCGCTCCTTTCGTCCGCTTCATAGACAGCCTCCAGCTCCTCCAGACAGGCTGCAGCCTCCTGTGCCGCCGTAATGGTATACGCCGTTTTCAGAGCTTCTATCCCTTTTGTAAATCGGTCTTTTATCTCCCCTATCTTTTCCATTCATTCCTCCCGCTTTTGTCCGGCAAACCTTTACTGATGCCTTAACACGCCAAACTTATGAAACGGCCATATCCGCACCCATGCCTTCCCGACAATCCGGTCGCGGTGGATATTTCCTACGCTCGGGTCGCGGCTGTCAGAGCTGTTATTGCGATTGTCGCCCAGCACAAAGTATTCATCCTCACCCAGTGTTATCGGCTCTCCTGCCCGCCCGGGTGAAAGCATAACTTCCCTGCCGTAGTTTTCCTGCAGCGCTTCTCCGTCAATATATATAGTGCCGTCCAAATCGATAAAAACGGTCTCTCCCGGCATTCCGATGATACGTTTGATGTAATAGACATCCTCTTCATACTGGAATGGAAAAACGATGATATCAAACCGTTCAGGGTCCTTGAACCGATAGCTTATTTTATCGACTATCAGATTATCGTGATCGCTCAGAGTCGGCTCCATCGAGCTTCCATTCACCTGCGTACGCTGTCCTACAAAGGTGATGATGAGCCATGTCACCGCCAGAACGACCGCAATATACAAAATAGTGCTGATAACTTCTTTCAAAATCTGCTTTGGTTTCATGCCTGCTTTCCTTCCTGAGGCCGTTCAAGCGTCAGCCTGCCGAGTCTGCCGCTCCTGAAATCATCCAGCAAAAGCGCGGCTCCCCTCGCATAATCCGGATCGCCGCCCTTTTTCAGACACTGACGGCTCTGACAAACCGCTTCCAGCACTGAAAGCGCAGAGCATGCTTCCTGCCCGGTCTGATATCTTTCTTCCAGAACCTTAGGATAATGTTCCTGCAAAAATCCTATCAAAGACATGCACATCTCTTCGCGATTCAATATCTCATCGTTCATGGAACCGATAAGCGCCAGTCTCTCTCCAACTGCCTGGTCTTCAAACTTCGGCCACAAAATCCCGGGTGTATCCAAAAGCTCCAGGCTCTTATTCAGCCTTATCCACTGCTTTCCTTTTGTCACGCCCGGTTTGTTGCCGGTCTTGGCGCAGGCTTTTCCCGCAAAGCTGTTGATAAATGTGGATTTTCCCACATTCGGGATTCCTGCCACCATCGCACGCACGGGACGGTTCAATATCCCCCTTCTCCGGTCGCGTTCTATCTTTTCTTTACACGCCTCCTGCACCTTGCCCTGTATTGCCTTTAATCCCGCACCGCTTCTTGCGTTTATCTCCAGCACAGAAAATCCCTGCTTCTCAAAATAGCTGCACCATTCCTTATTTGCGGCAGGGTCTGCCAGATCTGATTTGTTTAACAATATCAATCGTGCCTTATTTTTTCCCATTTCATCGATGTCCGGATTTCTGCTGGACATCGGGCAGCGCGCATCTACCAGCTCGACGATCAAATCGATAAGTTTGATGTCCTCCTGCATTGCGCGGCGCGCCTTGGTCATATGACCTGGATACCACTGATAAACCATATTTTTTCCCGTTCCTTCTATACATAATCATGAATCCGGGAGAGATGCTTATCTGATAAGCCCCCATCCCTCCGATGCATTTCCGAAATGAAACCATGCCTTTCCGACGATCGTTCTTTCCGATACAGGTCCGATATTCGCGGACCGGCTGTCTTCGCTGTTATTGCAGTTGTCTCCCAGAACAAAATACTCATCTTTTCCGAGCTCTATCTCATTTTCCGCAATCCCCGCCGAAGCGATAAGGTCCATGCTCTCATCTCCTGCCGCCTCGCCGTCCACATATAGGATTCCGTCTTTTATCAGCACGATCTGTCCCGGCTCCGCCACAACGCGTTTTACATAATAGTGGGCATTTTCATTTCCATTCGGCAAAAAAACGACTACATCCCCCGCCTGTGGCGAAAAGAAGCGGTATACCAGCCGATTGACCAAAATCCCCTGACCGTTTGTCAACCCCGGTTCCATCGACACACCTATCACATTTGTCCTGAGCCCTACCGACCATATCACCATAAATGCCAGAAAAACCGCCAGTACAACGAGAACGACCCAGCTGAAAAACTCACGCACCGCTGCCGTACTGATTTTTTTCTTTTTGCGGTAAAACTGCAGTCCCCTCTGTCGTCTCCTCATAAAGTATCCTCTTTCATGAAACAACAAATATCCTGTCTTTTGGACAAAAAAGGAGCTACCATTACCGGAGCCCCTCTTTTTGTGAACATTTTTTATTTTACAACCTCTTTAACTTTAGCTCTCTTACCTACTCTGTCTCTTAAGTAGTTCAGTTTTGCTCTTCTTACTTTACCCTTTCTCACAACTTCTACTTTCTCAACGTTGGGAGAGTGTAAAGGCCAGGTCTTCTCTACGCCTACGCCGTTAGAAGCCTTTCTTACGGTGAAAGTAGCGCGGTTGCTGCCGCCCTGCTTCTTTAATACAACGCCTTCAAAAACCTGAATTCTTTCGCGGTTGCCTTCCTTGATCTTGCCGTATACTCTAACGGTATCGCCTGTCTCAAATGCAGGTACTTCAGCCTTTAACTGTGCAGCTTCGATCTCTCTGATAATTTCGTTCATTGCTTTTCCTCCTGATTCCCGGATGTTCTTAATACGTACTTTCGTAACAGAGGACCATCTCCTGTTTTCGCAACATTAAGAATATACCATAATTTATTATGTATTGCAAGTATTTTTTATGAAATCCAGTACACTCTGCCGCCGCTTATTTTGAGCCCTGTTTTTTTCTGCAGCGCCAGGGACTTCTCATTGTCTGAAAAAATCTGCGCATACGGCGTATGACCCTTTGCAAGCTCCCTGTTTATCTGACAGATTTCCAGCGCATAAGCGATGCCGCGCCTGCGGAACGGTTCAAAAACCTCCAGCATCCCCATCGCCCCCTCCGAATGGATTCCCGTAAAGCCTGCCAGCTCCCCGTCCACAAAAGCACCGATAACGACTCCCGCTCCCAGTCTTTCTTTCACATATCCATCATCATCTGCAAGACCGTAATGCTCCGACACGATTTGGGCAAAGCTTTCGTCCAACACCCGGATGTCAAAGCCCTCCGGCTCTTCCAACGGTGTTTTTCTCGTATAGGCAACCTGACAGCACTCGCTCACCCTTGTTTTGGAAAAACGTGCGCATACGCTTTCCATTACAAATTTCTGATGACATGTATACTGCGCGTTCTCCGGCTCTGTCAAAGAAAGCAGACGCTCGCCCGCATCTTTTGTTCTCGCCGTGATCATATAAACTCCACTGTCCTTATCCTGCAAAAGCACGCCGTCCTCACGCACCGCCATCATCTGCGCCTTGCCTCTGCGGATATCCTCTATCATGTCAATGTGCAGGATTTTGTCCCTCTTCAGATATTCCAGCGCACGCCCTTCCAAATCATATTTTTCATATAAATCCGGACGATACAGCTTCGTTCGTTCCTCCGCTTTCTGCCTGCGCCACAAGTCTACCTTAGCATGGTCTCCCGACAAAAGAACCGGCGGAACGCACTTCTCATGCCACACCTCCGGACGTGTATACTGCGGATATTCCAGAAGATTTTCATGAAACGATTCCGTAACACCTGATTCTTCGTTTTTTAATACGCCCGGAACCATCCTTGAAATCGCATCTATCATTACCATTGCCGGAAGCTCACCTCCGGTCAGCACATAATCGCCCACAGAAACCTGATCTGTTACGATCTCCTCCAATACCCTTTCGTCTATCCCCTCATAATGACCGCACAAAAATACAAGCTCTTCTTCTTTTGCAAATTCCTTTGCCATCTCCTGACAAAAAGGCTTTCCCTGCGGGCTCATGTACAATACGCGCAGCGGTTTTTCCCGTTTTTTTTCTCCCTCGACCGCTTTCCACGCATCATACACAGGCTGCGCCTGCATAAGCATACCCGCGCCGCCGCCGTATGGATAATCATCCACCTTATTGTGCTTATCCAATGTAAAATCCCGGATATTCAGCGCATTTAAGCTGATGAGTCCCTTTTCGCACGCCCGTCCCAGAATGCTCGTCTGAAGACCGTTCAAAACCATTTCCGGAAATAATGTTAAAATATGAAACCGCATATCTCCTCACATTCTGCTGCACCGGCAGACTATTTGTCAGTCCAGCAATCCTTCTAAAATGTGTATCTTCATGAATCCTTCTTCCACGTTCACATCCAGAATACACTGACGTATCGCCGGCAAAAGCAGCTGTCTGCCATCGTTCATTTTAATCTGATACACATCATTTGCACCCGTCTCTATCACATCTTCCAGCTCTCCCAGCTCTTCGCCCGTCTCGCCAAACACCTTCAACCCGATGAGATCTGCGATAAAATACTCGTCCTTCTTTAAGCGGACTGCATTTTCACGGGTCACATACAGACTTTTTTTTCGATATTTTTCCACTTCGTCAAGCGTATCTATCCCTTTAAATTTCAGGATTGCAAACTGCTTGAAAAATTTCACCTGCTCAATTTCAAGGATACAGGTTTCCTTTCCGGTATCCAAAATAACTTCCTTCAATTTCTTAAAACGACGAACGTCATCCGTAGTGGGGAACACCTTCACTTCGCCGCGCACGCCATGAGTAGATGCGATAACGCCTACCTGCAGTCTTTCTTCCATAGCTTCCTCCCGTTCAAATATGTTTTTATTCGGGTGTCTTTTATCCATCAGGAAAGTTCCTATCGAATAAATAGGTGTGCGCCTTGGCGCACACTCCGCGTCGAGCGCGGTCGCGTCATCGACAATTTCGCCGCGCGCGAGTACGCATAATCATTTTTTATACGACAGGAAATGAACTTTCCTATCGTATAAAAAACGGCGCCCGCATTTACTGCCGCGCCGTCTTCTCTGTTCAGATGATATCCACATCCACTTTCTTATTGTCTTCCATAGCCGCAGCCTTTACCACAGTGCGGATCGCCTTTGCGATACGCCCCTGTTTGCCGATTACCTTGCCCATATCGGAGGGTGCAACATGAAGCTCCACTGTCAGACTCCGACCGTTTTCCTTTTCGGTGACAGTCACTTCATCCGGATGATCCACAAGCGCTTTTGCGATCACTTCCACCAAATCTTTCATAATCCACCTCCAAAAGCATCCCCGTCCGACGGCAGCCTGAAGGCTGCCGCAGTCAGTTACCTTTCTCTGAGTAACCGTCTGGCGTACAGACAGATTTATTTCTCGATGCCTGCTGCCTTGAAGATCTTGCCTACGATTTCAGTGGGCTGTGCGCCGTTGTTCAGCCACTTCTTAGCCAGCTCTTCGTTTACCTTGAATGTGCTGGGATCTGTGTTAGGATCATATGTTCCGATCTCCTCGATGAAACGACCATCTCTGGGAGACTTGGAATCTGCTACGATAATTCTGTAAATAGGGTTCTTCTTGTATCCCATTCTTCTTAATCTGATCTTTACTGCCATTTTTCATTACCTCCGGATTAAAATATAAATATTATTGTTTTCCCTGCGCTTATGCGCAATTTATCAGAAAGGAAGCCTGAACTTACCTTTTCTTCCGCCTTTTCCTCCCAACATACCCGGGAGCTGTTTCATCATCTTCTGACTCTGTTCAAACTGCTTGATGAAACGGTTTACAATGCTGATATCCACGCCGGCACCTTTTGCAATGCGGTTTTTACGGCTTGGATTCAATAGTTTTGGGTTACGCCTCTCTTCCGGCGTCATGCTCAATACAACGGCCTCCATGCGTGCGAGCTGTTTCTCATCCACCATGGATTCGATGTCTCCCAGTTTTCCGCCCATGCCGGGCATCATTCCCAAAAGACCGGACAGACCGCCCATTTTACGCATTTGCTTCATACTTTCAAGGTAATCCTCAAAATCGAACTTGCCCTTTTTCATACGGGCCGCCATTTCTTTTTCCTTGTCCGCATCAATATCCAGATTTGCCTGAACTTTGTCGATCAAGGAAAGCACATCGCCCATTCCCAGAATACGGCTTGCCATCCGGTCCGGATAAAACTGTTCCAGATCTGAAAGCTTCTCTCCCATACCGACATATAATATCGGTTTTCCTGTAACCGCCTTGATAGAAAGCGCTGCACCGCCTCGCGTATCACCGTCCATCTTGGACAGAATCACACCGTCAATGCCAACCTTTTCATCAAATTCCTTTGCTACATTTACCGCATCCTGACCGGTCATGGCATCCACAACGAGCAGGCTCTGATGAACCTCCACGCTGGCTTTTATCTCCTGCAGCTCTGCCATCATATTCTCATCGATATGAAGGCGACCCGCAGTATCCAGAATTACCACATTATGACCGTTTTTCGCCGCATGCTCAATTGCTGCTTTTGCGATATCCACAGGCTTATGACCGGTTCCCATGGAGAACACTTCCACCTGCTGCTTTTCCCCGTTGATCTGCAGCTGTTCAATTGCAGCCGGACGGTACACATCACAGGCAACCAGAAGCGGCTTCTTGCCTTTTAATTTAAACTTTCCCGCAAGCTTTGCCGTGGTCGTTGTTTTACCGGCACCCTGAAGACCGCACATCATAATTACAGTCATTGACTTACCGGGCTGGAATGCGATTTCTGTTGTCTCAGATCCCATCAGCGCCGTCATCTCTTCATTTACAATCTTGATGACCATCTGACCGGGATTCAGGCCGTTCATCACATCCTGACCGATTGCACGTTCTTCCACAGACTTCACAAACTGTTTAACAACCTTAAAGTTCACATCTGCTTCCAGAAGCGCCATTTTCACCTCTTTCAAGGCAACCTTTACATCCGCTTCTGTCAGCCGTCCCTTGCTGCGCAGGTTCTTGAACACATTCTGAAGTTTATCGGTTAAGCTCTCAAATGCCATTTCAATCCTCCATGCAGCTTTACAGCTCTTCTAAAATCTGTGCTGCCAGCCTTTTGACCTGTTCCTCGGAGCTGATTTTCTCAATCTGTCCCACCGTCTCTTTGACCTTTAAAAAGCGTTCTATCAAATGAAGTCTTTCTTCATAACCCTGAAGCGCCCTGTCACAGCGGCGTACCAGATCGTGTACTCCCTGCCTGCTGATTCCCTGCTCCTGCGCTATCTCACTCAAAGACATATCATTTAATACCACGTCCTCGTATATTCTGCGCTGGTGCTCTGTCAGCAGCTCTCCGTAAAAGTCATATAACAAACCCTGTTCAACGATTTTTTCCATATCTGACCCTCACTTTTGGTATCATACACGATATAAGGGTGGGTGTCAAGTATTTTTTCTTGACACCAAAAAAATATTTATCCCAACTCCTTTATAAACGCTGTCAGCTGCTCCGCCATTTTTTCATGCCTCTCCTTGTTCGGATGTCCCTGTGACCCTGTTTTTTCATCCGCACCCTGCTTTTCCTGACGGAGTGCAAAAACCTCCCTGTCACCCGTCTGCGCCCTGTACTGTTTGACCGCTCTTTCCATCGCACTACAGAGGCTGTCATCTACCGCACCCAGCACACATATCAGTTTCGCCTTTTGATGGATCTCCCTGACCGTTTGCAAAAAACATATATATCTTTCCTGAAAATATTTTTCCCGTTCCGGTTTCCGCCTTGTCCATGATGCGTCGTTTGTCCCCAGATTTATCACGACGATTTTCGCAGGATGCTCTTCAAACTTCCATCTTTCGTCCCGCTCCCATCCTTTTCGTCGTGTCAGATACCAGTCCGATACCTGATATAGATGCTCTATCAGGACATCCTGTCGCGGCTCCTCCTCTTCCGGCTCCACATATCTTGACACAAGCCCTATCCCGCTGAAGCAAACCAGCTCCGGCTCCATAAAAAGCTTTTCAGCACATAACATTCCATAAGAAAGGAGCACATTTTCATCCTTTGTGGAAAACGGAGCCTCAGCATCTCCCTCCACGCCAAATCCGCAAGTGATAGAATCTCCAAGAAATACGATTCTTTCCCTTTTTTCAGAAACGGGTATGCACAGTGCCCCCTCTTCTGTTTCCAGTGCCTCCAACGCGCAGGAGGCATACTGTACTTCCGTAAGCTTCATCAGACAGATTCGCCTTTTTTGAGTTTTATTTTCTTCCATCAGGGAATAATAGCGCTTCCCTTCTTTCAGGCAAATCCGTTTTTCGAAGACTCCGTCTACCAGCAACCCTATCCAGCATTCTTCTTCCGAAAAAACATATTCCGAAACGATCCATGCCCCAAGCTTTTTTCCCGTAAATTCAAATTCCACGCTGCTGCCGGAATAACTTAAATAAGTTAGGCCGTCCCTAAAAAAGGTCCGACCTAACAATTTCATATTCTGAGGTGATATTTCTATTCTCATCGTTTCTCGTGCTGAATACTTTTTACAAATCTGCGGGTAATTTCCCGCGGGCGTGTGATTGCTGTACCTATCACCGCAGCAAATATCTTTTCTTTAAAGACACGTTCCAGCTGTTCAGGTTCCCATATTCCCCCCTCTGCAATGACCGGTATTTCAAGTTCCGTTGTCATCCGATGCAGCATTTCAAAATTTGGGAGTTCCGTTCCTCTGGTCTCTTCCGTATAACCGCACAGCGTCGTCCCTGCAATATCGAAGCCGAGCTCCTGCGCCCTTTTTGCCTCCTCAAAGGTCGAACAATCCGCCATAAACAGCATATCAGGATACTTTTTCTTTGCCTCTGCGAAAAAGCTTTCCAGAGATACCTTATCAGGGCGGAGCCGTTTCGTCGCATCCATCGCCACTATATCCGGATTTGCCTCCATCAGCGCATCCAATTCCTTCATAGTCGGAGTGATATAAACCTCTGAATCCGGATAATCAGCTTTATAAAGTCCTATGACCGGTAATCCGGAAGCCTTTTTTATCGCATCCACATCCGCCGGATAGTTAGCCCGTATCCCAACAGCGCCGCCCTCTTTTGCCGCGACCGCCATACGCGCCATCAGCTCCGCACCATACAGCGGCTCATCCTTCAGCGCCTGACATGAAACGATCAGCCCTCCTGTCAATTTATCCAGCAATTCCGCTTTCGTCATTCCCGTCCTCCTTTATGCCAGCCCGAAATCCTGTTTCAAACATCCTCTTCCACGGCATATAAACATCATCCAGCCATATCTTTTCTGCAATAGACGCGCATTCTTCCTTTATAAAGCATCGGAGTCCTTCTGCCACCATTTCTGCCACAGCCCCTCTCTGCTCCTGCACATCAAAGTAATCCCAGGCTGTCCCTTTTATTCGCCCTGCAACGGATGCCCTCACCATACTGCAATATCCAACATCCTCCAAATAACGTTTAACCAAAAAATCCTGATGCGCTCTTCCTTTTTTATATAGCAAAGCGTCTATTCCCTCCGCAAGCGCCGTCCCAAGCGTATTAGCAGAAGTATTCCATCCTGCATAACCATCCAAGCGAAGCAACAATTTACTATGATTCAACATTCTAAAAAATTCAAGCTCTCCTCCATTTGCATAGGCATTATCCGCCACAGTTATGATTTTTCCTTCATATAAGCGCTCCTCCAAAAAATCAATCAACTCTGACAAATTACGCTCTGCCCTATACTCAGGCAATCTACTTGGCTGGTTTACCGCCTCCTGCATATGATCAGCCGGAGCTGTTAATGCCACGATCAAATCTGCATTTTCCCAGTTTTCCGTCAATTGTCCACCAACTGCCATAATATGTGATTTCACTGTCGCCGATAAAGAATTTCCCTCATATAAAGGTACCATATATTTCGATTTTTCACTGGCATACTTCACATATATTTTAGGCTTCTTTTCATGAATCTGATTCAGCATTCTGGATATGAGTGTCATGCCAACTTCATCCGCCCCCGGATACATTATAACTCTATCTGACAGCCCTCTCCTTAAAATTTCTCCATAAACAGCTTCCTGATCCATGGCTGCGTATCCATACATCGCAGAATCATCCTGTGGAATTACCAGAAAATCAATTTTACCATTTTCTACATAATCCAATACCCTTTCATTCATCCTTCTATTAATCTGCCTTCGTGAAACATAATCATCTAGTGCCATTGCCGGCACCTGCGGCATGGATTCTGGTATTCCCAAACAACTTGAAATCCCCAAACGGCTCTTATGTACTATTTCTCCAGTTTTATGAATCTGTTCGCCGCAAAATCCATAATAATCAGGTTCTTCATCACTGCTTGAATAACTTGGACAGCGCATGATTACCTGAAATACATAAACAAGAAGCTTTGGATTTTCTTCTCGAATACTCTCCAACACCTTCAACCAGTTTTCAAGATTTTCCTCTGTATCATGATGAATTCTGGAGGGCACCAGTCCTCCATACAGTAACATATCAGCCGAAAGTACCACCCCATCCGCATCTGCGCATTCTCTTATCAAAAAATCACTGATCTTTTTTCGATCTGCAGGGATTTTCTTAAATCCCAGTTCTTTCGGGCGCACAATTTCCAAATCTTGATGCGAAAAAAGTTCCGCTGGAAAATCATAATTACATGGGCGTTCATCTAATGGAAGTAATACTATTTTGGTTTTCATTTTATCACCTTTTTCATGCTATTGTGCTTTTTCAACATTTTATATTTTTAAAAAATATTCTTATACAAATTTCATTTTTGAAAAATCCCAATGCAATTCTACTCCCTTCTTCTGAATCATTTCTTGAAAATCTTTCAATTTATTATTTAGTACTTCTATTGGCCATACTTCTTTATCAATACAGTAAGCCGCTAAGTATCCTGCAACCTCTCCCACATTCCATTCAACTGGATGAAGCCTATAACATCCACTTGTCAAATGTGTTGCACCTATATTTTTACATGAGGGAATTAAATTTTTAATTCTTACTGGTATCATTGCTGATAATGGTATTTCGAAAGGCCATGTCGGAGCATAGAAAAATCTGTGTGATACAGTTGTCATATGTATATCAATTGCATAATGTCCCACTCCTACAGAATCTTCTACCCTACGCGGATATTGATTTTGTTCTTTACTAACATCCTGTTCACAGATTGTTTTAACTGCTTTTATCCTTCTGGATTCCCTGATATAAGGAGCCATAGCCAATCCATCTTCTGTCCCCATAATATCCGGCCTTAAACCAACTGCATATCCTTTTCCTCCATCTGGCCTTGGTGCTTCATTCTGAAGCCAATATATAAATGATAATGTCTGCTGACGCGCCATATATAGATTTTTGTCAGCATCATCTGTTTCATAAATATTACCTAATGCAAAATCATTCTGTGGCCAGTTTAATAATGTAACTTCTTTCTTTGATTCTTTATAATTTTTCGAATCAATAATTCTACGATAACTCCACAATCCCTGTCGATCTCCAATTTCTCCATCAAACATAGAGAATAAAACTTTTTTCTGCGTTAATGCATCTGGTCCATACCAACTGAATAATTTGTTATCATCATAAGGAACTCCCAACTGCACAAAAAAATCATAACATTCCGGTTTTTCTATTTTATATTCTCTTTCCGGATCCAATTCTAAAGCAGCCACCCAGGTAATTGGCTGCATATCCTGCGGCTCTTCTTTTAGCAGGGCATGACGTTCTCCCGTCATATTTTGTGATTCAGCTCCAACCACATATTCAGCTCCCACTAATGGCAATAAATCTCCACAATCTGTAGCATCAAGGAAAAAATCTGCTTTTACCTCCTCTTTTTTCCCTGTCTTTTTATTATACAATAATACCGAAACAATTGTATCATTTTCAACACATGCCCCGATTGCTTTCGTAAGATACGAAACTGTCAATAAACCTTTGTCTAAATATGGCTGTATTTCTTCCAACAAAATATTCAATGCAACTTTGGGTTCATGAGCAATCCTTGAAACCCATGAATTCCCAGGGCAAAACCGCTCTTTCTCTTTAATGTCATCTATAATTTCCGGTAAGTTCCGATAATAGTTCCGAACCTTGTTCCGATACTCCATGTATCTCTTTGTTGCTCCAAATTCTTCAATCCATGGGTGTTCATCCGGGGGTACTGCTTGAGATGTTAGTTGCCCTCCAATCCACTGACTTTCTTCACACATAAAAACTCTTTTCCCCATAGAGGCTGCACTAATTGCCGCCTGTACACCGCCTAAACTTCCTCCGATTATTGCAACATCATAATTCATTTAATATCCACCTCATTCTTATTATAAATTTTATTTATTATCCTTTTACAGCTCCTGCAGATATATCATTTTTTAAATACTTAAAAACAAAAGGATAAATACACGCAATCGGCACAATTGACATGAGAATATAACTCATCTCAATCCCATCCCAATAACTAAGCAGCTTCGGATTATTCATAGCAACTTCCATTGGATTCAATCCCATAAAATTTTTAATATACATTGGAACCGGATAAATCGCTTTATTTGAAGTAATATATAAAATAGAATTATTAATATTATTCCAATAGCTAATTGCCGTAAAAAATCCAACCGTTGCTACCATTGGCGCAGACATAGGCATATATATTTTAAAAAATATATCCATATTCTTTGCCCCATCCAATTTTGCCGACTCTTCCAACTCCTCCGGAACCCCTTCAAAAAATCCTTTTAGTAAAAGCATATAGTAAACCATTACAATTGATGGCAAAATCAATGCCCATATTGTGTCTATCAAACCCAAGGCATTCATAACCAGAATATGCGGCGCTATTCCACCTGAAAACAGCATTACGATCAGAAAAAATACCATCATTGTTTTTCTAAGTGGCATATATGGTTTTGAAAGTGGATAGGCCGCCATAGCCATCGAAACAACTGAAAGCAGTGTTCCAACTATTGTAACAAAAATCGAATTTCCAAAAGATTTTAAAAATGCTTTGTCCGAAAGAACATAATCCATTGCGAACCAATCAATATCCTTCGGCAAGATACTCACTACAGATGCCGGAGACGAAATTGCTTTAGCAATTACATTTAAAAATGGTACAACAAAAAATATGATCAACATAACCGCAATGATTTTGACAATAATTTGAAATACGTTTTCATCTTTAAATCTGCCTAAAATATTAGGCATCTTCAAAAGGCATGTCCAAAGCATTATCATATCATTTCCGCTGATCAGTGCCATTGGCACTACAACGCAGGATACAATAATCCATATACATTCTGCTCGATTAAATTTTATATATTCTTTGACATTTTTAAATAATGTAATTCTGAAAACAGTTTCTCCTGCCATAAAGAGCAAACATATAATGAATATAATCCTAAATATTCCATGCCATTCTATTGTATATCTATTATCTACTACTTCTGTCACCAAAATAAGCAATTGTAAAATCAGACAAAATAATTGTGAAGTTCTCATAAATCCATGCTTTGTATCAATATGTTCTTTCACCATACCACCTCCTACCATATTGATTTACCCAACATTTTTTTTGAAACAAAATTTCCTGTTAATACCATTAAAAGCCCCACTGCTGAATTAAAAAAATCTGCTGCTGCTGATAATGCATATTGAGGCATCAACGATGCTTCCCTTACAAGTCTATATGTATATGTTCCTAAGATATCTCCAGATTCCTGAATATATGGAGAATAGAAAACATACACTTGCTCAAAGCCTGCATTCATAATATATCCAAGCCTTATAATCAGCATAGAAACAATTACCGGCATAATTCCAGGCAATGTAATATACCAAATCTGCTGCCATTTTGAAGCCCCATCAATTTTAGCTGCCTCTACCTGATTTCTATCCAGCGCAGTAATTGCTGCCAGATAAGCAATTGTACTCCATCCAATATCTTTCCACGCATTTGTTAAAATTAAAACGAATCGGAATGTATTATTATCCGTTGCAAATGCAATTCTTTCATGTCCTAAAAAAGCCAGAATATTATTTACCAATCCTGTATCTTTATTTAAAATTGTTAAAAAAATCCCTCCAATTGTAGCCCAGGATAAAAAATATGGCAAATACATAACTATCTGCAGGGATTTTTTCAAAAATTTTCCACGCATTTCATTTAAAATCACTGCCAATGCAATTGGTAGCGGAAATACAATTACAATTTTTAATATACTGATCACCAGTGTATTTCGAAGGGCATTTAAAAATTCTTTTTTAGAAAAAATTTTTATAAAATTCTCAAACCCAACCCATTCTGCCTGCAAAATACTTTCGACAGGTGATGCTGCACCTAACAAATTGGGATTTTCCTTAAAAGCCATAATCAATCCAGACATCGGCAAATACGAAAATACGAGTGCCAGCACTACCGCCGGGATATAAAAAATAAATAAATTCCCATATTTTTTTGTGGCATTCCCAAAATTCTTTATCCTTCTGTCCTTTTTCATTCTAATCTCCATTCCATAAACATTGACGAAGCTACTATGGAAAATACATGCTGCGCATTGTCAGAATTATTTCCATAGCAGCTTCATTCTGTTTCTAAATCATCGAGGCTTTACTGCATTAAAACTTTCTTTCGACTCCCATGTACCATACCATTTATTTACTGCCTCTATAATCGCTTCACCCTCATACTCTGCAAATTTATCATGAAGCTCTTCTACTGTTGTTGAAACCCCCTCCTGAAACATCGAAAGAACCAACAAATTTTTGACTTCTAAATTTGCCGCTGTATAATAATTATCATAAGCATCCGTCGGAGGCATTAATACAATAGGATTCTGAATACCGGTTTTATCAACATTGTAATTTGCTCTAGAAAACATTTTTCCCTGCGCTGCGGTTTTTCTTGTTCTGCATAACCAATATTTGCTATAATCTTTTTCCCTTGTTCCATCCATAAACTTATCAGAATATCCTTGTTTGTCATTAAATGCCGGTAAAATCGGATAGTATTCCCCATCTGTAACCTGATATGTTTCTCCTTCTTTTCCTAATGTAAGCTCTACAAAAAAGGTTTCATCCAATTTTTTATCAATCCAGTCTACAACTGCTGCCACCTGTTCGTTTGATGCATATACAGGAAAAACTGTATAATACGAATATGCCGCTTTAGAAAATACCCTGACTGCTTCCGCATCACCTTTGCAATCATCCGGCACAAGCGCTGATATATATCCGATTGAATCATCAGTTATATTAGAGGGATCCTCTTCTGTAGCCAACGCTGTTTCTACCGCATAAGCATTCCAGTGTGCAATCTTTCCTGCACCGGTTGTCCTCTCCTGCAAAGCTTTTACTGCGCCCTTATCCTCACTTGTTGCCTGATAATAAATCAAGCCGCTATCATACAAATCTTCCATATATTTCATATAATCTTCAAATCCAGGTTGATCTACGATATATGTCAATGTTCCACTTACATCCGCCCACTCTTGATATATACCAAACGCCGGAAGTATATTTTCCATATATACATTATTCACATCAACTGTCATCGGATAGCCGCCCTGTGGTACTTTTTCTTTAAAATATGTCAACATATTTTTAAAATCCGAAACCGTCATTGAATAACCATTTTCTTCTGATGGAACTGGAATTTCATTTTCAGGATTTTCCTTATTATAATCCAACAACCAATCCTCTCTGAAACAAATGGCCGTCTCATTTAATGCCATTGCATCTTTCTGAGGTACCCCATAAATTTCTCCATCCTTAGAAGCTGTAGACCAACCTAATTCTGAAATCTGTTCTTTTAAATTTGTAGATGCATTAACATATTCTGTAATCGGTCTCAACGCTCCAGACGCAAGTAATGTATAAAACTCCTCCTTAGAAACCTTAACTCCCTGATAATCCTGTTTTAACATAAAAATATTGGTTACCGCGGTTTGCCTATCGGCTGCATCAGCCGGTGCCTGTGTATAAGTCACATCATATCCTGTATACTCTTCAATTGCCTTGGTAATATCCAATTCATTAAATTCCTCATCTGAAATTCCGGCTGCAATTGAATAGTAATTAAATGCTTCTGCCTTTTCATAATCTTCTAATGATTTTGCTGCATTCTTATTATCACTCACTTCCTGCTCTGCATAACTTTCTTTTCCCCCGTCGGAACCGCATGCAACCATTCCCAGCATCATACATCCCGATAATGCAAGAGATAATACCTTTACCACTGTACTTCTTTTCATCTTGAACCCTCCTGATAATTTTTCATGATAATTTTTCTCTAAGCCTATGGCAGCTTATCAGTTTTTACCATTTCTTTGATATTGGCATTATATCAGGGCTTCTTTATTTGTGCAATAAAACAGCCCTTTTCAGGAAATACTATCCCAAAAAAGGCTATTTTAACAAAACTTATGAAAATAATTTCACAAACAATACTTCATACACTTACTTCCCCATTTTTTTCTTTAGAGTGGCAAGCGTCATCTGATACACCTGACTTTTCATTTTTGTATCATTTCTAAAGTAATAAGCATAAAAAATATCCGCTAGTACAAGAATCGGGAACTGTGGTGAAATCACTGTTCCTCTATCTAAATTATGCGACATGGCTGTATATAGTATTACATCACAGTCCATATTTACTTCTTTATTCGCCGTAATTAATATAACTCCAGCCCCTCTGCTTTTAGCCATATGAACTGAATCCATAATAATCTGTGTTGTACCACTTAGGGAAATCGCAATCATAAGACAATCTTCGCCGGCAACTGCTGCTGCCATCTGAATAACCTGAGAGTCTGTCACTGCCTGTATCTCCAGACCGAGCCGCATCATACGAAATGCCATTTCCTTAGCCGCATATCCCGAACTTCCAATCCCACAGATAAGAACTCTTTTATGTTCCGACAGCATTTCGGCAACCTGTCGAACTTTTTCTTCATCCAGCAAACAAAATACTTCTTCTAGCAAGCTACTATAAGTATATTTCACTTTTTTTGCCAGCTCACTGATACTGTCCTCATTCATCTGCTCCTGTAGTTCTTTTTCATAATCATAGATCAGTTCTCTATATCCTTTATAACCACATTTCTTTGCAAATCTCGATAAACTTGCATTTGAAATATACAGAATTCTGCTGATATTTCTGGCCGAAAAATCAATTTTAGCTTCATTATTAATGAAAAAGTCAGCAATACTCTGCTCTACGGATGTCATATTTTCATATTCTGTCATCATCGTATGCTTTACACTTTCCATTCAAATATACCCCTTATATCCTCAGTCATCTTTCTTTCAAAGTTTTTCAAAAACCCCCGCCGCGCAGCAGGCCCCCAGCATTCCCGCATGATTTCCAAACTTCGCAAACCCAAGCTTTGTCTTCTTTCTGATCTCCGGAATAAGATAACGTTCCAGCCCGTTCTCTATCCTAGGCCTCAGATAGTCCTCCTGTGCGGAAATCCCCCCGCCGATTACCACAATTTCCGGATTGAGAACATAGCACAGATTTGCAATTCCCTTTGCCAAAAGATCGCACATTCTGTCAATTTCCTCAATGCATACCTCATTTCCGCTTTGCGCCTGTTCAAAAATCCATTTTCCGGAAATCTCAAGGCAGTTTTTCGACAAACGCTTTGCCGTCCGCTTTACCAGAACAGAAGTTGCTGCCAGCTCTTCAAAAGAGCTTCCATCCATATGCATATACCCTACTTCACATGCACTGTAGGTATGCCCCTTTAACAGCTTTCCTTTTTCCAAAAAAGCTCCGCCGATTCCAGTCCCGATCGTCAGCATCAACATGGAGGAAAAGCCCTTCCCTACGCCCTGATAAGCTTCCGCCATAGCCGCACAGTTTACATCATTTTCCACATAACAGGGAATCCGAAACCGTTCCCGTACCTTTCCCGCAATATCCATTCCTGTATATCCGGGAATCAGACTTTCATTTGCCTCAGCAACAATTCCTCTATCCGAATCAATAATCCCTGCGCTGGATACACACACTGCCTCTGGATTCACAGCTATGCCAAAATACTCTGAAATCCGTCCCAACACCGCATCCATAATGCCATCTCCGCCTCTGGGCGTATCCATAACATCCGTTCTTAAAAAATTCCTGTTTTCATCCATGATTCCGGATTTTATCGCTGTGCCTCCAATATCGATGCAAATAATCTTCCTGCCTCTTTTATTTTCCATCGGTTTTGTCCCCTTTCGTCCCCTTTTGTAAAAGAGCAGACCCTTCTCCGGCATCTGCTCTCTTCCTCTCATTTATCCTTTCAGTCCTCTTGCCTGTCGGTCCATATCCTCGATCACGATATCATATATCTCGCCCAGCGTCGCGCAATATTCAAGCACCTGCCACGGCTCATTTGTATGAAAATGGATTTTAATCAGTTCGTCATCGCCTACTGCCAACAGACAATCTCCTTTAAAGTGCTCTGTAAAATATTCGCTGATGTCATCTTCATCCAGATTTTGGCCTTCTATCAAAAGCTGTGTATCATATCTGAACTCAAGCATGCTAACCTCCATTCCGGAGCGTAAGCGACAGCGGCGAAGAGAAATCGCGAAGGCGATTTCTCTTCTGCCATCAGGGCTATTTGTGACGCTCCGGCACAAATAGCCGTGTGAAAAATAAGCCATCAGGCTTATTTTTCACACTAACCCTCTTCTTTCAACAGCCCCGTGAAACAGGTCATTCTTCGGCGCCTTCATACCTGCCGGCAGCGCAATTACATATTCGTCTGAACTACTTTCGGCTGATATCCTTCCTGTTCCAGCGCCCGGATGATTTCCTCCTTATGAGCCGTACCAAATGTTTCCAGCGTAATACGCAGTTCAACCGCTGCACTTCTGTTAATGGAAACAAACTGGTTATGGGAAAGCTTGATCACATTACCATGTTCCCTTGCCACAACGCCTGCCACTTTGCTCAGCTCGCCGGGCTTATCCGGCAACAGAACAGAAACCGTAAAGATACGGTCGCGCAGTATCAGCCCCTGCTGTACTACGGAAGACATCGTTATCACATCCATGTTTCCGCCGCTCAAAATAGAAACGACGCGTTTTCCCTTCAGGTCCAGATGCTTTAACGCCGCGATGGTAAGAAGACCCGAATTTTCCACGACCATTTTATGATTTTCGACCATATCCAGAAAGGCAACTACCAGCTCTGCATCCTCTACCGTAATGATCTCATCGATATTCTGCTGGATATAAGGGAATATTTTTCCGCCCGGTGTCTTGACTGCAGTACCATCCGCAATAGTGCTTACGCTCGGAAGCGTTGTGACTTTTCCGCTTTTCAAAGACTCCTGCATGCAGTTTGCATTGGCCGGCTCCACACCTATCACCTTTATCTTGGGGTTCAGCATCTTCGCAAGAGTTGAAACGCCCGTTGCCAGACCGCCTCCTCCGATGGGAACGAGGATATAATCCACAAGCGGCAGCTCCTTAATGATTTCCATCGCGATGGTTCCCTGTCCTGTCGCAACTGCCAGGTCATCAAAAGGATGCACAAACGTATAACCGTGTTCTTCCGCCAGCTCATATGCCTTCGCGCATGCCTCATCATAGACATCTCCGTAAAGAACTACCTCCGCACCATATCCTTTTGTGCGGTTTACTTTTATCAGAGGTGTCGTGGTCGGCATTACGATAGTCGCTTTTACGCCATAACATTTTGCGGCATAGGCAACGCCCTGCGCATGATTACCCGCCGAAGCCGCTATCACCCCCCGGCTTCTTTCTTCTTCGCTCAGAGTGCTCATTTTATAGTAAGCGCCGCGCACCTTGTAAGCGCCGGTAAACTGCATATTCTCAGGTTTAATATATACCTTTGCGCCGGTTCTTTCACTGAAATAATCGCTGTATATCAGTTTTGTTTCCAGCGTTACTCTTTTGACGACCTCCGAGGCCTCTTCAAATTTTTCAAGCGTGAGCATTTCTTCCATCGTTACTCCTCTTTCTGCACGTCAAACAGTGCGTTTACAAATTCATCCGGGTCGAATTTCTGCAGGTCCTCTATTTTCTCTCCAACGCCGATATATTTGACCGGAACATGCAGTTCCGACTGGATCGCCACTGCGATGCCGCCCTTTGCCGTCCCGTCCATTTTTGTCAGGATGATACCTGTCAGGTCCGTTACCTGCGCAAACTCCCGCGCCTGTACGAGCGCATTCTGTCCGGTCGTTCCATCCAGCACGACCAGGTTTTCCCTGTGTGCGTTCGGGAATTCCCGCTCGATGATGCGGTTCATCTTTCTTAATTCTTCCATCAGATTCTTCTTATTGTGAAGCCGCCCCGCCGTATCGCACAGGAGCACGTCCACATGGCGCGCCTTCGCCGCGTTTACAGCATCATAAATAACACTTGCCGGGTCGGAGCCCTCCGCTCCGCCTATCATGTCCACGCCCGCACGATGAGCCCATTCCGCCAGCTGGTCGCCTGCCGCCGCACGGAACGTATCCGCTGCCGCTATCAGCACCTTTTTACCGTCGCCTTTCAATTTGGAAGCCAGCTTTCCGATAGAAGTCGTTTTTCCTACGCCGTTTACGCCTATCACCATCACCACGGACTGCTGAGTTTCAAATTCATAAGCCGTTTCGCCCACATGCATCTGCTCCCGGATACTGTCTATCAGTATCTGCCGGCAGTCCTCCGGCTCGCAGATCCCCTGTTCATCTACCTGCTCTCTCAGCCTGTCCAGTATCTCCTGCGTGGCGCGCACGCCCAGATCGCCCATGATGAGCGTTTCTTCCAGCTCCTCATAAAACTCTTCGTCAATTGCGGAATATCCCGAAAAAATGGAATCTATCCCACGCACGATATTATTTCTGGTCTTTGTCAGCCCTTCTTTTAATCGGGCAAAAAATCCCTTTTTCCCTTCGCTCATGCAATTTCTCCTTTTAATCCGTCAGATCCTTATCGATAAGATTTACGCTGACCAGCGTAGACACGCCCTTTTCCTGCATCGTTATACCGTAAAGCCTGTCCGCCGCTTCCATCGTCCCTCTTCTGTGGGTGATGACAATAAACTGGGTATGCGCCGTCAGCTTATGCAGATATTTCGCATAGCGTCCCACATTGCTGTCATCCAGAGCCGCTTCTATCTCGTCCAGCAGACAAAAAGGCGAAGGCTTCAGGTTCTGAATGGCAAACAGCAGGGAGATGGCAGTCAGCGCCTTTTCTCCACCGGAAAGCTGCATCATATTCTGAAGCTTTTTCCCCGGAGGCTGCGCAATGATACGGATGCCCGCCTCCAGAATGTCCTCATCCTCCATCAGCTCAAGCGTGCCCTTTCCCCCTCCAAACAGTTCTTTGAATACTTTATCAAATTCCCGTCCTATTTCACTGAATTTCTCTTTAAATTGACGCCGCATTGCTTCATCAAGCTCCACAACGATACGCTCCAGCGTCTTTTCAGCTTCCACCAGGTCGTCATGCTGGGTTTTTAAAAACGTGTATCTCTCCATCAGGCTTTTGTAATCCTCAATGGCGTTTACATTGACATCGCCCAGTCCGCGAATGGCATCCTTTACCTCCGCCGTCTGCTTTTTCATTACAGCAAGGTCTGTCATTGTTTCATTCCGCAGCAAGACCGCATCGCGCAGAGTGATTTCATACTCGTTCCACATATAATCTATCTGGTTTTCCATCGACTCTTCCAGCTTTTCCTTCTGGGCATTCAGGCGATATACTTCCTTATCCAGCGCGCTCATCCTCGCGGACAGCTCTTCTCTCTCTGCAAAAAAGTTTTTCTGTTTTCCGGCAAGCTCTTCCCGGCGCTTTACATCGGACGAAAGCTTTTCCTGTGCATCGCTCTGTGCCATTCTGGAAGCCTCTATCGTTCTTTGCAGCTCTTTAATATTATCTTCTTTCCGGGCTGCTTCCTCTACGCCGTCGGTCAGACTCTGCACTACTTCTTCCAGCTCTTTTTCATAGCGCTCTATCTCACCCGTCAGTCTCTCTTCGTTCGTCTGATAAAAGCCTGACTGCTGCCTTATCTTCTCGACCTCCAGCTCTTTTTCGTTAAGCGCCGCCGTCTGAGCCGATTCTTCCCTGCGCTTTTCATTCAGCAGACTCGTCAGCTCTTCTATCTTATCTTCTGTCTCTTTTTCGAAAATCTCAGATGCTGTCAGTTCCTTTTGCGTATCCACCTTTTCCTGTTTCAGCTGATGCACCTGCTCCTCGATCTCTCCCTCTTCTTTTTTCAGGCCGGTATAACCTGCCTCGGTCTGACTGCGCTTTTCCTGCGCCGCCTGCACATTTAAACGTGCCGTGTTCTGACGGATGAACGCCTCCTGCAGAGTGCGCTTTATTTCCTCCAGCTCCATCCGCATCGCATTCCGGCTCTTTTTGATCTCCTCTATCTCATTTAAAAGAAGGTCTATCGCTTCTAGATGCTTTTTGACCTTTTGCTCCAGCTCATCCATTTCTCTGCGCCGCCCCAAAAGGTTGCTGCTGTTTTTAAACGCGCCGCCGCTGATGGAACCGCCCGGAGATAAGGACTCTCCTTCCAGCGTCACGATACGAAGGCTGTAACCGTATTTACGGGCGAGCCTTGTCGCGTTGTCCACCTGGTCCACCACGACTATCCTGCCAAGGAGCGACCTCGCCACATCGGAATATGCCTCATCCGTATGCACGAGCGTATGCGCCAATCCCAGTACCCCGGGTTCCTTTAAGGCGTCCTTCTGTCTGAATTCCTGCGCATTTTTAATACTGTTCAGCGGCAGGAATGTTGCGCGTCCCGCTTTCGTCTGCTTTAAAAAGCCTATCATACGTTTAGCAGTTTCCTCATTATCTGTCACGATATTCTGGATACTGCCGCCAAGAGCCGTCTCTATTGCGGTTTCATATTTTTTTTCTACCTTAACGATATCTGCCACTACGCCGATAATGCCGGGATTTTTTTCTTTCTGCTCCATAACGCGACGAATAGAGCCGCCGTATCCCTCATAGCGCTCGGTCAGATTGCTGACCGCCTCCAGCTTCGACTTGTCCTGATGATACAAGACCTGTCGGTCGCGCAGTTCCTTATCTTTCTGAGCCATCTTTTCCCGGATATCGGAAATCTCCTCTTCCTTCAGCGCCTGCGCATTATTCAGTCCGTCTATCTCGCTGCTGACCGCCGAAAAAATATCCTGCAGCTCTTTCAGATTTTCTTCCTGCTGCACTTCATCGGATTTTGCGCGCAGCAGCCGGGAATTCAATTCTGCCCGCCTTATCTGCGCCTGTTCCAGCATCGTATCCTGACGCCCTATCCTCGTCTTTATCTGTGCCCGTTCGTTCAGATTGGAAATAATAGCGTTTTTCCCCGCCTCAATCGAAGCGTTCAGCTCTGCTATATGTTCCTGAACCCCTTTCAGATCAGCTGCGGCTCTGTCCCGTTTCGAGGACAGCTCAAAAAGCCGTGCATCGATACCCGCGCGCTCTGAAAGCAGCTTTTCCCTGTCCAGATTTCTGGCCGTTATCTCCCCGGTAAGTGTCTCCCTGCGGTTTTGAAGATGCGCCTCATTGCTATGGATAGAACGTATCTTTTCCTGAAGGACAGCTATCTCTCCCTCGAGCTTTCCGCGCATGACAGACGTATCCGTCAGTTTTGCACGGTCCTCCTCCATACTTTTTTCCAATTCCTCTATCTTTGCGGCAATACGGTCATACTCTTCCTTTATCCCCTCATACTTTTGGGAGGTTTCTTTCAAATCGCCCACAGCTATGCCGTATTTTTCATCGGTATCTTTTAACTGCGCGCGCGTCTTCTCACTTTCCATCAAAAACACATTGACATCCAGTGCTTTCAGCTCTTCTTTATATTTCAGATAAACGCGTGCCTTTTCCGCCTGCTTCTCTAACGGCTCTACCTGTTTTTCCAGCTCTGAAAGTATGTCCGTCACACGCAGCAGATTTTGCTGCTCTGCTTCCAGCTTTTTAACTGATGCTTCCTTACGCCGCTTGAACTTTACGATTCCCGCCGCCTCATCAAACAGCTCCCGCCTCTCCTCCGGACGTCCGCTCAAAACCTTATCTATCTGCCCCTGACCGATAATGGAATAGCCCTCTTTACCGATACCTGTATCGTAAAAAAGCTCATTCACATCTTTCAGGCGGCAGGGCGTTCCGTTGATAAGATACTCACTCTCACCGGAACGGTACAGCCGCCTCGCAACAGTCACTTCATCATAATCGATGGAAAGCTGATGGTCGCTGTTATCCAGCGTAATTGCCACATATGCATAGCCCAGCGGCTTTCTCAATTCGGTACCGGAAAAAATAACATCTTGCATAGACGCGCCGCGCAGCTGCTTTATCCGCTGTTCACCAAGCACCCAGCGCACCGCATCCGCCACGTTACTCTTTCCGCTGCCGTTTGGTCCGACAATCCCGGTGATTCCATTGTGAAATTCAAACAGTATCTTGTTGGCAAAGGATTTAAACCCGTGTATTTCAATGCTTTTTAAATACATACCTTCTTTTGCTCCTTAACGGCCTCTGAGCTTTAAGATAGCCTCGTATGCCGCCTGCTGCTCCGCCGCTTTTTTTGTTCTTCCTTTTCCGCTCCCTATCGTCTCGCCGTTCAGCGTCGCTTCCACCCAGAACGCCTTGTCGTGGTCGGGCCCTTCTTCCCCTTTCAGGACATAGGAAAAATCTCCGCCGCCTTCAGCCTGTAAAAGCTCCTGAAGCACGGTCTTGCTGTCATAAAACAGAATTTTATTTTCGAGATCGGAAAGAACAAATCTGTGGATAAAATCGTGAGCCGCCGAAAAACCCCCATCCAAATACAGAGCGCCTATCACTGCCTCCATACCGTCTGAGGTAATAGAATCCCTCATGCGGCCGCCGGTCGCTTCCTCTCCCTTTCCCAAAAGCATATACTGTCCCAATTCCAGGTCTCTGGCACAATAAGCAAGTGCCGGCTCACATACCATGGAGGAACGCAGCTTGGTGAGCTTTCCTTCCGGCATCTGGGGATTTTCATGGAATAAAAAATCGCTGGAAATCAGCTCCAGCACAGCATCCCCTAAAAATTCCAGCCGTTCGTAATCCTTTAACTTATTGATACGCTGCTCGTTCGCATACGAGCTGTGGGTAAGAGCCTGTTTTAACAGACTCTTATCCTTAAAGCGATAGCCTATCTTTTTTTCCAACCCATCTATCGTATATTCCCCAGCCATTTTTTTCACTCGCTTCTCGTATTTTTTATCAATTCCACAGCTTCACCAACTGTGGATATCTGTGCCGCCGCTTCGGCATCCACCTCAATATCAAAAATCTCTTCGATCCCCATGACTATCTGATATACATCCAGGGAATCCGCGCACAAATCATCCACAAAAGAGGTATCCTCCGTCACTTCTCTCGGGTCTACGCTCAACACCTCTGCAATGATATGCTTTAACTTTTCCAGCTCCATACCGGTCAACCTTCTTCCTTCGCCTTCGCAATACTTTCAGAAATCTTTCCGATAATATTCTGTTCTTTAAAGGTGATACACTGCAGTATGGTATTTTTTACTTCGATCGCTTTAGAGCTGCCGTGCGTTTTTACCACAAGCCCCTTTAATCCCAGCAGCGGCGCACCGCCGTACTCTTCCAAATCAAAGGTCTTCAGCGTCTTTTTTAAAGCGGGCTTAACAAGGAGCGCTCCTATTTTGGAACGAAGGCTTGTCATCATCCCCTGTTTTACCATTTTGATAAGCGTGCCGCCCACGCCCTCATACAGTTTCAATATCACGTTTCCTACAAACGCTTCGCACACGATAACATCCGCCATCCCCGCCGGGATATCACGCGCTTCGATGCTTCCGATAAAATTGATGTCCCTGCACTCCTTCAACAGCGGATAAGTCTCTTTTACAAGAGCATTGCCCTTTTCCTCCTCAGCGCCGATATTGACGATAGCGACCTTCGGATTTTTGACTCCCACAACATTTTCCATATAAATAGAGCCCATCCGCGCAAACTGCACCAGATGAGAGGGACGTGCATCCACATTTGCGCCGCAGTCTATCAGCAATGAACATCCTTTCTGCGTCGGTATCAGCGGGGCAAGCGGCGGACGTTCCACTCCTTTTGCCCTTCCTACCAAAACCTGTCCTCCGACCAAAACCGCTCCTGTAGAACCCGCAGATACGAATGCATCGCATTCTCCCGCTTTTACGAGATTCAATCCCTTTACGATGGAAGAATCCTTCTTCCCCCTGATTGCAATAACGGGAGGTTCACCAGTTTCTATCACCTCTGAAGCATGTACAATCTCTACTCTCTCTGCCGGATAAGAATATGCGGACAGTTCCTTCTTAATATCTTCTTCTCTTCCAACAAGACATACCTTTACGCGGTCGCTTGTACAAGCCGCCTCAACTGCTCCTTTTACCACCTCTGCCGGAGCGTTGTCGCCGCCCATGGCATCCACGGCAACTCTAACCAAATCAGCCATTTTGCTTCCAACCTTTCCTCTCTTTTGCCCCGTCTTTTACGGGCAGGGACACTGTAATACATTATCTTTTACTATACTAAAATCAGACAAAAAAGTCAAACTGTTGCATAAGAAAAAAGGCCCCCGGAAAACCCGGAAGCCAGTTCGGTTTGCATTATTTACGCTTCAACCTTAACGATTTCGCGCTTGTTGTAAGAACCACATGCCTTGCAGACTCTATGAGGCATCATCAGTGCGCCACATTTGCTGCACTTCACCAGAGTGGGTGCGCTCATTTTCCAATTCGCCCGTCTCTTATCTCTTCTGGACTTGGAAGACTTATTCTTAGGACAGATAGACATCGTTACACCTCCTTATTCGCGTTAAAGACATCCATAATTGCCGCCATCCTCGGATCGGGAACAAACGTATCACATCCGCACGCTCCCGTGTTCAAATCCTTCCCGCAGACAGGACACAGTCCCTTGCAGTCTGGTCTGCACAACACCTTCATAGGCCAGCTTGTCGTAATCTCATTATCGATCAGACTATCTATATTCAGCGAGTAACCTTCCATAAAAGCATCCTGTTCCTCCAGCGATTCAGCGTCTGCCCGGTCAGGGGCGCACACCTCTCTGCTGATATTCAGTTCCATCGGATACTCCACTTCATTCAGGCAACGATCGCAAGGAATAGACACAACCAGCTTTACCGACGCCTCTGCAAGGGCTTTCCCTTGTGCAGTATTGCTCAGCTTCAGGCTCACTGCGCTGCTGTCCTTTACCGGAAACTCTGTCCCCTCATGTACGAGTACCGTACGTTCAAAAGGAAACTCCCGACTGATAACTTTGCCTTCGGATGTAAATACATCTGTCACATTCACTAACATAGCATACTCCTAACGATAGGACAAAATCCGACTGGACTTCGTCCATACTCATCAAATTATACAGACCACCCCTGCATTTGTCAAGAAAAATTTTTCCTGTTTATCACTTCATAATCCCGTGCTGCAGAAGGTAATCCTTCCATACCTGATAATACTTTGCCTTTAAATGGATTTGGTCGAACGTCCAGTCCGCGTACAGGTTGCCATTTTCATCACACACTGCCTCGTTGACATCGATGTAAAAGATATCCCGTCCGTTCGCCAGCGTTTCTATCATCACATTGCGAATGTTAATATTCGTATTGTTAAAAATAGGATCGGAGGCATTTTTATCTCCCGCTACTCTCATGATGCTCTGCAGGAAAATAGTAGCATCCGGCTGCAGCTCCCGTATCTTATAGACCGCCCGTGCGTACGCCTCGAAAAACGATTCCGGCGTCCCGGTACCCATCTCGTTGATACCGATCATCAGGTAGATTTTCTTGTAGGAATGCCGGGCCAGCGCCTCCTCCAGCGTAATTCTTTCCTCTCCATCCTGAATAAATGCTTTCGGCTTTTCAAACAGGTTATACACGGTCAATGATGTCCTGCAGTAAAATGCAGCCCGGTCTTCAATACCTCCGTACTCCAAAAGCCCCTGCGTCCGGGAATCTCCGATAAACGCCGCATCGTCAAAATAGCTTTCATCTACCTGCACAAAGCGGTAAGTCTCCTGTTCCTCTTCAGCAGGCTCCTGTCCAGCCGTATTCCCGGATACATCGCTCACGCCATCATTCCCGGATACCGACACATCATTTCCGGACACTACAGTTCCGCTCTGTTCGCCGCCATCTGCACTTTCCTCTTGATCGTCTCCCTCTCCGGACTGTATCCCCTGACCGCCGTCTTCTGCGCTATCTTCCGGGATCTCTCCTTCATTCTCTTTTTTCACGGGCAGATTGCTCCACGGAAACACTCCGTCCTTTGCCGCAGTAAACACCGCTGCCATCGCCGGCGTCTCAGGTCCATCAGGACGATAATCAGCATAAACGCCGTTCCCGTTTGCCAGCCCTATCATCTCAAGGAGCAGCCCGCTCACTACTATCAAAACCAGGAGCGGACATTTTTTCCATAACTTCATCGTATCTGTATCCTCTTTTCTTCCTCACACTTTGTCCCTGTCATCAGAAATTCGCATACATAAACGGATTGTTCGCCGCATTTGATATCTGATATACGCATACCCAGAAAAGTATGAACAGCGCTGCTGTCAAAATCCTGCTCTTTCTATGGTGCTCAAACCACTTATAGACCGCCGGGATGCAAAATACTCCCGCTGCCAGGAGCACCGGCCAGAAAACTCGAAACTCTTTCCAGAAATCTCCCGTATTAACAGCTTCCCCGACTCCAAAAAACGGGAACAGCCGCGCAAAATAGCTCCCCGTTTCCCGCATCGTGGGAATTGCGAATATCACCCATGTCAGCGGTATCACAAACAGGACATACAAATGAGAGAGCACCCGGCTTTTCGCCAGATATTTCCCAAGGAAAAATTTTTCGAGCACGATCAAAACGCCAAGCGCCAGTCCCCACACGACAAAATGCAGCCCGCCGCCATGCCAGAATCCCGTCACCGCCCACACGAACAGCAGGTTGAATACCGTCCGTACAGCGCCTTTTCTGTTTCCTCCCAGCGGAATATAAAGATAATCCCGAAACCAGCTTCCCAGCGTCATATGCCATCTTCTGTAAAATTCACTCACCGACCGGGCTGAATACGGTTGATCAAAGTTTTTTATCCGGGGAAGGCCTATCATCACCCCGATTCCAATCGCCATCAGGGAATATCCCGCAAAATCGAAATAAAGCTGCATCGAATATCCGAAGGCTCCAAGCCATGCAAGCGGCGTTGAAATACTCTCAAATCCTATCGTCTGGATATCATTCCATAAAATCCCGAGCCGGTCTGCCAAAAGCACCTTCATCGCAAGCCCTGCCACAAGCATCCTCAGCCCGTCCTCCAGACGCGCATACGACAGCCTTCCACGCTCCAATCCGCGCACCGCATCCCCGTAGCGCATGATAGGTCCTGACACAACCTGCGGGAAGCAGCACAGATATGCACCGAACCTTGCAAATGAAGTTTCCGCCTTCGAATCCTCCCGATACACATCGATCAGATACGATATACTTTTAAATGTATAGAAGCTGATTCCCATTGGCAAAAGCAGATTTGCGTCAAACGCATTGGAAATCTTAAAATACAATAAAAGCCCCGCGTTACACGCAACCCCGACGCCCAGCCACAGCTTTCTTTTCCGTTCTTCCCTGTGTCCTTGCATGTATTCCGACACCCGCTCCGGCTGCAGATATCTGCCGAACAGAAAATTGACCATACACATTCCCAACAGCACAAGAACGTACTTTGGCTCACCCAGCCCGTACAAAATAATACTATAGGCAAACAGCACATAATTACGGTATTTTAACGGTGTCAGAAAGAAAAGCAGCAAAAAAAGAGGCAGGTATCGGACCAGAAACTCCAGGCTGCTGAATACAAGCGTATGCAAACTTCCCAAATTTTCCAATCCAATCCCTGCCATTGTTCATCCCGTCCTTTTTATAACGGCCGGTATCGCATCAGACCCTCACGATTGCGAGCGTATTTCTTGCGATCTCCAGCTCTTCATTTGTCGGAATCACAAGCACTCTGGTTGTTGCCAAAGGTGAGGAAACGTCTCTTTCCTTTCCTCTGACCTGATTTGCCTCTCTGTCTATCACAGCGCCAAGATAGCCCAGCGACTGACAGATCAACTCCCGGATGACCGGGCTGTTTTCTCCGATGCCCGCCGTAAAACAAACCGCATCAGCTCCATCCATCTCCGCCGCATATGCGCCAATATACTTGACTACCCTAAGTACAAAAGCTTTCATTGCCCTTGTAGCCGCCGGATTGTCTCCTGCCAGATAAGCATCCTCTAAATCCCTAAAATCCGATGAAAATCCATCAGATAAACCCAGAACACCTGATTCCTTGTTTAAAATCCTCACTGTTTCATGGATGGACTTACCATCCTTTCCTGCGATCATCTCCACCGCACCGGGATCGATATCGCCGCTTCTTGTTCCCATAAGCAGCCCCTCCAACGGAGTCAGACCCATAGAGGTATCCACGCATTTCCCATTCTTGACAGCCGAAACAGATGCGCCGTTGCCCAGATGGCAGATAATGAGCTTTGCCGAATCATAGGGCACTCCCAACATATCCGCAGCCCGATGGGATACATAGTCATGGCTCGTGCCATGGAAACCGTATCTTCTGATACCATACTGCTTGTAATACCGGTATGGTATCGCATATAAATATGCCTCCTCCGGCATCGTCTGATGAAATGCCGTATCAAATACCGCTACCTGCGGTACGCCCGGAAGCTGTCTTTCACAATCTTCTATTCCCTGCAGGTTTGCCGGATTGTGCAGAGGTGCAAGCACGCTGCACTCCATAATGGCCTCTTTTACCTCAGGTGTAATAAGAGTTGCCTTTGAAAACCGCTCGCCGCCATGTACTACACGATGTCCGACTGCGCCTATCTCAGAAAGATCCTTGAGCGCACCTATCTCAGGGTCTGTCAGTGTCCTGAGCATCAGGGCGACCGCATCCTTATGGTCTGCCATAGGGGCTTCCCACTTTTTCTTCTCACAACCAGCCTTGGTAAAGCTTATCCGGCTGCCCGCAATCCCAATTCTCTCACATAATCCTTTCGCTGTCAATTCCTCTGTATCCCCATCTATCAGCTGAAATTTCAACGAAGAACTTCCACAGTTAATGACCAAAACCTTCATTTTGCACACCCCCGTTTGTGATTTTGAACCCCTCCTTATCATATTAACAAAAACCTTTCAGATTTACAACTGATATCCGAAAGGTTTTTGGGTAAAATTTATTATTTCTTTGTAAAATATGCTATTTTTTTGTCATTATTCACATCAACTGAGCCTGTACCGCCGTAAGTGCCACAACGCCTACGATATCCTCCCAGGAACACCCTCTGGACAGGTCGTTAACCGGTTTTGCGATACCCTGAAGCATCGGTCCATAAGCTTCCGCCTTTGCCAGACGCTGCACCAGTTTGTAACCGATATTGCCGCAGTCCAGATTCGGGAATACAAGAACGTTCGCCTTGCCCGCCACTTCGCTTCCGGGCGCCTTGGACTTCGCAACGGAAGGCACGATAGCGGCGTCTGTCTGAAGCTCACCATCCAGGGTCAATCCGGGATACTGTTCATGAGCTATCTCAACCGCTTTTACAACCTTATCAACAAGCGGATGTTTCGCGCTTCCTTTGGTGGAATGGGAAAGCATCGCAATGATAGGTTTTGCCCCTACCAGCGTCTTAAAGCTCTTCGCGCTCGTATCCGCGATAGCTGCCAGCTCTTCCGCCGTAGGATCCTGATTCAATCCGCAGTCCGCAAACAGGAATGTGCCGTTTTCGCCATATTCGCAATTCGGAACGTCCAGGATAAAGAAACCGGATACCAGCTTCACGCCGGGAGCGGTCTTTAATATCTGCAGCGCAGGACGGAGCGTATCGGCTGTCGCATGGCATGCACCCGCCACCATACCGTCCGCATCGTTTGCCTTTACCATGATAACGCCAAAGGTCAGATTATCGGAAAGAAGTATCTGTTTTGCTTTCTCCTTTGTCATCCCCTTATGTTTTCTCGTCTCGTATAAGAGCTCCACATATTCATCCAGCTTATCGCAGTTGTTTGGATCCACGACCTTTACGCCGCTCAAATCCACTTCCAGCCATCCTGCACCGTCCATTATCTTTTCTTCGTTACCTACCATGATAATGTTGGCTATCCCCTCTTCGATGATGTGGGATGCCGCTATCAGAGTTCTCTTATCATTGGTCTCCGGCAGTACGATCGTCCTCTTATCGGCTCTCGCTTTTTCTTTGATGGTATCAATGTAAGACATTGTCCTGTTCTCTCCTTTCCTGTTGCTTCCTGCATGTCCGTTTCCGTTTTGTTCACATGCTTATCCTTAACATAAATTATACCATTTTACAAATTGTATACAAGTGATTTTTCCGGAAAATCTTGTACAAAATGAAGGACATCGTTACTGCTTAAAGTAACGTCAGCAATATGTTCCCCGGATGCGAGTGTGAAAAAACAAAGCATCCTGCTTTTCAGGATGCAGCGCCAGCAGTGAATCATGCCGGCGACATTTTCCTTTCTTCTGCAGTACGCATAATAGTGTTTTTTCCTCAACAGAAAGGCAGCTTTTCCATCAAACAAAAACGGCTTTCCGCAGAATGTTCTTTCTACGGAAAGCCGCCTCGTCCATACAGGGCTTTACATCATCCCCATGCCGCCCGCACCGCCGGCAGGCATTGCCGGGGTATCTTCTTTGATATTTGCAACAACAGACTCTGTTGTAAGCAATGTGCTTGCAACGCTTGTCGCATTCTGCAGAGCGCTCCTTGTTACCTTTGCAGGATCAAGGATGCCGTCCTTTATCATATCAACATACTCTTCCTTAAGAGCATCAAAACCAACTCCTACAGCAGACTCTTTTACTTTGTTGATGATAACGCTGCCTTCCAGACCTGCATTTGCAGCGATATAATACAACGGAGCCTCAAGAGCTTTCAGTACTATCTTCGCACCGGTTCTCTCATCACCTTCCAGAGCATCTGCCAGCGCTTCAACATCTTTTGCCGCATGGATATATGCAGAACCACCGCCTGCGATAATGCCTTCTTCCACTGCTGCACGGGTAGCTGCCAGAGCATCCTCCATACGCAGCTTTGCTTCCTTCATTTCTGTCTCGGTTGCAGCACCTACACGGATAACTGCTACGCCGCCAGCCAGTTTTGCCAGTCTCTCCTGCAGTTTCTCTTTATCAAACTCAGATGTCGTCTCCTCAATCTGCTTTTTAATCTGTGCAACTCTTGCCTGGATAGCATCCTTATCGCCTTCACCGTCCACAATGATGGTGTTCTCTTTCTGAACCTTAACAGATTTTGCGCGTCCAAGCATATCCATTGTAGTCTCTTTCAGTTCCAGACCAAGCTCGGAGCTGATAACCTGACCGCCTGTCAAAATAGCGATATCCTCCAGCATTGCTTTTCTTCTGTCGCCATATCCGGGAGCTTTGACTGCAACTACATTGAAAGTACCGCGCAGCTTGTTGACAATAAGAGTTGTCAGTGCCTCGCCTTCCACATCTTCTGCAATAATGAGAAGTTTTGCACCGGACTGCACAATCTGCTCGAGCAGAGGCAGGATTTCCTGAATATTGGAAATCTTCTTGTCTGTAATGAGGATATAGGGATTATCCAGAACCGCTTCCATCTTATCCATATCTGTCGCCATGTATGCGGAAATATAGCCTCTGTCGAACTGCATGCCTTCTACCAGATCCAGTTCTGTCTTCATGGTCTTGCTCTCTTCAATGGTAATGACTCCATCATTGGAAACCTTTTCCATTGCATCTGCAACCATCTGGCCCACTTCATCGCTCGCCGCAGAGATAGCTGCAACTCTTGCGATATGATTTTTGCCGTTTACCTTCTGGCTCATCTTTGCAATAGCCTCTACCGCGCACTCAGTAGCCTTCTGCATACCTTTTCTTAAGATGATCGGATTTGCGCCTGCTGCCAGATTGCTCATGCCCGCGCCAATCATTGCCTGTGCCAGAACAGTCGCAGTTGTCGTACCATCACCTGCCACGTCATTCGTCTTTGTCGCAACTTCCTTTACAAGCTGTGCGCCCATGTTTTCAAACGCATCCTCAAGCTCTATCTCTTTTGCGATGGTCACACCATCATTGGTGATGAGCGGAGCGCCATAGGATTTGTCCAGAGCCACATTGCGGCCTTTGGGTCCTAATGTCACTCTTACAGTATTTGCCAGCTTATCAACACCTGCTTCCAGTGCTGCACGCGCTTCTGCGCCATATTTGATTTCCTTTGCCATGATAAATAGCCTCCTTTAATGATGCCTTGATTTCAATCTTTAGATCGAAGGAATCAACCTTCGATTACTGCAAGAATATCGGACTGTTTTACGATGATGTACTCCTCGTCATCCAGCTTCACATCTGTTCCCGCATATTTGGAATAGATAACCTGATTTCCAACGGAAACCTCCATCTTTACTTCCTTTCCGTCTACCATTCCGCCGGGGCCAACTGCAACTACTTCAGCCTGCTGAGGTTTTTCCTTGTTCTGGCCGGGAAGAACGATGCCGGATTTGGTTGTCTCTTCTGCCACTAACTGCTTCAATACAACTCTGTCACCTAAGGGTACTAACTTCATAATAACTGCCTCCTTATATTAAATAGGTTTGCTTTCGTATGTGCTGTTAGCACTCATTTATCTCGAGTGCTAAACACTATATGTATATTATGTTCCCAGCTGCAAACTTGCAACATCATCCACAGCAGTATATTTTATATTATCTCTCTTTTTCTCTTATTATCTCTTCTTTTCTTTGATTATCTTATCCCGAATCATAAAGTGCAATTTCATACTTTTTTTAGATTTGCCGAAAATGTATGTAAAAAGACGTGCACCGGGCCCGATTGCCGCCAGGCAATCTCTGCTTTCCGCGAAAAAACTTTTCTGACATATAAAAAACGGCATAGCCAAAACGACTATGCCGTGTATTGCCAAAACAGATGAAATTTATACTCTGGACAGGTACTCGCCTGTTCTTGTGTCTATTTTGATAACGTCGCCTTCTTCTACGAATAAAGGAACGTATACCAGCGCGCCTGTCTCTACTGTAGCGGGCTTGCTTGCACCTGTAGCGGTATCGCCCTTAAAGCCGGGCTCTGTCTCTGTGATAGCCAGTTCAACGAACAGAGGGGGCTCCACTGCGAATACGCTGCCGTTATGGGAACAGATCTTGCAGGTCTCATTCTCCTTAACGAACTTTAACGCATCACCGATGGACTCCTGATTCAGGGAAATCTGGTCATAAGTCTCTGTATCCATGAAAGTATACAGGTCGCCGTCATTGTACAGGTACTGCATATCTCTTCTTTCGATACGCGCGGTAGGACATTTTTCAGTAGGGCGGAAAGTCTTTTCCACCACGCCGCCGCTCTTGATATTTTTCAGTTTGGTTCTAACGAACGCTGCACCTTTACCGGGCTTAACGTGCTGGAACTCAATAATCTGGTAAATATTGCCCTCAAATTCAATGGTAACGCCATTTCTGAAATCACCTGCAGAAATCATACAAAATCTTCCTCCTAAATAATCACGGTTTCAATACGATACAAGTGTATCCTAAAAATCCGCATATTTCAACTGTTTTTTTCAGTTTTTTCCTTTTCTTCCCCGATTTGCTCTTTTACAAGCTCCAGCTCAAACCAGAAAGCGACACCGTTTTTATAATTGATCACGCCGTATTTCTGATTCATAGACTCCATGATAGCCTTGACAATAGACAGCCCGACTCCGCTTCCCCCATATTCCCTTGTCCTCGCCTTATCCACCTTATAAAACTTCTCCCACAGGTGTGAAAGGGATTCCTCCGGAATAGGTGCTCCTGTATTGAATACCGAAATGCGCGCGCAGGACCCTTTTTTCAGGATACGAACCTCGATGACCTTATCTCCACTGCAGTGATTGACCGCATTGGAAAAATAATTCATCACCACTTCCTCGACCTTGAACTCGTCGCCCCATACATATACCGGCTCCATTTCCTCCATGCGGACGCTGATGTCATTTTGCTTTGCCAGAAGATCCGCCGACTGCAGATAATTGTTTACCAGCGCTGCAATATCGAAACGCTCCATAGAAACGACATCATTCCCCGACTCCAGCTGATTCAGCGTCAGAAGCTTTTTCACCATATTGTTCATCTTTCCGGCTTCATCCACGATCACGTCACAGTAAAATTTCCTGCTTTCCGGGTCGCTGTTCACATCCTCCAAAAGCCCTTCCGCATATCCCTGTATGAGAGCAATCGGTGTTTTTAATTCATGGGAAACATTTGCCAGAAATTCCCGACGCATCTGATCTACCTCTTCTTTTTTACGGATATCGCGGGTAAGCTCATTATTTGCCGTTTTCAGTTCGGATATCGTATGTTCCAGCGTAGCGGAGAGCCTGTTGATATTTTCTCCCAAAAACCCTATCTCATTCCGGCTTGTTCCTTCATATCTGGCGGTAAAATCCAGCTGGCTCATCCTTTTGGAAATATCAGCCAGCTGCAATATCGGCGTTGTAATTCTGCGGGACACATACCATATCAGGATACCGCTCATTACCGACGCAAAAATTCCGACTATTGCCAAAAAGCGGTTCGCGATCTGAACGCTGTCGCGTATTCCCTCCAGCGCAGATCGGATGATA
This sequence comes from uncultured Lachnospiraceae bacterium, assembly GCA_900539715.1. Lineage (GTDB taxonomy): Bacteria > Bacillota > Clostridia > Lachnospirales > Lachnospiraceae > Gallintestinimicrobium. The sequence continues at coordinate 20,910 of UQDA01000009.1, read as the reverse complement.
AAAAAGTATCCTCCAGGCAGAACTCCCCAGATTTCGATATATTCCATCTGCGCTCTCGTATCCTTTACCTGCGCGATAACAAAACCGTCTCCATGGTCCATAATCTCATACTTTTCATTTGAAAGCGCAAACAGATGCTGCAAAAGCTGCTGCTTCAAAAAATCAACGCCGCCCCCGGAATTCTCGACCACCTGTGAATCAGAATCCAGAACCACAAGTGCCAGATTATGCTTGGAACATTTCTGCTGCAGAAAAAGCTCAAACTCCTCTGTATGAATACGCTCCTCCTCTATCGCCCCGGCCAAATCTCCATGAAGCTCCAAGAGCACCGCCTTTTTATTGAAAATGTAATATTTTTGCAGAAACGTGCTGTTCAAAAACCAGCAAAACAATATCGCCGCCGCCATCAGTCCGATGAAGATTCCTGCGAACTGCCTGCGGATGGAATATTTCATGCTCATACCTCCAGCTTATAGCCCATGCCCCATATCGTCTTTATCAGCTCGCCCTTATCCCCCAGCTTGCTCCGAAGCTTTTTCACATGGGTGTCTATCGTTCTCGCATCCCCAAAATAATCATAATTCCAAACATTGTTCAATATTTTTTCGCGTGAAAGGGCAATCCCTTTATTTTCCATAAAATATGCCAGCAGTTCAAACTCTTTATAACTTAAATCAATACTTTTATCGTCTATCTCCACCATATGCGCCGCTTTATCCAGCCGGATACCTCCGACCTCCAAAACCTCTCCGTCCTGCAGGCTCCTTCCGGTCCGGCGCAATATTGCTTCAACTCTCGCTACCAGGATTTTGGGCGAAAATGGTTTTGAAATATACTCATCCACCCCAAGTTCAAAGCCCTGAAGCTCATCCTTTTCATCGCTGCGCGCGGTCAGCATAATAATAGGCACCTTGGAGTAGGCGCGCACTTCCCTGCACACCTGCCACCCGTCCATTTTAGGCATCATCACGTCCAGAATTATCAGAGCAATGTCCTGATTTTCAAAAAATATATCCAGTGCCTCGCTTCCGTCTCCGGCCTCCAGCACTTCAAAATCTTCCCTCTGCAAAAAGTCCCTGACCAGCTTACGCATCCTGCTCTCATCATCCACCACAAGAATCTTCGGTCTATCCATCTCTTCCTCTTTTCTGCCGCGCAGACGGCCCTGATTTCCATTTCATATATCGAGCATACCAAAAAAATATGTATAAAATGTGACAGCGCGTAAAAAATCACGCGCTGAAACAACTTCTTTTTTCGCCGAAAGCTTTTCGGACGACCTCTTTTGCAAATTTTTCCGCTGCCAGCTCGTCCGCCCGGTCGGGATGCAGCATTGCTTCATCAAAATTACGCATCATCGCCCGCATCCAGTCCGGATTCTCGCCATTGGAAAGCATAACCTCATATCTGTTCCTTACCTGCATCGGCATCTTGCCCTGACACATAAAGGTACCGAGATAAATATTATCCTCCGGAAGCCATTTTCTTACCGCTTCCCGGATATTGTCATAATAAGCATCATCTGTTCTCATGCCACATGTTCCAAACAAAGCCACACGTTTCCCATGCAGGCTCTGAAGGAGCTCTGCCGCCTGCTCACAGCAGTCCCCCTTATCGGTCCAAAATCCCACAAAAAACAGCTCTGCATCTTTTCCCTGATACTCCCCTATCCTCTGCATATCCTTTGAGTCGCCCGGGATAGCCGCAAAAATCCGCGTTGCTATTTTTTGCGTATTGCCCGTGCGGCTGGAATAAACTACCATCGACTGCAGCATACAAAACTCCTTTCCGAACTTAAAGTGCAGACCTTTTAACAGAAAAACAACGGCATTCCGCCGCAGCATAATCCACCGCCGCCACAACACAGGTTGCATATGAGGTTTGCCATACACAGCTTCCAGCAAAAACCGCCGCTGCCCTGGGACGGCATCCCGCCGTACTGCGTCTGGCGTCCCGCATACCAGCTGCCGCCGGATTCCATGCGCTGTCTCCAGCCTGCGTATTCCTGGTCATCAGGATCCAGTTCTGTTGCCTTTTTCGCATATTCCAATGCCTGTGCATTGTTTCCCAGTCCCTGATTTGCAACAGAGCTGTAATAATACCAGCGTGCCGACCGTTCTTTCATATTATTCAGAACGTTCACTGCCTCTTTATAATGACCGCTGCTGATATAATTTAGAGCTGCCTTTAAATGGATAGCTTCCTCATCATCGCTGCCCTGAGCACGCTGTCCATAGCTGCTCTGTCCATAACCGCCAAAACCAAAGCCGCCGAAAAAATCATCAAAGCCGCCATACCCGCCATAGGCTCCCTGTCCATATCCCTGACCGTCATAGGCATTTCCTGAAATTCCCTGTTCCCGTTCTTTTATTATCTGCTGATATGCCTGCTGTATCTCCTTAAATTTCTCCTCTGCCTGTTCCTTATTCGGATTGTTCACATTGGCGTCAGGATGATATATCCGGCTCAGCTTCCGGTATGCTTTTTTTATTTCCTCTTCGGACGCATCCCTCGATACGCCCAGAACCTGATAGGGGTCACGCATTGTTCTGTTTCCTCTTCTCCTGCACCATCTCATATCGGCACCATACGCCGGAATATAAAATATTGCGGAGGATTTCCGTATTTTCTATAATGGGAAGCTGCTCAAATACACGCGAGCACTCCGCCATCATCAATTTTAAAATATCATAGGCTTCCTTTTCAAAGGCAGCCTCATCCGTCATCTCTTCCTTCCGCAAAAGAAATACGTTATAATTACCGCTTTTGGCGTCTTTTTCCATGTCTTCGTATGCATCCATCAGATAAATAAACTTTCCAAGGAAAAACCCCATCCGTCGCAGCTGCTTTTCCCATTCGTCCTTGCGGTAAGCCAAAATTTCTCCCATTATCTCTCCGAAGCATCCACTCGCAAGGTCTATATTGCGCTCTTTTGCCTTTTCATATACATGTATCTGCTCCAAAAGCTCTCTGATGCGCTCTGCCTTTTCGGGATACGTCTTCCGGGCTTCGGCATATTTTTTGCGAAGAAGCCCCGCTGCAGCCTTCCCCTTCACACTCCGCTCATCTTCCCAGTCATCCTGACATTTATAATAGGAAAGGAGAATATTCATATCAGCCGCATAGCGCGTAAAGACCGTCTGACGTGTCGGATGCGCTTCAAAAGGATGGGCAATGCATTTGCAGCTTCCTTCCTTTACCTCATCCTCATACAGCGCCGAAAGGAGCATGACAACAAAGGTCATATCATAACTCAAGGTCATCTGACCTCTCCTCCCGTACTCCTCCTTCAGACACTGGCACAGACCGCAGTAATACGACTGATAACAGTCAAATTCCCGAAATTTTAACTCCTGCTTGTTTACGATCACATATCCAAACATATCCGCCTCAGCTCTTCTTTACAAATATCGTATTGCACTTAGGGCAGCGCACCTCTATTTTCCCTTTTCCTTTCGGTATCCGCATTTTTTGCCCGCAGCCCGGACATTTATAAATATGATATATCCTGCGCTGCTGCATCTCCGACTTTTTCTTTGCAAAACTCTGCCGCAGCTTCATCGTTGCAGCAAGATACTTCTGGTTTTCCGCATATCTCTTGGGGATATTCCTGGAAAAAATACGGAAATAACTGTAGATAAGTATCAGCAACGCCGCCGCAAAGCTAATCCTCGTGTCATCAAAAATAGAAATCACCAGAAGCGCCACACTCACGCCGGACAAAAACTGCCCCAGCTTGTCCGCTCCGTAACGTCCCTGCATAAAACGTAAAAATTTCTCTTTCATAGCATCCTCCATTCCGGCTATCATCTATATTAATGATTTATCAAGAAATTGCAATAAAATACCGGAAAATAAAATATAAAAAAAGGATAAACTTATTTCAAGCCTATCCTTTTCCGTCATTTTCTTATGATTCATTCACCGCATATTTGCTGTTGAACCTATCCAGCATCAATGCGATAACGACGCCTGCTGCCAGACAGACCAGATTGAGAATACAGCCCGACACGCTTGCTGCAAAGCTCCCAAACGGGATTATCATCACGGTCGCCGCAATAACAATGCCGATAATCGCATGAAATACAATGGAATAATAACGGTCCATCAGAGTATTTATTGCCTTTGCCAGCAGCAGCATCGTTGCGAGCGCACTTATTCCCGCCGGTATCAGCACTCCGAAGTCCAGATTTCCTATTGCCTCCACAAACGGGGTATACAATCCCAGAGGCATCAAAAGCGTTGAGAAGCTCATCCCCGGTGCGATAACGCTCATTGCAACGCAAAAACCGCTGAAAATATTCCAGCCAAGATTCGGCTCGATACTTACAGAAATCACATTTAATCCGATCAGAACAGTAAATACCACCGCACACGCGATGATCATCGCCGGATAGTCCTTTTTGCTCCTGCCCTTCTCCGACGCCTCTCTAAACAGGGATGGAATCATTCCTGCAATGAGTCCCACGAAAAGACAGACTGACGGATTCTCATATCTCGTCAGGAAAAAGCCGAGCAGCTTTGCAACGCCCAGAAATCCCAGCGCGCCTCCGGCGAGCACGGGTATCAACAGTCCCAGATGCTTTTTTAACGCATGGAACGGGTCTGACAAAAGTTCCATGATAGGCTTATAGATACCGAATATCACACACAATACACCGCCGGAAATGCCCGGCAGCACCGCCCCCAGACCTATCAGTGCGCCCTGAAACAGCCGGAGTATAAATGTCTTTGGATTGTTCTGATTCATAAATTTTACCTTTCTGATATTATTAGTTCAAAGGCATTATAACGGATTTTTCATATATCAGCAACGACTTTTCCCAATTTCGCATATTTTAGAAACATTTCACAAAATAGACATTGACACCTCTTTTTTTTAAACGTATAATATCACATAATAGCAGATGGTAACGATTTGTTTTCCCATCATCAGGGCTAGTCAAGGTTTCGACAGGGGTTCTGCAGCTGGAGAAGCTATCCGCAGGTGGTGCGTCAAACCACAAATCTAAATATAAACGCTGAAGATAATTTAGCATACGCTGCCTAATGGCAGCTGTCCGACTTAGAGCACTCACACTTTAAGACCCGGGCATCGACTATGTGAGAAACGATGCGGGCTAAGCTTTGCTCCCGCAGGCGTATGATGAAGCTACCAAGTGTATCAGGGTGTCTGCTCCCGGATACAGGCGGGAACTGGATGGAGCAAGACCATCCGCCAATAAACAGACTATGATAGTAGAAGGACAGGGAATGGGCTTTTGGACACGGGTTCGACTCCCGTCTAGTCCACTAAAAAAAGATGCTTGAAAATTCAGCATCTTTTTTTATTTTCTTCTATCAAACAGCCCCTATCATCGTCAGATAATACTGGTACAGCACCAGATTCGTATCATCCTTATAATGGATTCCGTCATACGCATGAACGCCCGCTCCCATCAGATAGCTGTGGCTGTCCAGCCATACGATCTGCGGGATAAGCTGACCTTTTAAGCGGTCGTTGAACAGTTTTACCCGCTCAGGCGTCATCCCGTGCGGATTGTCCCAGACCGGGTTGACGGAAGCATAATAGACCTGCGCCCCTCTCGCGCTCCATACCGCGCCCCAGTAATTCATGTCCTGCGCATACTTATCCGCATCGTTTAAATCATTAACACCCATATTGATCACAACGCGGCTTCCATTCCCGATGACCTTATCCGCCTGCGGTATTGCCGTATCATGAAACCATTCATAACGACTGCCGTTTTTTGCGATGACTGCTGCCGGGCAGACTCCCAGCTTCTTTTCCACTGCTTCCTTTAACGTCACCATACGGGAATCCCCGATAAAAACAATGCCCGCCGCCTGGACCGGCTGAACCGGCTGGCCTTCATTCAATACCTCATTGCGTACATATCCAAGTGCGTCCCCTATCTGTGTAAAATACCAGCCCGTATCCGTCTGTCCCCATACAAAAACGTCCTGTCCTGCCATCACCGTGCCAAGCTGCGCCGAAGCGTTGTCTGCCAACACCTTAACCGCCGCATTCTTCGCCGCCTTCATCGGCTTTGGCACGCTCCACTGCTCCACCACAAACCCGGGCATCGGAATATAAACAGCCTGCACCTGCCCGCCTGCCGACGCTGCCTGCACACGGACTCCCGACGCCATCGCTCCGCCAAGACACAGCGCAGCGCATATGCCCGCCAGCCTCATACGCCTTCCAGGGCTGCTCTTTCTGCCCGCTTCTTTTTGTGTCCGCTCCCTTTTTCCAAGCTTCATCATTTTCTCTCCTTTTCTGTTTTCCACGCTGTACTCCACTTATCTTTTTCTCCCGCCGACCGCATCCGCTGTTTTCCACAAAAGGGCGAACAAGCGGTTGATGCCCCATGATATAAGCACTGCCAGACCGAAGGAAACGATTCCCTGCACGATTATACCCCACTCCGTAAAGTGGTTCACTACCCGATAAAACACAAACATGTGGCTCAGATACAATTCCAGCGAAAAGCTGCCGAGAAATCCCAGTGCCCGCCCTCCATGTGTAAACATCCCGCCGGACTGCGCTGCCAGATAAGTCCATATACCGTTCGCTATCAGACCGTCTCTCAGCCTTACGGAAAGCTCCGGCAGCTGCGTTCTTGCGGCAAGCCCTGTTCTGACCGCCCATACCATCCCCGCTGCCAGCGCAAAAAGCTGCACCGGATACAGGAAGGACGCTGCGCGCAGCAGCTGCCGTTCATACTGTGCCAGCAGCATTCCCGCCACAAAGGCCAGATTTGAAATGTACCAGAACGCCGCCCTCTCCTGTGATACCAGCCAGACAGAATATCCAGCCGTTGCCGCAAACATCAGAAACATTCTCACCCACGGTCTGTCCGCCAGCCTGTATACCACAAAAAACAACAAATAGAACAGCAGGATATTCCGGATAAACCACCAGTTATATCCGGTTATATAATGATACCAGCCTTCTACGCCGGATATGCCGCCTCCATACCATTCGGTCAGTCCCACTATCAGCAGATACGGCAGATATGTATTTTTTATCCGATTCCATAAAAAGCGCCCGCCGATGCGCCTTTTTCCGGCACTTTTAACGAGCCCGTAGCCTGATACCAGAAAGAAAATATCCACACCGTAGCATCCAAGCCTCGTCAGACCGTACCGGACCGTCTCGTTTTGCAGCACGTCTCCGTACCACTCCGCATAATGAGATGCGATGACCATCAGTATCGCAATCCCTCTCAGAAACATACTCTGCTCTTTTGTCAGAAACACTTTTCGTTCCCTCATTCTTTTCTCCCTACCACCGGAGCGCCGACTGGATGGAATAATACAGCTGCGGATTTCCCGTCATCAGATTCACACTCCCATCCCCGTTGACCAGTATCAGAAATAAAAACCAGACCTGAAACAGCACCGCTCCCTTCAGCCACACCAAAAATATGCTGTATCCCCCCTTTTCCCGCACATACGCCGCTGCGCTCAAAAATACCGGAACCGCTGCAAGAAACAAGCCAAACGAAACATCACAGCTATAGCGGATGAGAATTCCCGCCCCGTTTGCATCCACCGCCCCTATCAGGACAGCCAGACCAATGCAGACTCCCGAAAACCATACGAGCTCTTTTTTCATCGCGCCGCTCTTTACATACCTGCCCCAAAACAGCATTGGCACAAAAAACAGGCTGCACGCGAGCACGCCGCCAAAGCTGCTCTCCGTCACCATCTTCCCAAGATATCCGTTTTCCAAAAGCACGCTGTTAAGATAAGGGAACTTTGCCGCTATCCAGGGCGGCTGAAACAGAAAATACCACAGTCCATATAAAACCCGTTCCAAATTAAAGCCCCGATGCGTCATATCGTTGCTCGTCAGGCTATAGGACGCGCCAAAATCAAAGGGTGACCCAAACCTCACGGCATTGTAATACATCAGCCCTGCCGCCACAAAAACATACGGCAACGCCAACGCTGCAAGCTCTCCTGCGCCAAATCCGGAATTCTTTTCATTTTTCTTTCGGAACAGTCCGCATATCTCCCTGAAAAAGAGCACCGGAACAAGCGCCGCAAACAGCACGAACTGTGCGCGGCATCCGGCCGTCAGCGCCATGCAAACAGACCCCGCCGCATACAAAAAGAGCCGCTGCCCTCTTTGCTCCTTTTTCCGGTTCAGCCCTGCCAGATACATCCACATCCCCGCAGCAGCAAACATATAGGACGCTGCAATCGGCACATGGTACAGATCCGGACGAATCAAAAGATAAAATACCGAATAGCCTCCCGTCAGCATAAATACGCCAACACCCCACAGATAAAACGGAAGCTTCGGGAAATACCGCTTCATCAATTCATACACAAGCCCCGCACAGGCGACCGCAAAGCCTGCCAGAAACAAAAATACCGCAGCATAATTCGGCAGTGCTCCACCCGTCAGCAGATAATAGGGAAGATAAAAAAGCAGCACCGGAACAACGCCGAAATATACATAATATCTCCCTTCATAGTAGGCGTAATCCGCCCGATATGGAATCTTCCCCGCCTGAAGAGAAATCGTATCATATGGATTTTCCACTTCCAAAAGTGCCGGGTCCGCCTCTCCCACGCAAAAACTCCCCCCAGCCATCGCCTCTGCCAGCTCCTGATACTGAGCATGATGAAGTGCCAGATTTGACATACACACCGGGTTTATCCGCACAAATACAAATACTGCTATCAACAGCAGCCCCGTAAATAAAACTACCGCCATTCGGCGTTTTTTTCGCCCCTCAGCCGTTTCCGCTGTAAAGCAGATACGATGCAGGCAGCTTTTTGTACGCATCCCGTACAAAAGCACAAATATTCCCCACCATATACACATCCGGCCTGTTCTGAACAAAAAGGGGATACGTCCGTTCGCCTCCAACCTGTCCACGGACAATACAAGCTCTCCCAACGACGCCCCGGCACCGTTTCCGACAGCATCTGCCCGCTGCAGACGGATATAGAGATTCTTCACCACCCCATAAGGATGCAGCTTCATTACCCCGTTTTCCGGCACTCCTTTCAAAAGCACTCTTCCTTCTCCCAGAGGATAGGTATATGCATTTCCTTCATCCTGTACGAACACCTCTGCCAGCACCGGATATCCTTCCGGAAGCTTTACATCCAGCCGTATATTTTCAAGCTCCTGCCCAAAATCACGGATGCCGATCAGCATGCTCCCGCCCGGTACATGGACATAGCCTTCCCTGTCGATATAGACTTCCCCTTCTCCGGCATCCTCTTCACTCACTGCCGCAAAAAAATCTTCAAATCCGCTTCCCTGCACGCTTTCCATGTCCTCTGCCGTGAAATAATGCCCTGCAACCTCTGCCCGCTTCGTGAGGTCTTCCCCTTCCTTACCGGCAGATGTCCAGAACGAAAGCTGACAAAGAGTCACTTCTGCCACAAACGCCGCCAGCAATCCAAAGAGCATTACTTTTCCTGCCGCCCAAAACATGCCCGACTTTTTTTTCTTATCTTCCAACCTTTTTCAAATCCTCACATTTCTTTATGATTCCTTCGATAGACAAGGAAACTTTCCTGTATCTACTGAAGGTATCATAACATAAAAAAAAGAAAGTGAAAAGCTCTGCACCATTGATGCAGAGCCTTCACTTTCTTATGAGGGGGGAGATAGTGAGTTGTTCAACTATCTGAAATATATCTTACAAAGAAAATGTGTGCAAAATATGTACAATTTATAAAAACACTATAAAAACTTTTAAAGTATCAATAAAATGAGGTTTTCCCCTTTTTTAGCGGTATTTTTGCAGAACGAGCTGCAATCTTGTATTCCCCTGCCACGTATTTACTCCCGGATAGTAGACCGCATCAAATACAAGTCCTCTGCTCTTCCCTTCATAAAGGGCATCCAGAGCAGCCTGCCCGTATTTTTCCGACGCATAGCGCTCAAATTCTTCTTTTCCGTGAAAAAGCATCATTTCCCAACGCTTTTGTTCATCGTCCTGCACCGTAAATTTGATGACATTTCCGGCTTTTCCAAGGACTCTCGCCGACAGGAACAAAAGGTCCTTCTGCGCAAACACCGGCTTTTCATTTCCCGTGCCGAACGGCTCCAAAAGCTCCAGCTCCTCCACAAAATCAAAGCTCACCCTCGACACCGGAAGGGGCACGTCGATATGCACCCTCTCCTGCAGGTCGTCGTCTGTCAATGTGCAGAGCGCATTTATCTCTTTTCGGAAGGCCTCCACATCCTCTTCTCTCATCGACAACCCCGCCGCCATCTTGTGTCCGCCATATTTTGTAAAAAAGTGACGGCATTTTGTCATTTCTTCATAAATATGATAGCTCTCTATCGAACGTGCGCTTCCTTTTACGCCCTCTTCGCCCCTCGTCAGCACAAAAACAGGTTTATAATACCGCTCCCTGATACGTCCCGCGATGATACCGGCGATGCTCTCGTGGCAGTCCGGCAGGAAAACGACCAGCACTCTGTCATTTTTTAACGGTCCGTTTTCTATCATCTCCACGGCTTCTTCCACATATTTCTCCGTCAGCTCCTTACGGCTGGCGTTTAACTGTTTCAAAAATGCCGCCTGTGCCACCGCATTCTCCCTTGTCCTGCTTTCCAGAAGCTCCAGCGCCTGCTTTGCGCTGTCCAAACGTCCGGACGCATTCAGGCACGGCCCCAACACAAACCCGATATGGAATGCGCTCAGCTTTCCATCTATCCACGGGCATATCTGATTGACCTCCATCAGCGCGCGAAGCCCGACGTTCTGCGTATTTTTCATCAGCATCAGGCCATGCTTTACGATGAGCCGGTTTTCATCCCTAAGGGGCATCACATCGCAGATAGTGGCAAACGCTGCAAATTCCATCAGTTCATCCAGCACGCTTCGCTGTTTAACTGCGCTTCCCGGCTGTGCCGAAGCTTTATCGGGCAATGTAAGCCCCGGCAGCCCCATTTTTACAAACAAAAGCTGCATCAGCTTGAATGCCACCATCGCGCCACAGATTTCACGAAACGGATACAAATCCCCATCCTGCTTCGGGTCGATGACTACATCCGCAGGCGGAAGGATATAATGCCGCCTCGCTTCACCGCTTCCGGTATCCGTCTCCTCTTCATAAGGGATTTCATGGTGGTCTGTCACGATGACCGTCATCCCGTACTCCTTTGCCAGGGCTATCTGCTCCGATGCGGCTATGCCGTTATCGCACGTCACTATCGTGTCGATGCCGTCCCTGTGCGCTTCCTCTACCAGATGCTCGTTCAAGCCGTAGCCATCCTTGATACGATGCGGTATCGCTGTATCCACGACCGCCCCGCACGCCTGCAGCCCTCTTTTTAAAATATACGCGGAGCATATCCCATCCGCATCATAGTCCCCTATCACGCGGACAGGCTTCTTTTCCTTTATCTTTTGTTCCAATAAAAGGGCGGCCATGCCGCTTCCTTTTAACAGCTCTGCATCATACATCCGGTCTATCGAGCCGTACAGATATTTTTCTATCTGCTCTTCGCCTTCAATATCCCGGTTGCGTATGATGCGCGCCAGCACCGGGCTGATATGAAATCTCTGCCCGATGCCGTAAAAGTCAGCTTTTTTGGCCGCCACAAACCATTTTGCCATCAGTTTGTTTCCTTTTTCTCTTTCTTCGCTATCCTTGTGCGGAGCAGATACCAGAATGCGCCCGCCAGACAGACAGAAGAATATGTTCCGCATGCGATGCCGACCATCAGCGGCAGCGCAAATTCCTTCACGCTGGAAACTCCCAGCACATAAAGCACTGCGACCATCACAAACGTCGTCAGAGAAGTGAAGATACTTCTGGACAATGTCTGGCTGATACTGCTGTTTACAACTTCCTTCAGCTCCGCCCTGCTTCCGCCTGCCTTCAGATTCTCACGGACACGGTCGAAAATAACGATAGTCGCATTGATGGAATAACCCACGATCGTCAGCATACAAGCGATAAACGTATTGCCCACAGATACCCTTGCGATCGCATAAAACGCCAGCACGACGAGCACGTCATGCAAAAGCGCCAGCACGCTGCTCGCGCCGAAGCGCACATCTTTAAACCGCAGTGCAACATAGATGAGCATGCAGATAGAAGAAACGATTACCGCAACGACAGCGCCTGTACGCATCTCGGAGCTTACTGTAGAACTGATCGTCTCTGTCATGATAGTATCCGGATTGACATCAAATTCTTCTTCCAGCCAGTTGCTCAGTTCTTCTCTCTGATCCACTTCCATTGTCACTGTCTTAAAGATAACCTGATTAGTCCCCTGCACCTTCTGTGTCTGGACATTGGCATCTTTGCTGATCTCCTCAATCTTGGGAACAACCTTCTCATCCAGCTCCTCAATGCTCATATCCTCATTAAAGGTAACATTTGTGGATGTACCGCCCTTGAATTCAAGGCTGTAGTTAAGCGCATTACCCGACTTGGAGGAATGGATTCCCATCGCCACAAAACCTCCGATGATCACCGCGCCGGAAAGCACGAAGAAAATCGCCTTTTTGCCGAGGAAATCGATGTTCTTATGCTCTTTTGTACGGCCGTAGAACTTTTCATCCTTTAAGCCTGCCGCATAAAAAGCGTTTAAGAGCAGTCTCGTCACAAACAGCGCCGTAAACATGGATACCGCGATACCCAGTGCCAGCGTCTGTGCAAAGCCCTTGACCGTTCCGGTTCCCATAAAGTACAGAACTGCAGCAGCAATAAGGGTGGTTACATTACCGTCTATGATAGCGGACAATGCTTTCTGGAATCCTATCTTCATCGCAGATTTTACTGTTTTCCCCGTACCTATCTCTTCACGGATACGTGCAAAAATGATAACATTCGCATCCACCGCCATACCGATAGAAAGGATGATACCTGCGATACCGGGAAGCGTCAGGGTAATATCGAAGCCGTTCAGCAAAAGAACCATCAGCACCGTATAAATACACAGTGCGATAGAGCTTGCCAGTCCGGGAATCCAATATACTGCTATCATGAATACAATAACCAGTCCAAGACCGATAGCACCTGCAATAAGGCTCGTCTTAATAGCAGCAGAGCCAAGCTGCGCGCCTACCACATTGGAACGAAGCTCTTCAAGCTCCAGCTTCAGACCGCCGATACGGATCGTAGAAGCCAGATTTTCTGCCTCTTCAAAGGAAGACATGCCGTTGATAACAGCCCTGCCGTCCGTAATCTCTGCCTGAACGGCGGGAGCGCTGATGATCTGGTCATCATATACGATAAAGATGATATCCTTGTTCGGATATGCCGCTTTTGTCGCATCTGCAAATTTTTTCGTTCCTTCCTGCGTCATCGTCAGGGAAACGACGGGTTCCTGATTGCCCATGGTATCATTCTGGTAACCTGCCTGCGCATCGGCTACATCCGTACCCCCAAGCACCTCTTTGCCGTCCTTGTCCAGAAATACCAGCGAACCGGGCTTTCCCAGCTCTTCCAAAATCGTGTTGGCGTCGGTCACCCCGGGGATTTCGATGTTGATACGGTCTGTCCCCTCCTGATATACCTGCGCCTCGGTCGAATAGTTCTCCACACGCTTCTGCAGCTTGTAGATTGTATCCGCCATATCCTCTGCGCTGGGCTCTTCTTCTCCCACCACCTCATAGGTGATGCTCACGCCGCCAGCCAGGTCCAGGCCCTGCTTGATATTTGCCGCAGAGCCGGTCTTTCCGGCATCCAGCCCGAAGACTGCCACATAGCCTCCCGCTATCAGCGCAAGTATCATGCCGGCCAGCGTAAAGATTCCTTTCTTCTTTGTCATTTTTCTGCCACTCCTTATTTTTCTTCGTCAGCAAGCGCCGCTTTTATCATGATGGCGCATTCCACGCGCTTCTTCTGCAGTTCGCATCCCAGCTCGTAAACATCGTCTATCCTGCCGTGGCAGTTATAGGAGTTGGCCGCGCAGCCGCCGCTGCAATAAAATTTTGCAAAGCAGTTCCGGCATTTTTCTTTTGCATAGACATTGCAGCATTTGAATTCATCTACGATATCCTTACGCACGATACCGTCATCCACGTTGCCCATCAGGAACTCTTCCTGTCCCACAAACTGATGACAGGGATAAAAATCGCCCCACGGGGTCACCGCCAGATATTCAGTTCCCGAACCGCAACCGGAAAGACGTTTTGCAACGCAGGGGCCGCCGCTCAAATCTATCATAAAGTGGAAGAAGTTTACTCCTCTTCCCTCTTTGTGACGCCGTATCAGCTCTGCAGCCAGCCTGTCGTACTCTTCCAGAAGCTGAGGGATATCCTCAGGCTGGAGCGCATACGGCTCCTTCGGATCTGTCACGACCGGCTCCACAGAAATCTGCTCAAAGCCCAAATCCGCCAGATGCAGTACATCCTCTGCAAAGTCCAGATTGTTGTGCGTAAAGGTACCGCGCACATAGTAGTTGTCCTGATTGCGGCTCTCCGCCAGCTTCTGGAATTTCGGCACGATAAGATCGTAGCTGCCCTGTCCGCCTCTGAACGGGCGCATACGGTCATGAACCTCTTTGCGTCCGTCAATACTCAGCACTACATTGCTCATCTCACGGTTCAAAAACTCCATTATCTCATCGTTTAACAAAACGCCGTTCGTCGTCAGCGTAAAACGGAACTTCTTGTGATTAGGCTCTTCCAGGCTTCTGCCGTATTCCACAAGCTGCTTGACAACTTCCCAGTTCATCAGCGGCTCTCCGCCGAAGAAGTCCACTTCCAGATTCACGCGGCTGCCGGAATTCGCAACCAGAAAATCCAACGCCTTTTTGCCCACCTCAAAGCTCATGAGAGCCCTTCTGCCGTGGTATTCCCCTTCCTCTGCGAAGCAGTACTGGCAGGCAAGGTTGCAGTCGTGCGCGATGTGCAGGCACAGCGCCTTTACAACAGTCTCCCTCTCCTTGAAATCGCCGATATACTTCTCGTAAATGTCTTCCGTAAATAAAACGTTATCCTGTGCAAGCTGCAGTATCTCCTCTACTGCCTCCCTTACCTCCTCATGAGGGTAGGAAAGCTTCTGGCACGCTTCCACTGCCGCCGTCACGGTATCCACATCCCGGACGCCTCCCGTCACGAGCTGCTCTGCCAGCGGGATGACGTCATAAACCACATCATCCACCACATGGACGCTGCCGCTGTTGACATCCATCACAATGTTGTAGCCGTTATTCTTATACTGATGTATCACTGAAATTTTTCCTTTCCGTAAAAAATATTATCCTCCGTGCTCTTACCCCTGAACGCATAATAAGCAGCGATGTCACTCGCTGCTTATATCCGGTCGCTTCTGCGTCTGAATTATTTCATCTTCTCGCAGCTCTGGTTACCAACCGTGCAGGATGTCTTGCATGCGGACTGGCAGGATGTCTGGCACTCGCCGCAGCCGCCCTTCTTCATGGATTCCTTCAGGTTTCTTGTTGTTAATGTCTTGATGTGCTTCATCTCACATAGCCTCCTTATCTGTCAGGCCCTGCATCGGAGCCGTCTTTTCATAACTTGATTCATTATAACACAGAAATTTCCCGAGGAAAAGAGTTTTTTATGTTTGATTCAAATTCTCTGTGAGCAGACCCGGAGTCGGATGCAGCGTCCCGTCACGCTTCCTTCCGGTAATACTGTGCCTGCGCGTTCCACAGCCTGTCATAAAGCCCGTGCAGCTCCAGCAGCTCCTTATGCGACCCCTGCTCTTTTAACCTGCCTCCCTCGAACACCAATATCCGGTCGCAGAAGCGGCAGCTCGACAGCCGGTGGGAAATGTAGACCGCTCCCTTGTCCCCGATAAACCGGTTCATCCGCTGATAGATATCCTCCTCCGCCACAGGGTCCAGAGCCGCCGTCGGCTCGTCCATCACCGCAAAGGGCGCGTCCTTATACAGACACCGGGCTATCGCCACCTTCTGGCTCTCGCCGCCGGACAGCTCCACGCCGTCCTCGGAAAAGTTTTTGAACAGCTGGGTATGCAGCCCGTCCTTCAATGTTTTCAGCCGCTCCCCGAAGCCCGCGTTTTCCAGCGCGCGCACAACCTTTTCCTCCGGGTAGTCGGTCTCCGCCGCCACATTCTCGCCCAGCTCGAAGGCAAAGATACGGTAATCCTGGAACACCGCCGAAAACAGCGCCAGATATTCGTCGTAACGGTACTGGCGGATATCCGTCCCGTTTAGCAGTATCTCCCCCTCCTGAGGGTCATAGAGCCTGCACAAAAGCTTGATGAACGTCGACTTTCCGGAACCGTTCCTTCCCACCGCCGCGATTTTCTCTCCCTTTGCAAAACGGCAGCAGACATCCTGCAGGCTGGGAGCCGCCGCGCCCGGATAGGTAAAGGTCACATGCTTAAATTCAAATACATAGTTTTCCCGTATTTCTTCCGTCACGGGAAGCTCTGCCGCCTCCGTCCGGTTGGGCATATCCTGATAGGCAAAATAATCCTCCATATACCGGATGTTCTGCGCCATCTCCCGCACCGTCTGGATCAGCCCCGAAACGCCGTCCCCAAACTGCGACACGCTCTGTACGTATTTTAACAGATTCCCCACATCGAACGCGCCGCAGACCGCCTTTAATCCCACGGACAGATAGACCAGAAGGTTGAACAGCCGCGCCCAGAATACCGATTTTACTGAAAGGCTGCGGCAGCGTGCCTTTGCCTTCTCCTGAAGCCGCGTCATCCTGCCGCCCGCTTCCTGAAAATGTCCCAAAAGCCTTTTTTGCAGCCCGAACGTTCTGATATCCTTGCCCTGCCGGTATTCCGCAAAGCAGGTCCGCATCAGCTCATTCGTCTCATTCAGGTAAGGCTCTGTGTCCTGAGTAAGCTCATATTCCAGCTCCTGCGTCTGAAAAGCCGACCACAGCCCGTAAGCGCAGGACAGCAAAAACAGCGTCGTAAACAGGAGCGGGAATGACCAGTGGTTCAAAAATGCCGACAGGCTCCCGCCGCCCTTTGCCCGCGCCGCAAAAAACTGTACTGTCACCGCCAACGATATCCCGATGGTCATAACGCTCTCGAACAGCCTCGTAAACTGTGTCATCATCGCCACCATGCCATGGTCAAACTGCCAGTTCGCTATCGTCTTCTGCTTCCCGTGGATATCCGGGTCGCACAGCATGCTGTAATCCATCCGCCATGCCTTGTCCGCCACCGTCTCATCCAGATGCTGCATCAGGATATACTGCTGGACATTTAACAGCTGCTCGCAGAAAGACAGGAGCAGGTCGCCCAAAAGCTGGCAGACTCCCATGAGCACCGTCAGAAAAACGAGCCTTTTCAGGCTTCTGTCCGGGCTTACCAGCTCCGACAGGATCGCCGCGGAAAAAAAGATATAAATATACGGATAGACCGCTTCTCCTGCCGAGGTCACGAGCGTCATCGCCCAGATGCCCGGCACGTCCTTTTTTACAAACCCCATAGCGCGCACAAACGTCTTCCATTTCTGTCTCACAGTACCACCTCCCCTTCCAGTCCGGCGTCCGCCTGCTCATAATATCTGCTCTGCACGCGGTACAGCCGCGCATACTTCCCGTTCTTTTCCAAAAGCTCCCCGTGGGTGCCCTCCTCTGCGATCCGTCCGTCCTCCAGCAAAAGGATGCGGTCGCAGAAGCGCGTGCTCGCCAGACGATGGGAAATGAATACCGTGGTTTTTCCTGCCGACAGCTCATGATATCTCTCATACATTTCGCTTTCCGCGATGGGGTCCAGCGCCGCCGTAGGCTCGTCCAGCACAAGGACCGACGACCTTTTATAGAGAGCGCGCGCCAGCATCAGCTTCTGTAGCTCGCCGCCGGAAAAATCCGCCGCCCCCTTTAAGATGCCCGCCCCAAACAGGGTATCCGCCCCTTCCGGAAGCGTCTCAAGCTTTTCTTCCATTCCCGCAAGCCGCAGGCATTCCTTCAGGCGTTCCCCGTCCGTCTCCTCTCCGGGCGCGATATTCTCCCGCAGGGACATGGGGAAAAATCCTGTCTCCTGAAATACACCCGAAAAGCATTGAAACCATGACCGTCTCGTATAATGCCTCCTGTCGACGCCGTCCACCAGTATCTCCCCTTCCGTTGGGTCGTAAAACCCGCACAAAAGCTTGATGAACGTCGTCTTTCCCGCGCCGTTCAAGCCCACCAGCGCCAGATTTTCTCCCGGTCTGACCGTCAGGTTTATATCTTGCAGCACGGGCTTGTCGCTTCCTTCATAGCAAAAGCTCACATTGCAGAACTCTATCTCAGGGACGTATCCCTTTCCTGCTGAAAGCGTCAGCTCCTCCTTTCCTTCCTCGTCCTCGGCTTCCAGAAGCGCCTCCAGCTTCCTCTGTTCTTCCACATAAAGCGCCTTCTCATGGAATCCTCTCAGGTTGTAGATGATGCTGTTAAACTGTCCCATAAAATGGAGTACGATACCCGTATACAGGACGAACTGCGCCACATCGATACTGCCCTCCGCCACACAGAAGACCAGATACAGGCACGAAACGCCCTGACACAGCGCAAACGCCGCCGCATGTGCGGCGCCCATCATATAATAATTCGCCTGCATCCTGACCGTATAATGGAGACGCTGCTTTAATTCCTTGTCATAGCGCCTTTTCAGCCAAGGCGCCATGTTGTACAGATGTACGTCCTTTGCCGCCTCATAGGAGCTTAAATTCCGTCCCAGGTATTCCATCTTTAAGTCCAGCTCCCACCAGGTATGCCAATGCCTGCTTTCCCACCGTTTCCCATATATGCCGACCCCAAAGGCAAACAGCGCGCTCACGACGACCATCACCAGTATCCACGGGGACAGCCCCGAAAGCATCCCCAAAAACAGGATAGGGCGGCCCGCCGCCGTTGCCACCTCCACTATCATCCGCAAAAAGTCATCCGTATAGGTACCCGACCACAGATGCATCTGCTGGAGCTTCATGAACTCATTCTGAAAATCGGGCGTCTCGATCTTTTTATACTCCGCGCCCATCGCAGCCCCGACCAGCTCTTCGGAATTTTCCCTCCTGATGCGGCTGCTCTTTAGCTCCTCCGTCTTTTGAAGCCAGTCCTGCACCACGCGGAATACTGTCATCGTACCGCCCACGGCCAGCAGCCGCCCTGTCACTGCGCCGAGGCTTTTTCCCGCCGTGATATCTTCTACGAGCACCGACGGCAGATACGCATCCAGCAGGTATATCCCCACCCAGACCGGTATCTCCGCCAGATACAGGCATACAAAAAGCGGCGATTTCTTCCAGAGCCTCCTTATCCAGAAGAAAAAGTTATCCCATATCCCGGACTTTTTCCCGTTCTTCCTGTTTCTCATATTCCCTCCTCATACTGCCGCAAAATCCTTTTATATCCGTTCCTGCGGCTTTGTTCTCTTTTTCTTTTATCCTGCTTCCCGTTGCGCTTTATCTATTATATATCTCCCCCCCGCGTCAATATTTTCTGTTCAGCTCACCATCCCGCCCAGCATCCCGCTGCCCGCACATATCATGAGCGTTGTAAAAAAGTGATTTCCCACATCTTTAAATCCATGATTGACCGCCAGAGTCATAAGTGCCAGCACTGCAAAATACAGCGCCCCTACCAGAAATCCCCAGAAAAACCGTCTCTCCGCCGTCGCTTTTCCTGCAAAAAAACCAGCCAGAAAACATGCCAGCGCATAAATGATAATGATGCCGATGTTGCCCGCCGATTCCGAAAGCCCAAGCCGATACAATAAAAGCGCCAGCAAAAGCAGGCCTCCTCCTGTGACCAGATACGCAGCCAGCAGACATTTTACCATGACCACTAAAATGCCCGGCCGGCGCGCCTGTCTTGCTTCGTTCATTCCCATGTTTTACCCCTCCTTAAACAATGTGCGCATAATCCGTATAAAAAACAGCCGCCCGGATATATGCCCGGACGGCTATTCTCCATGCCCTATGTATATTCCCTAAAAAGGGCAAACATTCCTCCGCAGTCATCACCGGCTGTCTTTATCATCCTGACCATCCGTATCTTCAGGTACAAAGCACACCGACAGAAAATATCCTTCCGGCGCACGGCATTCCCGAAAACAGGCTTTTCGTTCCAAATACTCCGTCTCATAAACTGTCCTGGCGTCCATATCTGCAAAAAGATTGCTAAATCCCAGAGCCATTCCGGCTCCCGTAAGCTTCATATAGCTTTCTTTTACCGTCCATCGGCGAAAAAAGTCTTTCTTATCCAGCCCTTCTCCAAAATCCTGCCGTTCTCCGGGCGCATAACAACGCTCTCCGATACGCTCCCTGACCGTTGTTTCTTTCTGAATATCAACTCCGACCGGGCAATATCCAACGGCACATGCCGCATAATCCCCGGAATGGGAAATACTGATCCATGCCTTTTTCCGCCCTTCCGGAATCTCCAGATATGGCTGTCCCTGCTGTGTAAATCTTACCGGACAGTCTCCGTATCCGCACCGGCGCTTTGCTTCATCCGCCAAAAGCCCTGCAGCCAGACATGCCGCCCTGCGCTCTTTTCCAATATACATATCCGCTTTCTGACGCCGCGCCTCATCTGCGAGCTTATAAGCTTTTTTAAGAAGCGCTTCTTCATAAAGAGGCCGTATATCTGCCACATAAACTATGACCTGCTTTTTCAGACTCATTCCGTCACCGTCAGATAGCTGCTCACCGCATAGACTATCTGTCCATTATAGGATAACTTCGTCCATCCCTTATCCGTTTCCACCGCAATACGCTGCGCCGTTGCGTCTCCGGTCAGCTGTGCCACCACCGCCGACGGCTCGTTCGTTGTCGGAAGCGTCCGGAGATTCGTCTCCCCGCTCTTTGCCTTCACTGTCCCGGATGCCGCCACAAACCGCATTCCTGCCTCAGGATTTTCCGGCGTAGGCTTCTCTTTTTCTTTATAGTCCATGCTCGTCGCCAAAAGACGGGAAGAAGCATAGACTACCTGACCGTTTACCTCCAGTCTCGACCACCCCGTA
>UQDA01000008.1 GCA_900539715.1 uncultured Lachnospiraceae bacterium | reverse complement strand
TCGGACGAGCCGCTGATGCCGGTACGCACCACCGCTTCGCCGTAGCTCAGCGTCCCGACGATCTTTCCGGTCTCCGTGCTCGGCTGGTCCCGCAGGTTTACTTTATCCCGCGCGGTCACCGCTTCATTTACCGCCCGGAAGGTCAGACCGCCCGCCTGGGACGTCTGGGCATCCGTCACATTTTCCCCTGTGCCAGACGCTCCCTGCTGAGAACCGTTTCCTCCGTCAGCCTGCGCTGACTCAGACTGTCCTGTTGCGGACAGATCCATTGTCAGAAAGCTGTGTACCGCATACAGCCGCTGTCCGTTATAAATGACCCTGTCCCAGCCGTTTGACCCGATGCCGGTACGCTGTGCCGTCTCTCCGTTTTGCAACTGATGAACGACTGTACTGCCTTCCGTCGTCGGAAGATTTCTCAGGTTCGTAGCGTCCTTTGCCGTAACTCTTTCGTCCACTTCCGTAAAGTTCATACCCACTTCCGGATTTGCCTCCACGATCTGCGCCGGATTTTTATCCTTCGCTTCCGCTTCCTGACTGTAGCCAAAATATGCCACGTTTACATCCACATTCCCACGGATACCCGCCACCTGTCCCTTGCTCGTATACTGCCACATATCGTGTGCCCTGCTGTAACTGGATTTCGGGGTCTCGGGAAACGGCTTTTCCGGATACTGGGAAACCCAGACCTTATAACGGCTCCCCAGCGTATCCATATTCCACTGGGCATTCCCTTCCATCTCGTTGCGGGAAGCATAAAACATCGGCGTATAGCCCTTTGCCGCAACCGTATTCAGAAAGGCGCACGCTATCTGTGTCCGTTCCTCCATGGAAAGCCCGTTCTGTCTGCTGTCCGGAGACTGGAAATCCTCGCAGTTATAAGCGACCGGATAGGTGATCTTATACTTTGCGATAAAGCTCGCCACCCATTCCGCCTCTTCTCTTGCCTCTTCCTGCGTGACCGCAGAGGAGAAAAAATACGCCCCTGTCTGGATTCCGTTCGCATTCGCCTCCTGCAGGTTATAGCGTGCTCCCGGGTCTTCGTATAAAATTCCTGTCGTTTTGGCGCGGTAGCCTACCCGGACCATCGCAAAATCCACGCCCGAAGCCTTTACCTTCCCCCAGTCGATGGTCCCCTGATATTTGGACACATCTATCCCGAGCGTTTCCTCTGCCGTCTCATTTTCCGAAGCCGCCGCTTTGCTCACATCCACTTCCGCCCCAGTCTGGCTTCCACCCTCCATATTGGAAGAGCTCTGCGGATCCTCTGTGTCATCCATGCTGCCTACTTCGGCCGCCATATTTTGGACGGGTTCTGTCCCGGAGACCTCCTTCACACTGTCCTCTTCAGAGGGCTCCGTACCGTCCGGTATATCTGTCTCCTCTGTAGGTTCAGACATTTCTGTTTCCGGCATAGCTCCTGTTTCTGCCTGATCCTGTACCGTCTCCGCTCCTGCAGACGTTTCCTTGCTGTTTCTTACGACGAGCACGACCGCCAAAACGATGATGGCTATCACGGCGGCCGCGGCGGGTATGAGCACGCGCAGAGCCTCCCTCTGCCTGCGTCTCAGTCTCCTCCGTCTTTTTTTCATACGAAAAATCCCCCTTCCCGTTCATTCTCCCGGGAGTCTTTTTATACGACAGGATTTTTCATTTCCCATCGTATAAAAAGCACGATCATACGCATTCTTTTTACAGCAGGTGCGCGTAAAGCTCCTCCGGGCTCTTCGGGGAAAGATAAACGGGCGCAACATCAAATACGGTTTTGCAGCCTGTCATCCCCTCCTGATTCATCCGGTATGCGGCGCGCGCATATGCTGCAATGACTGAACCCGTAAATTCCGGATTGGAATCCAGCTTTAAGCTGTATTCTATCACATGCTTATGCTCATCATTCATCCCTGTCGTCCCGGTACGTATCACACAGCCGCCGTGGGGAAGCCCGCTGTGGTCACGCTTCATTTCCTCTTCCGTAATAAAATGCACCGTTGTATCATAATCCGCAAAATAGTTTGGCATTGTCTTTATCTCATTTTCTATCCGCGCAGTATCTGCACCTTCTTCTGCCACCACAAAGCACTCTCTCGTATGCTTCTGTCTCGTGGTCAGCTCCGGATTTTTGCCGCTGCGTACTTCTTCCAATGCCTCCGGCACAGGAATCGTATACTGTCTTGCGTCCTTTACGCCCTCTATCCGGCGCACTGCATCGGAATGCCCCTGGCTCACGCCCTTGCCCCAAAATGTGTAATCAGCGCCGTCCGGCAGCACGCAGTTTGCATACAGACGGTTCAGCGAAAACATGCCGGGATCCCAGCCGCAGGATATCACCGCCACCTTTCCCGCCGCTTTTGCTGCCGCGTCCACATTTGCAAAGTGTTCCGGAATTCTCGCATGCGTATCAAAGCTATCCACAACATTGTACATGGAAGCATACTCCGGCGTCTGTACCGGCAGGTCTGTTGCGCTGCCGCCGCACAGTATCAGCACGTCTATTTCATCCTTCATATCCTTTAACGCATCCGCGCTCAGCACCTTCGCCCCTGCAGTACGAATCTGCAGGCTCTCCGGATTCCGCCTTGTAAAAACGGCGACAAGCTCCATATCCGCGTTATGCGCAACAGCGCTCTCCACACCCTTCCCGAGATTTCCATATCCTAAAATTCCGACTCTGATGCTCATTTTCAACCTCTTTCCGCCGCACAGCGGCATTTTTATCAAATAATGCAGCAGCACACATCCTCTGATGTCACTGCTTTACGCGGTCTTATTTTAGCACAAACTTTTTTCCTGCGAAACCCGTTATCGGAATTTTTTTGCCGGACCGCTATTTTAAGATGTACTCCTTCAGGTCCTCCTTCAGCTGCTCCCACGCTTCCGGATGCTCCGTATAATACAGCGGGCATGGCTTGCCGCCCGCATCATAATGACGCTTCACATCCGATAATCCGAGGTCATATTCACGCATCAGCCACCCCAGCAAAGAAATGAGCGCATCATACGTTTCGTCCGTAAATTTCCCGTCTTCATCCAGATAGCAGCATTCGATTGAAACAGAATTATAGTTATGTTCCTTGACCGCATAGCCTATCTCCGTCAGAGGCAGACACTGGATGATAGTTCCGTCGTATCCTATCACAAAATGTGAGGACGCGGACGTTTCTCCGGTAATCCCGAGATTTTCAAAATAACTCCTGTTCTGTTCTGCACTCGTCCCGGGGTTGGCCGTATAGTGCACGAACAGCTCCGTCACTTCCGGAAGAGCCTCCTGCGGTCTGGAAAATTCATTCGGCGTCAGAAAATCCTGAATGAGCTCCGGCTTCTCCGAATGGTTATTGCGGATGAGCTTCTCCTCCTGACGCATCGCCGCCGTCGCGCCTCCGAACCGGTCCTGAAAAAATCCTGCCAGCTTCCAGACGCCTGCCGCCAGACCTGCCGCGCATATGACTGCCAGAAAAGCGCATATCGCAAGCCGGATACGCCGCTGCCTCCGCCTTTTCCTGCGGCGCGCCGCCGCCCTCGCCCGGTCTCCTGTCTGCCGGCGCTTCTGCGGCAAAACCCGGATATCCTCTGTCTGTCCTCCCGGCTGCCTCCCCGCCGGACGCTCCCTGCCTCTTTCCTCCCTGCCCTGCTTTTCCAACATCTCAAACAGTGGAGTCTCTTCGCCCCACAAAAGCTCCAGCTCCGGAGACTTCTTCTTTTTCCTATCTGCCCCGAATACTTCCAGCTCCTTTTCCAGCTTTCTCTTTGGTTGTTCCCGCCTCATAAAAAAATCGCTCCCGTCGTTTTGCTTATGATAACAGCATAACATCAGGAACGATTTCTTTTTTTATAAAAATCTTAATTTTTGTTAAAGCTTTTTGCCGGAGCCGGATTTATTCCTGCTCTTCTGTCACGGAAATCTCTATTCCAAGCTCTTCCAGCTGTTTTTCATCAACCACATTCGGAGCCTGTGTCATCAGGCAGGAAGCATCCTTTACCTTCGGGAAAGCAATGACTTCACGGATGCTGTCTGCCCCTGTCAGAAGCATGCACAGACGGTCAAGTCCGTATGCCAGACCTGCATGCGGAGGAACGCCGTATTTGAATGCATCCAGAAGGAAACCAAACTGCTCCTGCGCTCTTTCTTTTGTAAAGCCCAGAGCCTCAAACATGCGCTCCTGCACATCGTTCTGGAAGATACGGACACTGCCGCCGCCCAGCTCCACACCATTTAATACAATATCGTAAGCCTTTGCCCGCACTTTGCCCGGGTCAGTCTCCAGCAGAGGAAGATCCTCTTCCATCGGCATCGTGAACGGATGGTGCATTGCGACATAACGATCCTCTTCCTCGCTGTACTCAAACTGAGGAAACTCAACGACCCAGAGGAAATTGAATTTGCTGTGATCTATCAGACCAAGCTGCTCGCCCAGCTCGATACGCAGTGCGCCCAGAACGCTCCATACAATATTGTTTTTATCGGCAGCAAACAGCAACAGGTCACCGGGCTGTCCATCCATCTTCTCCACGAGAGCTGCCAGCTGCTCCTCTGTCATAAATTTGGCAAAGGAAGATTTGTAAGAACCGTCCTCCTGCACGGACAGATAAGCCAGTCCCTTTGCACCGTAGCCCTTTGCAAAATCAACGAGAGCATCTATCTTCTTTCTCGGCATCGCCGCCTGTCCCTTGATATTCAGACCGCGTACAGAGCCGCCGTTTTCCAGCGCAGATGTAAATACACCGAAGCCGCAGCCTTCAACCGTTTCAGAAACATCAACCAGTTCCATGCCGAAACGGGTATCCGGCTTATCGGAACCATAACGGTTCATCGCGTCTATCCATTTCATTCTCTGCAGAGGAAGCGGGATATCCAGGCCGATCGCCTCCTTGCACACATAGGAAATAAGGCGCTCGTTCACATCCATTACATCATCCATATCTACAAAGGACAGCTCCATATCCACCTGCGTAAATTCCGGCTGACGGTCCGCACGCAGGTCCTCATCGCGGAAACACTTTGCAATCTGGAAATAGCGGTCATACCCGGAGCACATCAGCAGCTGCTTGAACAGCTGCGGGGACTGGGGCAGCGCATAAAAGTTACCGGGATGCACACGGCTGGGAACCAGATAGTCTCTTGCGCCCTCCGGAGTGGATTTGCACAGGATAGGCGTTTCAATCTCCAAAAATCCCTCTTCCGTCAGAAAACGACGGAACGCAGCACATATCTTACTCCTTAAAATAATCTTTTCCTGCAGGTCAGGTCTTCTCAAATCCAGATAGCGGTATTTTAAACGAATATCTTCCTTTGTCTTGGAATTTGATTCTATCGGGAACGGAGGCGTCTGCGCCTCGGACAGGATACGAATCTGTTCTGCACGGATCTCAATATCGCCTGTCGCCAGATTTTCATTCACTGCGCCGGAGCGTTTCTCCACGCACCCTGTGATAGCCACCACAAATTCGCTGCGCAGTTTCTCCGCCTTTTCAAAATTTTCTGTCCCGCAGTCTCCTTCTTCGAAGATTATCTGGAGCAGACCGGAACGGTCGCGCAGATCCACGAAAATAATACCGCCTTTATTTCTCTGCTTTGCAACCCATCCCATCACGGTCACAGTCTGTCCAACGTTTGCGCCCGACAGCTCGCCGCAGCGGCAGGTTCTTTTTAAGCCCTTCATTGTCTCAGCCATGTCACTTCTCCTTTTATCTTTGTATCGGATTTTTGTAAAATTCCACAAAATCCGTATAGCCTTCCTTCGTCAGCTGTTCCTTCTGGAACTTTTTATTTTTATTCATCCGTGCAACCAGAACCTGAGAACCGTCCTTTCTCGCTTCCTGCGCCTGTGCGATCACCTCGCAGAGACGGTCTCCGGATACACCTTTTTCAATCAGATATGCTGTCTTTTTCGGCTGATCCGGAATCTGGAAGCCATTCTCCATCATCAGCAGGATAATACGCTCAAAGCCAATGGAAAATCCGCAGGCGGGCACATCGTTTCCTGTAAAGCGCCCCACCATCTTATCGTAACGGCCGCCGCCTCCGCAGCTTCCGCCGAACTGCGGGATGGAGATTTCAAAGATAGTCCCCGTATAATAGGACATGCCGCGTACCAGCGTCGGGTCGAAAGTAATCTCAAAATCAGAAGATTTTGTTGCGCGCACACTCGCGATGATCTCCGACAGGCTCTTTGCCACGTCCGGCTCCAGATAGTCCTTGAGCTTATCCGCCAGCCATTCCACGCTGCCGCCGCTTTCTTCCAGCTCTTTGAACAGCGCCATATACTTTTCTGCGGATTCCTGTGAAAAACCGCTCTTTACAAGCTCATTTACAACGCCTTCCTCGCCGATCTTATCCATCTTATCCAGAATGATGAATACCGTATCGTAATCGTCTTCCGCAAAACCGCTGTAGGCTGCCATCGCCTTTAAAATACGGCGTTCATTGATACGTATCACAAAATCCTTAAAGCCCAGCTTCCCAAGCGTCGTGGTCGTCGCAAGGATAAGCTCTATCTCCGCCAGATTGGACGGCTCTCCCAGAATATCGATGTCGCACTGCATAAACTGACGATAACGGCCTCTCTGAGGTCGGTCAGCCCTCCATACGTTTCCTATCTGCAGCGCCTTAAAAGGAGACGGCAGTTCATTTGCATGGTTGGAATAAAAACGCACGAGCGGTACGGTCAGGTCATAGCGAAGACCTCCGTCCACCAGATCCGCTTCCTCTTTCGCTTCTTCCAGATTCAGTTTCTCGCCTCTTTTTAAAATCTTGAAGATAAGCTTTTCATTTTCTCCGCCCTGCTTGCTGCTCAGATTCCCTATCGTCTCCACACAGGGAGTTTCTATCGATGTAAAGCCGAATTTTCCATAGGTTTCCTTGATCACGCTGATGCAGTAATCCCGCAGCTGCATCTCTGCAGGCAGGATATCCTTCATTCCTGTGACCGGCTTCTTATTCAGTGCCATCCTCACCAGTCTCCTTTTCTCATTTTGTATCTTTTTCCGATTCTAAACTATTTTTTTTGATTTTACAAGAGGGGCAGCCCCAATAACTTTCTCTTGCGTTCTATCATCTCGTCTATCTTTTCAATATACATATCCACATCCTTCACGTTGTCGCACCGTTCAATGCGCCCGTCAGGATATACCGCCTTTGAGATCGTGCCCGCTCCCAGCGCAAGAATAGACTGCTTCTCCTCCATAATGAGGATATTGTATATCCCCGCCTTGCCGGGTTTTGCATAGCCCACATTTTCAAAATTGCCCGACATATTTTTCTGGCGATACAGATAATACGGTTCCATCCCAAGCTCCTGCGCTCCTGCGGCGGCTATCCTCATCGTCTCATCCGTATTGTGAAGCGTATCCATGCCGTTTTCGATGATCCACTGGCTCAGCCGGGAAGCCCGCTTGACAGCCAGCGAATGGACGGTCAGGCTGTCCGGTGCAAGCTCCTTGACCCGCCGTATCGTCTCCGCCACGTCTTTTTCCGTTTCTCCGGGAAGCCCCAGTATCAAATCCATATTGATGTTGTCAAAGCCCTCTTTGCGCGCGGTCAAAAAGGCGTCTACCGCCTGCTGCACCGTATGTCTCCTGCCGATGATATCCAGCGTTTCCTGCTTCATCGTCTGCGGATTGACAGAAATACGCGTTACACCCCACTTTTTCATGACGCGCAGCTTTTCCGCCGTAATGCTGTCCGCACGACCCGCCTCAACGGTAAACTCCTTTACCTGAGACCAGTCCAGCGTACCCTTTAATTTCGCAAAGAGCCTTTCCAGCTCGTCCGGCTCCAGCGTAGTCGGCGTACCGCCGCCGATATAAACGCTGTCAAGCACCTTATCGGCGCATGCCTCTTTTACAAAATCTATCTCCTTTTCCACTGCGGAAAGATAGGCGTCAACCTTGTCCTTCCACGCCCTGATAGGAAAAGAGGTAAAGGAGCAATACAGACAGGTTGTGGGACAGAACGGGATCCCGATGTAGAGGCTGTAGCCCTCCTCATAATGGATGTCCGCAAGGATTTCCCGCTCTCGCTTTGCGATATCGATTGCCAGCGCCGCTTTTTCTTCGGAACAAAGGTAGGCGCTCCGCATATGGGCATCCACTTCCTCTTCCGTCTTTCCCTGCTCCAAAAGCTGCATTGCAAGCCGCGTCGGCCGGATGCCTGTCAGTGTCCCCCAGGGGAGTGTCCTGCCTGTTTCTTCAGAAAGTATCCCGTACAAAAGCTGCTTTAAATCATTTTTTACCGCGCCCCTGTCCTGCGGTGCGCTCAGACTTATCTTTTTTTCCGTCCTTCCTGCGATTCCGGCCCATATCTCTTCCGGCTCAAAAGCCACGAAAAACGCCGGCATCCCGGCGTCGCTTCGTTCGTCCTTTGTCCCCTCCACAAAAACCTTCACATCCTGCTGCGGATAGAACGCCTTTACGAGAGAATGGATATCATATGCATAACGGTCTTCATTTAACGTTACAATGATCATTTTTTACTGGCAGTAGGGATTATACTGCTTCTCCCTTCCAATGGTAGTCATATCCCCGTGTCCCGGATAGACCTTCGTCTCCTCCGGCAGCACAAAAAGCTTCTCTTTGATGGAACGCACGAGCTTGCTCATGCTCCCGGTCGGAAAGTCCGTCCGCCCCACGGATTCCTCAAACAACGTATCCCCAGATATCAAAAGCCCTGCTTCCTCGCTGTAAAAGCAGCAGCTTCCCATCGTGTGCCCCGGAGTTGCGATGACCTTCAGGCAAATGTCCGCAAATGTGACCTCTTCGCCGTCTGTCAGCCATCCATCCGGCTCGATCGTACATTTTCTCTTCATCTGTGCCGAGATATTCACATATGCATCGCCGCACACGGTCTTTTCTGCGTCAAGGGCATAAATTTTTGCCCCGGAAAGCTGCCGCAGCTCCTCCGCGCCCCAAATATGGTCAAAATGACCATGCGTCAGAAGGATGGCCGCCACGGAAAAGCCTTTATTCTGCAAAGCCCTGAAAATATCTCCGCCCCGGTCCGCCGGGTCGAAAACGATGACCTCAGCCGCGCCGTCCCTGTATAAAAAATAACTGTTTGTGGCGCATACTCCGATGGTCATGCGCCCTATCCTGATATCTCCCACTTAAAATTCCAAATTCCTTTCTATGTTCCTTTTCATGCGCTGTGCTCATTTTTTATGCGCTGCGTCCGTTTTTCTCCCGGGCTGTATTCAGCCTGTGGTACGCTCGATATCTATCACGCTTTCAATATTGCGCAGCTTTGCCACTATCTGGTTCAGCTCTTCCCTGCTGCTGATTTCAAAAGCAGTGGACAGCGTCGCGATTCCCTGCTTATTTGTCCGCGTATTCATCATCTGAATATCGATGTTGCGCTCTGTCAGCGTCTTACTGATATCCGCCAAAAGGCCGCTTCTGTTATGAGCAAAAATATTAATCTCTGCCACATATTTTTCGCCGTTGGCTCCTTTATCCGGCTGTTCCCACTCCGCCTCAATAAGCCTCGCTCTCTCTATCTCAGGCAGATTTAATACATTGATACAGTCCGTCCGGTGAATAGAAATTCCCCGTCCTCTTGTAACAAATCCCACTATCTCATCTCCCGGGACAGGGGAACAGCACTTGGAAAAACGCACCGCCACGTCATGGATACCTTTGACCACGATCCCGTTTTTGCTGCGGGGCTTCATCTGTGCCGTCTGCTTTGCGCTGTTTTCTGCGATAGCAGCCAGCACTTCCTCATTGGATATTACCTTCGGATGGTCCTTATCGTACAGCTCCTGCATCCGGTTTGCAACCTGTCCTTCTTTTAAAGCGCCGTGACCGATTGCCGCAAGGACGCTGTCCCAGTCCATAAAGCCATATTTCTTCATGACGCCGTTTTGATATTCCGGCTTCATGATATCACCCAGATTGATGGCGCGCGCTTTGCAGTAGGCATTAAAAAGCTCTTTGCCCTTTACGATGTTTTCTTCCTTGACTTCGTGCTTAAACCACTGATTTATCTTGTTTTTTGCCTGTGTGCTCTTGACCACGTTCAGCCAGTCGCGGCTTGGTCCCTTGGAATTCTGAGATGTCAAAACCTCTACCCGGTCGCCGTTTTGTATCTCGTAATCAATCGTCACAAGCCTGCCGTTTACCCGCGCACCTATCATCTTATTGCCGACTGCCGAATGAACGCTGTATGCAAAATCGATAGGCGTCGAGCCTGCCGGAAGGGTCTTGACGTCTCCCGTCGGTGTAAAGCAGTAAACGCTGTCGGAAAACAGGTCCAGGTCACTTTTTAACATCCGCATAAATTCTTTATTATCGGACATCTCCCTCTGCCATTCCAGTATCTGGCGAAGCCATGACAGCTTTTCCTCTTCCTGCGCCTCGACCTTTTTGCCGTCCGACGCCTCTTTATATTTCCAGTGGGCGGCAATACCGTATTCCGCCACGCGGTGCATCTCATACGTCCTTATCTGAATCTCAAAAGGCTGTCCCGAACTGCCGATAAGCGTGGTATGCAGCGACTGATACATATTCGCCTTCGGCATTGCGATATAATCCTTGAAACGCCCCGGGATAGGCTTGTACATCTCATGTATCACGCCCAGTGCGGCATAGCAGTCCTTTACCGTCTCCACGATAATACGGACCGCAAAAAGATCGTATATCTGGTCGATGGACTTGTTCTGGTTTTTCATTTTTTTGTAGATACTGAAAAAATGCTTCACACGCCCGTCTATCTTTGCCTCTATTCCGGCCTTGCTGATATGTTCGGAAACCTCCTGCACGATACTGGCAATATATTTTTCCCTCTCGCTCTTACGCATGGCGATTTTGTCCACGAGATCATAATATACATCCGGTTCCAGATATTTTAGAGAAAGATCGTCCAGCTCCACCTTTATCTTGGAAATACCGAGCCTCTGTGCGATGGGGGCATAGATATCCATAGTCTCTCGCGCGATACGTATCTGCTTCTCATGCGGCATGTGCTTTAAGGTACGCATATTATGGAGACGATCCGCCAGCTTTATCATGATGACACGGATATCCTTTGCCATCGCCATGAACATTTTGCGAAGATTCTCCGCCTGCATCTCCAACTGAGCTTCTGTCTTGTTGCCGGAATTATCTGCCAGATGAAGATGCTGCAGCTTTGTCACCCCATCTACTAAAAGAGCCACATCCGGACCGAACTGACTGCTGATTTCATCTGTCGTCATCACGGTATCTTCCACAACGTCATGCAAAAGTCCCGCCACGATCGTTTCCTTATCCAGCTCCAGATCCGCAAGAATGATTGCGACGCAAAGCGGATGAATAATGTATGGCTCTCCCGATTTACGTACCTGTCCCTCATGGGCGCTCTTTGCAATCCCATAGGCCTTCTCAATCATCGAAATATCGTCAGAAGGGTGATATTTGCGCACCCTTTCGATCAGATCCTGATAAAGCTGTTCCGGACTCATAAATTCTTTGATACTCTCGATACGCCCGTCATCCAGCACAAGCTCTGTCTTATTCGATTGTTTCTCTTTTTCTTCCGTCATTCCCATATGCGCACACCTTTACCACATCACACACTCATTATTTGCCCGGATAAGTAATCGCTGCATCCAGACGATAATTTCCAATTGCTTCTCTTCCCTTCAGACCTGCCAGTTCGATCAGGACAAGCACTGCAGCCACTTCTCCGCCAAGACGTTCCACAAGATGGATCATCGCCTTTGTCGTACCGCCTGTTGCGATAAGATCATCCACTATAAGCACCTTCTGCCCCGGCTGGATAGATGTTTTGTGTATCTCTATTTCCGCCGTGCCATATTCCAGATCATATTCCTCGGAAACCGTCTCGCAGGGCAGTTTTCCCTTTTTGCGGATGAGTGCGAACGGCTTATGGGCATTGTACGCAATCGGGGCGCCGAAAATAAAACCTCTGGATTCCGCTCCTACTACCACATCAAAATCCAGATCCTTTACAAGCTCCTGCATCGTATCGACTGCCAGATGCATTCCGTCCGCATCCTCGAGCACGCTCGTCACGTCCCTGAAAATAATGCCCTCCTGCGGGAAATCCGGGATGCTTCTTACATATTCTTCCAGTTTTTTCATTCGTTTATGCCTCGTTTTCTGTAAATTGCAGATTTTTGTATAAAATCAGATAGTACAATTATATTATTGAAAACGGGGAAAGTCAACGAGGGAAACACAGCGTTATCAAAGAAAAACGGCGCACACACCGGTACGCCGTTTTCACAGTTCCATATTTTCAGAGATATCCTTCCTTATTTTGCGGCATTGCCAAGCTCATTGACAACGCCCGCAAACAGCACCTGCTGCCCCGCCTGCCCGGCGTCTCCTGTGAGCACAAAGCCAAATGGTCTGTCAAAAGTCAGCGCTACAGGCTCTGTCTCCGGCAAAAGCGCCATCCGCTCAATGCCCATCACCGTCACCGCAGCGGCGGTCAGCCCATCTTCATCTACCTCTATCATCGCCTTCTGCAGCGCCTCTGAAAGATACAGCGCTTCTCCCTCCATCAGGCCGGTCAGATGGCACGCCCGTTCATCGGTCAGCGGCACGCCCAGCGCCTCCAGCGCTTCCTTCAGGGAGAAGGGTTCGCTCTCCATCCTGAATCCGGGAAGGGAAAGCTGTACGCAGTGTTCCTCCGCCTGTTCTATCTTTTGAAGCTTTTTTGCATCCAGGCTTTTGAGCGCCTCCTCCGGAGAAATCCCCGGCTTCGGAAGAAAGAGCACCATTTCTCCGCCCTTTATCGTATTTAAAACGACCGCCTGCATCCTGCCGTCCTCGTAATACGCCGCGTGCTTGAGCTTCTGATTCATAAATACCGCATGCTCGTCGCCCTTTGCCCCGTAAAAGACGCCGTCCGTATTATTCTCCTTCATAAACTGATTCGCCCAGGAATCCGAAAAATACAGGGCGTTTGCGATCGCCGCCGAAGTTGCCGGGTCGAAGGAATCTATCACCTTATCTATCTTTCCTTCCGTCTGCTCCTTCGCCCAGCGGTTCACCTCATTTACCGCCGAAGCGTCCGCGAAATCCACGTCAAACAGCTTTCCTCCGAATACTGTTTCAAACTGTTTTGCAAAGCTTTCATTTACCTTGCCATCCCTGCTCACAAACATGGCGTTCGCAATTTTCAGCGGGCCTTCGTAGGTCTCGCCCGCCTCTTCATACATCGCCCTTCTCTCCTCCTGTAACAGCAGAAGGTTCAATGCGCCAGCCATCTGATTCAGCTCCTCTGCGCTCAGTTTTCCTGCCCCAAGGACGTTTAACATCTCTTTTTTTGCCGCCTCATCGCTGCCGTTTACGAGCGCAGCCAGCGGGAGCCATACCGAATAGGGCGAAACGAGCAAATTTTCACCGCTCTTTTTTGCAGAGAGCAGCTCGTCTGTCAGCCGGAAAGCAAATCCGTTCGCGCCGTCCATATAACTCTCCTCTTTCTCTTTTTCTGTCCGCACATTCTGCGGCGCCGCAAATGTCTGCGCCGGAGCCGCCTGTATGAGCATCGCGCCTGCGATGAGCAGAGCCATGACCTTTTTGCCGTTCATATCCGTACCGCCTTTCTTTCAGGATGATTTTTTGTGTCCGTTCTGTTTTCATCCATATAAACGCAGGACACTGCCGAAAAGTTGCAGAAACCTATTTTATTTTTTTATCTTTTCCGCGACCCCGTATCGGCTGTGGGGCAGATACGTCCCCTCACATATTCCCGAACAGCCAGTCCTTCATCACCCCGAAAAATTCCCGCAGCATATTGTTCGGCAGAAAATAGACGCCGGAAGGCGCTGCGATGCCTTCCGCCTCTGAAAAGCCGTTCGCCTTTGCCAGGCGCACGCCCCTAAAAACATGAAAGTTGCTTGTAACGATTCCTATATTTTCTATACCGTCAGGGATAAGTTCCCGGGAATTTTGAATATTCTGAACCGTGTTCCGCGAGGAATCCTCCAGAATCAAACGGTCGGCTCCAATGCCCTTTTCCACAAGATAGGCATACATTCCTTCCGCCTCACTGACCGGCTCGTTAGCGCCTTTCCCTCCTGAAAGCACGCAGAAAGTGTCCGGATTTTCCTGAAGATACTCGTATGCCCTGTCCAGCCGCTTTGCCAGCGCCACGCTCGGCCCGTTTTCCTTCATCTGCGCACCGAGCACCACGATATAAGGCAGATTCCCACTCCCCTCTTCAAAAAATCCGCTGACAATAAAACATTCCACAGCCACAAAGCAGGCAAGCCCTACCCCCAGGACAGCCAGTGCCGTCACCCTTGCCGGTTGAGGAAATCTCTCCCACAGCCCCTTCTGCAGCAGAACCCCTGTTCCCGCACACAAAATTGCCGCTGCGATCCAGACAAGAAAAAATTTTGTCCCCGCCGCCTTCGATGCGATCACCCCGATGCAGTAGAGCGCAAACAGCACCGCCAGAACATAGAAAACCACCGCCACCCTCTGTCCTCCCTTTTTTTCACGATTCGTTCCGGAATATGTCATAATTCACCTTCGTGTAAAACAGCTTTTCCATCTCTTTTCTGTCCTCGATATGAAGCCCCAGTATCCACATTATCTTTGCAAAAACCGCCTCCAGTGTCATATCGTAGGTTTCCAGAAACGGCAGATGGTCCTTTGCCTGTCTCCCCACCACATAGGTTCCCATGCTGCTTCCCTCATAGGTCACCTGCGTCGCCATTATCAGCACCTTTTCATGGTCGCGGTATTTTTTCATTTCAGAAAGGAGCAGCTCCGTCAGGCCGTCCGGCAGCCCGCCGACGCCAAAGCCTTCCACAATGATACAGTCATACATTTTCAAGATGTACGGAATGAGCTCCGGAGACATACCCGGCGTCAGCTTTAACAAAAATACCTTACGGTCCATCCTGTCATAGAAGCGGACCTGCTTTTCCTCCTTTGCCTGTCCCTGAATATAATAAACGACCACGTCATCCTGAATCTTTCCAAGCACCGGAAAGTTAATGCTGGAAAAAGCATTATAACTAAACGTCGCCGTCTTTTTCGCCCGCGTCCCCGCGATGATGTTACCGTCAAATACGAGCATCACATCCTGACTCCTTGCATCCAGCGCACAGCGGATACTGTCATGCAGGTTTTTACGCGCGTCCGTAATCTCCAGAAGAATTGATTTCTGCGCGCCCGTCAGCACGATGGGTTTCGGAGAATCCTGTATCAGATAGGAAAGCGCCGCTGCGGTATACGCCATCGTATCCGTACCGTGGCATATCAGAAAAGCGTCATAGCTTTCATAATTCTCCCGTATCAGACGCGCCAGAAGCAGCCAGTGCTCCACATCCATATTGGTGGAATCGATACTGCATACCTCGTGCGGCACAAGTTCGCACACGTCCTCAAATTCCTTCACATACTGCAGGAAATCTTCAGAAGAAAGCACAGGGGACAGGCCGCTGCCGCTGTCCCCTGAGGCTATTGTCCCCCCTGTTGTCAGAAGAAGTATCCTTTTTTTCATCCGTTCGCCTCCGCTTTTTCCAAAGTCGGATGACCCGTCCCATTTATGTTTTGACTGTTTTGGTCAGTACTTCCAAATCCTCCGTTTCTGACCCCGTCCGCGTTATCATCCTCCGTGATACCGTAGGGCATGAATATTCCCTGCATAAAGCCTTCCCCGGGGCGTACTTCCAGCACCTTTTCCTCGTTGGAGTCATTGGTCAGCTTCGCCATGATATGGCCTTCGTTATCTGAAAAATAATAATCGCTGTCGATGATTCCGACCGTATTATTCAGCTGCAGACGATACTTAAACCCCTGTCCGCTTCTGGGAAACAGGCACAATACCCAGTCCACATCCATCCGCGCCCGGATGCCCGTCGGGATTTTTATCGTTTCTCCCGGCTTTAACACAAATGCCACCGGTGCACAAAAATCATATCCTGCGCTTCCGGCGGTCGCGCGCCGGGGCAGACAGATATCATCATAAACCGCCCGAATCTCCTCCGCCTCATGTCCAGGGAACGTATCCGCAAAATCCCTTTCATACTGTGCAAAGCTTACCTTTTCAAATGCCGCTATCCTTTTCATATCCGAGCCGTTTCCTCCTCATTCATATAGTCGCTGCAATATAAGACTGCTTCTGATATATCCTCCTGTGCCAGCGTTTTTTTCACATCTATGACACGCTGGTTTTTACTGCCTTTCCACAGAAGCCTCTGATCTTTTAACGATTCCTCAAACCTGCCGTCCACGCAGACGTCCACATTTTCAAAAAGCGCAAGACCGCAAATATCCTCCCACAGATATCCGGTGTAGAGCCAGACAGTTTTTTGAGGAAAACGCTCCTTTACCTTTATGAGCAGCGCTTCCACGTCTTTTCTGCTGCCGGGATAAAGCGGATCTCCGCCCGAAAGGGTCAGACCGGAGATATAAGATTTTTCCAGCTGGTCAAAAATCTCCTTTTCTGCAGCCCCGTCAAACTCCAGCCCGCCATTCTCATCCCATGTGACCGGATTGTGGCAGCCCGGACAGCGGTGGGAACAGCCTGCAAGCCATAATACCGCTCGCAGGCCGTCCCCGTTTTTCATGTCATCTTTTGTAATGTTGTGGTACCTCATTTACATTGACTTCCTTTCGGCTATCTCCGCCATCTTAGCTTCATTTAGACGGGTATCGCCATGCACTCTTGAATATGAAAGATAACCGTTCATCCGGTCTATCTTTGTCAGATTGCTGCTTCCGCAGGCAGGACATACATCCATTTCCAGCTCCTGATGCCCACAGTCGTCGCAGTATGCCAGCGAAAGGTTCACTCCCTCATAATATCCAAGCTCCATTGCACGCCGTATCAGCGTGCGTACCGCTTCCAGATTGTAATCGATAGGATATTTTACATACTGTATTTTCCCGCCATTGCACAGATTCCAGAAACGTCCTTCGAGATTCTGCTTTTCAATAGGCGTGATATCCTCCGTCACATGGCAATGAAAAGAATTGCTCACATATTCCCTGTCGGAAACACCCTCAATGACGCCGTATTTTTCCCGGAACTGCTTTACCTGAAGCCCGCAGAGATTCTCTGCCGGAGTACCGTATATCGCATACAGGTTACCGTCCTCTTCCTTGTACTGCGCCACTTTTTTGTTGATATATTCCATGACCTCCAGCGCAAAGACGCCATCCTGCGTAATGGACTTTCCGTTATAGAGCATCTGCAGCTCGTTTAACGCCGTGATACCAAACGATGCCGTCGCCGACTTCAAAAGCGGTCCAATTTTATCTGTCAGTTTTAAATGCCCGCCCAGGAATCCGCCTTCACAGTATGCCAACGGATTGGTAGAAGCCCGCATTTCGCTCAGATATGCATACGTACGGATATGAAGCTGCCGTATCAGCTCCAGATAATAGTCCAGCACCTCATAAAAATCACGATTTTCCTGGCGCGCCTTCGCCAGTATCATCGGCAGATGCAGCGATACCGCGCCAATATTGAAGCGGCCAACAAACACCGGCTTATCCTCTTTATCTGCCGGATACATCCCGCCCCGTTCATACCACGGGGACAAAAAAGCACGGCAGCCCATCGGAGAAACAATCCTGCCGTATTTCTGATACATCTCCGGCACATACCCCTCACCTGTCAGAGAAAGCCAATCCGGATACATCGTCTTTGCGCTGCAGCGCACGCCAGCCTCGAACACATCCTCCAAAGGCTTTCCGGGGCCGTGCAGATTTTCATCGTATAAAAAGACTATCTTGGGGAACAGCACCGGCTTTTTGCATCCTGATTTTCCCTGTCCCTTTCTTCTCACATTCAGCATGCAGACTGTCGCAAGCTTTGCAAAGCGCCCTGTTCCCGTTCCCGCGGTCACCGTGATGAACGGATAATCGCCGCGGCTGCTCGCCACGGTGTTAAACTTGTACTCCCAGCCCTGAAAGCCCTGTTCCATCTCGCGCACCACATCCTGGTATGCCACCTCTTCCGCCTTCTCCTGCGGAATACCGAGCGAAACATATTTATCCACATCCCGGTCATAAGACTTCTGCGCATAAGGCTCCAGTATCAGATCCACACTCGGCACGGTAAAACCGCCGTACTGCTGGCTTGCCGCGCTCAGCACGATGTCTCCTATCACGTCAAACGCCACATCCAGCGTTTTGGGCTCGTTATACCAGATATTTCCCATCTCAAAGCCGCCCTTTAACACATGCTCCACGTCAAAAAGACAGCAGTTCATCGTGTCCCTTCTGGCGGACATATCGTGGATATAGATATAGCCGTCCCGGCACGCCTGTATCTCCTCTGTCGTCATGAAAAACTTCTGATACAGCTCTTTGTTCAGCTGGTTAAATATCAGACTCCGTTTTGTCGATACCAGCGCTGAATCCGTGTTGGAATTTTCCTTATCTCCGATATACATGATGGACTGGCTCTTTTTATAAACGTCGTCCAGCATCCTCACGAAATCCTGTTTATAATTGCGGTAATCCCGATAGCTCTTCGCAACAACAGGCTTTACCCTTTCCAGCGCACTCTCTACGATATTATGCATCATAGCGATAGGCACTTCGGTATACCCCAGTTCATCTATCTTCTCCACCACATGGATGCAGATTATCTCTTTTTCTTCCTCTGTAAAACGGGTCAGGGCGCGATATGCGCTCTTTCCTACTGCCTCGATGACTTTCCGGACGTTAAAATCCTCTTTGCTCCCGTCCTTTTTTATCACCTTTACCGCCTGCTTAGGACGGTATTTCTTTCCGTAATCAGTCGTTTCACTCTGTCTGTTTTCCGGCATTCTTTCCTCTTTCCTGTTTTAGCTTTTTATACTGCTGCAGAATCTTTGTTTTCCTTCGCCTCCTGCTCCTCTTTGCGATCCTTTTTGCGGCGCATATTGATGCCGATCGCAACAGCGGCCCCGCCAACTGCGATAAATACTGCAAATACAAGCAGATACGATAAAAATGAATTTAAAAATGCTGTCAGATTGCTCATGTTTTTTCTCTCCTTACTGCCGTCTAAACGGCACATTGTTTATACAAAAGGGTCTGTCAGAAGGTCAGTGCCGTCCGCCGCCGTGGTGGCAAGCCTGTCGCACCTTTCATTTTCCGGATGTCCTGCGTGCCCCTTGACCCATGTAAAGTGCAATACATGGGGCTGTGCCGCAGCCAGCAGCCGCTTCCACAGGTCCACATTTTTAACCGGGCCGGAAGCGCCTTTCCAGTTTTTTTTCAGCCAGCCGTCTATCCATTTTTTATTAAAAGCATCCGTCACATATTTTGAGTCGGATACTATCTCTACCTGACACGGCTTTGTCAGCGCCTCCAGTCCGACGATCACAGCCATCAGCTCCATCCGGTTATTGGTCGTCTTTTTATAACCTGCAGAAAATTCCCTCTCGTGCAGATTTCCTTTGCTGTCCACAAACTGCAGTACCGCCCCGTAGCCGCCCGGTCCGTCCGGATTTCCGCGGGCAGCTCCGTCCGTGTATAAAGTCACTTCCATCATGCTGTCACTCCTGTTCTGCCTTCCAGCTTCCGCTTTCCAGAAAATATTCCGCCTGCCGCTTTGCCGCCCGGATGATGCTGTCGCCGTAGCCCATTATCTCCAAGAGCCGGATGGCATTGCGGGACGAAGCCCGCCCCGGCATCAGCTGATACGGGAACAAAATATCTCCGCCCGAAAACTGTTCTTCAAAATGATAATTATCATACTCCCGTTCCAAAAGCCCGGTCAGCTCCACGTCGTGGGTCGCCGCAAAGCAGCAGACACCCGGCCGGTGCAGGCTCTTTAATATCTGCGTGGAGGCAGCGATACGCTCTACCGTATTCGTCCCGCGCAGCACCTCGTCCACAAAGCACAAAACCGGCGCGCCTTTTTCATCCGCTGCATCCAGGATACGCTTCAGCGCCCGTATCTCTACGATATAGTAACTCTCTCCGCCTTCCAGGTCGTCCCGCAGCGCCATCGACGTATACACCCTGAAAAATGTCCCCGCATAACGGTCGGCACAACAGGCATGTATCGTCTGGGCCAATACCGCATTTATCGCAGCCGCCTTCAAAAATGTGGATTTCCCCGATGCGTTGGAGCCTGTCAGAAGGATACCCCTTGATACTTTGATATCGTTTTTGACCGCATCAGTCAGCATCGGATGATGCATCTGTTTCATAACAAGTACGAAATCCTTATTCTCTCCCGCCGCAAAAAGCTCAGGCTCACACCTGCTTTCCATGCCATACCGGTACCCCGCCGCCGCGATGAGCGCATCCAGCCTTCCCGTCACGGAAAGCAGAGCGTCAATATCCTCCCTGCGCTCCCGCACCGCATGCAGCATCACGTTAAAGCCGATGATATCAAAGTGAAAGACCATATTCACATAATCAAGGAGCACGTCCAGCGGACTGCCGTCCCCCATCCTTCTCATCCCGAACGCCGCGCTCCTTTGAAGCTTTGAAAACCTCGGGAGCAGCCCGTTCAGCATTTCTCTCTCCTGTGCCAATATCTCATCCGGCAGCGCAGCCAGCTCTTTTCCCGCCCGCAGCGCCCGGAATACATATTGAAAGCTGACAAGATACGGTTCGACCCTGCGCTTTTCCTTCAGATAGGTCGTGATATTGACACACAGCATAACAGTCAGGAGCATAAGCCCGGCAGACGCATTGAAAAAGATAAGCAGGACTGATGCTGCCAGCGCTATATCGACCCATATAGTCAATGCATTGCTGCGTTCTCCCAGGCTGTCCAAAAGCTCCAGATAATCATAAATGGAATATTTTCCGCTTCTTCCCATCTGCACAAAGATTTCCTGCATCCTGAGGCGCTCATCCGTTTCCGTCTCAAAAAAGCGCATGAGCGCTTCCCGCCGCTCCAGCTCCTCCATAGAAAAGGAGGGCGTCCGCAGCAGATAGTACAGATATTCCTGTCCCGCCGAAGAACCGCAGGAATTCATCTGCAGAAATATCCTGTCCATATCCAGGTCGTTCCATGTGATGTCATCCAGCGAAAAGGCTTCCTGATGCTTTTGATAATATCGGGGAACTGCATTCAGTTCCCCATCGGCATACTCTGTCCTTCCGCCCTTCCCGAAATTTTCAAGGAGCCTTTTTCTCCGCCATTTCCGTTCTTTTTTTTCATCCAAAAGACCTTTGGCAAATACGAGCGCCCCCGCCGCTAAAAGGACGGCAAACAAGATAATATATTCCATCTTAATCTCCATTCAGCAGCATACACAGTAAGGAACATACCACAAGGGTCATCTTTTACACTATGCCTCCGCTGAAATTCTTTCGATTATCCCGTTCGCTTTTGCATAAATCTTTTCTGCATCCACGCCGTTTGAAAACTCCCCGTTTTCATACAGCACCTTTCCGTTTATCATCGTCAGCTTTACATTCTGCTTACTGCCGCTGTAAACGATGTTTTTGGTGATATTGTTGAGCGGCTGCATATTGGGCTGATGCAGGTCTATCATGATCAGGTCCGCCAGCTTCCCTTCCGCAAGAACATCCGCATCAGAAAGGCGCATCGCATGCGCACCGTTTACCGTCGCCATCCTCAGTACCTCATGGGCATCCATCGCAGCCGCGTCCTTCTGCAAAAGCTTCGCAAGACCGGTCACAAGAAACATCTCACGGAACATATCCAGACAGTTATTGCTGGA
This sequence comes from uncultured Lachnospiraceae bacterium, assembly GCA_900539715.1. Lineage (GTDB taxonomy): Bacteria > Bacillota > Clostridia > Lachnospirales > Lachnospiraceae > Gallintestinimicrobium. The sequence continues at coordinate 92,158 of UQDA01000008.1, read as the reverse complement.
AGGACCGTCCGTACCGATAGCCACGTTGATACCCTTTTCCACAAACCGTCCTACCGGTGCGATACCGCTGGCCAGCTTCATATTGGAGCCCGGATTCGTCACGATATGCAGTCCCTTTTTTGCAAACAGCTCCATATCCTCTTCCGTAAAATAGCAGGCATGATAAGCCCCGCCCCCAAAATCAAACATGCCGAGCGAATCAAAAAACGCAGGAGGCGTCATCCCGTGACGCGCCAGGCATTCCTCCGTTTCCAGCTTCGTCTCTGACATATGGCTGTAAAACGGAGCCTTATACTGATGTATCAGACCGGAAAGCTCTTCCAGAAGCTCTCTGCTGCATGTATATTCCGCATGTGCGCCCAATTCAAAACTTACCAGCGGATTGAAGTGATTCAGCTCCTGATATAACTTTTCCAGTTCCCTGACCGAAAAGCAAAAATTATTCAGCCCTGCCACAAGTACACAGCGCATCCCCATGTCCACACAGGACTGTGCGATATCGCGGGGAGCAAGATACATATCAAATATTGACGTCACGCCGCTCGTCAGATATTCCAGTATCGCCAGCTGTGTCAGGTCATAGTTGTCCTGCGGCGTCAGCTTTGCCTCCAACGGGAAAATCTTCGTATTCAGCCAATCCTGCAACGGCATATCATCCGCAAAAGAACGCATCGCGGTCATCCCCGAATGGGTATGGGCGTTTTTAAAACCAGGCATCAGTACATTTCCCTGACAATCTATCTGTCTGTCCCACTGTATCTGCGCCGTTTCTTCTGCCTCTTTTGCAGGACCCACATAGGAAATTCTTTCATCGGATGTCCAAAGTTCGCCCTCCAAAAGACTGCAATCGCCGTCCATCGTCAATATTCTGGCATTATAAAAACGAATCTTCATATCAACCTCCATTCCGGAGCGTAAGCGACAGCGGCGACGGGAAATCGCGAATGCGCTTTCCCGTCTGCCATCATGGCTATTTGTGACGCTCCGGCACAAATAGCCGTGTGAAAAATAAGCCATCAGGCTTATTTTTCACACTATCTCCATTCCACTTATATCAGATTATCCGGTCCAAAGCTGTCCGGCAAAAGCTCCTTTAACAGGCGCGCCTCATAGTCGGTCTCCGACTTTGCCGCAAATACCCAAAAATGCTCCGGCTCACAAAACTCCCGTATTACCTGTCTGCATACCCCGCAGGGCCACGCGAGCTGCGTCAGTTCTCCTTCCGGGCTTCCTGCTATCACGATTGCGGAAAACCTCTTTTCTCCTGCTGCCACCGCGGAAAAAAACGCCGTTCGCTCCGCACAGTTTGTCACAGAATACGAAGCATTTTCCACGTTGCAGCCGGTATATATCTTTCCGCCGTCCGTCAGGAGCGCAGCCCCTACCCGATAATGCGAATACGGGGCATAAGCATTTTTTCTCGCTTCCAGCGCGCTTTTAAACATCCTCTTAAAAACGTCCTCCGGGATGTCAGTCTTTTTGCGCTCCACCTCTTTTGTCCTGCCGTCAGCCATTTACAGCACCTGGCCAAATGCTGCTACAGACTCTGTCACCAGTTTTTTAAATTTGGGCGCAGCAATATCCGCTGCCTCCTGTACTTCTTCGTGGGTTAACGGATTAGCGGACATCCCTGCCGCCAGATTGCTGATAAAGGAAATGCAGCATATCTTCATCCCCATGTGATTTGCTGTGATAGCTTCTACGACGGTAGACATTCCCACTGCATCCACATCCAGCTTATGAAGAAGGCGTATCTCCGCAGGAGACTCAAAGGACGGACCTGTCAGCTGCGCATATATCCCCTCTTTCAGCTCGATATCATTTTCCTTTGCCGTCTTTCTGATGATGTCCTGAAGTTCTGTATCATAAACATGTGTCATATCCGGGAAACGCACGCCGAATTCATCCATATTTGCACCTATCAGCGGATTGGGCGCCCACAGTGAAACATGGTCTGTCAGAAGCATGAAATCTCCTGCTGTAAAAGAAGGATTGATACCGCCTGACGCATTGGTCAGAAAGAGTATCTTTGCACCCATCAGCTTCATCAGTCTGGTAGGAAGCACTACATCAGAAATCGGATATCCTTCATAATAATGAACGCGCCCCTTCATGCATACAACCGGAATATCCTTTACCCAGCCAAATATGAATTTTCCGGCATGTCCCGGAACAGTGGATACCGGGAAGCCCTCGATATCATGATAATCCAGCTCCGCCTCCACGCGGATATCATCCGCATAATTTCCCAGTCCTGAGCCCAGGACTATCGCTACCTCCGGCTTAAAATCAATCTTTGCCCGAAAACTCTCATAGCATTTCATCAGTTTTTCATACGCTTCATTCATGTTAAAATCCTCCTGTTATTTTTAAACGTGTGTCAGTATCAGCTCACAGTCTCCTTCCACCTTCAGCCGTTCCTTTGAGCACGGCAAAAAGAAGCTGTCTCCCGCTTTAAAGCGGCTTTCCTCCCTGCTGCCGGACAGAATACCGCTGCCTTTTACGCACAGCAGCGAGCAAAAGGAATCCTGATACGCCGGAAGCTGCGTCTGTCCGCTGATTTGAAAGCTCATGCATTCAAAATACTTGCAGCGGCTTAAAATCCTGCAGACACAGGAATCCTTTTCTACTATTTCATCGCAGAATTCCGGTACTTCGTATCCTGAAAAATCCATTACCTCGAGCGCCTTCTCCACATGAAGCTGACGCCTGTTGCCATAATGATCGGTACGGTCATAGTCATACAAACGGTAGGTACAGTTAGAACTCTGCTGTATCTCACAGATGACCACGCCTTTTCCGATAGCATGTACGGTCCCTGCCGGAATATAATATGCTTCTCCTGTTTTTACGGGAACACGATTCAGCAGGGAAAGGATGCTTCCGTCCGAAAGTGCCTGCATCACCTCCGCCTTTGTCACATCCCGCTTAAAGCCGCAGTATATCACCGCCCCCTCTTCGTGCTCCAGAATATACCACATTTCATTTTTACCGTATTCATTTTCTCTGGAAAGCGCATAATCATCGTTGGGATGTACCTGCACCGACAAATTTTCATGCGCGTCTATGAGCTTGACTAGAATCGGAAACCGCTCCGCCGACTGGCATTTCCATCCGCAGTTCTCCCGCCCGATGCTCGTCAGATAATCTGCAAACAGTCTTCCCTTATAACGTCCGGAAGCCACGATGCTCTGTCCCGCTTCATGCGCGGAAAGCTCCCAGCTCTCCGCCACGCAGTCATAATCGCACTGCTTGCCGTATTTTTCTTTCAGCTTTCTGCCGCCCCACAGATAATCCTTAAACGCCGGCAAAAGTTTCACAAAAGGCTCCGGTCTGTATCCCAGCTCCGCTTCATTCAAATCCCTGCTCTCAACGGAGATAAGGTCGCGCTCCATCACCTCTTCCCCTGTAGAGATTTCCATAAATATCAATGGGACATCCCCTACATTGGATATCTGATGAACAGTATTCTCGGGAATTTCTACGCTGTCGTTGCTCCCGTACTCCCTCTCTGCGCGCCCCAGAAATATCTTTGCCCTGCCGCTGACAATAATCCAGTGTTCCGTCCGGCGGGCATGCTTGTGCGCGTAAATGGTACGCCCCTGATTAAGTACGACCTTCCGCACTACATACTGTCGCGCTGCCGATAAAATTTCATATGTTCCCCAGGGCTTATATATCACCTGCCCCATATCAAAATAACTCTGCAGCGCAGGATTTTCCCGGCGCAGCTCTTTTAATTCCTCCGACGCCCCTGTCTTTCCTACATACACCGCGTCGTCCGTATTGACTATCGTCACATCCTTTACATGATTCGCTACAACGATACTGCGGCTGCCGCGATTGATGATCAGCGTATTTTCACAGTCATACTGGGCCTGACGAAGGTCCTTTTGAGTCATCAGCTCGTTTTTTCCCAAGTCTTCCAGACTTCCGACATCCTGCCAGTCAAATCTGGCACGGACGACTCTGCCCAGATCTGTTTCCCCGAATACCGTCTCTTCGATAGGCTGCGCCGGTATCTGCTCCAGCACCTCTCTCCGGTAAAAAATGTGCCGTCCCTTCTCTACCAGCTTCCCTTCAAATGCCCGTTCACATGCCCAGATAACCTCCGGCGAACGTCTACGTACCTCCTGCAGCATATCTCCGTTGCGGAATAAGAACATACCGCTGTTGATCAGATACCTGCCGGAAGCCTGATATGCCTCCGCCTGCTTCTCGTCCGGTTTTTCCGCAACGCTCACGACCCTGTCACCATCGCAGCAGATATAACCAAATCTCGTCTCCGGCTCCAAAACCGGCATTCCAAACGTCACAAGTCCGCCCTGGCGCGCCAGTATCCCCGCTTCGTTAATAGCATCCTTATATGCTTCGCCCTGTATCAGATGATCCGACGGCACAATAAAGATAAGCTCTGAAAGAGGGAATTCCAGACATGCCAAAAGGATTGCCGCCGTCGTCTTTCTCGCTTCTTCTTCCAGCACAAGCCGCCAGGTCAGCCCCTGAAAAGCTTTTAACTGGTTCTCTACAATAAACTGGTATTCTCTGTTGGTTACGACTACAAACTCGTCACAGAATGCCATATTGCGGGCAATCGTCTCCTGAAAGATCGAATGGCTCCCACTGATGGCGATGAACTGCTTCGGATAATTTTTTCTGGAGAGCGGCCACAGCCTGTCGCCCCTGCCGCCCGCCAGCACAATACATTTCATACGCGTATTCGAGCACAGAACATCCCTCCCTTTTCCTGCTCTGCCTCTTCCTCCTGTCTAATACTATAATCGAAAACGATGATTTTCACAAGAAAAATATGAAGGACAAAAATGCTGCGTTGTGCAAAAGAGACCGCGCAGGATAACTGATGTTTTTTCAGCCATCCCGCGCGGTCCCTCTCTTTTATCTTCTTATACGATTCCCTGGGCGTTCATCGCCTCTACGACTTTCTCAAAGCCCGCGATGTTTGCGCCAACCACATAGTTTCCTTCACAGCCGTATTTCTTTGCCGCATTATCCAGATTATGGAAAATATTTACCATTATCTGCTGCAGCTTTGCGTCAACCTCTTCAAATGTCCAGCTCAGACGTTCACTGTTCTGGCTCATCTCCAGAGCGCTCGTTGCCACGCCGCCCGCATTTGCCGCTTTACCCGGAACAAAAAGCACTCCGTTTTTCTGCAGATACTCTGTCGCCTCCAGCGTTGTAGGCATATTTGCGCCCTCGCACACAGCCTTTACTCCATTTGCCACAAGCCCTTCCGCATCGGAAAGCAAAAGCTCATTCTGCGTTGCACACGGCAGCGCAATATCCGCTTTCACACTCCATACTCCTCTGCCGGAGTGATACTCTGCATTAGGACGATAATTTGTATACTCAGACAATCGTGCCCGCTTTACTTCCTTAAGCTCTTTTAAAACAGCAAGGTCGATGCCGTCAGGATCATAAACCCATCCGGTCGAATCCGATGCCGTCACCGGCTTTGCTCCCATCTGATATGCTTTTTCTATTGCATAGATAGCCACGTTTCCAGCACCTGATACAATGATAGTCTTTCCCGCAATATCAATACCGTTTTCTTTCAGCATCTCTCGCGTCATGTATAACAGCCCGTATCCGGTCGCCTCTTTTCTTGCCAGAGAACCTCCATAAGTCAGCCCTTTCCCCGTCAGTACGCCTTCATAGATATTTCGTATCCTCTTATACTGACCATACAGGTAGCCTATCTCCCGCGCACCCACGCCGATATCTCCTGCCGGCACATCCGTATCCGCGCCGATGTGGCGGTACAGCTCCGTCATATAGCTCTGACAAAATGCCATTACTTCCCGATCAGATTTCCCTTTAGGGTCAAAATCACTTCCGCCTTTTCCTCCGCCAATGGGCAGACCTGTCAGTGAATTCTTGAACACCTGCTCAAATCCCAGAAATTTGATGATTCCCAGATTTACCGAAGGATGGAAACGCAGACCGCCCTTGTAAGGCCCTATCGCGCTATTAAACTGCACGCGAAATCCCGTATTTACATGAACCTGTCCTTTATCATCCACCCATGGCACCCGGAAAATAATCTGTCTTTCCGGATTGGTGATTCTTTCCAGAACAGCATTTCTGCGAAACTCGTCCTCATTTGCCTCAACAACGGTTCTCAACGATTCCAGCACTTCCTTTACCGCCTGATGGAACTCAGGCTGCGCCGGGTTTTTATCAACCACCTGTGCGATGACCTCATCTACATATGACATAGAGCTTTTCCTCCTTGACCAAAGTTTTCTCCGTTTCGAAAACGGCGTGACCAAATATCCGTCCTTTGTTCACTGAGGGTATTATATACCGATTATTTTTCGCGCGCAAGCACTTTATCACATTAGCACGCAAAAAATTATAAATATTTTTTCAGCTCCCTGATATTGTTTTCTTCAAAATCCATCAGTTCCTTTGCCAGCTCTACCGAATATCCTTCTGCCTGGTCGTTGTGATTCATGGATTTCCAGAGGCTTGTCAGTCCCATATTGCTGCCTCGTATCAGCATTTCCGCCACATGGCTCGTTGAAGAATCCACCAGCGTATTCCCCTGTATGGATGCAGTCAGCATTATCTGCTCCACTTTATTGATCGGGTCGGGAACCTGTCTTTTTGCCAGAAGCTGTGCCTTTGCCCTGTCATGTATTTCCCCATATTTAAAGGATTCCCTGGCAAGCTGCAGAGCAAGAGAATCGTCATACACCTTTGAATTTATCACCTCTAATGCGTGAAGTCCCATTTCCGTATTTTTCTGGATTTCCCGGAGCAGCGCCACATCGTCTTTTTTCACAAGATACCTCCATTCTGAGAAACATATATTATATAGAAAAAACCGGAGGCTTTTCTCTGCCTCCGGTTTTAATGTTCCCGTTTTATATGGAAATATGCTTTTTATTTATCATTTTAAGACTTTTAAAACTTCCGTCTTTACATATCCCGTCTGTCCGTTATATTTTACTCTCGTCCAGCCGTCAGCCTGCTGCATAACGATTTCCAGCGTTTCGCCGGGGAACACCGTCCCGACCTTATCCGCCGTTTCGCTGCAGGACTTCCTGATATTGACGGTCTCCGCCACCTTTATCTTCCCTGTAGCCGGAAGCTCCGAACCGGAAGCAGCATTTTGTGAAGCTTCCGAAGAAGACTCTTCTACCGCGCCTTCCTCTTTTGCCCCGTCTGCATCCGGATTCTCGCCCTTTTCACTGTTTTCGTCTACAGACTCCAAAAACTCGGATTTAATGTAGCCTTCCTTGCCGTCATACTCTACCTTAGACCAGCCGTTCGCCTTTTCCTCAAGCAGGGGCATCACGTCTCCCACAGCCACCTTACCGATACGCTCTGCCTGCTCACTGTCGGACGCCCGCACATTGACCACATCCGTTGCGCGAACCTTTCCTCCGCCCGTTGCCGGTGCTTCGGAAGTCTCCTCCGCATCCGCCGTCTCCTCCTGTGTCCGGGACTCCGCTTCACCCAGTGCCTCTCCGACCTCCACCTGCAGGTCTTCCTTAAGCTGAGCCAGATAATTATTCAGATTGTCATCCTGCATCACCGCTTCATTAAATACTACCTGAACCCGGTTCATCAGATCTATCACATCGTCCTGTGCAGAAACCTCTTCCACATAGGCGTTCACAGATTCATCCACATCTCCTTCATAAATATAAAGGCTTCCATCCTCTTTAGGATATACAAGATAAGGACTTATCCCCGGAACTGCCGTATCCAGATCCTTAAATTTCACTTCATAATAAGCATACACGATATAGGAGCCGTCCACAGGGCCCGGCTTTGTATAGCACGCAACGTTCTGATAATACTCGATATGACCGCTCATCTTCTCAAGATATATCTGCGTATCTTCATCATAAGTATTGACAAGCGTATTCAGCGTATCCATATCACCGTCTGCAGCAGCCTGATAATATTGCTGTAAAAGCTCGTTCACTTCAGGAACGGCATTTTCTTCAAGCGGAACAATATCCGTCTTTTCCGTTTCTGTATTTGCCGCTGTCTCTCCTGAAACAGCCTGTGTCCCGGTCTGGGCATCTCCTGCCGACGCAGGTTTTGCCCCTCTCCCTGCAAAAATACCGATACTTACTGCAGCTGCAATGATAACAACAGCCACCCCGCCTCCGATCAGCGTCTGCTTTTTATTTTTTTGAAAGAACTCAAGAAAATTATTCTTCTTTCCGCTCATATCTTCACAACCTTTATCCATACCTGAATTTACCAGTTACCTGTATAAAAAATGAGAGTGATGCAGAAATGCAACCGACAGGAATCGAACCTGCATTAAAGGCGTCGGAGGCCTTCGTTCTATCCGTTAGACTACGGTTGCATATATAATATCCGAAGATATTACAACTTTGTTACGCATCACTCTGGCTTATAATAGCATAGCTTTCCCGCATTGTCCAGCCCTTTTTTCAAAAACCTGCAAAACCGCTGCGGCATCATAAAACCGCAGCGGCGTTTCAGGCACTTCTATCCTATTTTGCAGCGAAAAGTCCATGCTCCAGCCGTTCCCTGTATCCGGCCTCATGTTTGATTGCCAGCTTATTGTAGAACATTTCATATTGAGCATTGGAATAGCATTGTGAAAAAGCTTCTTCCACATTTGTACGATATACAAGACCCACTGCCAAAGACGGGGCGAGCACATCGTCCTCACAGAGTCTGCACGCATTCCGGATACGGCTCACGAACTGTTCCGCCTCCTGCTCTGCCGGATTCGGAATCACAATGGCAAACTCATCACCGTCCACGCGCCCTATCACATAGTTTTCCTGCGCCTCCCTGCGTATAAGCAGAGCTATCGTACGTATCAGCCTGTCGCTCTCCTCATTTCCAAAATGGTCGTATACAAATTTCCAGTCGTTGATATTCGCACAGATAACCGCTGCCGGAGCTGTCTCCTCCATCTCTTTTAAACGGCTCTCATAATAAGTCCTGTTTAACACTCCTGTCAGGGCATCCTCATGCTCCCCGCGCTTTGCCCGGTACTCTTCCTTTTCCCTCTCTGCTTCCAGCTCATCCGCATAAATAGCCGTCTCCCGGTACAGATAATGATTTTCACACAGTCCCGCATACAGCCCCGCCACATGGTCAAGCATCCTTTCTGCAAGCGCAGCATCTGCCGCGCGGTCTGTTTTTGCATACAGATGTCCGACCGTCCTGTTCTGTACCCGTATCTTTCTTCCCGGTTCATTTACCACATCCGGCACAAATCCTGAAAAATCCCCTATCCGCACCGCTGTCTCACCGTGCCTCTGCGTCAGCAATACCTCAATTCCAAGCACCGCGCACAAATCCTTTAAGTACGCTTCCACCCTGTCTAAATCCATCAGATTTTCCAGGCTGTATCCTTTGATATCCTCTCGCAGACGCTCCTGAAATGTCTTTGCCGTATATTCCATATAACCCGCTCCTTCCCCTACCGCCCCCTGCCCTTATCGTGCGGCATATATCCTTTTCTTATAAAAGGTTTGTATAAAAAAATTATAATCTTTGCCCGTTCTTTTGTCCAGTAAAATGTAGACGCTTCAACCGCGCCGATTTTAGGCTTGAAAAATATTTAATTTTCTGTACAATAGGTAGGGATAGCTTGCGCTCCGGAACGGAGCTTAAAATGATGAATTTTATAGGAAAGGAATCCAAACATGATCAGTGCAAACAACGTAACACTGCGTCTCGGCAAGAAGGCGCTGTTTGAAGATGTAAATATCAAGTTTACCGAAGGCAACTGTTATGGCCTCATCGGCGCCAACGGTGCCGGCAAATCCACCTTTTTAAAAATCCTGTCCGGAAAACTGGAAACAACAAGCGGCGATGTCGTTATCACGCCCGGCCAGCGTCTTTCCGTGCTGGAGCAGGATCATTTCAAATATGACGACTATACCGTAATGGACACCGTCATCATGGGAAACGCCCGCCTTTATGAGATTATGAAGGAAAAGGACGCTATCTACGCAAAAGAGGATTTCACTGACGAGGACGGCATCCGCGCCTCCGAGCTCGAAGCCGAATTTGCTGAAATGGATGGCTGGAACGCAGAATCCGATGCTGCCACCCTTTTAAACGGCCTTGGTATCGACACCTCCATTCATTATTCCATGATGGGGGATTTAAAAGGAAGCGAAAAGGTCAAGGTGCTGCTGGCGCGTGCGCTGTTCGGTAATCCCGATATTCTTCTGCTGGACGAGCCTACAAACCATCTGGATCTGGATGCTATCGCATGGCTCGAAGAATTCTTGATCAACTTTGAGAATACGGTCATTGTTGTATCCCACGACCGTTATTTCTTAAATAAGGTATGTACCCATACGGCGGATATTGACTACGGCAAGATTACCCTTTATGCCGGAAACTATGATTTCTGGTATGAATCCAGCCAGCTTCTTATCAAACAGATGAAGGAAGCCAACCGCAAAAAAGAAGAAAAAATAAAGGAGCTGCAGGAATTTATCTCCCGCTTCTCGGCAAACGCTTCCAAATCCAAGCAGGCAACTTCCAGAAAACGCGCCCTCGAAAAAATCCAGCTGGATGACATCAAACCCTCCAGCCGTAAGTATCCATACATCGATTTCCGTCCCGACCGCGAAATCGGCAACGAAGTCCTTTCTGTTGACGGTCTGAGCAAAACCGTGAACGGAGTAAAGGTACTGGACAATATCTCCTTCATCGTAGGACACAACGACAAGATCGCTTTTGTAGGCGGCAACGAGCTTGCAAAAACAACCCTGTTCCAGATACTGGCAGGCGAACTCGAGCCCGATTCCGGCAGCTACAAATGGGGCGTCACCACCTCTCAGGCGTACTTCCCCAAAGATCCTGCTGCAGAATTTGACTGCGATGACACTATCGCGGACTGGCTGACCGGCTACTCTCCCGTAAAAGATGCCACTTATGTACGCGGCTTCCTTGGAAGAATGCTGTTTGCAGGCGAAGACGGCGTTAAGAAAGTAAAGGTTCTCTCCGGCGGTGAGAAGGTTCGCTGCCTGCTCTCCAAAATGATGATATCCGGAGCAAACTGTCTGATACTCGACGAGCCTACGAACCATCTGGACATGGAATCCATTACGGCGCTCAACAACGGACTCATCAAGTTCCCCGGCGTAGCGCTGTTTGCCTGCCATGACCATCAGTTTGTGCAGACTACCGCAAACCGTATCATGGAAATCCTTCCTGACGGCTCCCTTATCGACAAGATCACGACCTATGACGAATATCTGGAAAGCGATGAAATGGCAAGAAAACGCACTGTTTACACCGCTGACAGAGAGGATGACGAAAATTGAACTGCGTAGACCTGCACGTTCATTCCAACAAATCAGACGGCAGCTTCACCCCTTCCGAGGTGGTGGAGCTTGCTGCTCAAAAAGGGCTTTCCGCCTTTGCGCTGACAGATCATGACACGACTGCCGGAGTAAAAGAGGCGGTTGCCGCCGGCCTCCAAAAAGGTATCGAAGTCATTCCGGGCATTGAATTTTCAACGGAATATTATGGAAAGGATATTCATATTGTCGGTCTTTTCATTGATGAAGACGCTCCCGCTTTCCAAAAGCATATCCATCGCTTTGTAGACGCCCGCATAGAACGAAACGAGAAAATGTGCGCCCGTCTTGCCGCCGATGGAATTGATATCAGCTATGAAAAGCTTGTGGACGCTTTTCCCGGTTCTGTCATTACAAGAGGTCATTATTCCCGCTATCTCCTGGACCACGGCTATGTAAAAAGCCTTCCTGAGGCATTCGACCGTTATCTGGGCGACCGCACCAAATATTTTGTTCCCCGTGAAAAAATTTCGCCCGCACAGGCAGTTTCCCTCATTTTGGACGTCAAAGGCATACCTGTGCTCGCGCACCCTACTTTATACCATATGGGTCGGGAAAATCTGACAACTCTTGTACGCCATCTTTCAAGGTCGGGACTTATCGCCATCGAAGCAATCTACTCCACCTACTCTGCCGGCGAAGAACGTGAAATGCGACAGATAGCTTCCCATTACGGGCTTCTCGTTTCCGGCGGCTCTGATTTTCACGGAAAGAGCAAACCCGGACTGGAAATTGGCACAGGCTACGGAAAGCTCGCCATCCCTGAAGATGTGCTCATTGCCCTCAAGGAAAAGAGAAAGGAGCTGTTCCATGTCTAAAAAAATACTGTTCACCGACCTGGACGGCACGCTGCTGACCGGCGACAAAAAAATCTCTCCCTCCATGCAGCTTCTTCTTTCCCGCCTTGTACGCTCCGGGAATCGTCTTGTCCTCACTTCAGGCAGAGCACTCCCGAGTATTTTGCAGGTCGCCCAAAAGGCCTCTCTTCTCGTACCTGACACCGTTATCATTGCTGCCAACGGCAACGAGATATATGACTGCGACAGCCAGAGCTTTCTTCTGCGAAAAAGTGTTCCGACAGGCGCAGCGCAGGATATCATCGATATCGCGCGCTCTTTTGGAATATATATCCAATCCTATGACGACCGCGGCATCGTCAGTCCAAAAGAAGGTGCCGAACTTTCCCGCTATGCTGCCCGCACAGGAATGAGCTATGTTATCAGCGATGATATCTTAAAAACGGTGGGACATCCTCCCTGCAAGCTCCTTGCCATTGCCCTGGACGGTCACGCAAAACTCGAGCAGCTCCGTGATGCGGTCCTTGCACGGCATTCCGACATCGTCTCCGCTATCTTTTCCAACCCTGAATATCTGGAGATTTTTGACAAGACTGCCGGAAAGGGCAACGCGGTCCGCTTCGTCTGCGACCATTTCGGAATTCCGCTTTCAGAAAGCGTTGCGGCAGGAGATGCTGAAAATGATATCTCCATGCTCGAAGCTTCCGGGTGCGCTGTCGCTATGGCAAACGCGGACCCTGCCGTAAAAGCCTGCGCGGATTATATCACCCAAAAGGACAACGACCACGACGGGCTTTCGGAAGCTATCATAAAATATTTTGATTTATAAAAAAAAATGTGCGTTCAGACGCACATTTTTTTTATTCCTGTGTTATTTATCCTTCCACGATCAGATAACGTCCATCCCCTACGTCAAAGACTTCCGCTTCTTCCAGCACCCTCTCCGGATCCTCTACATCCACGCCAGCTTCTTCAAAATACTCCAGTACATCATCTACGGAATCTACAACGACTGCCATGCAGTCCTCTAAAAAGCCCTCAGCTTCCTCCATACTCGATGCAACCGGCTCTGAGAACAGCTTTCCCTGCTGTTTCAGAAAACATTTCAATACCGCTTCATCATACTCGTAATTCATCGTTATCCTCCTGTTCCTTTACTTTTTAAATATACGAAGAACTGTTTTGTTCCAGCTCCCGTTCTACCTCATCCAGAAATCTGCCCGTCGGATATCCGAGCGCCCTGCAAAGTTTCATGAGCGTATACACCCCCGGATTTTTGGTGGAGCCGTCCACGATATGCAGCACCGTCGTCAGCGGAACGCCCGACGCACCGGACAGCATGTACGAAGACCATCCTCTGTCCGAACAGATTCCTTCCAGCTTTTTACCAATCAGATTTTTCATTTTTGTACCCATCTCTTCTCCTCCCACATCGTTTGTTTTGCCAAAGATATATCTTTAAAGCTTTTCCTGATATAAAGACATCCCACGAAATGAGTATTTTGTTACATCTGACCGTAAATTTTATGTGTATTTTTCAGCAAACCCGCTACAGCTGCCTCACAACCTGCCATACACCCTTTTCCTGCCACGGCGGACAGCTGTGACGCGCAGCCTGTCTGACGAGCGGATGGGCATTTTCTACCGCATAGCTCTCTCCCGCCGCCTCCATCAGCCCCAGGTCGTTTGTATTATCTCCAAATGCCATCGTTTCCTCCGGAGAAATTTCAAACAGCTCCTGCACCTTTTTGAGCGCCTTTCCTTTATCAACGGATAAATCCATAAAATCCACCCATTCTTCTCCCGCAACGCAGGTAAAAAGCCTGTCTTTCCAGCGCGGGATGAGCTCCTTTTCTCCCCGCTCCCGGATGCTCCCCGGATAATAAATCGCTATTTTCAGAACCGGCAATCCCTCCGCCAGCACGTCGTCTACTTCGCGGACTCTGTTGTGATAGCCTTTTGTCAAAAGCTCCCAAAACGGTCTGCTGCAGTTTTCCACCAGACTCCCCTCCGGAGTGGATACAACCATTTCGCAGTCGGAAAAATCCCTTCTGAGCTCACAGATCAGTTCTCTTACAAGCCCTTCATCCATCGGGGTCAGGGACAGGTTTTTCCCCTGATAACAGATCTGTGCCCCGTTTTCCGCAATATACAATATCCTGTCCGCTACATTGCGGAATACGTTTCGGATGCTGGCATACTGCCTTCCGCTCGTTCCCGCAAAAATGATACCCTGATCCGTCAGGCGGATTATCTCCTGTTCCATCTCCTGATAAAGGTCCGGCGTGGAATCCTGAATCAGGGTACCGTCGATATCTGTCGCTATCAGTCTGATCATTGATACTTCCTTTTCCTGTTAAACTTTTTCTGTCGTCATACCAGCTCCAGCAGCTCTTCCGGTCTGGAAATGACCGCATCCGCATGATGCGCTTCCAGCTCCTGCCTGTCACGGAACCCCCAGAGCACGCCGATAGACCTTACACCTGCATGATGCCCGGTTTCAATATCCACCCAGCTGTCACCTACATATACGCAGTCTTCCGGCGCTGCATCCAGCTCCTCTAAAATCGCATATACGCCGTCCGGTGCAGGTTTTTTGGGATATCCGTCCTTCTGCCCGCGCACTGCGTCAAAATATCCTTTTCCAAACAGCTTTCCCACCACTTCAACCGTATTGGCATGCGGCTTGTTGCTGAATACCGCAATCTTTATCCCCCGCTCCTTCAGTTTTTCCAGAAGCGGGACAATGCCCTCATAGGGCTTTACGCCGTACATGCAGTCCTGTGCAAAATATTCCAGATAGCGGTCATGGACTTCTTCCAGCAGGCGCGGCCGTGTCAGAACGCCGTCATCATCTGCGCTGCCGTCCTCTCCGGGTACTTCCTCCGCATGCTCTTCCCTCAGAGCGCGCGTTATCTGCATCCTTGAACCGTTTCCGACAAATTTTTTAAACAGCACTTTATCCAGCGGTCCGAAGGAAAAATCCGCAAGCGCCCTGTTCGTACAATACGCCAGCGATTCCAACGTGTCCGCAAGCGTCCCGTCTAAATCGAAAATAACCGCTTTTCCCATCACTGACAGCCTCCGTCCAACAGCCCGCGGGCCGTCATTTCCTGATACAGCCTTCCCACCGGAAGCCCGACTACATTATTATAGTCTCCCTCTATCCCCTTTACCCACATGGCGCCGAGCCCCTGAATCCCATAAGCCCCCGCCTTATCCATCGGCTCTTTTGTGGAGATATAAAAAAGTATCTGCTCCCTGCTCATCGGATAAAATTCCACTTCCGTACACTCCGAAAACGTCAGACGCTCCCGTTCCCAGCAAAGCGTTACTCCCGTATATACCTGATGCTTCCGTCCCTGCAGCATCGACAGCATGCGACATGCATCCTCCTCATCCTTCGGCTTTCCCAAAACCATGCCGTCACAGCAAACGACCGTATCTGCGCCGATGACCAGCGCTGCATCGTCTGCCGTCTGTTCCCGGATATCCTCCGCCTTCTGTGCAGACAATGCTTCCACCAGCTTTCGGGGTTCTGAAAAATCCGCTTTCTCTTCTTTTTGGCTCGGCATCACTTCAAAGGAAATGCCTATCTGTTTTAAAAGCTCCTGACGCCTCGGCGATGCGGAAGCCAATATGACCCTATTCGTTTTCATCTTCATCCTTTATATGCGTTTCCGGAATAAAAATCCGGGTATCCTGATATTCCTTTCTCCTGCTGCCCTCCTGCGCCTCCTTACAGAACGCCTCTTGAGAACAATACGCCTCTCTGCCTCTTCTGTCAACCTTTTCATAGCTTCCGTCAAGCTGAAGGACATGTGCCTTTAAATTATCCTTAAGCTGCCCTTCCAGAATATGGCACAGTTTTTCCTGAAGCGCGGGATCCTGAACCGGAAACAGTATCTCTACGCGCCGCTCCAGATTACGCGGCATCCAGTCCGCGCTGCTGCAGTAATATTCCGGTCTGCCGTTATTTTCAAAATAAAATATCCGCGCATGCTCCAGAAAATTTCCGACGATCGAACGGACCGTGATATTTTCGCTCACTCCCGGCACGCCCACCTTCAGACAGCATATTCCCCGCACGATCAGCTCTATCTTCACGCCTGCCTGAGAAGCTTCATAAAGTGCCACTATCACATCTCTGTCACAAAGGGAATTCATCTTTGCAATGATATGTCCCCCATGTCCCAGCTGCGCGTTTTTCTTTTCTCTTTCGATAAGATACAGAAAACGATCCTTTAACCACAGCGGCGCAAGGCTCAGCTTATTCCAGGAGCGCGGCTCCGAATATCCCGAAAGCATATTAAATACCGCCGTTGCATCCTCTCCTATCGCTTCGCTTGCCGTCATCATTCCCACGTCTGTATACAGCTTTGCGGTAGCATCATTATAATTACCCGTTCCCAAATGGACATAGCGGCGGATACCGTCCTCCTCCCGGCGCACTACCAGTGTTATCTTGCTGTGCGTCTTTAAACCAACCAGTCCGTAAATGACATGGCAGCCCGCCTTTTCCAGCTTTCTCGCCCAGACAATATTGTTCTCCTCATCAAAACGCGCCTTTAACTCCACCAGCACCGACACCTGTTTGCCGTTTTCCGCCGCCTGAGCCAGCGCTGCGATGATAGGGGAATTGCCGCTGACACGATACAGTGTCTGCTTGATTGCCAGCACATCCGGGTCCTTGCTCGCCTGACGGATAAAATCCACAACCGGTGCAAAACTTTGATAGGGATGATGCAGCAACACATCTCCCTTTTTTATCACCTCAAAAATATTATCCTGCCCGTCAAACTCAGGGACCGGACATGGCGTATATTTCGGCGCTTTCAGCCCGTCAAAGCCTTCCAGTCCGTACACCTTCATCAAAAATGTAAGGTCCAGAGGGCCGTCCGCCAAAAAGACATCCTCCTTTTTGGTTGACAATTCCCTGCACAAAATTCTGATAAGCCGTTTATCCGTCCCCGCCTCGGCTTCCAATCGAATCGCCTGTCCCCAGCGTCTCTTCTTTATCTGTTTTTCTATCTCCAAAAGAAGATCTTCAGCCTCATCCTCGTCTATCTCCAGATCCGCATTTCTGGTGATACGGAACGGATGCGCACATAACACGTCATAATTTAAAAACAACTTGCTGATATTGCGCTCGATAATCTCCTCCAGAAGGATGACCGTTTCCGTCTCTCCTCCCTTTGTTGACGGTATTCTCACGATTCTGGGCAACACGGAAGGGACCTGTACTGTCGCAAATTCCGTTTCCGCCCCTTCTTCCCCTTTTTTGGATACAAGAGCCCCTATATTGAGTGTTTTATTACGGATCAGAGGAAACGGCCGCGAAGAATCCACAGCCATCGGCGTCAGTACAGGGTACACATTTTCTTCAAAATAACGATCTACAAACTGTGCCTGCTCCTGCGTAAGCTGCTCGTGATGCTCGACAAAGCATAATCCGTTTTGCCTAAGCTGCGGCAAAAGCATCCGGCTATAAGTAGAATACTGCAGCGCCATAAAATCATGAGTCTCTTTCATCAAAACGGCAAGCTGCTCCTTGGGAGACATTCCGGAAATATCTTTTTTCATATAGCCCGCATTTACCATATCGACCAGAGAACCGATGCGCACCATGAAAAATTCATCCAGATTGGATGCCGTAATGCTCAAAAATTTCAGCCGTTCAAACAGAGGCAGCTGCCTGTCCCGCGCCTCGGAAAGCACGCGCTTATTAAACAAAAGCCAGCTCAATTCCCTGTTCGTATATAATTCAGGATTTGTAAGCTCCTTCTTTTCCATAATCATGATGTCCTTTCCTGTTTATGTTTATGTGGCATTCCTTACGGAAGATACGGCTTCCTCTATGGAAGCCGTTTTAAACGGATGACCGGTTCGATGCTGTATACCTCGCGGAAAAATTCTGCCCTTCTGTCAAACAGCCCCTTTTCCAACGTGATATCTTCTCTTGTGTTTACCGTCAGTATGAGCTGGTCATCCCGCCTCGCTGCTTTGATATCCCTGCATTTTTGCTTATGACTCCTGTCAAGGGCATTGGCTATCTGTAAAATAGCGGTCAGCTTCGCTATTGTCAGATATTCTTCCATATCCATCCGTCCGCCCTCGCTGTTTTCCATCTCATAATCAAATTCCAGATGATTATATTTTACCACATTCGCCACGATTTCCCGTTCTCTGTGGGACAGGCCGATGATTTCCGTAGACATGATAATAGCATAAGAGCACTCCGCCAGGTTCACCATACTGATGTATTTGCCGCAATCATGAAGGAGCGTGGCGATGCGCAGCAGCAGCCTTTCCCTTTTCCCGAGCCCATGTATCCGTTTCATACTGTCAAAAATCGTCAGTGCTATCTGCTCCAACGTTTCAGCCCGTCGCTTGCTGCCCATATAGCGCTTGCTGATACCTCTGGCGCAGGTCACGATATCCTGTTCAAAATCATGTACCTGCTGTAAAAATCCGCCCTCCTCCGCATACTCATATGCCATTCCGTCACAGAGAGTCACTCCCGGCGCCCATACCAGCTTTGCCCCGGTCATCAGTGCCACCTGTCTTACAATCGCAGACGAGATTCTCAAAAGCGGCACATTTTCTTCCGGCATATCGAACTCCCTGGCTATCTCCATATCCGTATGACCGCTTAAATATTCCTGATAGCTCTGAAGAGATGCGCTGTCCACATATCCGTTCTCTTCTCTCTGCATGAGCCTCCTGCGGATGATCTCTGAAATATAGTCGTCCGCTACAATGATATTCTCGATGCTTCTGTCTTTTAAGTACATCTTTTTAAAAACGGAAAGCTGGGCGCACAGCAGCTCATCCAGAAGCTCTCCGTAACTGGACGGGCGCACGTTCAGCCCATGGAGCTTTTCATGCAGGCGCAGGACGCCCAGCCGCAGGTTCTGGGTCGCAGACAGCTTATCCTTATCAAAGAGGGAAATCTGGATACTTCCTCCCCCGATATCAAGGACGACTGTTCCTTTTTCGATGATTTTTTCAAATCCCTCTCCTTTTGCCGCAATAGACTTGTAATCCAGAAACCGCTGTTCAGAATTACTCAAAATATCTATCTTTACTCCCGTTCGCTGCATTATCTGATCCAGCACTATCCCGGTATTTTTAATCTCCCGGATAGCGCTCGTCCCGCATGCCCTATAGTCATCTATCCGGTATTCTGCCATAATAGAAACAAACTCCCGAAGCACCTGGCAAAGCTCATCCATCTTTTCGTGGCTCAGCTTTCCTGTCGAAAAGGTCGTGCTTCCCAAGTCCAGACGGTTGCGGACGCAGTTCACCTCCTGAATACCCTTTCCTTTAGAAACCGTATAAATTTTCAATGATTGTTCATAAGAACCTACGTCAATCGCTGCAAATGTTTTCATAGATGCCTTTCCTCGTCTCCGATTCACCTAAATTCTGTCATTTTCTGTACTGTGCGGTAATATGGTCAATAAACTGCTGTGCCGTACGCCCGGACAGTCCTCCGTGTGAAAGCTCCCACTGATTTGCTTTGGCAAGAAGCTCCTGTTCCGGAATCTCTATTCCCTCTTTTTCTGCCAGCCTGCGCACGATTTCCTGAAACTGCTTCATATCGGGCGAACCAAAATAGATTGTTACGCCAAATCGCGAGGAAAGGGAAAGCTTTTCCTGCACCGTATCATTGATATGCAGGTCCTCATCCCGTTCCTCTCTGTCTCTGAAGTTCTCCCGGATCAGATGACGCCTGTTGGAGGTGGCATAAATAAGGACATTATCCGGCTTTTTCTCCAGTCCTCCCTCTATAACTGCCTTCAGATATTTATATTCTATCTCAAACTCTTCAAAGCTCAGGTCGTCCATATAAATGATAAATTTATAATTGCGGTTTTTAATCTGCGCGACCACTTCGTTCAAATCCTGAAACTGATGCTTGTAGACTTCTATAATCCGCAGCCCCTTTGAATAGTATTCGTTTGCCAGCGCCTTGATACATGTGGATTTCCCTGTACCGGCATCCCCGTAGAGCAGAGAGTTATTTGCCTTTTTGCCGTTCACAAATGCCTCTGTATTCTCGATCAGCTTCTTTTTTGCAAGCTCATAACCTACCAGATCTGAAAGGCACACATGGGCTGTCTTCGAAACCGGTTCTATCCGCACCAGCCCGTCTGCACGCGCCACCCTGAACGCCTTGTGCAGTCCAAACTTTCCAACCCCGTATTCCCCGTAAAACTGCGTCAGCGTATCCTTCATCTCTTCCGCCGTCCTGCTGCCGGAAAGCTTCTGTGCAAGAGCGCATATCCTGCTGCATATCCTTGTATTATACACATGGCTTTCCCGTTCTCCTGCTTCATAGGAAAGCACGATGTCAAAATCATCTGCCCCCAGCGCTTCCCCCATCTTTAAAAGATCAAAGTCATACAGCTCCTTAAAAATGCGAAGGTCATGCAACGCAGCCCTGTTCAGCGTTCCATCTGCATATCCTCTCATTTCCGCCGCACAGCTGTAGCTGTTTTCATCATTCACAAGGATATCCGTCAGGTAGCAGTGCCACAGATTCCCGTAAAACCCGTATTTTCCTGCCATTTCCAGAAGTCTGTTCATACAGTCATACAAAAGCCCTGCCACATCCTCCTGCTCATAAAACTCATCCTCATAATTTTCCATCAGCCATACCATATCGCGTAAAAGCCTGCTGCCCTCAAAATCGCGGTATAAGATAAGTCTTCCTGTCCTCATATTCTCCTCCCTGCCTTTTTCGCAAATGTCTGCATATTTTCAGCAGTATCCTAGTAATTTCCGAGAATCTTCATATTAGACGCTTCCTCACGAAGCCCCCGGAGCGCATTTTTTACTGCGCCGTCTGCCAGATTTCCCTCAAAATCAACAAAGAAACGATATTCCCATGTCCTTCCCTCAATCGGGCGGCTTTCGATTTTTGTCATATTCAGATTATTATAAATAAAATGTGAGAGCATATGGTAAAGAGAACCGCTTTCATGGGGTATCTCAAAACAGATGCTCACCTTTCCCGCATCCTTCCTGAATATCTTCTGATTTGTCACGATGATAAAACGCGTGGAATTCGATGAAACATTATTGACCGGACACGCCAGCACTTCCAGACCGTATACCTCGCCCGCATACGCCCCGGCGACAGCTGCCTGGTCCTTCCGCTTCTCCTGTGATACCTTTCTCGCCGCAAATGCATTGTTTGGCATTGAAATCTGCTGCCATGAATGTTCACCTAAAAAACGCGAGCTCTGCATAAGTGACTGCGGATGGGAATAGACCGTCTGAATGTCTTCAATCTTTGTCCCCGGAACTCCCAGCAGGCAATGTTCTATTTTGATTATCTGCTCGCCCACGATATAATTTTCAAACTCCACCAAAAGGTCGTATATCTCGCTGACGATACCTGCAGTAGAATTTTCTATCGGTAGTACTGCAAAATCCGCGCTTCCTTCTTCCAGCGCGCCCATGGCGTCCCGGAAGCTGTCAACATGGATGCTGTCTATCCGGTCTCCGAAAAACCGCACCATCGCCGCCTGGGAATATGCGCCCTCCGCCCCCTGAAAAACAACCCGTACCTTTTGCGTATCCAACTCATCCACTGCCAAAAACGGCAGCCGCCCGATATGTCCCTTTTCATTCAAAAGCTGATACTGCAGTTTTCTGCTCATGGACATAATCTGCTCAAACAGCTCCGTTATCCCCTTGCTGTTAAAATCGTTATGGGTCAGGGAACGTACCTTCGCAAGCTTCTCCTCTTCCCGAACCTTGTCAAATACGTTCTTTCCTGTTTCTATTTTATATTCTGCAACCTGACGGCACACATCCATCCGCTCCTCATAGAGCTCCACGATACATCTGTCTATCCCGTCGATCCTTTTTCTTAACTCCTGTAAATCCATTGATGACTCCTGATATCTTTTTTTGATTTATCATAGCACAGACTGCATAAAAATAGAAGTTATGTACACCCTAATTTCTATGAAAAAGTTATGTAAAGATTTTATAAAATGCGGTGTCATCGGATGGTGCATCGAAATTCTGGTATCCTCATGGGATGCCTTCAAAAAAAGAGAGCCTGCCCTCATGGGACATACCTCTCTTTTCATGTTCCCGATATATGGGGCAGCCTGCCTGCTGCGTCCCCTGTTTTTACTCCTTTCCGGAGTACACTGGTTTTTTCGCGGTCTGACCTATATGACCTGCATTTTTACTGCCGAATATATAAGCGGCAGATTTTTGCAGAAACGAGGATGCTGTCCGTGGGATTACCGGAAAAACGGGTGGAATATCAACCGGGTCATCCGGCTGGACTTTGCTCCTGCGTGGTTTGGACTGGGGCTGTTGTTTGAACGGGTGATAATGGAGAAGGAAGGACGTTAAGGCTTTCTTCCTTCTCCATTATTGCGCTTTATTTTTTGCTGCCGCATCTTCTCATCATTTCTTTTTTCTTTCATATCTCAGGAAATGATAGGTCAGGTCAAAGTAATACTGCTCATCACTGTCTGCCGTGACCTCCCACTCCGGATCCTTATCCAGATTCGGGAACCATGAATCCGCTTCATACGCATGGTCTATCTTGGTCACATGTGCGGTATCACAGTAAGGAAGAAGCTGCTCATAAACGCTGCTGCCTCCTATAATGTAAACATCCTGCGTATCATATTCCTTCAGCTTTTCCAAAAGCTCCTCCACAGAATGCACCACGAGCGCATCCTTCTGCTCATAATGCGGATTCCTTGACAGTACGATATTTGTACGGTTTTTTAAAGGCTGTCCGCCCGGAAAAGTATCCATCGTCTTTCTTCCGAGAACAACTACCTTGCCAATGGTCTCCTGCCGGAACATTTTGTGGTCTGCGGGAATACGCACCAGAAGGTCGCCCTTACATCCTATTGCCCAGTTTTCATCTACTGCTACGATTAAATTCATCTCTGTATGTCTCCTGAAAATGTATTATAATTATAATATTGATACCGGTTTGCCGGATAATCCACAAAAGCCTTCGTTATCCGCTTTTATCATATTGCTATCGGAATATCCTTTATCTGCTCTCCGGTCTCATAATTATCAACTCTGACATCGTTTCTCGTAAACTCATAAAAATCTTTTACTTCCGGATTGAGCCAGAAGGTCGGTGCCGGAAGCGGTTCCCTGGCTATCAGCTCCCTGATGACCGGAATATGGCGGTCGTATATGTGGGCATCCGCTATCACATGCACCAGCTCTCCCACCTCCATATCACATACCTGTGCAAGCATATGGAGCAGGACGGAATACTGTACGACATTCCAGTTATTTGCTGCCAGAACATCCTGCGAACGCTGGTTTAGTATGGCATTCAGCGTCAGCTTATCATGTCCCTTTTTCTGGGTCACATTAAACGTCATGCTATAGGCACAAGGGTACAGATTCATCTCATGCAAATCCTGATGTACATAAATATTTGTCATGATGCGCCGTGAAAAAGGATTGTTCTTCAAATCATATATTACCCGGTCCACCTGGTCGAACATGCCCTCTTTATACTGATGCTTTACGCCCAGCTGATAGCCGTATGCCTTGCCGATGCTGCCGTTCTCATCCGCCCATTCGTCCCATATATGGCTGTGCAGGTCATTGATATTGTTTGACTTCTGCTGCCATATCCAGAGCATTTCATCCGTCGCGCTCTTTAAAGCGGTACGGCGAAGCGTCAGGAGCGGAAATTCCTTGGACAAGTCGTATCGGTTCACCACGCCGAATTTCTTGATTGTATAAGCGGGCGTCCCGTCCGGCCAGTGAGGCCTCACCTTTTCTCCCTCCGTGCTCGTTCCATTTTCTAAAATATCCCTGCACATATTAATAAAAATCGTATCTGCCATGCTCATAAGTAAATGATTTCCTTTCTTCTAGTTCCATTTATCGCAAAGGGAATTTATCTGGTCTGCGAACTTTGCCAAATCTTTATTCGCCCTTCCCTCACAGCGCTTAATGATATTAAGCAGCCTTTGACCGGCTGCAACAAGTCTTCCGTAAACGCCTGTCGGAGCCACTGCGGTATCCGCCGTTTTCTTTTTACGCACAACCGGCTCTCCGGTCACTTCCAGTTCGCCTGCTGCAAGGTCAAATATCGTTCCGCTGTAAGGCGCATAGGCGTCAAAGCCGTATTCATCCTTTAAGCAGTCCGCAAAAGACATCGTCACCTGATCCTCTCCATGTACGATGAACACCTTGTCAGGCTTTCGTGTAAATCCGTTTATCCAGTTTATGAGACCGTTTTTATCCGCATGCCCGCTCATGCCGGCAAGCGTCATGATATGAGCGTTCACATCCACTGTCTCGCCAAACAGCCTCATCTCCTTTATACCTTCTACCAAAGACCGCCCCGGCGTTCCCACAGCCTGATATCCCACGAATAATATCGTACTCTCACTGCGCCACAGATTATGCTTCAGATGATGGCGCACCCGCCCTGCATCGCACATTCCCGATGCGGAAATGATAACCTTGGGCGTATCGTCAAAATTGATCGCTATTGATTCATCGCTCGTCACAGCCAGACGCAGCCCCGGAAACGAGATAGGGTTGACCCCGCGGTTTACCAGCTCCATCGCTTCTTTATCAAAACAGTTTTTCTCATTCTCATTAAAGACTCTGGTGGCCTCCACCGCCAGCGGACTATCCACATAAACCGGAAAGTTCCCGTGTCCTGTCACAAGGCACTGTTCCTTTATCTTACGGAAAAAATAAAGCATCTCCTGGGTACGTCCCACGGCAAATGACGGAATCACCACATTTCCGCCCCGGTCAAAGGTTTCCTGTACTATCCAGGCAAGCTGTCCCACATAATCGGGACGCTCCGCCCCATGATACCGGTCTCCGTAAGTGGATTCCATCACCACATAATCCGCCTCTGCCGTTGGCTGAGGATCCCGCAGCAACGGCTGCTCCACATTTCCGATATCTCCGGAAAAAACAATCTTTTTGGATATCTCCCCTTCTGTCGCCCACACCTCGATACTGGACGAACCGAGCAGATGCCCGATATCCGTAAAACGGATGCTTATACCTTCACATACGTCTATCTTTTTGTTATAGGCACACGGAACGATAAGATGTATCGTCTCCATCGCATCTTCCATCGTATAGACCGGAACATGCGGCTCGATACCGGAATGGCGTTTCGCTTTACGGTTCTTCCACTCCGCCTCCTGCATCTGAATGTGCGCACAGTCGCGCAGCATGATGCTGCACAGATCTGCGGTAGCCTCCGTCGCATAGATCGAGCCCCGAAAACCGCGGGCAAACAGCTGCGGCAGCATTCCTGAATGGTCGATATGGGCATGTGTCAGAAAGACGTAGTCTATCTGCGATTCATCCACAGGCAGCGGGCAGTTCTCAAACGGATTCACCCCCTGCTCCATCCCGTAATCCACCAGCACATGCTTTTCTCCGATCTGCATATAATGACAGCTACCTGTCACCTCATGGTCCGCCCCGATAAACTGTAGTTTCATACGACCGATACCTCCTTTGACGGTTCTGATACGATAGCTCTGCTAAAGCCAGAGCTGCTGTCTTATATTGTATGTCCGGATTCTCTGCAAAAAGACGAAAAACCTCCTAACCTTATTTTAACACTTTTTTGCCCGCTTGTGTAGGCATGACACATTTTCTATATGCAAAACTTTCTATTTTATGCTATAGTACCCTCAGTGGGTAAATATCAGACATGCAAAACGGGGAAAACTCCTTTTTGCGGAAAGGTGTGTGCTCCGGCGCACACCCGCGCACTCGCCCGAGCGCCGTCAGGCAACGACTGCCCTCCGCGTGCGTGCGCATAAATGTATTTTTCGACAGGAAAAGAACTTTCCTGTCGGATAAAAATGCCGCTTTTGCGGCAGAACGGGAGGAAGAAATGAAAGACAGACAATACCCTACTAAAGAACTTTTTCACAGGTTCGCCCCATATTTTAAGCCTTACAAAAAAACATTGATACTGGACCTGATATGCGCCGGCCTGACAACGCTGTGCGAACTGGTGCTCCCCATCATCATGCGTTACATCACCAATCAGGGACTTTACAATCTCGCCGCATTTTCGATGAAGAGCATCCTTATCGTTGTTTCCATTTATATCGCGCTGCGGGTCGTGGACTGCATTGCCACCTACTACATGGCAGGTGTCGGACACATCATGGGTGCAAAGATAGAGACCGATATGCGCCGGGATGCCTACCGCCACTTACATCAGCTTTCCAACACATACTATAACAATACCAAGGTCGGGCAGATTATGGGACGCATCACAAACGACCTGTTCGATGTAACCGAATTTGCACATCACTGCCCTGAGGAATTTTTTATTGCAGGCGTAAAACTGCTCATTTCCTTCATTATCCTCGCGCGCATCAATGTGCTGCTGACGCTCATTATGTTCGTCATTATCCCGATCATGATATTTGTATGCATGAAGCTCAATTTCCGCATGAGAAGCGTATTCCGCAGCCAGCGCAACCAGATTGGCGAACTGAATGCCCGTATCGAGGACAGCCTGCTCGGACAAAAGGTTGTCAAAGCCTTTACCAATGAGGAGATGGAAGGCAGAAAATTCGACGAGGACAACGGAAGGTTTTTCGATATCAAAAAGGCCTCCTATCATCTGATGGCACAGTTTAACGCCACAACCCACGCCTTTGACGGCATCATGTATGTAGCCGTCCTGCTCTTTGGCAGCATCTTTATGCTCAAGGGCCTCGTAGCTCCCGGAGACCTCGTGGCATTTCTCATGTATGTGACAACGCTCATCACGACCATCCGCAGAATCATCGAATTTGCAGAACAGTTCCAGCGCGGCATGACCGGTATCGAACGTTTCCTGCAGATTATGGATGCGGATATCGAGATTTTTGATGAGCCCGACGCTGTTGAAATGGGCGCACCCAAAGGAGAGATTTCCTTTAAAAACGTAAGCTTTGAATATCCTGACGACCATAATCAGGTATTCCGCAACTTAAATCTGACCATCCGCCCCGGCGAAAAGGTAGCCTTTGTCGGTCCTTCCGGCGCCGGCAAGACGACACTGTGTAACCTTATCCCCCGCTTCTATGATGTAACGGGCGGCGAAATATCCATTGACGGACACAACATCAAGAGTTTTACGTTAAAGAGTCTGCGCCAAAATATCGGAATGGTGCAGCAGGATGTTTATCTTTTTTCCGGCACCGTTTATGAAAATATCGTTTACGGACGTCCCGGCGCTTCCCGCGAGGAAGTCATCGAAGCCGCAAAGCGCGCGGGTGCACACGACTTCATCATGGAACTCAAAAACGGATACGACACCTATGTAGGGGAACGCGGTGTCAAACTCTCCGGCGGTCAGAAGCAGCGCCTGAGCATCGCGCGTGTATTCATCAAAAATCCCCCCATTCTGATACTGGACGAGGCAACCTCCGCCCTTGACAACGAAAGCGAATTCGCTGTGGCACAGTCCTTAAACAGACTTTCTGAAGGCCGCACGACGCTTACCATCGCGCACCGCCTCTCCTCTATCCGCAATTCCGACCGCATTCTCGTACTGACCCAGGACGGCATTGCAGAAGAAGGGACACACGAACAGCTCCTTGAAAAACATGGAATATACTATCAGTTTTACCATATGGCAGACACTCTCAAATAATATCCGTTCTGCCGTAGGAAACAAAAAACAGCGCCCTTTGTACGATGAACAGGGGTGCTGTTTTTTTCATATACTACCATATACCTTACAAAAAGGAGCTGCCATGAATCAAAAAAAGCCCTGCCCGCCGCAAAAATCCCAACAGTCAAATCCTTCCTGCTCCCAGATCTGTCCTCCCGGCAGCCCCGACCTGTACGGCTGGCTCCTCTGGCAGCTTGGTTTAAAACGATGCTCCTGTAAGAACAGGTGCTCCGGCTGGCAAAAACGCGCAGGCTTCGGAAAGCGCTGTGACTGAGCCTTCCGCAGCCTGTGATACAAAAATCATCTTTAAAAAAGCGGTTATCTTTCTGCTTCGATGGCCTTTAACAGGATTTCCTTCGCATAGGACATCGCCCGTTTCACGCTTCCTTCCTCAAAAGGGACTGACAGGTTTGCGACCTTGAGCAGTCCGAGATAGCTTTTGCTGCCGCCCGCATTGCACAGCGCCAGATAATCCTTCCATGCTTCCTCACGGTTTTTCTCATAGCGCTTTTTCATCTCCATCGCGCCCATCGTCGTCAGCGTGTAGTTGATGTAATAGAACGGATAGAGGAAAATATGCAGCTTATAATACCAGTAACCGCCGCGCTCCATAAATTCGTCGTCCTCATATTTGCGCCACGGCATGTATTTTTTCTCCAGTTTGCGCCATTCCAGCGTAC
This sequence comes from uncultured Lachnospiraceae bacterium, assembly GCA_900539715.1. Taxonomy (GTDB): domain Bacteria; phylum Bacillota; class Clostridia; order Lachnospirales; family Lachnospiraceae; genus Gallintestinimicrobium. The sequence goes on along the minus strand of UQDA01000008.1, from coordinate 63,651 downwards.
GCTCCTTCGGCGTCAGCTCCGGATGCTCGTACATGATATGCTGGAATTCATCCACCGCCACGCCATAGGGTACGAACGTGACAGCTTCCTGCAAATGCTGGAACCGGTATTTGTCCGCATCCTCTCCGAAAAACCACTCTGCATAGGGGTAGGCAAACTGCTCCATCGACATCGAATGAATCTCCGCGATATCCGTAGACATCCCGTAATAATCCGGAACAGGCTGGTGGCGCATGGCCTGATAACCCGCAAACGCATGTCCCAGCTCATGGGTCAGCACCTGCATGTCAAAAATCGTATGATTAAAACAGGAAAATACAAACGGAGCCTTATAATCGAGCAGCGAGGTCATATATCCGGTAGACGCCTTGTTCGGAAGATTTTTCAGGTTCATCATCTGATGCTCTATCATAAAGTCGATAAATTCCCCTGTCTCCGGGCTGATTTCATGGTACATCCGGCGCGCCTGTTCTATCATATAGTCGTCATCGCCCGCCGGGACTGCGTTGCCATCCGGAAATACGCACGACTCATCATATACCATGAGCTCATCCACGCCGATGCGCTTTGCCTGCGCTTCATAAAGCTTTTCGCATAAAGGGACTATCTCCTCCAGCACCTGCTTCCGGAACGCTTCCACCTCTTTCTTCCCGTAATCGCCCCTGCCCTGCTTCTTATAGCCCAGCGGAATAAAATTTTCATCGCCCAGCGCTCTTCCCATCTCATTGCGGACTTCTACCAGCTGTGCAAAGATATCCTCCATCTCGGCTTCATTGTCCCTGTAAAAATCAGACCATGCCCTGAACGCTTCTTTTCTCGTCTGCCTGTCCCTGTCTTCAAAAAACTTCTGAATCCCGTACAGGTTGTATACTTCCCCCCGGAACGGAATCTGTGCCGTTGCCATAAGCTTCTGGTACCGGGTACAAAGACGGGAATCCTTTTGCATGAAAGGCACGAGCTTTGGGTCAAAGCTGTCCAGAGACCGCTGTATCCCTGCGAGCAGTTCATGACCGTACTCTGCTTCCAGCTCTCCCGCAAAAGGACTGTCCAAGAGCGCTTTCTCATACGCCAGCTCTGCCTCCTTTACCGTCGGGAACGTATCGTCGTTATACTCCATTTCTTTTTCATAAAAAGTATCTGTCGTATCGAGCGTATTGCGGACCATGCATACCGTGTACATCGTCTCCAGATGACCCGCCATGCGGTTTACCTCTTCCATCACTGCCTTCAGCTCTCCATAGCTCTGCGCCTCCTTTACCCTCTGCGCAGCGGATTCCCAGCACTTCCTTGCCGCATCGTAGTCCGGCCGCACATACTCTATCGTGTCAAACGTAAAATTTTCCATCGTATCAGCCTCCTTTTTATGGTACTGCTATTTTACCGCCAAAAAGCGCCAAAGTAAACTCCCGTTCAAAATCCTGTTGACATTTTCCCCCTCTCAAAGTATAGTTGTATTAGTTTAATAGTACAGTTTTGTCATGCCGCCCGCGCGGCAGAAAGGAACTTCTTATGTTGGAGATAAGAGATTTTTCAAAATATTATACAAAAGACCGGGCGGCAGTCAGCCATTTAAGCCTTACCGTACCTGACGGGCATATCACAGGCTTTATCGGGCACAACGGTGCGGGCAAAACGACGACCCTGCGCTGTATCGCCGGGATTCTGGATTTTTCCGACGGACATATCCTCATCGACGGGCACGATATCCAAAAGGCTCCCGTCGCAGCCAAACGCGTGACCGCCTTTTTACCGGATGACCCTGAGCTGTATGATTTCATGAGCGGCATCCGCTACCTGCAGCTCGTGGCAGACCTGTATTCCATTCCTGCCGATATCCGCAGAGAGCGCATCGAACCGCTCTCGGAAAGCTATCAGATGACAGGCGTGCTCGGAAGCCCAATTTCCAGCTACAGCCACGGCATGAAGCAGAAACTCGCGCTCATCTCCGCCTTCATGCGACAGCCTAAGCTCCTCATCCTGGACGAGCCTTTTGTGGGTCTCGACCCGTCCGCCGCCTATATCACAAAAGAACATCTGAAAAAGCTGTGCGAAGGCGGCAGCTCTGTCCTTTTTTCCACCCACGTCCTCGAGGTCGCGGAAAAGCTGTGCGACCGCATCGCCATCATCCGAAAAGGAACGCTCATCGAAGAAGGCCCCACTTCCCGTATCGTCGGTCAAAAGGGGCTGGAATCCGTTTTCATGGAGCTTTCCGCTGATAATAAGGAGGATTCCCATGCGTAATTTCATCATCCTGTGCAGGCTGCACACCGAACAGGTGCTCCATGCCGCCTTCTCCGGCTTAAAGACCTCCAAAAAAGACCCTAAAGCGATAACCGCCGTCCTCATCCTCGCGGTCTTTTCCGTTCTTATGTCTGCGCTCTACGGTTTTTTATTTGCGGGCATGATGACGCAGAGCGGGATCGAGCTGTTTTATTTTCCGACGATGCTCCTGCTCTCCCTGTTCTTTGGCTTTCTTTTTTCATTCATGGGCGCAAAGGATGTCCTTTTTTCCGGGAGGGACCTGGATTTCCTCCTGTCCATGCCGGTCAGCCCTTCTCTTGTGATGCTCTCCCGCATGGCCGCCCTGTATCTGGAAAACCTTTTATTTGTCGGGCTCTGGATGCTGCCTGCCAATGCAGCGGCACAGTTTTTTTCCATCGCTCCTGCTCCCGCCCTCTGGCTGTCCTTTTTGCCCGTTATGCTCTTTTTCCCGCTGCTCCCTGCTTTTTTCGCGGCGCTCTGCGGTTTTTTATTTGCATGGACTCAGGCGCGGCAGCATAAGAACGCGCTTCTTGGCTCTCTCCTTACCATGCTCCTTTTGTGTGTCATTTTGTTCTTCTGCCTGCAGGCAGACCGGCTTGCAGAGCTCCTTTTTACAAACCGGGACGAGCTGCTCCATATCCTGGACACTTATCTTTCCCCGCTCCGTCTCGTCTCCGACGGCATCTGCGGAAGCTTTCCGGCTCTTATAGGCGGGCTTTTTCTCTGTGCCCTGCCCTATGCTGCCTTTGCCGCCCTCCTTTCCAGATACTACAAACGTATCCTCTCTGCCTTGCAGGCAAGAACGCTCCGACACGATTTCAGGCTGTCCGCCCTGCAAAAGAGCAGTCCTTTCTGCGCCCTTTTAAAATCAGAGCTGTACCGTCTGACCCGTTCGTCGCTGTACCTGACAAACACCTGCTTCGGCATCGTTTTTCTGACAGGCATCACGTTCTTTCTCCTCTTTTCCAGAGAACGTCTTGACATGCTGCTGCCTCTCATTGGCGGTCCCCGTCTTCTGACGCCGATGCTGTTTCTGGCTGCGATGTTCTTTTTATCTACCGTCTATCCGTCCTGCATTTCTATCAGTCTGGACGGGAAGGCGCTCTGGCTCTTAAAAGAAGCCCCGCTCCCTGCCCCTGTCCTTTTCGGGGCAAAGGCATGCCTGAATCTGGTCCTCACATGGCCTACCTGCCTTGTCAGCCTCCTTTTGCCCGGTCTTGCAGGTATCATCCCGCTTTCTGATTCGTTTTTCCTGCTCCTGCCCGGTCTGTCTGTCACTGCGTTCTGGGCAGTATCAGGACTTCTTTTAAATCTCGTCTTTCCAAAGACAGACTGCCCAAGCGAAAGCGCTGTCATCAAAAATTCCGCTTCCGCCGTGCTCGGAATCTTCGGAAATATGCTGTCCGTCCTGCTCATCGCCGGAATCTGGGCGCTGTGTACGTTTGTCCTCTCTGTCCCGTTCCCGGCGCTCTGCCTTATCCTGTTTTTCAGCTTTTCAGGACTTACTTTTCTCTGCTGGCATACGCTCCTTACCTGGGGTACAAAAAGATTTGCTCAAATAGACTGACGCTCCGCATCAGCGACAATTTCGCCGCGTGCGAGTACGCATAATCATGTTTTTTCATACGATAGGAAATGAAATTTCCTATCGTATGAAAAAACAGGCAGGCGGTCGACTGACCGCCTGCCTGCTTTTAAACAGCTTCAATTTCTTCGGGATATTTTACACCGACCTGTTCCCGTATGGAATCCATCCATTCCATCACACGCACCGTTTCTGCATGCGGCATGAGCGGGCACTCTGTTCCTCCTGCATCCAGCGCACGGATGCACGCCTCCACTTCATACTCGTAGCCTGAAATGCACTTCGGGGCACGGTATGACGCGATGAGCGCACGGCTGCGATTATAAACGCGCAGTTCTCTCGGACAAATGATGTCGCTCACTTCAAGATACCCGTTTTCGCACTCGATGATACCGCGTTTATCACTCATTACCGTCATGGAATTATGCAAAAGCGCCATACGTCCGTCCGCATACCGGAGTGTTACCGCCTCCTGTTCGTCTACGCCCTTCTCCGTCAGATTCCCGGCTGCATATACTGATACAGGATTGCTCCCGAATATCATCGCCGCAAAGGTCAGCGTATACACGCCAAGATCCAGAAGCGCCCCTCCCGCAAGGTCTGGCTCTTTCATACGGGGCACCTGACTGATCGGCTCTCCGAGATTTGCCGTAAGGATGCGGGGCATTCCCACAATACCGCTCCTTAACACCTCATTGATGGTTCCGCGCATCGGAAGATATCTCGTCCATATCGCTTCTGTCAAAAGAAGATGCTTCTCTTCCGAAATACGGAACAGCTCTTTTGCCTGTGCTGCGTTTACGGTAAATGCTTTTTCACACAAAACATGCTTTCCGTGCTCCAGCGCTGCTTTCGCCCATCTGTAATGATGAGAGTGCGGCGTCGCTACATACACAAGCGACACCTGCGGATCATCCAGCAGCTCCTCATAGGAGCCGTATACTTTCGGTATTCCGTGCTTCTGCGCGAATGCACGACCCTTTTCCATATCACGGCTTGCTGCCGCCACACAGCAGGCGGATGTCATTTTTGAAAGCGTATCCGCCATCACCCCTGCAATGGAGCCCGTCCCCAAAATACCTACGTTCAACATATCAATCCTCTTTTCCGGGCATAAGTGAAAAATAAGCCATAAGGCTTATTTTTCACTTTACTATCTCAAACTTTCTTAAACTTGGCAACATATACCGGGAAGCTGTCCGCCCCGTGTACCTCTTTTCCCTCTGTGATAGTCACATTTTTGTCGGAAATAAGGTATTCCACATTTACGCCCGGCTCTACCACGGTATCCTGCATGAGCACACAGTTTCTGACTTTTGCACCCTTGCCGACTTTTACGCCTCTGAATAAAACGCTGTTTTCCACTTCGCCTTCTATCACGCAGCCGTCCGCAGCCATCACGTTTTTAACCTTTGACCCCTCCATATATCTGGTCGGGTTGTCATCCCTTATCTTTGTGTAGATAGGATCACCGCCGAAGAGCCCTTCGATGTTCTCATCCTGTAAAAGCTTCATATTCTCATCAAAATAGCTCTTGATATCGCAGATACGTGCAACATAACCGTCAAAGCAAAATGCCTTTACATTCAGTCTGTCCAGATTAGGAGCCAGCAGATCCCTGTCCAGATAAAGCATTCCTCTGCTGTATGCTTCTGCTACCAGCGTCACAAGAAACTCCCTGTCAATAATATAAATATTCATGGACAGATTCTGAATTCCTTCATTTCCTGAATTGATCTGAATCTGGCTCACTCTGCCCTCATCCGTTATATCCAGCGTATAATACAAATCTTTTGTCATATCATACGGCTTGCGGAGTGCCTCCGGTATCTCTTCCCGCTTATATGCGATCGTCACATCAGCACCACTCTCGATATGCTGATCCAGCATTGCCTTAAAATCAAAATTTACCGCCATGCTTGCGTCAGAAAGCACCACATATTTTTCTTTTGCATCCCTTAAAAAGTCCAGAATGCTCGCCAGCCCCTCTATTCTGCCGCCGTATACCTTCACCGTATTGGATGCATACGGAGGGAAGATTGTTAATCCGCCGTTTTTACGGGTCAAATCCCATTCACGTCCTGATCCGAGATGATCCATCAGCGAATGATAGTTCTGACGCACGATCAGTGAAATGTTATCGATACCGCAGTTTACCATGCTCGACAGAATAAAATCCACCAAACGGTAACGTCCGGCAAAAGGAATGGAGGCCATCAGCCGTTCCGTTACGAGTTCCGGAACAAGGCCGTCATAGCTGTTGGGGAAAATGATGCCTAAAGCATTTGCATTGGAATTTACCATTTTTCTTCACCATCCTTTACATTCTGATCGATCATAGCCGCAGGACCTATCTTTGCCCCTGCGCCGATATATACTCCGGAGCCGACCGTTGCTACACTGTCTTCTGTGCCGTCAGGCATCGCCCCTATCACAGCGCCCTCTCCGATCACCACATTTTCCGCAACAATGCAATGCTTGACGCTGGCACCCTTTTTGATGACCGTACCGCCCATTACGACAGCATCCTCTACCTCAGCTCCCTCCTCCACGGATACGCCGGAGAACAGGATGGAATGCTTTACATGCCCCGCGATACGACAGCCATCGGTAATCATCGCATTCTCTACTACGCCCGTTTCCATGATACGGTGACCGGTCATACCGCTGTTTCGGCTGTAGATTTTCCAGTCATCTTCAAACAGATTGATGCCGCTGTGTTCCGGATCGAGCACTTCCATATTCGCTTCCCAGAGAGAGGATATCGTACCGACATCCTTCCAGTATCCGCTGAAATGATATGCATACATATCTCTGCCATCACGCAGAAGATTCGGAATAATATTGTTTCCAAAATCATTCTCAGAAGTGGGGTCTGCCTCGTCTTCTATCAGATAACGTTTTAACACATCCCAATTAAAAATATAGATGCCCATAGAAGCCAGATTGGATTTGGGCTCCTTTGGCTTTTCCTGAAATTCCGTAATCTTGTCGTTCTCATCCGTTACCATCAGACCGAAACGGGACGCCTCTTCCCACGGCACTTCCATGACCGCCACGGAAAACTCTGCCCCCTTTTCCTTATGAAAACGTAAAAAATCGCTGTAATCCTGTTTACATATCTGGTCGCCCGAAAGGATGATCACATATTCCGGATTATATCGCTCAATAAACGGAATATTCTGATAGATGGCATTTGCCGTACCCTTATACCAGTCTGAACCTGACGCTTTCTGATAGGGCGGCAGCACATGAACACCGCCTATTAAACGGTCCAAATCCCAGGGCTGTCCATTCCCGATATACTCGTTGAGCACCATCGGCTGATACTGGGTCAGAATGCCGACCGTGTCGATTCCCGAATTGACACAGTTGGAAAGCGGAAAATCGATAATCCGGTACTTTCCTCCAAACGGTACGGCGGGTTTTGCAAGTTTCTGGGTCAGTGCATAAAGCCGGGAACCCTGACCGCCTGCAAGCAGCATCGCAATCATTTCTTTTGCCATGAGATATTCCCCCTGAATAATTCCCGCCGCCCTTTGCCTTCAGGCAAATTCCTGAAACTTCCGGCAACGGTTTCATTTATGTAACAACCGCAGGCTTCCTGCGGTTATTCTATTATTCATATTAACATAAAATGAATAATTTTTACAGTCTGTTTTTCACATTTTTATGCATTATTGATGTTTATTTACAAAATTTCATTTCTTTTTTTACCAAATCCTTACATTTCTCCATTTTCATCCCTCTCATATTTTATATCAGTCCGGCCACATCGTCTGTACCGTACTGCCTTCCGGGAACAGGACATTGCAAAACGGCAATCATTTCTTCTTTTTCAGATTGAACCCGACCAGTGTCCATGTTATACTGAAACAAACGATTTAAGAAAAGAAAGGAAGTGATCCGATGGCAGTAAATGAATCCGCCGAAAACTATCTTGAAACAATATTGATGCTAAGTAAGACCCGCCCTGTTGTCCGCTCTGTGGACATTGCGGAGGAACTTGGCTTTAAAAAATCCAGCGTCAGCGTCGCTATGAAGAATCTGCGCGAAAAGGAACATATCACAGTAACGAAAGAAGGCTTCATCTACTTGACCGACTCAGGGCGCCAGATTGCCGAAACAATCTATGAGCGCCATGAATTTCTGTCCAAATGGCTCATCAGCATGGGGATAGATGCTGAAACAGCCTCCAATGATGCCTGCCGTATGGAGCATGTCATAAGCCCGCAAAGCTTTGCGGCCATCAAATCATTCGTACAAAAAAACCGCAACTAAAGCCCTTTTGGCAAAGAAAGCCCGGATATCCGTCTGTCATATTGGATATCCGGGCTTTCTCTGCTTAAAAAAAATCTTTCAGCCGCATTACGTCTTCTCTCTGATATGCCATCGAAAGCGCCTTGTCCATCGCTCTGTCATAAGCCCAGAATAGTTCCAGCTTCTCCTCCAGATGCGCATACACCTTCCAGTAACCTGTATACAGGCATTTCTTTCCCCCGTTTTCCAGAAAGCCTTCCACATCCTCCGGGGGATATCCCAATATCAGCCCGAGCTCATGAGGAAACGGCATTTCCCCGCTCCCATGACCTCCTATCTTTTCTTCCAGTCTCGTAAAGATATGATGCAGATTGCCGCTTTCATATCCCAGCTTTATAAGCAGGGCATATGTCTCCGGCATATTGAGCCATTCCTCCAGCTCTTTTTTCCGGTACATTAAAAGCGTCACCTTCCCCCGGCAATAATAAAGCCTGCGTACGCAGATATCCGTATTCCTGCACAGCCAGCAAAGTCCCAGCCAATACCGCTCTTCTACAATAAAGAGATTGGATACCTTTATCCCTGCCAGAAACGGAGCGCATTGAAGTGCCAATTGGACATAAAGTCTGTTCTGATCCATATTTAACAGTATGTGAAGCGCCTGTTGACTCATATCGTCTCCTTATCTTCTGAAAACATCCTTCCCGGGATAGACTCCACCTTCTCCCAGTTTTTCCTCTATCCGTAAAAGCTGATTGTATTTTGCTACCCGTTCGCTCCGGCTCGGCGCGCCCGTCTTTATCTGCCCTGTATTCAATGCTACCGCAAGATCTGCGATAGTCGTGTCCTCCGTCTCTCCCGAACGATGAGAAGTAACAGCCCTAAATCCTGCTTCATGTGCCATTTTGACCGCTTCCATCGTCTCAGAAACACTGCCTATCTGATTTAATTTTATCAGTATCGCATTGCCGCACTTTTCATCTATCCCTTTCTTTAAACGTTTTGTATTCGTCACGAACAGATCGTCCCCGACCAGCTGTATGCGGTCTCCCAGCTCCTTTGTCAAAAGTTTCCAGCCTTCCCAGTCTTCCTCGTCCAGACCATCCTCTATAGATGCGACAGGATATTTGCCGCACAGTTTTTTCCAATGCTCCACCAATTCCTGAGAAGTAAACCTCACTCCCGACTTCGGCAATACATACTCTCCTTTTTGGCTGCCCTTCCATTCGCTTGCCGCCGCGTCGAGAGCCAGGACAAAGTCTCTTTCCGGTTCATATCCGGCCTTTTTGACCGCCTCCAGTATTACCTCTATCGCTTCCTCATCGCTTTCTAAATCCGGTGCAAATCCTCCCTCATCCCCCACAGAAGTCGCAAGTCCTCTTTCTTTTAAAATTCCTTTCAGCGCATGGAATACCTCCGTACACCAGCGAAGCCCTTCCGAAAAGCTTTTTGCTCCGACGGGCATGACCATAAATTCCTGAACATCGACTGTATTTGCCGCATGCGCCCCGCCATTTAGAATATTCATCATCGGAACCGGAAGCCTGTTTCCGCCGACTCCCCCTAAAAACTGATACAAAGGGATACCAAGAGACGCCGCTGCCGCCTTTGCGCAGGCAATGGATACCGCCAGCACCGCATTCGCGCCAAGCTGCGATTTATCCTCCGTTTTATCCGCCCTGAGCATCGCCGCATCCACCGCATAAATATTGGACGCATCCATCCCTGTTAACGTATCCGCAATAATCGTATTGATGTTTTTAACTGCCTTTAAAACACCTTTTCCCCCAAATCGAACGGGATCGCCGTCCCTTAATTCCAGCGCCTCAAATTCTCCGGTCGATGCTCCGCTGGGCGCCATGCCGCGTCCCCTGCTCCCATCCGCCAGAAATACCTCTGCCTCCACAGTCGGATTGCCCCGTGAATCCAGAATTTCTCTGCCGATCACCTTTTCTATTGCTAAATTCTTCATATTCTCCTCCACTTATATGATTCATCCCAGCTTTATTATTAGTTGTGTCTAACTATCATTAGTCTATCATATCTACAGCAGTACTGCAACCTTTTTCTGTATTTCATTCGTCCGCAACATAACTGTTCTGCCTTTTGTCTGCAGTCTTATCGACAAAAAAGAGGACATCCACAGAAAAATTTCTGTATCATGTCCTCTTTTGTATGATAGCTGCACTGTATCTTACAGGCTTCGGATATATCCCTGCGGAACCCTTATTCCGGATTCCACATACTCCCGTATCTCCTCTGCTGCAACCTGCATGGAAATGGAAAGCTCCGTATAAAGATGCTCTTCTGCCGTTTTTAAATATCTTGCATCCATCGAAGCGAGTCTTCGCCCTTTGAGCGCCCGCCCTCTCTGCCTGATGTGCACATATCTTATCAGTGCCAGCAGCCCAGCAGCCTGATTGCCATTGATGATACTCCTGTACTGTTCCTCCCGTTTCCGGTCGTCTGCCTCCCACGCGGGTTCTTCCTCCGGCGGCGAAGAAAGAAGCCGAACCGCCTCATCGGAAGTCATCAGCTTTCGCATGGTGCCGCTTTCATCCGCCTGTTCAACCGGCGTAAAAACCTTGCTCCCCGCATTTAAGACCGGCTGCATTTCATAGTATAACCTGTCCTTCGGAATTCCATCCATATCCAGCGTCGTAATATTTTTTATCCTGCAGATTCCTTTGTTCCCGAAGGCAACAAAATCTCCTTTTTGAAACATAACCGCTCCTGCTTTCCCTTCAACGCCATCCTTATCCTTGTTATTCCCCGTCTTTTTTATGTCTGGTTACTTTTTCCAGAATGACCACCGCTGCGATGATCACAAGGCTGGCCGTAAAAATACCCAGCATTCCTTTCCCCATGATTTCAAGGGAAACCATAAAGTCTGTCATTCTGTCCATCTTCCTGTCCCTCCTTTATAAAAATCTGCTTACAAGACTTATCACAAGACCGCCCGCCACAACAGATGCTATCTGACCGGAAACGTTTGCTCCTGCCGCCTGCATAATGAGCACATTCGACGGATCTTCCGCCATCGCTACCTTCTGCACTACACGGGAAGACATCGGGAATGCCGAAATTCCTGCCGCTCCCACCATCGGATTTATCTTCTTTTTCAAAAACAGGTTTAAAAACTTTGCGAACAGCACACCGCCGACCGTATCAAATACAAATGCCAGCAGTCCTATCACCATTATCATCAGCGTCTCCCAGCGCACAAACCGGTCCGCTCTCATACTAAAGGAAATCGTGATACCCAAAAGCAATGTGATAATATTGGCAAGGTCCTCCTGAGCCGTCTCCGACATCTTATGTAAAGACGTACATTCACGCAGCAGGTTACCGAACATCAAAAATCCTACAAGCGCAACGGACGAAGGTGCAATGAATCCCACGATAAACGTTACTACGATAGGGAACGCTATTCTGGTCGCTTTGTTTACATTCGCCGGATGATATTCCATATGGATACAGCGCTCTTTTTTCGTCGTCACCAGCTTGATCGCAAAAGGCTGGATGATCGGCACAAGCGCCATATAGGAATATGCCGCCACAGCGATGGCCCCTACATACGAAGAACCAAGCACCTGTGAAACAAGAATAGAGGTCGGACCGTCCGCTGCGCCGATGATGCCGATAGACGCCGCATCCCTTAAATCGAACCCCAGCAATACCGCCGCACAGATAGCGAAAAAAATTCCGAACTGTGCTGCCGCACCGAACAGAAACATTATCGGCTTTGATAAAAGCGGTCCGAAATCTATCATCGCACCGATTCCGATAAACAAAAGGATCGGCATCGCCTCAGATGCCTCTATCCCCACTTCAAACAACCATTGGATAATGCCGTTTGACTCTACCGACCCCTGTACTACCTGGTCTATCACGCCGCTCATCGGTAAATTGACCAAAATCGCGCCAAAGCCCATCGGCAAAAGCAGCGATGGCTCATAATCCTTTTTCAGCGCCAGATAGATGAGCAAAAGCCCTACCCCGTACATGACAACCTGCTGCCACGTTACATTTTGAAAACCCTCCACAAGAAACTCCATGTTGTCGTACCTCCTCCATTGTCCTTTGTTTTATATTGTGCCTATCCCCCGCAGACAAAACTGCTGCCCCTGAGGGTATAAAAGCCTATGCCATCCCCCGCAGTCTCCTGACTGCTTCCGCTATCGAACGGGCAAGATACTCTGCTTCCTCCCGCGTATTCGTTTCATCCAGCGTTATCCGCACCGCACTCCCTGCGGCTTCATCAGAAAGCCCCATTGCCGTCAGCACATGGCTCGGTTCCAGCGCCCCCGCCGCACATGCAGCCCCTGCCGAAACTGCTATCCCCTTCATGTCCAGATAAATGAGAAGTGCTTCTGCCTCCACCCCCTGAAAGCTGATGTTTAAATTACCCGGCAGCCTTTTACAGCTATCCCCGTTCAGGCGGCTTGCTTCGACCAAAAGCAGAGCCTCCTGAACGGTTTTCCGAAGCGTTGCCACATATGCATCCTTTTCAGTTCGTCCAACAAGGCTGTCCTCCAGCGCTGCTGCAAGCCCTGCAATTGCCGCCGTATTCTCCGTTCCTGCCCGTTTTCCCCTTTCCTGACCGCCGCCCTTTATAAAATTTTCCAGAGAAACGCCATTTCTTATATAAAGTGCGCCAATTCCCTTAGGTCCGTGAAATTTATGGGCGGACAGGGAAAGCAGGTCAACCGGGAGTGAACGCAGGTCTATCGGCAGGTGTCCTGCTGCCTGCACTGCATCCGTATGGAATAAAACTCCCCTTTCTCTGCATACCTTTCCCAGTTCTGCGACCGGCTGTACCGTTCCGACTTCATTATTTACAAACATTATGCTCACCAGCGCCGTATCCGGGCGTATCGCCTGCGCCAGCTCATCTGCGCGCACAACACCGTTTTCATGCACCGGAAGAACAGTGAGCTCAAAGCCTTCTTTTTCCAATGCCTTCATCGGATTTAAAACTGCATGGTGTTCGAACGCAGACGTTATCAAATGTCTTTTTCCGGCTTGTGCGCCCCGTCTTGCCGCTGCATACACCGCCCAGTTATCCGCTTCTGTACCTCCCGATGTAAAATATATCTCCCGCGGCTCTGCCCCCAGAAGATACGCGGTCTTTTCCCGGGCAGCCTCCACACAGTCCCGTGCTCTGCGCCCTTCTTCATACAATGCGGAAGGATTGCCAAATTCTGTCCTAAGCCATGGCTCCATTGCCTTCCATGCAGCCTCCCCCAGCGCGGTCGTCGCCGCCTGGTCTGCATATACACGCATATCTGTCAGCATTTTCCCTCCATCAAGTCCTGTATTGTCACCTCCGACAGATAACCGTCAATGATGCTGTCCAGCTTCTGCCACATCGGTCTTGTCAGGCAGTTCGCCCGCAGCTCGCATTCAAAGCTGCAGCCGCCCCCTTCCATACATGCCACAGGGGCGAGCGTTCCTTCCGTCAGCTTTAATATCTCGCTGATCGGGTACTCCCATGGCTTTCTTGCAAGCCGGTACCCTCCGTCTTTTCCCCGCCGGCTTTGCAAAAGCCCGGCTTTATTGAGCAGCGCGACAATTGCTTCCAGATATTTCATGGAAATCCTCTGACGCACCGCGATATCATTCAGGGAAATATACTGCTCCTGTTCCTGCATCGCAAGGTCCAGCATAACGCGCAGCGCATATCTTCCCTTCGTGGAAACCATCATATCAAAAGCCTCCTCCTGCTGTATTTCCTGTATCTATCAGGTAAAAAACAGGCAATAATGGCGTCAGCCGGATGTATCCACCCAATGCCGACGCCACTATTATACCAAGTTTTTATGCCAAAATCCACTCAAATCTGTGCGTTTTCCACAATTCTTTACCGTTCTTTTACCGCCTCTCCCGAAGCGCATCCACATGCCCCCGGACAGGATGAACAGGAACAGCTACATCCCGTATGCTTTCCCTCTTTTTTATTTTTCAGCGACCGGTATATCAGAAATCCGCAATATCCGAATATCAATATCAGAATAACCGCTGTTGCCATCTGCCATTCCTCCTTTATCTTATTATTCTGCCGCCTGGACAGAGCTTCTCGCATATCCCTTTCGATCCTTATAAGGATCCGGTCTGAAAAGCAGATACAAAAGGATACCCGCGAATGCGAACCCAAACACGGTCCCGATACCGAATGCCCCGCCTGTCACAAACGTTCCGATCTGGTAAATGCAAAGGCACACGATATATGCAAATATATTCTGGAACAGGATTGCAAACCAGAACCATTTTTTTGACTGAAGCTGCTGTGCCATCGTTGCGATTGCCGCCAGACAAGGCGAATCAAGCAGATTGAACACAAGGAACGAAAATGCTGCCAGCGCGCTCGGAAACCATGCCTGCACAGCCTGTGCTACGGTCACCGGGTCTTCGCCGTCCCCGGTCACATTTGCCAGAACACCCATCGTTGTCACAATCGCTTCTTTTGCCGTAAAGCCGGAAAGGGATGCCGCCACGGGCTGCCACTGTCCAAAGCCCAGAGGTGCGAACAGCGGCGCGATAAATCCGCCTATCATTGCCAGAAAGCTGTTTGATGCATCTTCAACCAGTCCAAAGCTTCCGTTTTCTACTCCAAATCCACCCAAAAACCACATAATCACACAAGCGATAAACAGAATCGTACCCGCCTTAATGATAAATCCTTTCAATCTTTCCCATACATGCAGAAGAACTGTTTTTATCTGAGGAATATGATATTGGGGCAGCTCCATTACAAACGGCGCAGGCTTTCCTGAAAAAGGCTTCGTTTTCTTTAAGATGATAGCAGAAACAAGCACTGCTGCAATCCCGATGAAATACATCGCCGGAGCAACCAGGCCTCCGGCCTCATAACTTCCCGTTGCCCAGCTCGCCATCACTCCGCCCATCAGTGCAATGACCGGAAGTTTCGCGCCGCAGGGGATAAAGGTTGCCGTCATGATCGTCAGCCTTCTGTCATTATCCTGCTCTATCGTTTTGGATGCCATAATACCCGGTATCCCGCAGCCGGAAGAAATCAAAAGCGGAATAAAGCTCTTCCCCGACAGTCCAAAGTGTCTGAATACTCTATCCATTACAAATGCAATACGCACCATGTAGCCACAGTCTTCCAGAAGAGATAAAAACAAAAACAGTATCGCCATCTGCGGTACAAATCCAAGAACCGCTCCCACACCTCCGATGACGCCGTCCACTACAAGACTTATCACCATCTCGTTTGTCCCGATTCCTGCAAGGAACGTCCCCACGGCGCTCTGTATCGCCCCTACAAACGTATCGTTTGTCCAGTCCGTCACCATAGTACCAACGGTTGATACAGAAACATAATAAACAAGAAACATGACTGCCATAAAGATGGGAATGCCTAAAATACGGTTTGTCACAATCCGGTCTATTTTATCCGAAACCGTCATCTTTTCTTTTCCCTTTTTTACAGCTGCAGCAGAAACCTTCTGAATGAACTGATACCGTTCATCTGTCACGATGCTTTCTATATCATCATCATGTTTTGCTTCCAGTCCCTTGCGCAGATCATCTGCCGTCGCCCGTAAAGACACTGAAAGCGACATGCTCTCTATCACCTTGGAATCATTTTCCAGAATCTTGACTGCATACCATCTTCTTTTGCCTTCTTCCACCGATGACGCCAGCATATTTTCAACTGCTGCGACCGCCTTTTCCAGTTCTTCCGAAAAAATCGGTTCCGGATGGACATCTCCTCTTTTTTCCGCTGTTTTCACTGCCGTGTCTATCAGCTTTTCCAGTCCCTCCCCTTTCAGGGCAGATGTTTCTACTACCGGACAGCCCATCCGTTCCGACAGACGTGAAACATCGATCTGTATCCCTCTTTTTTCCAAAAGATCCGCCATGTTCAATGCTATCACAACAGGGACTCCTGTTTCAATAAGCTGTGTAGTCAAATACAGATTTCTTTCGATGTTTGTCGCATCCACCATATCGATGATAACATCCGGATCTTCTTTTAACAGATAGTCGCGGCTCACGACCTCCTCCAGCGTATACGGAGAAAGAGAATAGATGCCCGGAAGATCCGTCACGATCACGTCTTCTCCCTTTCTCCGTTTGCCTTTCAACTTTCCTTCTTTTTTCTCAACGGTAACTCCCGGCCAGTTTCCCACATATTGATTTGCCCCGGTCAAAGCATTAAACATCGTTGTCTTTCCGCAATTTGGGTTTCCGGCAAGCGCAATTTTTATCGCCATTTTTACTCTCCTTTTGCCGCACAAAGCAGCTGCTTTACTCTCTATTTTAAATTTACCTGCACGCATGCCGCATCGGCTTTCCTGATGGATAATTCGTAACCTCGCACCGTAATCTCCACCGGGTCTCCCAGAGGCGCGACTTTCCTGATGTAAAGCTCGCTCCCTTTTGTGATGCCCATATCCATTATCCTGCGCTTATATGCGCCGTCTCCTTCTATCTTTGTCACCACGACTGTGCTTTTGACCGCCGCATCCTTCAATGTCATATCTGTTTCTCCCTTCTGCTCCCGTCTTTAAATCATGATGTGACGCGCCATATCCCGGTTTACCGCCACGCGTGAATCACGGACGTTTACGATCACATTCCCTCCTATAGAGGAAATCACTGTGACAGCTGTACCCGTCACAAAACCAAGATTTTCCAGAAACCGCTTCGTTTCTTCATTTCCGCCTATCCGGCTTATCCGGCTGGTTTCTCCTGCGTTTGCCATTGTTAAAGGCATCATCCCGACCTTCTTTCTTTTTAAACTGTTATTTTCCTCCATCGACAGGAGGGCATTTTCAAGTAAAAGGTGCATAAGCTATCCGTCTTCGCATTCCTATCCGCTAGCTGAAGCACGCTCGCTCCTCTTTTATGTTAGTATATTCTAACTTTTAGTAGTTGTCAATATTTATTTTTATCACGACTAACTTTTATTTCTCTTATCAAACCAATTGATATTCTAAACGCCGCTCCCTTATAAAAAGCGTGTGCTCCAGTATTCATAATCGTTTTTTTATTCTGCAGAAAAGAAACTTTCCTGCAGAATAAAAAAACAGGGAACGGGCTTCATCGCCCGTTCCCTGTCCGGATGCATTCCATTGCTCATATAACGGTTCTGCTCATACACTTCCGCAAAATCCTATACATAACAATCCATTTTATACACCGCTGTTTCCGT
The DNA here is from genome assembly GCA_900539715.1 of uncultured Lachnospiraceae bacterium. GTDB lineage: Bacteria > Bacillota > Clostridia > Lachnospirales > Lachnospiraceae > Gallintestinimicrobium. The sequence continues at coordinate 46,360 of UQDA01000008.1, read as the reverse complement.
ATATATGCAACGAACCGCACGCCACACGCACCGCACGCTGTATATATAAATTTCTCAGCCCGATATTTTTTTCATCAAAGCCGGCATGAAAATGCCTCCCTGCACACTTCTCGCAATAAAATGACAATACTTTCCGGTCACGGTCTCATACCAGTCGGAGAACGGCACGCGGCTCTCCGTATCTTTCAGATAAGAAGCAACCGGAGCTATCAGCGCTCTCGCCTGCTCTGCATCCTTTGCCATCGCCGCACACCAGAGCACCCAGTCGCTCTTCGTATAATCACGGCGGCTGTCCAGCGGCGTTCCATAAGCATTCGTCTTTTTCACATAGTAATCCAGCTCTTTTTCATAAACCTCATCCGAAAACAGTCTGCTGCCCCACAATCTGTCCCATACCAGATTGTATTTTAAGCTCCATGTGTCCGGATTGCCAAAGGCAAGCACATAATGGTCGTCGGAGAGCGCCCGTCTTTCCCAGTCAGCCGCCATATCAGCCGCCTTTTCATGATACTCCTGCGCTTCCGCTGCCATTCCCAGCTGTCCCGCCAGACGCGCATAGGCTTCCACGCCCATTATCGCTTTTGCAGACAGATTTACGTTATGGGAAAGATGTCCCGCAAAATCATCCGTACAAAGCTGCTCGCCCGGATCAGCCCCGTATTCCAGCAGATACTGCGTCCATTTTTTCAGCACCGCCATATGAGGTTTTGCAAAATCCGCATTTCCATCCATTCCGCATACCGCCGCTGTCATAACGAGCATATTTCCACACTCTTCCACCGGCATCTGATATTTGAAATCATAAATCCCCGTTCCCGCAGGATACTGATAAAACGCCGGGAACACCTCTCCGTCTTTACCGGAAAACCAATGTCCGCCCTTCTTGCCATCCATTCCGTAAACCTGTCCCCACGCATATGGATAGCGTCCCACATCATGCGGTGCAAAATCATATTCCCATACATCGCACGCCGCAAATTCAAATACAGGGCGGAGCATTCCCTTCACATATTCCGTATCATACAGCAAAAACAGCGGAACCGACGGATAACTTACATCCACCGTGCCGATACAGCCGTTGGAGTCATTTTCCTTTGACAAAAATATGATATCTCCCTTTTCATCTGTAATGAGCTTATGCGCCGCGACCGCATGGCGGTAACTCATGCTGCACAGAAACGCGTATTCCTCACCGCCCGCTTTTCTGGCCAGCTCTTCAATCTGTCCGTCCAGAACTGCCGCCCGGGTCAGCGTTTCTGCCCGATCTGCAAATGCTGCGCCAATCGCATCCAGAATCGTATTATATGTGTTCGTCCAATATGCCTTGCGCCACTGCCCGAAATAATTAATGGAAAGCAGATCGTCAAATGCCAGTATCATACCGCTCTCCATTTCAAGCGGAAGATGACAGGAAAGACGACGGTTTTTCTCATCATAGGAACATACCGCATTGTCATCGGACGACGCTGCGTAAACATATCCCCAGTCTATCGTCACATTATCGCCACTGCCGCCCAAAGGACGCTGCGCCGCCTTTCCCATCTGCGCATAGGAAAATGCCGGAGCGCCTTCCCTGGCCGGACGATGCGCACTGCAGCCGACCAGCTTTTCCTCTCTCTGGGAAACCAGATCAGCAGATACCAGAAAATCAATCGCAACTTCACAATCTGTTTTTTTCTCAACAGAAAAATTGATATATGTGCACGGTCTCGACACCAGCGTAAAATCATCCAGAAGAAGCGGTGAGGTAAAGCGTACAGTCAGGACCAGCTTCTCATTTTCAAATTCATATGCTGTCGATGTAGCGGTTACGTCCACGCTTTTCTGAGCTATCGCCTCATGGAATTCCCTGTCGCCCAAAAAGCTATAGACCACACCGTCCACCGTCACATAGCCGCGAAGCTGCTGACGTCTGCCGCACCAGTGTACGGGGTCCGCATCGTAAAGATGGTCTGTGGAAGACCAGATGGAAAAATAGGGATCATGTAATACCAGCGGGATGCTGGCTGCTCTTGTGATATTCATATGGATGTCTCCTTTTCTTATCTGCAATAATGATATCCTTCTTTTGACTTCCATTTTATAATGAAACCCTTTCCTCTGCACTGGATAAAATCACATATCTTGGCAGCAACAGCTTTGATTTTTTGTTCTTTTCATAATTGCATATAAATAAAAACCAGTCTTGACGCTCCCCCTCCTCACGCTTAAACTGAATGTAACGGCTGTGCGCCTTCTTGGGCGAACGCCGCCATTCATATCAAAGGAGGAACTCTCTTATGTTATGCATCAAAAACGGCACTCTTCATACCGCATCCAATGCCGACGCCCGGATGCGTACTTTTTCCGCCGACATTCTTATCGACGCCGGAAAGATTCAGGAGATAGGCATCAACCTTTCAACTCCTGACGGCTGCAACGTCATGGATGCCACCGGACTCCACATCTATCCTGGCTTCGTGGAAGCCCACTGCCACACCGGTCTGGACGGCACCGCCATCGGCTACGAAGGACATGACTACAATGAATTAAATGATCCGGTCACTCCCCAGTTAAGGGCAGTCGACGGCATCAATCCTCTCGACCCTGCGTTTAAGGAAGCGGCGCTCGCCGGCGTCACCTGCATTGCCACCGGCCCCGGAAGCTCCAACGCCATCGGCGGTTCTTTTGCCGTCATCAAGACAGTCGGTCGGCGCGCGGACGATATGATCGTCAAGGCTCCCGCTGCCATGAAGTGCGCTTTCGGCGAAAATCCCAAACGCTGCTATAAAGACCATGGTATCAGCAGCCGTATGACAAACGCCGCCCTCATCCGTCAGGTTCTCAATAAAGCGCTCCAGTATCAGGCAAAAAAAGAAGCCGCCGGAGACGATGCATCCAAGATGCCCGCCTACGACGACAAATGCGAAGCGCTGCTGCCTGTTTTAAATCATGAAATCCCGTTAAAAGCCCATGCGCATCAGGCAAATGACTTCTTTACCGCCTTGCGCATCGCAAAAGAATTCGGCCTGGACATCACCCTCGAGCATGTGACCGAAGGGCATCTTGTAGCCGATATTTTAGCGCAGGAAAAGGTTCCCCTTGCCGTCGGCCCTTCTTTTGGTCATGCCAGCAAATTTGAGCTTCAGAACAAAAGCTGGACGACCCCCGATGTGCTCACAAAGGCCGGATGCCGCGTCTCCATCATTACGGATGCCCCTGTCACTCCCCTGCACTACCTTCCTCTGTGCGCAGGACTGGCGCATAAAGCCGGACTTTCTGAAAACGATGCTTTACTTGCCATTACCCTAAATCCTGCGCGTCATTTGGGCGTAGATGACAGAGTCGGTACACTGGAAGAAGGAAAGGATGCGGACCTTGTCATCACAGACGGCTCCCCGCTTTCCATGGAAACAAAGGTTCATGCGGTCTACATTGACGGAATAAAAATAGAGAGGTAATCCTTTCCTCTTTAAAAAAGCGGGAGCAAACCTCTATATGACGTTTGTTCCCGCTTTTATCTTTTTCTTACCTTATCCCGGTTCTTTTCAGCATCTCCGACCGCTCTTCCACAATCTCTGCATACAGCGCCGCCAGCGTCCAGCTCACATTATGCTCCGTTACTACCGCCTTTAACGGCACGGTAAGCTTTTCTTCCCTCAGCGCTGCCAGAAGCGCATCCAGCTTTTTCCCGACAAAGCCGTTCAGGATGAGCATTTCTTCCTCAATCCTTGGCGGCAGCTCCAACAGGGACAGCGTTCTTTCCGTATAGTCTGCAAGCCCTGCCAAAAAGCCGACCTGCTGCCCTGTCTGTATCGGATAGACTGCTCGAAATCCTGCCCCCAGCTTCTTTGCCAAGTGCTCCATCCTTTTTTCCTTTTCTTCATTGCCTGCCGCATAATAAACAAGTGTTTCCATAGCTTATCGTACCCGCTCCGGAAAACCGATTTTTTTCTGAACCTTTCTCAGCGTCTTATTCGCGTAATACTCCGCTTTCTCCGCGTTGTTTTTTATCACGCTGTCAATATAAGCCTTATCCTTGGACAGCTCTGCAACACGCGCCTGCAAAGGTGCGAGCTCTGCCGCCACCGCTTCTCCGACCGCTATTTTGAATTCTCCGTAGCCCTTGCCGTCAAATTCACGCTCTACTTCCTCCGGCGTCTTCTTCGTGCATACGCCATAAATATCGATCAGATTACGGATACCCGGCTGTTCCTCACGATAGCGCACCTGCGCTTCGGAATCCGTCACCGCGCGCTTAAACTTGCGCAGTATCGTATCTTTATCATCCATCAGATAAATACTCGCGTTCGGATTCTCATCGGATTTGCTCATCTTCTTTGCGGGATCCTGAAGGCTCATTATCTTGGCTCCCGCTTTACCCATGTAAGGTTCCGGGATTGTGAATACATCGCCATAAATAGCGTTGAAACGCTGCGCGATGTCTCTTGTAATCTCCAGATGCTGAAGCTGATCTTTTCCAACAGGTACCACGTCCGCCTGATATAAAAGGATGTCCGCCGCCATCAGCACCGGATAGGTAAACAACCCTGCATTGATATTATCCGCATGCTTTGCCGCCTTATCCTTAAACTGCGTCATCCGGTTCAATTCACCCATATACGTAAAACAATTCAATATCCATGCCAGCTCTGCATGACCGGACACATGGGACTGATAATAAATACAGTTCTTCTCAGGATCAAGTCCCGCCGCGATATATAAGGTCAAAAGCGCCCTTGCACGTCTGCGCAGTTCCGCCGGATCCTGCCGCACCGTGATGGAGTGCATGTCCACTACCGAGAAAAATGTCGTATATTCATCCGCCAGATTCACCCAGTTTTTCAGCGCTCCCAGATAATTTCCAAGTGTCAGGTTTCCTGTTGCCTGCATTCCACTGAAAAGAATTTTCTGATCGCCAATCATCTCTAAATACCTCCGCCTCTGTAATGGTCTTGATGTCCTTTCAGTTTAGCACCCGCCGCCCGGTTCGTCAACCGCCGCAGCTGAACTGCTACGGATAAATGTATCAGCTCAGCCACGCCTATTCGCAAAATGCCTCTTTGAAGGCTTTCCGCTGACCTGATACCTGTTTATTCCGCGTTCCTTCTCCGTCCGCCTCTGCCTTCTGCCGCGCGGTATCCCGAAGATGTGCCGCGGTATCTTCCTTCTCCTCCATGCGCCTGTCTGCGGCCGTTATTTTCACTCTGACGCCCTCTGCGGTATCCGCCGTCGCCCTGATGATCTCTTCTTCCGCCTCTGTTCTGGAAGCCTGTTCCCTTTTCACCATAAGGTCTTCTTCCATTATAACCGCCGCCAAAGCTGCCGCGCCTGTTTCCGGCAAAACGGCTCTCTGTATTCCGGCGTACCGCAGGCTCTTCCGCAATATCTCCCGGCTCTTCCCCGATCTGCTGGTATAAAAAGGCTGCCGCCAGCTCCAGAGCGGAAATACCGCTCTCTTTTTCAAAACGTTCCACCGCGCGGTAACAATCTGCCGTGTTGACCTCTTCCATGACCTGCTGAAGCTTTTCCAACGCTTTTTCTTCCTTATGACGATACACGTCCTGACCGGAAGGCAACTTTCTTTCTTCCAGCTTTGTTTTACAGGTACGCTCTATCTCACGGATACGGAAAGATTCTCTGCGCGCTGCCAGCGTAAAGGACATTCCCTCTTTTCCTGCGCGTCCGGTCCGTCCTATCCTGTGTACATAATATTCAATATCCTGCGGCACATCGTAGTTGATCACACTGTCCACATCGTTTACGTCGATACCTCTTGCCGCAACGTCCGTTGCAATAAGCATCTGCAGATTTCCGCTGCGGAAACGTTTCATAACAGTATCACGCTGCGCCTGGCTCATATCGCCGTGCAGTCCTTCTGCCGAAATTCCCCGGTTTTTCAGATTTTCCGCCAGCTCATCTACCATGCTCTTCGTATTACAGAAAATAAGTCCTCTCTTCAGGTCGTAATACTCTATCAGACGCGCTGCTGCCGCTTCCTTATCACCTCTGTGAATATAATAAAGGTACTGAGCGATACGATCCACTGTCAGCTCTTTTTTTACCATTTTCACCATCACCGCATCCTTCTGGAACTGGTCGGTGATACGGAGGATCGGCTCCGGCATCGTTGCCGAGAACAGAGCCGTCTGGTGCTCTCCGGGAATCTCTTTTAAGATAGTCTCCATATCCTCACGGAATCCCATGTTGAGCATCTCATCCGCCTCATCCAATACAACCATTTTCAGGCCGTCCAGCCTGATCGTATGACGGCGCATATGGTCCATCACTCGTCCCGGCGTTCCGACGATTATCTGTACGCCGCCCTTTAACGCCTTTATCTGTCTTCCGATATCCTGACCGCCGTAAACCGGAAGGACCCGGATATTGTGCATATATTTTGCAAACTGGCGAAGCTGCTGCGCCGCCTGCATCGCAAGCTCTCTCGTAGGGCAAAGGATCATGCCCTGAAGCCCTCTGTCCTCTTCATCTATCTTCTGCAGCATCGGGATGCCAAAAGCAGCCGTCTTTCCGGTTCCCGTCTGCGCCTGTCCTATCACATCTTTTCCTTCCAAAAATACAGGTATCGCCTTTTCCTGAATCGGCGTCATGTGGACAAATCCCATCTCCTCCACTGCGCGCAAAATCCTTTCGTCGATTCCTGATTCATCATACCTGACTAATAATTCTCCCATGTAATCTCCTATTCTTTCTGCCTCATCATTCAAAACTCTTCTGACTATACCCGTTATGAGAACAATTGTCAATCGGAAAGTTTCCTTATTAAAAGAAAAAATGCCGGAAGTCTCCCTCCGGCACCTTTCTACCTTTTATTTTATTCTCTGCAGGCGCATTTTTCCGGATATACCGGATAATGTGACGGCATATTCATCTCGGGAACATTATCCATACACGGCTTCTCCTGCGTCCCGCAGTCATATCTTTGCTCCCGGCACATCCGTCCGCCCTCTCCGCGCGGCATCATGCAGCTGCAGCCATCTTCTTCATGCCGTTTTTCCCGGCATCCGCAATCCTCCATCTCGTCGTACATCTTCCGGCAGTATTTATCTCTCCCGCCTTCCTGTCTTTCCGTGCAGCCGTCCCTGCGAGGCATGATACAGCTGTTGTGCCCTGTACAACACGTTCTCCCGCCATGCCCGCAGCAGCATACGAGCAGCAGTAAATACCAGAGATTCATAAGATTCACCTGTTTATAATAGGATATACGGTATCTTATGCGCTCTTTCCCCTCTTTGTGCCTGGCCTTCGGCGTCCCTTATTCAAGACCACGCTGCGCACATAGGCAAAAGTCTTTTCCTCTCCTTCTTCCGCCAGCATCGTCAAAAGTTTTTCCAGCTGTGCCTTCGTCTTCGGATGTATCAGCGGAGGTTCCTTGGCCCCTCTGTAATAATCCAGCGGATCTCTGTCCGTATAGGCGCTGCCCCGATAAGTTTTGGATGCAGCTATCCTGTCCATCAGCATCTCCACTACATATTTTCTGGGCATCGGAACCGGCTGCATCCCGCCCTCAAGGCTTCTTGTGCTGTAATCTATCCAATATTCATAATGATGCTTGTTGCGCCCCTTATGGTGCAGCCATGCGGAAGAATAACCGATAGCCTCCCGCTCCGCATTGTTCGGGCTCCTGTCGCCCTGATAATATTTCGCACCGACCCTGAACTCTGTCCACGAATATTTGGAAAGGTCATGGCAAATTCCCTGCCGGTACAGCCCTACTGCAAAGCAGCCTTTCATCACAAGATATTTATGGTAAGTGATCGTCTTAAAATGCTGTAGCGCCTTCAATTTTCTTTCCTTTCCCATCCGGTTTTCCAAAGCTCTGCAGGACCTGGACAGACCTGCCTGCTATCGTTACATACCGCTCTCTTTTTTCACCATCAGAAACAGTCGTCCCATCCTGAGTATCCATTACCTTTTCCCAGTGCATGCCGCCCGGCAGATCCGGCAATGCCAGCTTCTGCTCCTCCCAGTGCATGTTGTAAGCAATATAAAAATAACTGTCATCCTCATCCCGTTTTTTCTTCGCATAGTGCCCGCAGTAGAGCACGCCCGCCTCCCTGCTTAAACGGTCTGTCAGAAGACGCCACGCCTCTTTTCCATGGTAGGAAAGGTCCGGACAACCGCATGCTGCATAATCCAGCATCGTCAGTTCCTGTGCCTGATGCAGCACCGGGTGCTCTCTACGCAGCTTCAGCACAGCGCGCACAAAATCCAGAAACTCCCCGTTTTTCTCTGTAAGCCGCCAATCCAGCCAGCTTATGGCATTATCCTGACAATAGGCATTATTATTCCCCTCGCGGCTCTGCCCGAATTCGTCTCCCGCAGTCAGCATTGGCGTTGCCTGAGCCGTCAGCAAAAGAAGCATGGCATTACGCATCTGCTTTTTACGCAGGGAAAGAATACTACGCTTGCGTGTCGGTCCCTCAACCCCACAGTTCCAGCTCGCATTATACGGATTGCCGTCCTGATTGCCCTCCCCGTTATCCTCGTTGTGCTTACGGTCATAGGACACCAGGTCTGCCAGCGAAAATCCCTCGTAACTGGTGATATAATTTATTTCTCCCATCTGGAGCGGATTGTTCCGAAGCTGATACAACGCCTGCTGAAGGGCATCCTCATCTCCTTTCAAAAAACGCCGCATATCATATTGAAATCCGTCTCTGCAGCATGCCAGATTTTTGTAATCAGGCACCTCCTTCGACTCATATATATCAGCGCACGGAAACTCATAATAAAACAGTTTCGTATTCGCAAGCAGCGGATCTGTCGCAAGCAGCTGGGTCGGCATCTGCTCTCCCATCAGATGGATGCCGTCCACATGATATTCATATACCCAATATTTGAGTACCTCCAGAATGAAGCCTTTTTTGACCTCCTTCGGAAAATAAAACTGCATGATCAATTCCAGCCCGTTTTCGTGAAGCCGCTTGACCAGCGTCTTAAATTCCGTCTGCGGATCGCCGCTGCTATAAGATGCCTTAGGCGCAAAATAATAGCCTTTCTTAAATCCCCAGTAATTTAATCTCGCCCTGTTCTGTTCAGGGTCATCGGTACATCTCTGCACCGCCTCTGCCATCGTCCCCTTTCCTGTCGGGCGCTGCTCCAGCTCCAAAAACTCATACGCCGGTAAAATCTCCACTGCCGTTACTCCCAGCGACTTCAGGTACTCAATTTTCTCCGTGATACCCAGAAACGTCCCTCTGTGCTCCACCCCTGAGGAAGAATGTTTTGTAAAGCCTCTCACATGAAGCTGATACACAATGCTGTCGTTTAGGGGCGTCATCGGATGTGCATCCTCTCCCCAGTCAAAAACCTGAGTACTGTATGAGCTGCGCAGTGCCGGAGATACCTTTTTGCCCCAATGCTCATTTCCATGTATCTGATGTGCATAGGGATCTGCCACTATCTCGTCTCCCATGTAGAAATTGTAATCATAATCCTCTGCGCTTATCCCTGACAGTTTCATACAACAAATATTTCCGATTCGGTTCTCTTTTCTGAATGGAAAATGTCTCCGGCTTCCTCCCTTTTTCGGGTACAATATCACGCCGCATTCTTCTGCATGCTTTGTATGCTTTGCAGGAAGAACCGCCGCCAGATTTATCTCCCTTGCTCCTGTCACTGAAAGTCCCATCGGATAGGGTCTTCCGTTCAAAACCTTAATCTCGTCTCCCATACTCTCCGTCCTTATCCCGAATCGGTCGATTCATAGCAGTCCAGCCAACATAACGGCCGGATTGTCGCCTTTTTTCCAAGTATACCACAAATAAGTATTGCATGCCACCGTAACTTACTGTATGATATGCATGAACAGACAGTTTTGCCGTTTCTTTTGCAGCGGCATCTTACTATCATCGCGGACTTTTTTGCCGCGCATCAGAGAAAGGATATTTTCATGGGTAAAAATCAGTTTGAAGAAATGGACGAGGAAATGACTGTAGAGCTGGAGCTGGATGACGGTACCAACGTTACCTGCGCCATCATCACTATTCTGGAAGTAGAGGGCAGCGATTATATCGTTCTCATGCCGTTAGACGAGCAGGGACAGAACGATGACGGAGAAGTATGGTTCTACCATTATTCCGAGAACCCCAACGACCCTAATGAGGAGCCCCAGCTTGATTACATCGAAGACGATGAAGAATATGAGAAGGTTGCAGAAGCTTTCGACGAGTATCTTGACAGCTGCGAATTCGACGAGCTTGTTGAATTAGACGGCGAAGAGGAATAATCCCTCCGATGGGCAAAATGCGCTCCGCGCTGTTTCAGCCGCAAATTGGCTGGACAGCGCGGGGTTTTCTTTTTCTTTATTTTTTCGCCTCCGGCAGCCGCGTCCTGAAAATCTGATGAAGGAGCTGCTTTCCGTTAAAAGGAATCAGCGGATACAGATAACTCTGGTCGCTCACTGTCCTATTCGTTGCAATAGATATGAGCAGTATCGCGATGCCCGCGATATATCCCCAAATTCCGAATATCGCTGTCAGGATCAGATTTATAACCCTCATAAATTTCAGCGCATACCCAAGCTCATAACTGTTCTGCGTATAGTTCGCAACCGCCACGAACGCCATATACAGCATCACTTCTGAATTGAACCATCCGCTCTTTACGCTGAATTCCCCGAGCACCAGCGCCGCCATGACAGACAGCGGCGTACTCAGCATATTCGGCGTATTGACCGCCGCAAGCTTTAACCCGTCTATCGCCAGCTCCAGTATCAGAAGCTGCCAGATAATGGGAATATGAACCGTATCCCGCACCGCAATGAACTCAAAGCCCTTCGGTATCCATTCCGGATATTCCATCAGCAGCAAAAATGTCGGCGTCAGAAAATACGTCACGATGGCAATGACCATTCTGGACAGCCGCAGATACGTCCCTGTTATCGGCGGAAAATAATAATCATCCGCCTCTTCTATCACATCGAAAAATGTAGTCGGCGTTATCATCACCGACGGCGAATTATCCACCAGAATAATGATATTTCCTTCCAGTACCTGTGCAGCAGCAGTGTCCGGCCGCTCCGAATACTTGAATTTCGGAAACGGATTATACCAGCGCCGTTTATACAGACATTCCGCAAGGCTCTCCTGATTGAGCGTCAGCGCATCCACCTTAAGACTGTTGATGCGGTTTCTTATTTTTTCCAGAAAATCCCTGTCCACCCGGTCGTCCATATAACAGAGCACGATGTCCGTCTGGGAGTTCGTCCCCGCCTTCAGCATTTCCATCCGAAGCTGCGGGCTTCTTATCCTTCTGCGGATAAGCGCCGTATTGAAGACGATAGTTTCCACAAATCCGTCCTTCGACCCACGAAGCACTTTGTCTTTTTCCGGCTCCGACACTCCCCGCGCCGGGTATGTGCGTGCGTCTATCAAAATACATTTTTCGTATCCGTCTATGAACATCGCCACCACGCCGGACATGACCGAATACTCTATCTTTTCCCACTTATTCTCTAGGTCCACTTCCCCGTAGGGCACGAGCTGTTTGCTCATCTCATGGGCGTCCGATGGCATCTTATCCTCCGTTATCCCGATAAAATGCTGCAAAAGCTTCTGCATCACCTCATCCTTACAAAATCCGTCTATCATGTAAATACAGGCATTTCTCCCACCAATCTGTACGACCCGGTAAAGCACATCAAAGTTTGTGCCGACGCCGAGCTGCCCGTTCAGATACTCCATGTCGTCAGCCAGACTGCCGCTCATTTTTCCCATAAAAAAACTCCCTTCCCGCCTTTTTGATTTCCGACATCCAAAATGCGCATCGCGCCTTTTTCTGTCATTATGTCCGGAAAGGGAATTTTTATGCTTTATGCTTCAAAAGGGTCTACATCTGCCTGCAGCTCTTCCAGCATCCGCGCGATACGCTGCTGCGCATCCGCTATCGTCTGGTTTACCTCGTTTACATGCTTCCGGTAATGCTGCGCTCCGCCGTCCGGGTCTTCCGTAAAAACAGGCTCTATCTCTTCTCTCGCCGCAGCCATACCGTCCGGCGCTTTTTTTCGTCCGACAGGGACGGTATTTTTTATATCCCTGCCTTCCGGCTCTCCTGTACTCCGCCGCTTCGCGTCCATGACAGGCGTCACATGACGCATCACACTCTCCAGCCCTGCCCGCAGCGCAGACGCCGTTTCCCTGCCTGCAGCGCCCTTTGCCCGAAGCTGCGCATTTTCCTGCTTCAGGACTATCATCTGCTGCCGAAGGAGTTTCAATTCCCGCTGATACTGTCTCATGATCGAATGCTGCTGTCCGCAGCGTCTTTCCGCCTCTTCCTTCTGCTCTCTGAGCCTTGCCTCCAACGCCGTTTTTTCTTCAAGCTGCCTCCTCATGCTTTCCGCCGCTTCTTCCTGCCGGGAAAGCTCGGAAAAAGCATTCTGCAGCTCATCATAGAGCTTCCCTGCTCCTGTTTTCTGCCGTTCCAGCTCTGCCTTCATCCTCTCCATATCCGTCTGGAGCGCCTCTGACTCTCCCTGCAGATGTTCCGCCTCCTGTCTGCTCTCTTCTGCCTCGACTCGCAGGCGTTCTATTTCCTGTCTGCCCTCTTCTGCCTCTGCCCGCAGGCGTTCGGTTTCCTGTCTGTTCCCTTCTGCCTCTGTCCTCAGACGTTCTGTTTCCTGCCTGCTCTCTTCTGCTTCTGTCCGCAGGCGTTCGGTTTCCTTCCTGCTCTCTTCTGCCTCTGCACGCAGACGTTCTGTTTCTTGCCTGCCCTCTTCTGCCTCTGTCCTCAAACGTTCCGCTTCCTGCCTGCTTTCTTCCAGCTCAGCCCGCAGGCGCGTCAGCTCCTCATGGGACTGCAGTATCTCCAGCTCGCTCTGCTCCGCCTCCTGCCGCTTTGCCGCCAATTCCTCACCCAGCTGCATAATTTCAGCCTTTGCCGCCGCCGCTTTCTCCTGTTCTGCCTCCAACTGCTCACTCAGCTTCTGACGCATCAGATTTTCTTCCTCCAGCTGCGCTTTCACTTCACCCATCAGCCGCCCTGCTAACTGCTGCTCCGCTTCATATTCAGCCTTCATCTCCTCCATACGTTCCAATACGCTCTGTCTGTCAAATCCCCCGAATAAAGTCGTCTTAAAATCCGATTTCCATTCCATGCCTGTCCTGCCTCCAACTCATTTCCAAGCCTGCCGCTTTCATTACTATCAGTATACCTTCCTGCACACGCCCCGTAAAGCAGAAAAATGCGATGTTTTTGACTATCCTCATAAAATTTGCTAAAATGAAATAAATGTACCTAAAAGGGAGGAAACACTATCATGAATATTTCCTGTGAAACACAATATGACCAAAAAGCCATGACCGCTATGGCAAAAGCATTACGTAAAACGATACGTAAAAAGAAAAACCTCTGTTCCCATATACTCGGCTGGATACTTGCCGCATTCGCCCTGTTCCTCGCATTCTGGTCACCCGAAACAGGTTTTTATTTTATTCTGAACAGACGTTCTTTCATCACTCTCACCCTTGCCCTTGTCCTCACCGTTGTTTTAGTGTGGGAAGACCAGATCAACGGACATCTTGCCCTCAAACGACTGCTGCCCGGCACGGAAAAGTCTAAAACTGTCTTTAGAAACAGCGAATTTATCTCTTCCACCGCCGCCGGCATCAGTACCTTTGGATATGACAGGGTAATCACACTCGCAGAGACAGCGGATTACTTTGTATTCATTTTCAGCGTCAGCCACGCTCAGGTATATGACAAAAAACATTTTTCCGACGGTTCGCCGGAAGATTTCCGCACCTTCATAGAGCAGGTAACCGGAAAACATTTTATAAAATTGTAACAGACAGGAGCCGCTGCCCATATGAAAGCCACAGGAATCATTGTAGAATATAATCCTCTCCATAAAGGCCATGCCTACCATATCGAGCAGACCCGTCTGCTGACAGGCGCAGATTATGTCGTAGCCGTCATGAGCGGCAGCTTCGTCCAACGCGGTGCGCCCGCCCTTCTGGACAAATATACGCGCACCCGCATGGCACTCTTATGCGGCGCCGATATCGTTTTGGAGCTGCCCGTTTTATTCGCCGCCGGAAGTGCCGGGGACTTTGCCGCCGGAAGCATTTCCCTCCTGAATGATCTTGGAGTCATCGACAGTCTATGCTTTGGCAGCGAAGCCGGAGATATCAGACCTTTTTTAAAGACTGCGGCAGTTTTGAATGACGAGCCCGAAATCTTTTCTGCCAGACTTCAGGAAGGACTTCGCTGCGGTCTCTCCTTTCCTGCCGCCCGCCAAAAGGCGCTGAACGCAGTCCTGCCCCAATTTTGCGACGGCTTTTTTTCCTCTCCGAATAACCTGCTCGGACTGGAATATACGACTGCCCTGCTCCGGAAAAAAAGCTCTGTCCGCCCCTATACGATTCCCCGCAAAGGCGCAGGCTATCACGACACCCTATCGGCTTCCTCAAAGTTACATCCGGAATCCGAAAAAAACGCCCCTCCTTTTTCTGCCTCAGGCATCCGGGCTGCCCTGAATATGCTGGATTTTAACTCCTTTTCAGAAACGCTCTGCAGCGCAGTCCCTCCGCAGACGCTCCCTCTCTGGGAAAGCATTTTATCCCAAAATAACTATCTGTTCCCCGATGACCTTTCCTCCGGTCTGCGCTATCGTCTGCTGACCGCAGCCCCCGGAGAATTTATCCGTTATGCAGACGTCACGCGGGAGCTTGCCGATAAGCTGGAAAAGAACCGTTATCCTGTTACAGGCTGGGAGGATTTGTGCACTTCCCTAAAAACCCGCGAGATTACCTATAGCCGTATCAGCCGTGCGCTCTGTCGCATCCTGCTCTCCATCACCGCAGAGCAGCTGGAAAACGCCCGGCAAAACGGCCATGTATCTTACGCGCGTATTCTGGGCTTTCGCAGATCCGCAGCGCCCCTGCTCTCTGCCATCAAAAAAAACAGCGCCATCCCTCTCATCTCCAAACCTGCCGACGCATCCAGAATCCTTTCGCCCGATGCAATGCGGATGTTTGAAAAGGATGTTCTGGCCTCCCACATATGGGAAAATGCGCTCTATGAAAAAACAGCGGCACACGCTCCCAAAAGCGCTGCCGCTGTCACAAAGCCGGTACATGAATATACCCGGCAGATTGTTATTATTTAGGAGTGTGCCTCTCAAGGCGCATTCCTTTTTAGTTTTTAAAGCTGTGTATCGGAGCAGGTATCCTTCCTCCCCTGTTAACGAACGCATCGCATCCGAACGG
Organism: uncultured Lachnospiraceae bacterium; assembly: GCA_900539715.1. Taxonomy (GTDB): domain Bacteria; phylum Bacillota; class Clostridia; order Lachnospirales; family Lachnospiraceae; genus Gallintestinimicrobium. The sequence goes on along the minus strand of UQDA01000008.1, from coordinate 31,151 downwards.
ATTCACCGGCATGACAGGCGCATATCCCAGCAGCCCGCCGAATTCAACCGTCTCTCCTACGCCTTTGCCGATTACCGGAATCAGACGTACCGCCGTCGTCTTTGCATTTATCATGCCGATAGCCATTTCATCTGCTATAATACCGGAAATTGTCGATGCCTTTGTATCTCCCGGTATTGCTATCATATCAAGACCTACCGAACATACACAGGTCATTGCTTCCAGCTTTTCCAGTGTCAGAGCTCCTGCCGTCACAGCATCTATCATTCCCTGATCTTCACTGACCGGAATAAATGCGCCGCTCAGACCTCCCACATAAGAAGATGCCATGACACCGCCTTTTTTCACCTGGTCGTTTAACAGTGCCAAAGCCGCTGTCGTTCCCGGTGCGCCGGCATACTCCAGGCCTATTTCACACAAAATATCAGCCACGGAATCTCCGATGGCAGGCGTCGGTGCAAGCGAAAGATCCACTATTCCAAAAGGAACACCCAGCCTGCGGGAAGCCTCCTTCGCCACCAGCTGACCTACACGCGTTACCTTAAACGCAGTCTTTTTGATCGTCTCGCACAGTACCTCAAAACTTTCCCCGCGCACCTTTTCCAATGCGGTCTTTACAACGCCCGGCCCGCTGACACCTACATTGATGATACGGTCAGCCTCGGTCACACCGTGGAAAGCGCCCGCCATGAACGGGTTGTCATCCGGCGCGTTGCAGAATACCACCAGCTTTGCACAGCCCAGGGAATCATCCTCTTTTGTATACTCGGCAGTCTCTTTGATGATATCGCCCATCAGCCGCACCGCATCCATATTGATACCGCAGCGGGTAGATCCGACGTTGACAGAGCTGCACACATTCTGCGTCCTGGACATCGCCAGCGGGATAGAACGTATCAAAAGCTCATCCGCCGGAGTCATCCCCTTGCTCACCATAGCGGAATAGCCGCCGATAAAGTTTACGCCCACTTCGTGCGCCGCCTTATCCAGCACCTCCGCTATTCTCGCAAAATCCTCCGGGGTTTTGCATGCCGCGCCGCCTACCAGCGCGATAGGCGTTACGGAAATGCGCTTGTTGACAATCGGCACTCCGAACTCTTGCGCTATCTCGTCTCCTGTCTTTACCAGGTCCTTTGCAGATTCCGTTATCTTTTTATAGATTTTATCCAGACAGGCGTCCAGATCTGCGTCGATACAGTCCAACAGGCTGATTCCCATCGTGATCGTACGCACGTCCAGATTTTCTTTTTCCACCATGTCGTTGGTTTCTGTCACTTCGTAAATATTTATCATATATCCTCCTCAGATTCTGTGCATCTGCGCAAAAATATCCTCGCGCTGACATTTGATGATGACGCCGATGCTTTCTCCCAGCTCTGCGAGCTCTGTTGAAACTGCCCCGAAATCCTTCTCTACAGCGTTCATGTCCACGATCATCATCATATTGAAATATCCCTGCACGATCGTCTGGGAAATATCCAGGATATTGATATTATTATCTGCCAGATAGGTGCAGACCTTTGCGATTATCCCCACTGTGTCCTTACCTACGACTGTTATGATACTTCTTTTTTTCATTCCATACTCCTCTCATTCTACCGCATAATCCGGCTGCTTTCGTTGCTTAAAATGTAATGACTTCCGAAACCTCGCTTCTTTTTGCGACCTGAATCGGGAAATCCCCCGCACGATACGGGTTGTCCGCAAGGTCTATCTCCATCCGCACCGTCTCGTAAGCCAGCTCCGGCAGATTGTTCTCATGGCTCAAATGCCCCAGAACAACTTTTTTCAGACCGTCATGCAGGACGCGGCTCAACAGCCGCCCCGAATTTTCATTGGACAGGTGTCCCCTGTTTCCCAAAATGCGCTGCTTCAGATAATAAGGATAGCTGCCGACCTGAAGCATGTTGACGTCATGGTTCGCCTCCAGCAAGAGCACGTCCATCCCCTTTAAGCATTCCACCGTATAATCGTTATAGGTTCCCAGATCCGTACATACCGCCGCTCTGCTGTTTCCACAAAAAAAGCGATAACCGACGGGGTCGGCGGCATCATGGGATATCCTCATCGGCTTTACCGACAAATCCTTTATCCGAAACGGCTCGTCCGCGCGCACTTCACAGAAAAGCTCATCCGGGATAGCCCCGAGGCTTTTACAGCCCCGTATGGCATCCGCAGTTTTGGCCGTTGCATATATCGGAATACCGTAACGCCGGCTCAAAACGCCGAGACCGGCGACATGGTCATTGTGCTCATGTGTGATAAAAATCCCGTCGAGGTCACGGCATGACAGCCCGATATCATTTAACCCGTTCTCTACCCTTTTCCCGCTGATGCCCGCATCCACAAGGACATGGGTCGTCTCCGTCCCCGCATAAATGCAGTTTCCGCTGCTGCCGCTGGCAATGCTGCATAGTCTCATTTTATCAGTCCCGCTTCCTTTAATCTCTCGTCTATCTGCCTGTAAGTATCCCCTAAGTCGCGGCTGTTGTCAATGACAACTTTACAGTGCGCCAAAAACTCTTCTTCCGAAAGCTGGCTTTTAAATATCCGTTCGACCTTCTCCGGCGGATAGCCTCTGTCTTCCATTAAACGCTTTCTGCGGGTATCCTCGTCCGCATAAATATACCAGAGCTCATCCAGAAGCTTGTCATAACCTTCCTCTATCAGCAGAGCAGCCTCCAGAAAAAAGACGTCCTTTTCTCCCGCTTTCCTTTCCTTTTCCATCTCATCCAGAATATACGTCTTGACTGCCGGATGGATGATGGCGTTTACCTTTTTCAAAAGCTCTGCGTCGGAAAATATCGCCGCAGCCATTTTTTTCCGGTCTATCCTGCCGTCTTTTTCCAAAATCTCTTTTCCAAGAAGCGCCGTCAGCCTGTCGTAACATTCCATCCCGGGCTCTTGTATCTCATGTGCCGCCTCGTCCGACAAAAGGATGCGGCAGTTGCAGTTTTGCTGTATGTAAGACAGGATGCGGGACTTCCCAGCCCCTATCCCGCCTGTAATCCCTATGGTCTTCACACTGTTCTCCTACTTCGCGTCGTACCAGTTTTCTCCTGTGTGGACATCTGCCTCCAGAGATACCTCCAGCTTCGCAGCCTTCTTCATCTCTTCTTCCAGAAGCCGTGCGACCTCCTCCGCCTCTTCCCGCTTCGTCTCGATGAGCAGTTCGTCGTGTATCTGCAGTATCAGGCGGGATGAGAGCTTTCTTTCTCTCAGCTCTTCCCACACATGTATCATCGCTATCTTCATGATATCCGCCGCCGTCCCCTGAATCGGAGAGTTCATTGCGACCCGTTCCCCAAAGGAACGCTGCATGAAATTGCTGGATTTCAGCTCGGGTATCGGTCTCTTCCTTCCGTATATCGTCGTCACATATCCTGTTTCCTTCGCCTTTTCCACCTGTCCGTCCAGAAACTCCTTTACCTTCGGATAGGTCGCGAAATACTGCTCGATATATTCCGACGCCTCTTTTCGGGTAATGCTCAGGTCCTGGCTCAGCCCAAAGGAGCTTATCCCGTACACGATGCCGAAATTCACCGCCTTCGCATTTCTCCTCTGTAAATCAGTCACCTCTTCAAAGGGCGTATGGAACACCTTGGAAGCCGTTATCCTGTGGATATCGGCATCGCTTCTGTACGCTTCGATAAGCTGTTCATCCCCGGAAATATGCGCCAGCACGCGAAGCTCTATCTGCGAATAGTCCGCATCTGTGAACACATATCCATCCTTCGGCACGAACACCTTACGGATGAGGCGTCCCAGCTCCGTGCGCATCGGGATGTTCTGCAGATTCGGCTCTGTCGAAGATATCCGTCCCGTCGCCGTTATCGTCTGATTGAACGACGTATGGATTCTGCCGTCCTCTCCAATGTAATCCGCAAGCCCGTCTGCGTAGGTCGATTTCAGCTTTGTAAGCCCCCGGTATTCCAGTATCTCTTCCACGATAGGATGATCCGGCGCAAGCTTTTCCAGAATGTCCGCCGCTGTCGAATATCCGGTCTTCGTCTTTTTACCGCCTTTTAAACCCATCTTTTCAAAGAGCACCTCCCCGAGCTGCTTCGGGGAATTGATGTTAAATTCACATCCCGCCTTTTCATGGATGGACTGCTCGAGCTCCCTTATCCTTCCGGTCAACGCGTCGCCATAGCTTTGCAGCTCGTCCCGGCGCACCGCTATCCCTTCTTTTTCCATCTCGTAAAGGACGCGGGAAAGGGGCATCTCTATCTCTTCAAAAAGGGATTTCATCCCTTCTGTCAAAAGCCTTTCCTCCAGCTTTTCCTGCGCCGCAAAACAAACGTAGGCGATACTGCCCGCATACTCCGCAAAGGCCTCAGGCTTTTGCGTGACCGCATCAGTCAATCTCATTTTATCGAACATCTGCTTCCGGCTCTGCAAAGAAATCCCCAGATATTCATTTGCCACATCTTCCGGCTCGTAATCATTTTTCAAAGGGTTTAAAAGGTATGCTGCGATCAGTACATCAAAAAGCGTCTCCGTCCCGCACCGGACGCTGTCCGAAGCCGTTCCCGCTCCTGCCGCCGCTTCCCGTTCCCCGCCGGAAAGAAGCGCTCCATACGCTTTTTTCATATGAAAGGTGGACAGCCTTACGCCCTTTTTATAAAGCCCGGAAAGCTGTCCGCACAGCCACTGAGCTGTCACGAATCCTTCTGCCCGGAGCACGGATATCTCTTTCTCACCAAAGCAAAGCGCCAGCGCGCACAGCTCTTTTTCATCCGTATCCGTCAAAATAAAAAATCCGCACCTTTCAGATTGACCCGCACGGTCAAACACCGACTGTGCTTCTCCGAACTCCGATGTCATCCTTATCTTTTCCGTCAGGCCGTTCCCGCCCGCCGCCGTATGCTCGAACCGTCCCAGCATATTTTTAAATTCCAGCCGGGCAAACAGCTCGTAAGCCTCAGGAGTAAAAAGCTCCTTTATCCGGGCTTCTTCCCAGTCAAGCTCCACCGGACTGTTTATGTCTATCGTTGCCAACGTCAGACTCAGATAGGCAAGATCTTTATTGGCTATCAGCGATTCCCTTACCGCCTTCTTCGTCACCTCATCCACATGCTCGTACAGGTTATCCAGGGTGGAAAACTGCTTCAAAAGCTCTGTTGCAGTCTTTTCTCCGACCTTCGGAACTCCCGGGATATTGTCCGCAGTATCTCCCATCAGCGCCTTCAGCTCGATAAAGCCGACAGGGGTCACTCCATACTTTTCCTGTACGTCAGAAGCATAATAATCCTCCACTTCAGTACGCGTTCCTTTTGTTTTGGGAATGCGTATCTTTATCTTATCCGTGGCTATCTGCAAAAGGTCTCTGTCCCCGGAGACAAGGGAAACGTCCATCCCCTTTTTTTCCGCTCTCTTTGCCAGCGTCCCCAGTATATCGTCCGCCTCCAGACCCGCCTGCTCCATCGTTTTGATGCCCATGGCATGCAGCACATCCTTCAGCACCGGTACCTGCTCGCGCAGCTCCTGAGGCATAGGCTTTCTTGTACCTTTATATTCCTTAAAAATCTCATGCCGGAAAGTCGGAGCCTTCACATCAAACGCCACCGTCAGATAATCCGGCTTCTCTTCGTCCAGCAGCTTGAACAGGATATTTAAAAAGCCGTATACCGCATTGGTATGCAGCCCCTGTGCATTTGAAAGGTCCGGCACTCCGTAAAAAGCGCGGTTCAATATGCTGTGTCCGTCGATCAAAACCAGTTTTTCACTCATTCAAAATACCACCGTCAAAAATATTTACAGCACAAATATCGCCAATATCATCACTGTCGCAAGTATCGCCAGCGCTTCTGTGGCGTACAGCCCATGCTGCAGGGAATCCAGCACATGAAGATGCCGTTTCTCCGTATCTATCTTCATCCGAAGTTCCCTGTTTAAATCAAAAGTATCTCCGTTTTCCAGCCTCTGCATCCCGGCTATTACAAGAAACTGGATGCTCAGCTCCTCCAGACAGGATGGACAGGATTCCACATGCTCCAGAAACTGTTTTTTTGTGCGTTCATCCATTTCATCCTTGATAAATTTCGGGATCAGCTTTTCCGTCTGCTTACACGTCAGTTCGACCATAGGAATCCTCCTTTCCTTCTGCTATTTATAACATCGCAGTTCCTCTGCAATAAGTCTGCGCTACGCTGTAATCGTCTTCCAGAACGACCATGTCCGCATCATAACCGGCTACAAGTCTGCCTTTCCGGTCATCCACCCGCAGAACACGCGCCGGATTGATCGTGCAGGAATTAAGCGCGGTATCAAACGGTACCATCGCATCCTCCACAAGTATCTTTAAGCCCTTATTCATATTCAGCGTGCTTCCTGCGATAGTATCTGTTCCCTTTAAACGCGCCAGACCATCCTCGCCGATTTCGATAGGATGTCCGCCCAGCTCATAGTTGCCGCCCGGAGGGCAATGCTTTGCACGAAGGGAATCGCTTATCATGACAGAATAATCCCTGCCCTTTGCCGTAAAGAAATTGTTCAGCGCAGCCAGATGGGAATGACAGCCGTCACAAATAACCTCCCCGTAAATGTCGCGCACGCGCATCGCCGTGCCGACCAGACCGGGCTTTCTGTGATGATACGGCGTCATACCGTTATAAACATGGGTCATGCTCATCGCGCCGTTGGCGATGCCCATCAGCGCCTGCTCGTAGGTCGCGCTGGAATGCCCCATGCTGACCACCACGCCTGTCTGGCTGCAGTAATGGGTCAGCGCAAAATCAGGGTCATGCTCCGGCGCCATCGTGATATATTTGATAAGCCCGTGCGCCGCTTCCTGATACATCTTAAACTGCTCGACAGTCGGAACTGCTATCGCTTCCGGAGGCTGCGCCCCTTTATATTCCATATCGAGATACGGCCCTTCAAAATGGATTCCGAGGATTTCTGCACCTTCGTATCCTTCTTCTACGACCTTTGCCACATTAGCAACAGCCTTTGTCAGGACATCCGGCATCTGGGTCACCGTCGTCGGCAGTATCGCAGTCACACCCTCTTCCGGTATCCGCTTCATCCAATCCCTTAACCCTTCCTCTTCAGCGTCATTCGTATCGAAGCCGTAAGCGCCGTGGGTGTGTACATCGATAAATCCGGGCACAATTCTCTTCTCCCCGAAATCTTCATCTGCCGCTTTCGTCCCGTAAGGATAAATATTGCTTATCTTTCCTTCTTCCACTTCCACCTGTGCCGGAATAAACTGTCCGGCGATCCACACTCTTTTACTCTGAATAACCATGATATCCTCCTTTAAAAAATGCTGCGGCACGAACCGCACCGCAGCACTTTATCATTCTCTTCTACTTTAAATCAGCTTCAGATTAAAGACAGAGCATCCTCATCTGCGATAAGAACAAAGTTCGGATGGAACTGCAGGATGGAAGCGGGAACCTGAGGGGTAACCGGTCCGAAGAACGCATCCTTTAATATCTGAGCCTTATCTTTGCCGCTTACAACCATCAGCACGCATTTTGCACGCATGATAGTGCCTACGCCCATCGTATATGCCTGACGGGGAACTTCGTCGATGGAGTTGAAGAAACGCTTGTTGGCTTCGATAGTCATCTCTGTCAGGTCAACGCAGTGTGTCTCTTTGTCAAACTCATCGTTAGGCTCGTTAAAGCCGATATGTCCGTCATGGCCAAGGCCTAAAAGCTGCAGATCAACGCCGCCCATAGAAGCGATAACTTCATTGTACTCTGTGCATGCCTTCTCGCTGTCAGGCTCTGTGCCATCCGGCAGATGGGTATTTGCAGGGTCGATATTTACATGCGAGAAAAGATTGTCATGCATGAAATAATAGTAGCTCTGCTCATTCTCCTTCGGAAGCCCCTTGTACTCGTCTAAGTTTACGCTTCTTACGCTGGAGAAATCATAATCGCCGTTCTCATAGCCTGCAACCAGATTTTTGTATGTTCCGATAGGAGTGGAGCCTGTTGCAAGACCCAGCACGCAATCGGGTTTGTTGATGATCAGCGAGCCGATGTAGTTAGCCGCTTTTCTGCTCATGTCATTATAGTCTTTTGTTCTGATAATTCTCATCTTATCCTCTTTCCGCCGCATACGCAGCTTTTTAATGGCGGAGCTTCCGCCAGTCCTGTACTCTATTTTAGCTCATTCTGAAACTTTTCTCAATACCTTTTGCAAAAATCAGGCCAAACAACTTCAGCAGCCCCGGGCGCTGACTGAAGTTGCAGCAGTAAAAAAATCGGGAGTCTTCTTCTGGAAGACTCCCGATGCGCTAGGGATCAGTGCCCTCTTCGAGCACACACAATATTCAGTTTATCTTTTGAAAAATACCTTACAGCATCTTCTTCATTTCGTCAGCAACGAACTGAACCTTGGTACCAATGATGACCTGTACCGCAGTCTTGTTGGGACGGATAACGCCCGCAACGCCAGCGGATTTGATCTTCTTCTCATCAACCTTGGTGTAGTCCTTGATTTCAAAACGAAGTCTTGTGATGCAGTTGTCAAGGCTTGCAACGTTTTCTTTGCCGCCGATACCTTCCAGAACGATCTTTGCAACTTCTGTAAAGTCGTTGTTGGAAAGGGTAACGCTCTTCTCAGCTTCTACATCGTCATCTTCACGGCCGGGAGTCTTAAGGTCGAACTTCACGATCGCAAATCTGAATACCAGATAGAATACTACGAATGCTGCAAGGCCCAGAGGCAGAATCAGCCATGTCTTAGCAGCTGCAGGCAGAGATGCGGAGAACAGCAGGTCTGTTGCGCCGGCGGAGAAAGAGAAGCCCGCACGGAAGCCAAGCATAACGGTGATAACTGTGAAGATGCCGTACAGTGCAGCGTAGATTACATACAGTGCAGGAGCAAGGAACATGAAAGAGAACTCGAAGGGCTCGGTAACGCCGCAGACAAACGCACAGATGGCTGCGGAACCAACCAGACCAATCGCTACTTTTCTCTTGTTTGTTTTCGCTGTCTGGATCATAGCCAGAGCCGCGCCGGGTACACCGAACATCATACAAGGGAAGAAGCCGGACATATACATACCAAGGCTCCAGCTTACATCTGCAGATGTCTCGCCTGCCCAGAAGTGAGACAGGTCTCCCAGACCAATGGTGTCAAACCAGAATACGTTGTTCAGCGCGTGATGCAGACCGAACGGGATCAGCAGACGGTTCAGGAATGCATAGATACCTGCGCCGACAGCGCCCAGACCTACGATGCCTTCGCCCAGAGCTACAAGTCCGCCGAAGATCAGAGGCCATACGAACAGCAGAACAGCTGCAACAATGATGGACACAACGCCGGAGATGATTGCAACGGAACGTTTGCCAGAGAAGAAGGACAGCCAGTCAGGCAGCTTCGTGCTCTTAAACTTGTTGTAGCATGTAGAACCGATCACACCTGCCATAATACCGATGAAAGGGTTCTGGATCTTGCCGAATGCCAGCATAGCCTTTTCGTTTTCAACAACGGAAGGCATCAGGGTTGTAACTACACCTGTTGAGAGCAGGGATGTGATCATCAGCCAGGATGCCAGAGCCGCAAGACCGCCGGTACCATCGTTATTATCAGACATACCTACACCAACACCGATTACAAACAGAATCGCAATGTTATCGATCAGAGCGCCGCCGGCCTTTACAAGGAAGAAGCCGATCATCTGCACAATACCGGTAACTTCGCCGCCCTGCATTGTAGAAGGACACATCAGATATCCGATGCCCATCAGAATACCACAGATAGGCAGACACGCAACCGGAAGCATTAACGCTTTACCGAGTTTCTGCAACCATTTCATAAGGAGTACCCCCTTTTTTAATATGTAGTTCCGCCCTAGCTACGGAACTTGATTTTTATTTGGCTCGCCTCCTGTATGATACAGGAGACGGTGCACACACTTTTACGCAGTCCGCAAACACGGACTTATAAACCAGTTACAGGTTTTCTTTCAGGAAAGCCTCCAGCGCTGCCGCTGCTGCTTCCTCGTCCTCGCCTTCTACCGTAACCTCAACGGTATGGCCTTTCTTTGCGCCCAGCATCATCAGAGACATTATTTTCTTTGCATCGCCCTTTTTGCCGTTGCATTCAACGGATGCTGTGCTCTTGAATTTGGATGCCTCTTTTGTCAAAAGCCCTGCCGGTCTTGCATGAATACCCAACTCATCCTGAATGGTGTAAGAAAACTGTTTCATCTTAATTCAAATCTCCTTTCTGAAATATCGCTCAGATTTCGCGTATTGCCTTACGCAGCCCCAGAATATAAGTCGGGGATACGGAAAGCTCATCGATTCCCATATCAACGAAGGTCTTTGTCAGCGTCGTATCGCTTCCGAGCTCGCCGCAGATACCTACCCACGCGCCGCCCTTGTGACCATTTTCTATCGTCATCTGAATCATCCGCAGTACTGCCGGATGATGGGAATCATAAATATTGTCAAGACTCTGATTCTGTCTGTCTATTGCCAGCGTATACTGCGTCAGATCGTTCGTTCCGATGCTGAAGAACTCAACCTCTTTTGCCAGCTCTTCGCTTATCATGACTGCTGCCGGCGTCTCGATCATAATTCCAAGCTCCACACGGTTAAAGCTTCTTCCTTCTTTGATCAGCTCTGCTTTGACTTCCTCCACGATCTCCTTGATCCGTCTGATCTCATTAACGGAAATGATCATCGGGAACATGATTGCAGCAGTTCCGAATGCAGATGCGCGGTAAATCGCACGAAGCTGGGTTTTAAAAATATCTACACGATCCAGGCAAATGCGGATGGCACGATACCCCATGGCCGGATTCTCTTCTTTCGGAAGCTTAAAATAATCCACCTGCTTATCCGCTCCGATATCCAGCGTCCGGATGATAACCTTTCTGCCGCCCATGCGGGACAATACTTCTTTGTAAATCTCAAACTGTTCTTCTTCGGTAGGGTAATCCTCTCTGCCCAGATACAGGAATTCGCTTCTGAACAGCCCGATGCCGCCGCCGTCATTGGCAAGAACTTTTTCCACATCCTCAACACTGCCGATATTGGCATATACATTGATACGGCGTCCGTCCGTCGTTACATTATCCTTGCCAATCAGTTTTAACAGTTCCGTGCGCTCCTTCTCATATTCCATTTTTTTACGGATCATCTTCTGAGAGGTTTCTTCATCCGGATTGATGATAAATGTGCCGTCTATACCGTCAACAACCGCCTGGATTCCATTATACTCTTCCAGCAGCGCCACATCCGTCTTTACCAGAGCCGGAATATTCATGGAACGCGCCAGAATCGCAGTGTGGGAATTTGCGGAACCGTTTTTGGTAACAAACGCCAGTATCTTGCTCTTATCAAGCTGCACCGTCTCACTGGGAGAAAGATCGTCTGCCAGCAGTATCACAGGGACATCCGATTCAATGCTCCCATCTCCTATCCCCGCAAGGACATTGACCACTCTGCCTGAAATATCCTTTACATCAACTGCACGGGCTTTCATATAGTCGTCATCCATCGACGCGAATATCGCCGAGAAATTCTCGCCCGTCATGCTCACCGCATATTCTGCATTGACCTTTTCATCGCGTATCATGCTGCAGATGGATTCCAGATAATCTCCGTCATCCAGCATCATCTTATGCACGTCGAATATCATCGCCTGCTCTTCGCCGGCTTCTTGCAACGCCTTGTGATACAGAGCGTCCAGCTGCTCCATTGCCTCGGCTTTTGCAGCCTCAAAACGAGCCACCTCCGCCTCTGTATCCGCCACTGTCTTTCTCTCCAGGACATATTCCTGTTTTTTGTAAAAATATATCTTACCGATAGCGACCCCTTTCAGGACGCTCTTTCCGGAACAAATAATCATTTTTCTGTCCTTCCCGCGCTCTTACTTTGTAAGCTTCATCACTTCATCGCCCGGTTCTACCACCTTGCCGGTAAAGCACTCGATGTTGCTGTACTCATCCGTATTGCAGATGACCATAGGTGTAATAGTCGCCTTGCCTGCCTTACGGATAGCTTCCAAATCTGCAACAACCAGAAGGTCTCCTTTTTTAACCTGCTGTTCGCTCTCTACCTTTAATTCAAACGGCCCGCCGTTTAATTCAACTGTGTCAAGACCGATATGGATGAGTATCTCCGTCCCGTCTGCAGTCGTCATTCCCACTGCATGACCTGTCGGAAATACCGTGCTGATCGTGCCGTCTGCCGGTGCATATACATGACCGTCTTCAGGCTCGACTGCAATGCCCTTTCCCAGAATTTCTTCTCCGAAAGTCGGGTCGGGAACTTCCTTGATGCTGACGCATCTTCCCTTCATCGGAGCTGCCAGCACGATACCATCATTCGCGCTGTTTTTCTTAAACCTGTCAAAAAATCCCATCTCAGTATCCTCCTGTCACTTCGGCTGTGCCGTATATTTTAACTGTATTGCCATATAAACCACTTCGTCTTCCATCATATCACAGTTTATGACGGACTTTATGTAGTCTTTCATCTTTTGTGCGAGTTCATACTCTTTCGGACAATGTATCCTCACAAAAGCATTAAACTCCTCATCTCCCGCCGTGACCGCAGGTCTGTCCTGTATCATCCTGCTCAGAATAAATTTCAGATTTGTTACCAACCGGTCCGTATAAATGGAATCATCCGGAAGCGGATAAGCCTCTCCCGCCAGCTCTGCCAAATGCCGTATCATATCTGTCATAACCTGCGTATCCCTGAGCTTCAGACCTCCGAATTCGCCATTCACAAGATGAAACGCAATGGATGCCGCCTCGTCCTCCGGCAGCCTTATGCCGGTCTGCTCCTCTATCAGCAAAAGAGCCTTCTGTCCGATTTTGAACTCCTCCGGATAAAAACGGCGTATCTCCCCGTAAAGGGCGTTTTCAAAAAACATCCCTTCTTTATACCGTTCCAGTGCAAAGGCGATGTGGTCTGTCAAAGTCAGGTAAACATTCTGATTGAGCCGCATGGAAAGCCGCTCCTTCGCATAGGAAATAATCCGGTCGGATATCTGGATGCATTCCAGCGGCATGTTTGCAAGGACCTGTTTGAAGCGTTCCAGCAGGTCGGGGCTTTCCAGACGAAAAACCTTCTCTACCGCACTCTCCGGCATCTCTTCCCCGGCCTTCTTCTGAAAGCCTATTCCTCTGCCCATCGCAACTATCTCCTGCCCGTTTTCATCCAGAGCCGAGATAACATTATTGTTAATGACCTTCTGTATTTTCATGCTTTACTCCAGCCGGGCGCAGAGCAGACCGAAACTTTCAGCGTCCCGAAAAAATAAAAAACCACATTTTATAAATCAATCACCAACATCCACAAAATAACGTCCGATCAATTTATAAAATATGGTTTTGCCTGCCTGCCAGTAACAATCCAATTTTATATTCTGTTATCCGCCCCTTAACTATTTATAGTTTAGCAAATGTTCCTCCCCATGTCAAGCCGTTTTTTGGAAATCTGCACCATTTTCTTTTTTTATCCAGTCAATTTCTCACAATTTCGCACAAATACCCGAATCGTCTGACACCAGAGCGATCCGGGCATTGCCTCAGAATCCGAAAGACATTCTTCAGTCTTTCATCAATTCTTCCATTTCATCAAGCAGGCTGTCAAACAGGGCAAGCGCACTGTGTACAGGTTCTGCTGTTCTCATATCCACTCCGGCTCCTCTCAGCAGAGATATCGGATCTTTCGAGCAGCCGCCGGACAAAAACTCCAGATAATCCTTTACCGCAGTCTCGCCCTCTTCCAGAATACGTTTGGACAGCGCCATTGCCGCAGAAAATCCGGTCGCATACTGGAACACATAATAGTTATAATAGAAATGAGGGATCCGCGCCCACTCCCTGTCTATCAGGCTGTCCACTGCCACGTCCTCTCCATAATAGAATACGTTCAGGTCGTGATACATTTTGTTCAGTCCCTCTGCTGTCAGGCTGCCACCCTTTGCCACTTCTTCATTTATCATAAGCTCAAACTCGGCGAACATTGTCTGACGGTACAGCGTCGTACGGAACTGCTCCAGGAAGTAATTGATGAGGTAGGCACGCGTCTTTTTATCCTCTGTCTTCTTTAACAAGTGCTGCATGAGCAGGGCTTCGTTGCAGGTGGAGGCCACCTCTGCCACAAATATCACATAATCCCTGTCCACAGGATTCTGGTTTTTCGTGGAAAGCCAGGAATGCATTGCATGACCCATCTCATGTGCCAAAGTAAATTCTGAATCCAGAGTCTCTTTATAGTTTAAAAGTACGTACGGATGTACGAGCTCGCCCGCGCTGTATGCGCCGCCGCGTTTGCCCTTGTTTTCATAGACGTCTATCCAGCGGTTTTCAAAGCCCTCTTTCAGGACTCTCGTATACTCCTCACCGAGTACTGCGGTCGCTTCCAGCACTTCCTTCTTCGCATCCGCAAACGGAATCTTTACGTCCGCATCCGGGACGAGGGATGTGTAGATATCGTACATATGAAGCTCATCCACGCCCATCAGCTTTTTGCGGAGCTTCATGTAACGGTGCAGGATGCCGATATCCTCATGAACGGCCCCTATCAGATTATGATATACCTCGACCGGCACATTGGTGTTATCTAAAGATGCGTGCAGGGCATCCGGATACTTGCGCGCTTTTGCAAAAAACTTCAGCTGATTTACCTGGGAATTCAGCAGGGATGCTGCCGTATTGATGACATTCCCGTATGAGGTATAGAGCGAAGTAAACGCAGCCTTTCTTACTTCTCTGTCGGGACTCTGCATCAGTGGAATAAAGCTTCCGCCCGTTACCTCATATTCCTGGCCGCTGCTGTCCTTAATAGGCTCAAATTTTAAGTCCGCATTTACGAGCATGGAATATACATCGCCGGGCGCCTGCGCCATCTCTCCGGCATCTGCCAGAAGTTTTTCCAGCTCAGGAGATAATATATGTTCTCTGCAGCGGCGCACCTCCCCGATGCTCCTTCTGTAGCGCTCCAGCTCCGGTCTTTCTGCATAAAACTCCTCCAGCCTCTCCTCTGCTACCGCCAGTATCTCCGGTCCGGCAAAAGAAGTCAGTCCGCTGCATTCCACATACAGGCTCATTGCCCGTGCCGCCAGCGTCTGGCCGTCCGCATCCGAGGTATCCTGATCTTTTGTCCTCGCCGCATAACCGTATACATTGCTCAAAACGCAGTCCAGCTCTTCCGACAGGCTGCAGTAGCCCAGAAGATTTTCCGCGCTTTCTCCAAGCTTTCCCGCATAGGAAGCTGCCTGCTCCGCTATTTCCTTCGCTTTTGCAAAATCCTCCTCCCACGCCTGTCTGTCCGCATACATATCTTCCAGCGCCCACGTGTCTTCTTTTCTGACTTCGCTGCGCGCCGGGATGGTCTTTACTTCACCCATATCGGTTCTCCTTTATGTTTCATCATTCAGCTGCGGCAATACGCCGCCCTGTCTCTCTCATTTTACACTTCTAAAATACCTTTGTCAAAAACAAAACGGGACTCCTCTGACCAGGAGTCCCGTCTGTTATGTTTGAAAGGAAGAAAAATGAAAAAGTGTCCGGCTTTCGCCTTTACAAATCATATAGTACCCTATAATTGTGATAAAATGATGGCAAATATATGTCCATTCTATGAACAGTCCCTTAAAAGTACATAAAGTAGATTTTTCTTACGAAATCCGCTCTAAATATATCTGCCATGCCGCATATTCGCCGTCCGCCGCAGGGATCGGAAGCCCGCCGTGCATCAGGGAAGAGCCGGAAATTACCTGTTCTTCCTTT
Organism: uncultured Lachnospiraceae bacterium; assembly: GCA_900539715.1. Classification (GTDB taxonomy): domain Bacteria; phylum Bacillota; class Clostridia; order Lachnospirales; family Lachnospiraceae; genus Gallintestinimicrobium. Next base: position 15,430 of record UQDA01000008.1, on the reverse strand, counting down.
TCCTGTGCCCCTGCATCCTTTTCCTTCAGCGCCGTTCTCATGACCCGATACATACCGTCTTCGCACAATCCCCTTACCTTTACATTCAAAAATGCCGGGGTTGCCTGAACATGCTGCCACACGGCGCTTACCAGCGCCTCTGAGCCATCTTTTGCCGCCGTCTCCCATACCGCGCAGGAGCTTTTCTGCACATCGGTCAGCCGGTAGTAATCTCCATAGGAAATGAGGTCATATTGCTCTTTAAATATCTGTATCTGGCGTTTTACCGCCTCTTTTTCCTCATCCGTCATTTTGTTTACATCCAGCTCATAACCAAAGGTTCCCGCCATCGCAACGCATGCTCTTGTCGCAATGGGCGTCACCCTGCCCGTCTGATGGTTCGGGACTGCGGAAACGTGCGCTCCCATCGTATTGACCGGATACGCAAAGGATGTTCCATACTGAATCTGAAGCCGTTCGATAGCATCCGTATCATCGCTGCACCATATCTGGGGCGAATAATACAGCATCCCTGTATCAAACCGTCCGCCGCCCCCGCTGCAGCCCTCCAGAAGCAGATGAGGATACCTCTCCAGAAGCTCCTCCAGCACACGGTAAAGCCCCAGCACAAAGCGGTGCGCCATTTCTCCCTGCCGCCCGGCAGAAAGATTTGCCGAAAATTTATCACAGATACTCCTGTTAAAGTCCCACTTTACATAAGATATCGGCGCGCTGTCTAAAACTGCCGACAGCCTTTCTATGATGTATTCCTGAACATCTTCTCTGGAAAAATCCAGAATGAGCTGATTACGGCTCAGGTTCGGTTTCCGTCCGGGAATCTGTACCGCCCAGTCAGGATGCGCCCGGTACAAATCGCTGTCCTCGGAAATACATTCCGGCTCAAACCAGATACCGAACTTCATGCCCAGCGCCTCTATCCGCTCTCCCAGCTCTTTGAGCGTGCAGCCAAGCTTCTCTTCGTTAGGATACCAGTCGCCCAGACCCGAATTGTCACTGTCCCGCTTTCCGAACCATCCGTCGTCCATGACAAACAGCTCCACGCCCAACTTTGCAGCCTCTTCAGCTATGGATACAAGCTTATCCCCTGTAAAGTCAAAATAAGTGCCTTCCCAGTTGTTGATCAATATCGGACGGCGCTTATGCTTCCATTCTCCTCTGCACACGTTTTCCCGTATCAGGTCATGCAGATTGCGGCTCATCCCGCCGAATCCTTCCGCACTGCAGCTCATCAACACCTCCGGCGTATCAAAGCTCTCTCCTGGATTTAATGTCCAGTCAAAATCATCCGGATGGATTCCGCACACAAACCTCGTCTGATCCGCCTGATCCTTTTCTGCCTCAATCAGAAATTCCCCGCTGTACATAAAGGAAAATCCATAGCAAAGCCCCTTTGTCTCATCTGTCCCTTTTTCACATAAAACAGCAAACGGATTATAATGATGACTCGACGCGCCACGCACGCTCCCTACCGACTGCACACCATGTGCGATGCCGGTGCGCTGCACGTTGCGCTCCATCGCATGACGTCCGTAAAACGAAAGCCAGTCAAATCCCCCCTGCTGCCAGTCCAGACACAGGCTCGCCGCCTTTTCCAGCACGACCGGCCTTTCAGAACGGTTGGTTATCCGCACCGCTCTCGTTATTACATCCTTTTTTTCAAAAACGCCGTATAAAAGCCGTACCTCGATCCCGCATGCCTCATCTTTTAAAATAACTTCCAGTGTATCCGCTTCTTCCTGAGCTCCATATGCCGCCGGAAGCCCGGGAATCGCGTATTTTCCTTTTCTGGTCTCGCAGCCTGCATACCGAAGCTCTGCCGCGCGGCTTCCGTCCGCCTGCCGGACTCTCAGCGCACTGATACGATAATCCCCCGTTCCAAAACAGCTGTACTCCTGCGGAAGCATATCCAGCGAATAGCTGCGGTCAAATGTCCCGACCTCATATGGATTCCCTGAAAATCCCCTGTCTGCACAGCGTATCAGATAAGATTTATCACTGTTATCCGTTTTTTCTCCATAGTAAGTGTGCAAAAACACGCCCTTATCATCCGCTTTCATCTGATAGGTCGTGTTTTTTGTCTGCAGTGTAAATACCCTGCTCTCCCTGTCTGTATAAACCGCCATATTTCCTTCCCCTTTTCACATGTCTTTTTTATAATACGGGCTGTTTTGCCGTAATTGCGCCATCCTGCGGCACAATGTTATCATACGTCATTGCGCCGCAGGATGTCTATGCAAATTTTTAAGGAAATACTGCAATATTTTAACGATTCGATTCCTCAAACTGGGAATTGTACAGCTGTGCGTAAAAGCCTCCCTTTGCCAGCAGCTGTTCATGAGCACCCTGCTCCACGATATCGCCGTCCTTCATCACGAGTATCACATCCGCATCCCGGATGGTGGACAAACGATGTGCTATGACAAAATTCGTGCGCCCTTTCATCAGATTGTTCATCGCCTTCTGTATCTGTATCTCGGTCCTCGTATCCACAGAGCTGGTCGCCTCATCCAATATCATGATGGGACTGTCGGAAAGGATGGCTCGCGCTATCGTCAAAAGCTGTTTTTGTCCCTGGGACACATTCGTAGCATCTTCATTGAGTTCCATCTGATATCCGCCCGGAAGCGTCCGTATAAACCTGTCCGCATGCGCTGCCTTTGCTGCTGCGATCACTTCCTCATCCGTAGCATCCAGACGACCGTAACGGATGTTTTCCATAATGGTTCCTTTAAACAGCCATGTATCCTGCAGTACCATACCAAACATTCCGCGCAGCTTTCCCCTGTCGAACCGGCGCACATCATAGCCGTCCAGACAAATTGCCCCGCTGTTCACATCGTAAAACCGCATCAGCAGCTTTACCATCGTCGTTTTTCCCGCTCCCGTAGGACCGACTATCGCCACCGTCTGTCCGGGCTTTACCTGACAGGAAAAATCTTTGATGATGATTTTTTCCGGCGTATATCCAAACTGCACATGCTCAAAGGAGACCGCCCCGGTAAGCCCCTCGATGCCGACCGGGTTTTCTACGGTCTGGTCCTCTTCCTCTTCCTCCAGAAACTCAAACACGCGCTCTGCCGCTGCCGCTGTAGACTGCAGCATATTCGATACCTGTGCGATCTGCGTGATAGGCTGGGTAAAGTTTCTCACGTACTGGATAAATGCCTGAATATCGCCGACCTCTATCGTTCCTTTTACCGTCAGGATGCTTCCGCTGACCGCTACCGCCACATAACCGAGATTTCCCACAAACGTCATGATAGGCTGCATCATTCCGGAGATAAACTGAGACTTCCAGGCAGACTGATACAGTTCTTCATTGGTTCCGTTAAATTCTGCCTTCACCGCATCTTCCCGATTAAACGCCCGGATAACATTGTGACCGCTGTAGCATTCCTCCACCTGTCCGTTGATACTGCCCAGACACTCCTGCTGCTGGATGAAATATTTCTGGGAATGCTTTACCACTGCTCCTATCAAACCTCCTGAAACCGGAAGAATGACAAAGACGATGACAGTCATAAGAGGGCTGATCGAAAGCATCATGATGAGTACGCCTATCATCATCGTGACCGAAGTGACCAGCTGCGTGATGCTCTGTCCCAGGCTCTGACCCAGCATATCCACATCATTTGTGATACGGGACAACACCTCTCCGACTGTTCTGGATTCAAAATATTTCATCGGCATCCGGTGTATTTTTTCCGAAATCTCCCTGCGCATCCGAAAGCACAGCTTCTGTGTGATACCTGTCATCAGCCATCCCTGGATAAAATTAAACAGTGCGCTGACAAGGTATATTCCGAGCAGCCAGGTCAATATCTGACCTATCCGTCCAAAATCAATGCCTCCGATTCCTCTTACCTTCGCCACAAGGCCGTTGAACAATTCCGTCGTTACCTTGCTCAATACTTTGGGACCGATAATACTGAATATCGTGCTGCCCACTGCAAAGACCATGACCACTGCCAGACCGATACGGTATTTCCCCAGATAGGAAAACAGTTTTCCGACTGTTCCTTTAAAATCCTTCGCCTTTTGACCGGATACCATCCCGTGTCCATGTCCGTGCCCCATCATCGGGCGTCCTGAATGTTTCTGGCTCATCGCTCCGTCCCTCCTTTCAGTTCGCTCTCAGACAGCTGGGAACGGGCTATTTCCTGATATGCGCTGCAGTTTTTCAAAAGCTCCCTGTGCGTCCCCTTCCCGACAAGCTTTCCTTCCTCCAGAACAAGTATCTGGTCCGCATTCATGATCGTGCTGATGCGCTGCGCCACAATGATGACCGTTGCCCGGGAGGCCTTCTGTGCGAGCGCTTTTCTCAGCGCTGCATCCGTCTTATAGTCCAATGCGGAAAAGCTGTCGTCAAACAGATATATCTTCGGCTCTTTGGCGATTGCCCTGGCGATAGCCAGCCTCTGTCTCTGTCCTCCTGAAACGTTGCTTCCGCCCTGGGCTACCGCGCTTTCATATCCTTCAGGCTTTCCTTCGATAAACTCCTCTGCCTGTGCGATACGCGCCGCCTCTCTCATCTGCGCGTCTCCTATTCTGTCTTCTCCCGCAAGCTTAATGTTGGAAGCGATAGTTCCCGAAAATAAAATCCCTTTCTGCGGCACGAGACCTATCACCTCGCGCAGCCTGTGCTGGGAAAGCTGCCTGATATCCACGCCATCCAGCAGGATACGCCCTTCCGTCACATCATAAAATCTGGGTATCAGGTTTATCAGCGTAGATTTCCCGCAGCCGGTGCTTCCGATGACCGCCGTTGTCTTTCCCGGCTCCGCCGTAAAGCTGATATGTTCCAAAGCATCATCATCCGCTCCCGGATATTTAAAGCTGACATCTTCAAAAGAAAGAACTCCCCTGCAGTCCAGCTTTTCATCCTGAACATCTTCTGCATCGGATACGCTGCTGTCCGTATTCAGTATCTCTTCGATACGATCTGCCGCCACCCCTGCCCGCGGCAGCATCACAGATACCATCGTAAGCATCAAAAACGACATAACTATCTGCATCGTATAAGTCATAAATGCTATCATGTCACCGACCTGCAGGCTTCCTGTATCAATTCCTTTGGCTCCGAACCACACGATCATTACCGTCACGCAGTTCATTATCAGCATCATCGTCGGCATCATGAGTGTCATCACACGGTTCGTAAACAGCTGCGTTTTCATCAAATCCCTGTTCGCACGGTCAAATCGCTCTTCTTCAAATTTTTCTCTGGAAAACGCCCGGATAACCGGTAAGCCTGTCAGCACTTCCCGCGATACCAGATTCAGACGGTCCACAAGCTGCTGCATCTTCTGGAATTTTGGCATGGCTATCCCCATCAGCACAAGCACGACCGCCATTATCACTGCCACTGCCAGCGCAATTATCCACGCCATCCCTGTCTTTGTTTCAGTCACCTTCAGCACACCGCCTATCCCGACAATAGGCGCATAAATGACCATCCGCAAAAGCATGACCGCTACCATCTGAACCTGCTGGATATCGTTCGTACTCCTCGTTATCAGAGATGCCGTAGAAAATCTGTGCATCTCTGCATTTGAAAACGACATCACCCGGTCAAACACCTGTCCTCTCAGATTTTTGCCTATCAGAGCAGCCGCTCTGGACGCCAGCAGACTTACAAGTATCGCGCTCATCACCATCAAAAGGGTAAACCCGAGCATCCTGGCTCCCGTCATGATAAGATATTTTGTCTGAACCGCACCTGTGTCCTTTCCCATCGCCTCATATTCCTGCCGTACAAAAAGAAGCGCCTTTTGTTCCAACATGGATGGGCTCATATCGCCCATCTGAGCGCTGATTTTTTCCCTCAGCTCAAGCAGCTGTTCGTCTGAAAGCTCCGATGTCTGCAACAAGGCTGCCGCCTCCGGCATGGCGATACCGTCTGCTCCCTGTGCTGCCATGTCCTCTATTCCCGAAAGCATCGCCATCGGCATAGAGAATACCTCATTCAGCTGCTCCAGATGCTCTCTTTTATCCGTTGTCCTCCGGAAACTCCCATCTTCCGTCTTTTCATAAAAAGACGCTGCCACTGCCTCTTCCCCGGAAGTCATCAGCTTCTTCAGGCTGTCATACGTCTCTTCCCTCATCCATTCGGGCGCCGCGTGCTCGATACCTCCCTGCTGAATACCAACGTCTACGATATCCGACGTATACTGCGGCAGCGCCAGATCGCAATATGCCTGTACGATCAGTAAGATAATGATCGCCAGCACCGATTTTTTACATTGTTTTAAATAGCCCAGTAGCCGAAACATATCAGTCTCCCTTCTTCAATGCTGAGATTTCGCTTTCCATCACGTCCCCGAAACGGTTCCAGAGTGCGATCATCTGACGGAACTCTTCTTCTCCCATTCCCTTCACCACGCGGGAAGCAAATCCGAGCATCAGGGTATGTCCCCTGTCTCTCGCCAGCTGCCCTGCAGGCGTCAGATGAACGCAAGTGCTGCGTCTGTCGTCCGGGTCTATCTCCCGCACACACAATCCTTTTTGCTCCATACTCCGTAAGAGTCTTGAAAGAGCCGGTGCTGAAACATCCATGACCTTTAAAAGCTCGCTGACATAGACTCCGTATAATGTTCCCTGCTGCCTGCTGTGACAGCTTATCAGCTCCAGCGCAGCAAATTCTCCGTTTCCGGCTCCCGGATGCAGCACGCTGTAATCCATCTTCCGAAACCGCGACATCGCCTTCATAAACTGCTTTACAAGATTCATAGATTCCATCTCCGGCTCCTCCCCACCGTGCACAAGCATTAACATGATAAATAATTAACGTTGTTAATTACTTTTTATATCCTACTCCTGTCTTTTTCGTAGTTCAAGAAATTTTTTCTGAATTTTTTCTAAACTGGGCAGCTGCGCAAATGACATGGATTTTCACTTTTCTTGACTTTTTTTCCCCTCCATGTCACAATCTATATGTATACTATAAATAAACGGAGAACATCATATGAAATCTTTAAAAAACTCCATTCATTTAAATCAACACACCCGCGACATATGCCTGGACTGGATATGCGATATTGTCGGCAATATCCTTTTTTCTATCGGCATCTACACGTTTGCAAAGCTTGCAAACTTTGCTCCGGGCGGTCTCTCCGGACTTGCCCTTATTGCCAATCATCTCTGGGGACTTCCCATCGGCACGACCTCTCTTGTTCTGAACATTCCCCTCATCCTGATGAGCTACCGCATCGTCGGAAAACATTTCATGCTCAAATCTATCCGCACGATTATCATCAATACCATCATTCTCGATTTTATCTTTCCGCTCACGCCTGCCTATGACGGCAATCCTATGCTCGCCGCACTGTTCTCCGGCGTATTTTTCGGAGCCGGTCTGGGGCTTATCTATATGCGCGGTTCCTCTACCGGCGGTTCGGACTTCTTAACGATGTCCATCAAAACCCTTCACCCGCATCTCTCTATCGGAGTCGTCACAATGACGATAGACCTTGTCATCATCGGTATCGGCTGGCCTGTCTTTGGCAATATAGACGCTGTGCTTTACGGTCTGATCGCAGCATTTGTAACATCCGTTGTCATTGACAAGATAATGTACGGTACGAGCGCAGGAAAGCTCGCTATCATTATCACCACCTGCGGTCCTCAGGTTTCCAGCCGGATAGATGAGGTATGCGCCAGAGGTTCGACCTCCATCCGCGCCAGAGGCGCCTATACGGATATCGATCGTCAGGTTCTTTTATGCGCCTGCTCCAAAACAGAAATCTACAAAGTACGTCAGGCTGCCCATGAGATTGACCCCAGCGCCTTCGTCATGATCACCGAAACAAGCGAAGTCTTCGGAGAAGGCTTTATCGTACCGACCGAAAACGTCAAGCTGTAACTCCTTGTCAATGCATCTTTTTCCACACAAGAAAGGAACTACTATGAAATATCCAAACAGCCTTTTGCCAAACGGAACGATTGGCTTTATCGCCCCTTCCTTTGGCTGCAATACCTCCCCTTACAAAGAAGCCTTTGAAAATGCCCTGAAAGAATTTTCCTCCCTCGGATATTCTCTCGACCTTGGTCCCAACTGCTACGCCGGGGAAGGCATCGGCATCAGCAATACGCCCAAAAAGTGCGGTGAAGAGCTTACCGAATATTATGTCAGCAGCCAAAACGACTGTCTGATATCCTGCGGCGGCGGAGAGCTCATGTGTGAAATTCTGGACCATGTGGACTTTGAACGCATTTCCCGGTCCACCCCCAAATGGTACATGGGATTTTCAGATAATACAAATATGACCTATCTGCTGGCAACGCTCGCTGACACTGCTTCTGTCTACGGTCCCTGCGCTGCAGCATTCGGCATGGAACCGTGGCACCCCGCCCTTCACGATGCCCTCGGCATCCTCACTGGACAAAGCTACTGCGTTTCCGGGTATGAACTTTGGGAACGTACTTCCCTGAAAAATGAAAACCAGCCGCTCGTTCCCTATCATGTGACCGAGCCCCGCATTATCCGCCGTTTTCCCGACCGGGATGCTTTCTTTTCCGGACGGCTACTGGGCGGCTGCATGGACTGTCTCGTAAACCTGTTGGGTACCAGCTACGATAAGACAACGGATTTTATCGAAAAATATAAAAACGACGGTATCATATGGTTTCTGGAAGCCTGCGACCTGAATGTCTTTTCCATCCGCCGCGCAATGTGGCAGATGGAACATGCCGGATGGTTTCGTTATGTAAAAGGCTTCCTCATCGGACGACCGCTCTGCTTCGGTCAGGAAATGATGGGACTGGATGCCTATGAAGCAATTCTGTCCACCGCTTCCCGCTATCATGTCCCCGTCATTATGGATGTGGACCTCGGACACCTTCCTCCGATGATGCCCCTCATTGTCGGAAGTATGGCAGATGTGACCGTGTCCGGCAACGACATACGAATCGACATGAAGCTCGTATAAAACATAAGACCGCCCGAACGCTTTCGTCCGGGCGGTCTCCATATTTCTTTTTGTGTCTTAACGCGGGTCATCCGTAAACACGGATAACACCGGAAATTTCTTTTACGACATCCATACACTCTAATTCTTTAAGAGCATCGTCAAAATGTTTTTCCTGTACAAGATCTGTTATTATTACCAGCTCGGAAATCCCGTCCACGCTCTTTTTCTGATAAACCTGCTCGATACTCACGCCGTTATTCCCAAGAATACCGGCAATCTTCGCCAGGACTCCCGGCTTATCCACGACCTGAGTCCGCAGGAAAAATCTGCTCTGCGTCTCCTCCACAGACTTGACCGGAAGATTTTTATAACACCCGCAGCCTATCTTTCCGCAGGCATTGTGCAATATATTGCGCATTGCATCGATGACATCGCCCATGACCGCGCTGGCAGTCGGCATCTGTCCCGCTCCGCGGCCCATAAACATCGCATCGTCGCATGCCTTTCCATGCACAAACACCGCATTGAAGGAATCACGAACCGCTGAAAGCGGATGCTCCTGCGGCAGAAGCATCGGATGTACCTTTACTTCTATCCCATTCTCCGTCAGCTTCGTCATTCCTATCAGTTTTATCACATATCCGAATTCCTTCGCATACTGGATATCATTCGCCGTTATTCTGGTAATGCCTTCTGTATAGACCTGTGAAAAAGTCACACGGGAATTAAATGCGATAGACGCCATGATAGCAAGCTTACGTCCTGCATCATATCCTTCCACATCAGCAGTCGGATCGCTCTCTGCATATCCAAGCTCCGTTGCCAGTTCTAATGCGTCTCCGTATCCCATCCCGTCCTCTGACATACGCGTAAGGATATAATTGGTCGTCCCGTTGACGATACCCATCACTTCTGTGAGCTGGCTCGCCGTCAGACTCTGCCTCAGGGGACGGATGATAGGGATAGCCCCCGCTACAGCCGCTTCAAAATGAAGGTCGCAGCTCTTTTCCTCTGCCGCTGCAAACAGCTCCGCGCCATGCTCGGCAAGCAGATCCTTATTTGCCGTAACAACCTGTTTGCCTGCCAGCATTGCCTCCTGCAGCCATGTCAATGCAGGTTCTATCCCGCCCATTACCTCGATAATGATTTCTATATTTTCATCATTTACGATTTCCTGCCAATCGTCTGTCAAAAGCTCCTGAGGAACTCCTTCACGCTTTTTATTCCTGTCACGAACCAGTATCTTATCGATGACAAGACGTGCCCCTGTCTTTGCGATAATATCCTCTTCCTGCTCCTTTGCCAGCTTAAATACGCCGCCGCCAACGGTTCCTATCCCTAACAGCGCCGCGTGGATCACTCTTTCCTTCCCCATGCTCTTCTCCTATGCTTTATCCCATGCTATCTGTTTCTATCGTATGAAAACAGGGAACAGGTATCTGCCTGTTCCCCCATTTTTTCAGAACAATACGCTATTAATACATCGCTCTGCTTTATTTCAATGTAGAAATCACGTCCGCTACGGATTTTCCGGACTCTTTGATGGCTGCGTACAGCGCCTGCAGCTCTTCCTGCTCTTTTGCCTTAGCAAGTTCTTTTCTGCGTGTCTTTAATGCTTTCAGCGCATCTTCAGCCTTTGTTATCTCGCCATCCAGAAAAGCCATCTCTTCTTCTAATGTCATATTTTTCTTTCTTCTTGCCATGACTTCTGCATCCTCCAAACAAAATTTATAATGATACCAAAAGCATAGCATGAAAAAAAGGAGATGTCCAGTACCGCTCGCGTTTTTATTTCCGTTTTATGCCAGCTCTTTACCTGTCAGCATCTCATATGCCTGCAGATATTTCTCTATCGTCTTGTCCACGATTTCCTGAGGAAGTGTCCAGTCATTGTCCGGATTTGCCTTCAGCCAATCGCGTGCAAACTGTTTGTCGAAAGAAGGCTGACCATGTCCAGGCTCATATCCTTCTGCCGGCCAGAAACGAGAGCTGTCGGGAGTAAGCATCTCATCACCGATTACCAGATTGCCATCCTCATCCAGACCAAACTCAAATTTGGTATCTGCAATGATGATTCCCTTGCTCAACGCATATTCTGCACACTTTTTGTAAATAGCAATTGTCTTGTCACGAAGCAACTCCGCATACTCCTGACCTTTTCCGGGGAAATATTTTTCCAGGTGCACAACGCTTTGCTCAAAGGAAATATTCTCATCATGGTCACCGATCTCCGCTTTCGTGGAAGGTGTGTAAATAGGCTCAGGAAGCTTATCGGATTCCTGCAGTCCCTCCGGCAGACGGATTCCGCAGACAGTTCCATTCTCCTGATAGCTCGCCCAGCCGCTTCCTGTAATATAGCCGCGCACGATGCACTCGATAGGAAGCATCTGAAGCTTTCTGCACATCATGGACTTTCCTTCAAATCTCTCCTGCTGGAAAAACTCCGGCATGTCCTTCGTATCTACAGAAATCATATGGTTCGGTAAAATATCCCTGGTCATATCAAACCAGAATTTGGACATCTGTGTCAGGACAGCGCCTTTCTTTGTCACTTCGTTGTGAAGTATCACATCAAAGCAGCTGATGCGGTCTGTGGCAACCATGATCAGACTTTCGCCGTTGTCATAAATCTCGCGTACTTTACCTTCTTTGATCGGTTTTAACTCCTGCATGCTCTTCTCCTCATCATAAAGAATGTCTTTTTAAAATTTCACAGTAACCGTACCACTATTTGCCTTTACTTGTCAAGATGCCGGACGATTTTCTTCCAGTGCCGCTTCCAAAACCCTAAAATAATATAGATGAAAACTCCTCCTGCTTTGCTGAATTCTCCTCAACCTTGATTTTCTATATACTTTTCAGCATTTCCATGTTCCCATACCATGAGCATACAATAATTTCTGATTTTTAGCTACCTTAACCCACCGTCTAAAACCAGTGGGATTGCGGTAGCCTTATTTCAAAAAGAAAGCCGATCCAGATTCGTTTGGCCCAATCATTTCTTCTGGTATCTTGTTAAAAGCGATGAATGTATCGTCACCTCGTTTGGAATCAGCGTTATATCCATGCACACTATCTCCTTTATATCTGGATAAAGTCCAGTCCCATATGGGAACTTTAAATCCCTGTTTAGAAAAATAAAAAAAGATATGCATTAAGCATATCTCTTAAAATACAGCATCGAGAATCGAACTCTTTAATTATAACACTGACTGTTTCCGATTAAATAAAAGGATGCACAATTTTAAATGCCGGCGGCGGGACTTGAACCCGCACTATGTCACCATAAACAGATTTTGAGTCTGCCGCGTCTGCCATTCCGCCACGCCGGCATGTGCTGAACCATCAGCACTGAAAATTATGATACCATAACTTTCTTTTGTTTGCAAGCAGTTTTTTTACAGCTTCAGCTTCCCATAAAAATCTTCAAAGCTGTCAAATGTCGCAAAATAATCCTTCGGCGTCTCCGCACGACGGATGAGCTCCGTGCTTCCGTCCTCTTTCAACAAAAGCTCTGCGCTGCGCAGCCGCCCGTTATAATTGTAACCCATGGAAAATCCATGTGCGCCCGCATCGTGGATGAACAGATAGTCTCCTTTTTCAATCTCAGGCAATTGGCGGTCGATCGCAAATTTATCATTATTTTCACACAAAGAACCCGTCACGTCATAAACATGGTCACAGGGAGCATCCTCTTTTCCAAGTACGGTGATATGGTGATACGCTCCATACATCGCCGGCCGCATCAGGTTTGCCGCACACGCGTCTACTCCGATATATTCTTTATAAATGTGCTTTTCATGGATTGCTTTTGTAACGAGCGCCCCGTAGGGACCCATCATAAAACGTCCCATTTCCGTATATATCGCCACATCTCCCATTCCTGCCGGCGTAAGCACCTCTTCATAGACCTTACGTACCCCCTCGCCTATCGCAAGAATATCATTAGGTTCCTGCTCCGGCCGGTAAGGGATTCCCACGCCTCCCGACAGATTTATGAACGCAATATCTGCCCCTGTTTCCTTTTCCAGACGGACAGCCAACTCAAAGAGCTGTTTTGCAAGCTGAGGGTAATATTCGTTCGTTACCGTATTGCTCGCCAGAAAAGCATGGATACCGAAGCGTTTTACCCCTTTTTCCTTCATGAGCCGATACGCTTCAAACATCTGCGCCTCCGTCATTCCGTATTTGGAATCGCCCGGATTGTCCATGATGCCGTTGCTCATGCGGAAAATACCGCCCGGATTAAAACGGCAGCTCATCGTCTCCGGCAGTTTTCCCAAAATCTTTTCCACAAAATCAATATGCGTGATGTCGTCCAGATTGATGATAGCGCCCATTTTGGCAGCCAGCGCATATTCCTCCGCAGGAGTATCGTTGGAAGAGAACATTATCTCCTCTCCCTTTGCGCCTATCGCATCGCAGAGCATAAGCTCTGTATCCGAGGAACAATCGCAGCCGCAGCCATATTCTCTCAAAATGTCGATGAGGAACGGGTTCGGAGTCGCCTTTACCGCAAAATATTCCCTGAAGCCTTTATTCCATGCAAATGCCTCCTTTACTCTGCGGGCATTCTCCCGGATACCTTTTTCATCATAAATATGAAAAGGCGTCGGATATGTCTTTACAATTTCCTCTATCTGTTCTTTTGTTACAAACGGTCTTTTTTTCATAATCTCTCCTCATTCTCTGACGTTCTTATAACTGCTCATCGGTCTTCTATCTGCCAGTCAATCGGCGAAACGCCGTGAGCCTTTAAAAATTCATTTGTCTGACTGAAATGCCTGCATCCAAAAAATCCCCTGTATGCGGAAAGCGGGCTTGGATGCGGCGCCTTCAATATCAGATGGTTAGGATTATCAAGCATTGATGCTTTTTGCTGCGCCGGTCTACCCCAAAGCAAAAATACGATAGGACGATTTTGCTCATTCACCGCCCGGATAACAGCATCTGTAAACTTCTCCCATCCTTTTCCCTGATGCGAGTTTGCCTGATGTGCCCGCACAGTCAGAACCGTATTGAGCAAAAGTACTCCCTGGCGCGCCCACTTTTCCAGATAGCCGTTATTCGGTACATAACACCCCAGGTCATCATGCAATTCCTTATAAATATTTATCAATGACGGCGGAATATCCTGATCCGGCTGTACGGAAAAGCATAATCCGTGAGCCTGGCGTTCGTTGTGATACGGGTCCTGCCCTAAAATAACGACCTTGACCTCATTCAAGGGCGTAAAATGAAATGCATTAAAAATGTCATCTGCCTGAGGATATATCACCTTTGTCGCATACTCCTCTTTTACAAAGGAAAACAGCTCCGCATAATATGGTTTCCTGAATTCATCCTTCAGTGCCGGAAGCCAGTCGTTATCTATCATTGACATCTGACCGCCACTCCTTTCTGTTGTAAATATTCCTTTACCTGTCTTATTTCCAGCTTTTTATAATAGAACAGTGATGCCGCCAGAGCTACATCCTTCAAGTCTACAAAATTTCCGCCTTTTACAAAACTGCCGCCATACATATCCGGGCAAGGCATACTTTTTTCGCATACATAATTCTCTGCATCATAACCGATGATATCGATAATATCCGCTCATTCCTCTTTATTCTTTTAACAGCTCTGCCGGGTGCATTGCAACGCTGCATCCACGCCCCTTCAGTTCCTCCGTCAGCTGAGGAAATTTAGAATGGACACGGTATAAATAGGCCTTTTGATTAAAAAATGTTATCTTTTCAAATGCAAACCGTATCACCTGCGGTGCTTCCATTCCTGCACCCAGCTCCAAAATACAAAGCTTTCTGTTTAAGATTCCCTGCAGCCATTTCATGTAACGCTGCCAATCCTTTTCCTCATAACCTGCCGGAGTAAGTTGCTCCGTTTTTCCATTGGAAATATCATCCGCTTCCATGGAAGGTGCTTCGTCATCTTCCAGCACAGCCGGCGTCACGACCCTCTCTGCGTCAAATCCGGCCTCATATATCAATCCATCATCGCATAAAGATACAATAAAGTAATTCTTCCCTTCTAAAAGCTTTGATAGCTTTTGATAGCTTTTCTCCAGTTCTTCACGAGACCTCTGTCCCTTTTTCTGCGCCTGCATGAAACGGAAAAGCTGCGCTGCCGCAGGGTCACGCTCTGCCTGTTCCTTTAAAGAATCATAAAATGAAGCATCCTTCCCATCCATATCCGCTTCCATTTCAGCTCCTATCCCTACAAGAACCATTTGGGCGTCTGCGATAGAATTTTCAATTTTCTCTAACATATATCTTCAACCTTTCCGGAATTTTTCCTTCCTAATTATATCAGATTTTACCCTCGGTGTACAAGAGGACATACGGTCGAAAAAATTGAATTTAGGCATCTGCTTCGTTACGTTCCCTAAAAAGATTTCTACACAAAAAAGGATGACTTAGCAAATAAGCCATCCTAATCTTATCATACCTTCAAAACTGAACACTGAAGCTCTCTTGTATCTTCCATTCAACATCTTCCTATCAACCTGTCAGGATAAGCCCTCG